>JAXMHR010000009.1:0-225000 GCA_046346705.1 Verrucomicrobiota bacterium | reverse complement strand
AAACCCTCCTTTTTAAAGGAACTGACGGATGAATTCATAGTCCGTCAGAGCGACACGGGGTGAAGTGAAACATCTCAGTAACCCCAGGAATAGAAAACAAAGTGATTCCGTAAGTAGTGGCGAGCGAAAGCGGAATAGCCCAAACCAACGTGATTCATCACGTCGGGGTAGAGGGACCCTCACAACGATATTGTGAAGGTAAGCCGAACGACTTGGAAAAGTCGGCCAAAGACCGTGATAGCCGGGTACGCAAAGCCGAATCAAATCAGAGGGAATCCCAAGTAGTGCGGTGCACGTGAAACTCCGCATGAATCCGTCCAGACCACTGGATAAGGCTAAATACTCATCAGCGACCGATAGTGAACTAGTACCGCGAGGGAAAGGCGAAAAGAACCCCTGCTAGGGGAGTGAAATAGAACCTGCAACCCGCTGCCTACAAAGTGTGGGAGCTCGAAAGAGTGACCGCCTGCCTTTTGCATAATGAGTCTGCGAGTTATTATCTGTGGCCAGCATTAACCTTTTTGGGGTGGATGCGAAGCGAAAGCGAGTACGAAATGTGCGTCCAGTCGCAGGTAATAGACCCGAAGCGGAGGTGATCTACTCTTGAGCAGGTTGAAACCAAGGTAACACTTGGTGAAGGACCGAACTCGTGGATGTTGAAAAATCCTGAGATGACTTGAGAGTAGGAGCGAAAGACTAATCAAACCCCGTGATAGCTGGTTCTCTCCGAAATCGCTTGAGGGCGAGCGTTGGGTAAGTAAACCGTGGAGGTAGAGCACTGGATGGCTTAGGGTCCCTACCGGGATGCCAAAACCAATCAAACTCCGAATTCCACAGGATCCATTAACCCAGCATTCAGACGGCGAGGGATAAGCTTCGTCGTCGAGAGGGCAACAGCCCAGATCCACAGCTAAGGTGCCAAAAGATGGTTAAGTGAAAAGGATGTGACGTTACTTAGACAGTGAGGATGTTGGCTTAGAGGCAGCCATCATTTAAACAGTGCGTAACAGCTGACTCATCGAGTGATGTCGCGCCGAAAATGATTGGCGATCAAACCATCTACCGAAGCTTGGAAAAGTTTCTCCGTTCGCGGGGGGACTTTGGTAGGAGAGCGTAGTCGGTGCTGTGAAGGTCACCCGAAAGGGGAACTGGAGCGCCGGCTAGTGAGAATGCAGACACGAGTAGCGATAAACCAGATGAGAATTCTGGTCGCCGTAAACCCAAGGTTTCCTGGGCAAGGTTCGTCCTCCCAGGGTTAGTCGGGAGCTAAGACGAGGTCGTAGGACGTAGTCGATGCACAGCCGGTCAATATTCCGGCACCGAATCAGGTCAAACCGTCAATCACGCAGGGGGAAACGGATCAGGATCATTGAAAGATCCAGCCTAGGAGCAATCCAAAGCAAGATCCCGGAACCACTGCCGAGAAAAGTTGACGGCCCTTTCCTGATCGCCCGTACCGTAAACCGACACAGGTGGGTGAGTGTAAGTGCACTCAGGCGCGCGAGAGAGACCTCTCTAAGGAACTCGGCACATTAGCCCCGTAACTTCGGGAGAAGGGGTACTCACTTCGGTGAGTCACAGTAAATTGCGTTTAGCGACTGTTTAACAAAAACACAGCACTCTGCCACGTCATTAAGACTACGTATAGGGTGTGACAAGTGACCAATGCGGGAAGATCAAGGCAAGGGGTTAGCCGCAAGGCGAAGCTCTGAACCTAAGTCCCCGTGAATGTCGGCCGTAACTATAACGGTCCTAAGGTAGCGAAATTCCTTGTCGGGTAAGTTCCGACCTGCACGAATCTTGTAACGACTGAACGACTGTCTCGGAGAGGTTCTCGGCGAAACTGTAGTTGCGGTGAAGATGCCGCATGCCCGCAGTAGGACGGAAAGACCCTATGCACCTTTACTGTAAGCTCGTATTGGCTTCTGGTTGGCAATGCTTAGCGTAGGTGGGAGACTTTGAAGGCATGGCTTCGGTTGTGCCTGAGTCGCAATGTGAAACACCACTCTTTGCCCATTAGGAGTCTAACCTCGAACCCATTAGCTGGGCGGGGGACAGTGCGTGCGGGTCAGTTTGGCTGGGGCGGCTTCCTCCCAAATGGTAACGGAGGAGCGCGAAGCTGGGCTCAGCATGGTTGGCAACCATGCGTCGAGCGTATGGGTAGAAGCCCGGTTAACTGCGAGACCTACAAGTCGAGCAGATGCGAAAGCAGGCCCAAATGATCCGATGGTTGAATGTGGAATTGCCATCGCTCAACGGACAAAAGGTACGCTAGGGATAACAGGCTGATCGGATCCAAGAGTTCATATCGACGATCCGGTTTGGCACCTCGATGTCGGCTCATCGCATCCTGGGGCTGGAGAAGGTCCCAAGGGTCCGGCTGTTCGCCGGTTAAAGCGGTACGCGAGCTGGGTTCAGAACGTCGTGAGACAGTTCGGTCCTTATCCACTGTGGGCGGAGGAAACTTGAGGGGTTCATTCCTTAGTACGAGAGGACCGGGAATGACGCACTTCTGGTGTGGCAGTTGTCCCGTCAGGGGCACCGCTGCGTAGCCATGTGCGGAAGAGATAAGCGCTGAAAGCATCTAAGTGCCAAGCTCATCCCAAGATTAGGTTTCCCAGAGCGCAAGCTCTCTAAAGGTCTCAGGCAGACTACCTGATTGATAGGCTGGGCGTGCAAGTGCTGTGAAGCATGAGCGGACCGGTACTAATCGACCGTGCGGCTTGATTGTTAAAAAATCGATGATATTCAACCGTCACACACAGATTTCAGAGAACGGTTGTTCTTTTAGAATTTACGGTGGCCATAAAGAGGTGGCCCGACCCGATCCCATCCCGAACTCGGCCGTCAAACACCTCGTTGCCGATGGTAGTGCATGTATAGCTTGCGCGAGAGTAGGTAGCCGCCGATTATTTTAGACCAGCTGGAACGTCCGGCTGGTCTTTTTTTTCGAGCGGAATTGCTGACATTGAATTCCGCTTCCCAAAAATCATACAGAGATTTAATTGACGGAGAAGAAGTTCAGGACTATCCCAGATCCGTCGGACAGATTTCGACCACTTTCCCCTAAATCGGGGTTCATAATTTTCCTGCCGAAGTTGTTCAGCGGTTGGAAATCTCTACATTGTCCTACAGAACTTGTTCTGAAAATTCCCCCGGGCGGGATGTCATCCTCTGACTACCGCCCGGGTTTATTTTTGTCCGGAAAGCGGGTGACTCCGAGTGGCGTGTTCCCTATTCCTGTGGTTTTGTGGGGAACGCGATGAGTGACCATCCAGATACACACCAGAAGGCTCTGCAGATAAACCTCGATCCCGGGAAATATGGAGTTTTCGCAGAAATCGGTGCCGGTCAGGAAGTCGCCAGGTGGTTCTTCCGGGTAGGTGGAGCTAGCGGAACCATTGCCAAAAGCATGTCAGCCTATGACATGACGGTGAGTGATGCGATTTATGGGCAGACGGAACGCTATGTCAGTAAGCAGCGTTTGGAGGCGATGCTTGAACACGAGTACTCTCTACTAGTCTCCCGGTTGAAGGAGAAGCGAGGGGCGACGACCAGGTTCTTTGCGTTCGCAGATACTGTGGCCGCGAGGAGTTTCAACCGCAGGGATGAAACCCACGGTTGGCTCGGTATCCGCTTTCAAACCGAACCGGGAGCTGCTGAAGCGTGCGACATCATCCTGCACGTCAGGATGTGGGACCGTGAAAATCTCCAACAACAGGAAGCTCTCGGCATTCTAGGGGTTAACCTGATCCATGCGGCCTTGAATCAACACTGGCACCCAGAGGCGATCATTACTGCACTGTTGGATAACCTGTCGATTGAACGGATTGAGGTGGACATGATCCAGTTTCGTGGTCCGGAATTTGCCCAGGTTGACAACCGTTTATTGGCGTTGCAGTTGGTTGAGAAGGGCTTGACCAATGCCGCGATGTTCCTGCCTTCCGGGGAATTAGTTCAGCCCGCGGACATTCTCTACAAGCGTTCAATCCTAGTTGAGAGGGGATCGTTCCGGCCCCTGACCAAGGTTACGGAGGGAATGATTCGGCATGCGCAGGCCCAGTTCATTCAGCAACCCCAAATGGAGGGAACCCGACCGTTGGTTTTGCTGGAGATGACGCTTAAGAATCTCAACGTTGAGGGAAGAATTGATCATCAGGATTTTCTGGACCGGGTAGATTTAATTGGGACTTTGGGGCATCCGGTTCTGATTTCAAAATACGGGGAATTCTACCGGCTTGCCGGCTATTTGTTCCGATACACAAAGCTCCCGATTGGAATTGTGATGGGTGTTCCCACCCTTCGGGAGCTGTTTGAAGAGCGCTATTATTCAGATTTGGAGGGGGGTATCCTGGAGTCCTTTGGACGCATGTTTAAAAATGATCTCAAGATATTTGTCTATCCTTACAAAGATCCCAATACAGGCTCCATCATTACCGCCAAGAATCTTCGGGTGGCACCTCACATCCAACACCTCTATGATTTCCTTTTAGAGAACCAACATGTGCAGGCGGTTCGTGATGTTGAAGAGGGAGATCTCTCGATCCTTAGTCGGGACGTATTGCGGGATATTCTCGCCAATTCAAAGGGGTGGGAGGGAAAGGTACCTGTTCGTGTGGCAGAACTGATTAAGAGTCGGAAACTCCTCGGCTATCGCGGCTGATTTTTGGAAGCTCAGAGGTGCTTTTGAAAAGTTCTGCGAGTTTGATGCCTACCGCGAAGTCCTTTGCCGCGATTCGGGTACGTCCGACAAACTCTCTCGCGAGGGCCGCCTCTATCGTGGGGAGTTGGAGAGACAAGTTTTGTTCGGGAGACCTTACCGATTGAAGGATTTGATGGAGCGTTATCGATTCCAAGGGTTTCGCGGGGGCAAATGCTCCGGTGCCTTGGGAAGTCGCATTTAGAAGGCGGTGTTCGAGCAAAGCCTCCACAACGTCGTGAGTGAGAGGGTAGGGGATTCTCAACTGTTTCGAGATTTGAACAAGGGATGGGGGGGGGAGGCCGGCCAAGAATTCGCGGGCCGTAAGGAGCATCACTTGAACGGCTGCTTCTTCTCGAACTTCGGGATTCCGGGCGGTTTCCCAAGATCCGTCGTGAAGATTGTGAATGCATTGGAATGTACACGCCACTTGGGCGCCAAATAACACGATGACCCAAGTGAAGTAGAGGCCAATCAGGAAAAGGGGTAGAATCCCCAGACTTCCGTAGATCGCGTTGATCGTCAGGACTCGGGTGTGGTAGAGAGCCGAGAGTTGGCCATTGAGGGTCCATAGGAGGGCGGCAACCCCTCCACCTGCGAGCGCGGCTTGCCAGGTGACCCGCGTGTTCGGCATGAAATAGTAAAGGGCGCCGAAGACCATCGCCATGATCCCAGGCATGAGACCGAAGGAAATCAGGGTGATGGCAGTGTCGAGGCTTGCGTTCTGGCCTGAGAGGCCAGGCAAATCGAGGTAGGAGAAGTAGTTGGCCACCTTGGACGCGAGGATGACAACGGGACCGAGCGTGACGGCGGCCCAGTAGTATACGATGCTGACGGCCAGATTTCGGCTTCGCTTGACCCCCCAAATGTCGTTGAAGGTCACTTCGACCGTTCTGAGCAATCCGATCACCAATACGAGCAGCCCCAAAGTTGCCGCCGCACCAATTGTCTTGAAATGGATCCGTTCGACAAAACTGACGATATTGCTGGCGGCCAATTCGCGCTGCGTCCGTCCATCCTCGTCGCCAAGGCCCAAGGCGGGTGCGGTCCTTGCGATTCCCGATTCAATCCACTCCAGAAGTTTTTCCTTTCGCTTAGCCTCGTCCCTTGGAAGGAACAATGCGGTCGCGCTCAGGGAGATGGCGAGGAGCGGAACGAGTGCCATTAAAGTTGTGTAGGCGAGGGCTGACGCGCGGACCGGACCGCGATTCCGGACGAACTGGGTGGTGACTTTGATCCAAAAATGGAGAAAGCGATGGAGGATTGGCTGGTGCTCGAAGGGTGCGGGAGCGGGGGGGGCTGCGGATTTTGACGTCTGAGTTTGAAGATCACTTTCCGCAGGTTGCATGGCGGAGGCTAGAGAACTGGACTGAGCTTCAACGGACTTCGTGGTTTTCTCAGGAATGGAGATTCGGTGTGGTATCGTGACCATTTCTGACCGGGCATTCCGGGGGGACTACGAAGATTTGGGGGGGCCTGTGTTGAGGGATGCCGCCGCCGCATCGGGCTGGATTGTAGCTGCGGATCGCGTGGTTCCTGACGAACGACGCGACATCCAGCGGGCGATTCGGGAGATGATTTCCCTGGGTTGTGCCCTCGTTTTGACCACTGGTGGCACAGGAGTGGCGATCCGGGACGTAACCCCCGAGGCGGTGCGTGAGATTGCGGATCGCGAGATTCCCGGTTTTGGAGAAGCGATGCGGATGCGTTCTTTGGACATCACTCCCAACGCCATTCTTTCGCGAAGTCTGGCTGCAGTGGTCGGCAGGACGCTGGTAATTTGTCTCCCGGGGAAGCCGGCGGGCGCCGCCGAATGTTTGAGTTTCGTCCAAGGGGCGATTCCGCATTGTCTGAAGGTCCTCAACGAGGTTCCTACGAGCTGTTGAACGGTCGGATTGAGCCACGATGCAGTGGCTGATTGACGAAATCCGCTGTTCAGCGAGCGGAGTTAATGATAACCCGTCGACCCGTCATGAAGGTTTGGTTTCTTGCCCGCTGTCCCGTATTCGTTGCGGTCGTGTTCGCCGTGCGTGGCGCTTCGCCGGGGACGGGCAGCCTTCCTCCAATTCCTCCTCCTATTTCTCCGAAGGCATCCACTGCGGTTCCCGCAAATGCAGTGTTGACGACCCAGACGGTGAGCACGGCCGGAAAGCCGGCGGCGTCCATTCCTACAAACCGTTACTCTATCGCTCCATCTCCGAATACGACAGCGGGGAAGCCGGGAGTGCTGGAGTTCGATTCGACCAACAAGCATGTAGACTTGGTCGAGGGAGAGAAGAAGGCGTCCTTTACGTTTTCCGTGACCAACCGATCGACCGATACGGTGACCATTTCGTACATCAATACCAGCTGCGGGTGCACGGCGGGCAAACTGCCGACCAGTCCATGGGTACTGAAACCCGGGGAGGGTGGTTTCATCGACGTGACCATGGATGTAACCGGGAAATTGGGAACGGTAAACAAGACCGCCACCGTGGTTGCGTCAACCGGGAGCTACCCTTTGTCAGTCAGCGTTACCATCCCGACTCCGTCTCCAACCACCATGGATCGAACGCGCAACACCCAGGTGGCTCTGGCGGATCGACAGGCAGTGTTCCGTAACGACTGTGCTGCGTGCCACGCGCAGCCCGTCTACGGGAAAACGGGCAGGGAACTTTATGAGGCCGCGTGCGGAATCTGTCACGAGGCGGAGCATCGAGCGACCATGGTGCCGGACCTTCGGACTCGGCTGAAAAATTCGGACCAGAACTATTGGGCCAAGTGGATTTCCGACGGGCGCGTTGGGAGCCTGATGCCTGCGTTTGCAGGGCGGAATGGGGGGCCGCTGTCTGATGCACAGATTGCTTCCCTTGTCCAATATCTCGAGGAGGACTACAAAAAGAACCCGCCTCCCTCCAAGACGGCGGCAGCCTCTGGGGCATCGACATCTGGGGCATCGACATCTGGAACTCCAGTCAACCGCGGTCCCTGATGCCTCGGGGCGTCTTTATCACGTTTGAAGGGGGGGAGGCGTGTGGGAAGACCACCCAGATTCGCCTGCTTCAGGATCGCCTTCGGGCCATGGGGCGCACGGTGCTTGCCGTGCGTGAACCGGGTGGTACTCCGCTGGGTGAGAAGATTCGTCACCTCCTCAAGCATGACTTGGACGGCAATGGGATGTCCCCGGAGACAGAGTTGCTGCTGATGAATGCCAGTCGGGCGGAACTCGTTCGAAAGGTAATTTGCCCCGCCCTGGATTCCGGTTCGGTGGTTCTTTGTGACCGATTTTCCGACTCCACACTCGCGTATCAGGGAGGTGGCCGTGGGCTTGATCCGGCGATGGTGCGGGCCGTGGTTCGAGCGGCGACCGGAACGTTGTGGCCGGACCTGACCCTGTGGCTTCGGCTCTCCCCGGACGAGGCCATCCGCCGCCTCCGCGAGCGAAAAGGCGAGCAGGGCAATCTTGGAGACCGGTTTGATGACGAGCGGTCGGATTTTTTTGAGCGTGTCGAGAGAGCGTATGAGCAGCTGGCGCGTGAAGAACCCCACCGAATGATCCCGGTTCCGGCGGAGGGCTCACCCGAAACGGTGGCGGGCCGAATTTGGCGTCACGTGGAAGTGCTTTGCTCCGGAAGGACGGGTTGAAACTCGGAGTCAGGGAAGGAACTGACTCCGTTTTGCGGTTCTTCCCGGGCGGCGCCTCGGGTAAGGTCCGGCGAACGATCACTTATGGAACGTCTTCCCGGCTTTCGAGACTTCTATCCCGAGCCCACTCCACCGAATGAACCGTGGAGTTGCGATCTTCGCCAACACATTTTCCGGTGCTGGCGGGAGACGGCGCGCCGATACGGGTTTCGGGAGTATGATGGTCCTCCCTTGGAACCGCTGGAATTGTACACGAACAAGTCTGGTGCAGAGATCGTGGCCCAATTGTTTAACTTTGTGGACAAGGGTGACCGCGCGGTGGCCATGCGGCCCGAGATGACCCCCACGGTCGCCCGAATGGTGGCGCGTTCCGAGAGGTCGTATCGCAAACCCATCAAGTGGTTTTCGATTCCGCAGCTGTTTCGTTATGAAAAGCAGCAGAAGGGAAGGCTTCGGGAGCATTTCCAATTGAATTGCGACCTTTTTGGCGAGGCAGACGTCAGCGCGGATTCGGAAATGGTAGCGTTGTTGATCGACGTGCTCCGGTCCCTCGGACTGACGGCGGAGGACTTTGTGGTTCGCTTGAGCAGTCGCCAGTCGTGGTTGCGCTTTCTGGCCGGCACCGCGGCCAATCCCGACTGCGCATACGAGTTCTTCCAGATTGTTGACAAGATTGAGCGGGAATCCCCGGAGGTGACCGCGCAGAAGCTGGAGGCGTTGGGGATTCGAATGTCCGAGGTCCAAGCCTTCATCGATTCGAGCGTGCCTGAAGGGGAGATTCAAATGATCCTGAATGACCTCGAAGCGAGGGGGCTCCGCGAATTTGTCCGGGTGGATTACGGGGTGATTCGGGGCCTTGCCTATTACACGGGCGTTGTGTTCGAGGCCTTTGACCGAAAGGGACAGTTTCGGGCCATTGCCGGCGGTGGACGATACGATCAGTTGATCGGACAAGTGAGTGAAGGACGGGTGGACCTCCCGGCATTGGGATTTGGTATGGGAGACGTCGTTCTCGCGGAACTGCTGCGGGTCCGAAATCTGGCGCCAACTTCGTCCAGCACTGTGGATATCATGGTTTTGATCGAGGATGAATCCAGGCGCAAAGACTCCCTCCGATTGGTGCAGTGCTTGCGGGAAGCGGGATTGTCGGTGGAGTTCAGTCTGACTCCGATGAAGGGGGACAAGCAGTTTCGGCGTGCCCTCGATCTCGGCGCGCGACATACGGTGCGCGTGGACGGTCCGGATGGGATTCGCGTCCGGAATCTCAAGACCCGTGAGGAAACAATCGCACCCATGGACCAGGTGGCCGCGCTTCTAGTTGAGGCGAAGTCCCGGTAACTTGCTGTCCGCTGGCGGTTGCTGGCCGGTGGTTCATGGGGCATGCATTTGGAATTTCACCGATACGGACCTCGCGCCCTTTTGATTTCATTTGCAGGGGCCCCCGATAAGGCTGCTTTTTTCCGCCAAGGCCGCCTTTTGGGTGCCTTGAAACGACACGCTCCGGCCGGTTTATTGGAAGCTGTTCCCTCCTTCACGCGGATCCTGCTGGTCTTCTCCGAATCATTGCTTTGTGACGCGGCGATTCCAGGTTTGGCGGGTCTTGGGGTTGACGTTGAGTCGGGTGGGGAACCCGAGCTCGGTCGTTTGGTGGAACTGCCCGTCGCCTACGGTGGCCCCGATCTGGAGCGTGTGGCCCAGAGCGCGAGCTTGTCGCCGAATGACGTTGTCTCCGCGCACGCGGCTCCCGAGTACCTGGTCCACTGTCTTGGATTCTCCCCGGGTTTTCCGTACCTGGGCGGATTGGACCGCCGCTTGGAGACTCCTCGATTACCGACCCCGCGCGTGCGGGTTCCCTCGGGAAGTGTAGCTATTGGAGGAGGGCATACCGGCGTCTATTCCGTCACGGGGCCCGGCGGGTGGAATCTCGTCGGTGCGTCGTCGATCGCGATTTTCTCGCCCTGGGCTCCCACGTTACGGGAGCAGTTTGCGGTGATGCCGGGAGATCGGGTTCGGTTCATTCCGCAGGGGTGGCGTGATTCGGCGGATTGGATGAAGGAGCCGGCGCCGCGGAGTATATCCGAAGCGGGGGAGGATGCCACGAATGGGGACAGGCCGGTCCTCCGGGTTCTCAGTCCCGGACTTGGGATTACGATTCAGGACGCCGGGCGGCCCGGATTCCGAAGGCTCGGTGTCCCACCGAGTGGCGCGATGGATCCGACGGCGGCCCGGTGGGCCAATCGCCTACTCGACAATCCTCCGGAGCTGCCCGTGCTTGAATGTTGCCTGCAAGGGCAGCGGATCGAAGTGCGAAGCCGGTTGGGTCGCGATCACCGGTGATCCTGGAATGGGATCCGGTCGGAGGACTGGCTGGTCGGCCGTCCGGGTCCGTGCCGGGGACGTGTTGGAGTTTCCGCCACAGGAACGCGGAGTGTGGCGGTATGTCGCAATTCCTGGGGGGATTTCGGCTGCGCGATTCCTGGGGAGTGCGAGTACGCTGCCGCGGGCGGGCATCGGCTCTGTGATCGCTCCCGGCCGGGCGTTTTTCCGTTCGTCCGCAGCGACTTTCTCCCCTCCGGATGCCACGGCAGCCCGGCGCGTTCCGTGGTCGGAAGTCCCTGACAGGGTTGCAAACGTCGTCCTACCCGTCTGGCCGGGACCGCAATGGACCTGGTTTCCGGAGGAAGCGCGGGAAAACTTCTTCAGGGCCGAATGGCAAATCTCCAGTCAGTGTGACCGGACCGGATACCGATTGCAGGGACCGAGGATTCAACCCGATGCCCGGGAAATGACGTCCGAACCCGTGCTTCCAGGAACCATTCAAGTACCGTCCGGTGGATCGCCCATCGTGACGATGCCGGATGGCCCGACGTTGGGGGGGTACCCGAAGCTTGGGATTATTGAATCGTGCGACCTCTGGCGACTGGCCCAGTGTGGTCCGGGCCATCGGGTGAAGTTCGTTCGCGCGGTCTGAGTGGAAAATGGCCCGACTCCGGCTGGAGTGGGAATCGCCGAACGCAACATGGTCGGGTTTCTTGTGCCCCGGGAATTCCCGGGGCACTCTTCTGTAAATCGGGGGCCGGCCTGCGGGTAGGTCCTGCTGCATGCCCGTCACGGATCACATTCGGAACAAGCTGTCCCAGGTGCCGCACCGCCCGGGTGTGTATCTGCACAAGGATCGGTTCGGAACGGTGATTTATGTGGGCAAGGCTCGTGATCTTCGGAAGCGGGTCTCCCAGTACTTCCATCCGTCACGGCGCATGGGATGGGATCTCAAGTTCAACGCCTTGGTGGATGCCATCCACGATTTCGACTGGCACGTCGTCAAGAACGAGCCGGAATCCCTTCTGCTGGAGGGTCGCCTCATCAAGGATTTTCAGCCGCGGTTCAACATCGATTTCCGCGACGACAAGCGGTTCCTCCTGCTCAAGGTCAATCTCAACGATCCGATCCCGCGCTTCACCCTGACGCGCCTCCGGAAGGATGACGGGAGCGTTTATTTTGGTCCCTTTGCGCATTCCGGGAGTGTCCGACGGGCCCTCACGCTCATGCGGCGGAAGTTTCACCTGCGCGGGTGCCGGCCGTTGACGCCCGGGGAGTCGGATTACCGCCATTGCCTTTACGGAAACTTGAGGCACTGCACCGCGCCCTGCATCGGCAACGTGTCCCGCGACGAGTATCTGGCGCAGGTGCGCGCTGGCATAGAGTTTCTCCAAGGTCAAACTGACGAACTGCGCCAGGAGCTGGAGTCCGAAATGCGCAGGGCCTCCGCCGCGCTGGAGTTTGAGAAGGCCGCCCAGTTGCGCGACGCGATCGAGGACCTGAAGCGAACGACGCAGAAGACGGAGAAGTTTGAGCGCATTCCCTACACGCTTCCGGTGGCGGTGAATCCGGAGTCCGACCTTCGGGAATTGGCGCGGGTGTTGGGCCTGCCGGCGCCTCCCGCGCGGATCGAAGGCTTCGACATTTCCAACATCAGCGGGACGTTCGTCGTGTCGTCCATGGTGAGTTTCTGGCAGGGGCGTCCGGACCGTTCGAGCTACCGGCGTTTTCGGATGAAGTCCGTCACACAGCAGGACGACTTCGCAAGCATGGCGGAGACGATCCGGAGGCGGTACACGCGGCTCCTGACGGAGATGCGAACCGGGCGTCCGGAGCGCGGGACTGCTGATGATGGCGGTGAGGCCAGCCCCCAGGCACTTCAGCGAGCCATTGAAGACGTCTCCCGGGCAGTTCGGTCGCATCCTCTGCCGAGGGATCTGGACGCTGCGGCTGTCCGTGAGCAGGCGCCTTCGGTTTCCGATGGTTCGGGACTGGACGCTCCCTGGGTGGCGCGTCCGGGAATTCGTGCGCGCCTCCCGGATTTGATTCTGATCGATGGCGGGCGCGGCCAGTTGAATGCGGCCTGCAAGGAACTTCGGGCGTTGGGCCTGGAATCGGTCCCGGTCCTGGGATTGGCGAAGGAGTTCGAGGAGATTTATCTGCCGGATCGTTCCGAACCGCTGCGTCCGGGTTTGGACAGCCCGGCGGTAAAGCTGCTCCAGCGGGTTCGAGACGAGGCGCATCGGTTCGCAAATACGTACAATGCCCAACTACGCCTGCGGAAGATTTCCGAAAGCTTGCTCGATGAGTTCCCCGGCATCGGTGATGCCCGAAAACAGGCGCTGCTCAAACGGTTTGGATCCGTCCAGCGACTGAGGCTGGCCACCCTTGAGGAACTTGAATCGGTCCCGGGTTTCGGCGGTGCCATGGCCGCGGAACTGAAGGCCTTTTTGGAAGCACGGTCGCGGTGATTCGTGAGCGGTTCACTGGAGGATGGAGTCGGCCCCTCAGGAGTGCAGCCGGTTCCACAACACCCGAAAGCAGCTGGCGAAATCGTCGGGACGCGCGGCCATCCAAGCGCGAATGGTTTCAACGGTGAACCAGCCGCCGCCGCGAACCTCGCTGACCTGGAGGGAAAAAGGGCCTTCATGACGGGCCCGGTATACCCAGCAGAATTCCCAGCCGGTTTCTGAAGTGGCTTCCAATCGCAGGATGCGCTCCGCCGGCGCATTCAGGGTGATCCCGAGTTCCTCCCTGACTTCCCGCACGGCACAGGCGTCGTAGGATTCGCCCGTGTCGAGATGGCCTGATGACGAGGAATCCCAAACCCCGGGCCAATTGTCCTTCAGGAGGGATCGCTGCTGGAGGAAGTACTCACCCCGGCTGTTGATCAGCAGCACGTGCACGGCGCGGTGTCGGAGGTTCAGCCGATGGACCTCGCTCCGGGTCTGCTGTCCGGTGACCTCGTCCCGCTCATTGACCACGTCGAAGATTTCCTCGCTCACCTCCTTAGGAAACGGATTCGGCGCCGGTTCGGCAAGGGGTGTCGGGGTGCCATCGGTCTTGTTTCCCAAGATTCCCCTGCCCCACATTCGTCCCGTGCCGTTTGCCCTGATCCAACAGCGGCTGGAGTTTCCAGACGTAGCCGCTGTGGCACGGGCCCTGGAAGGGGTGGGGGAGTGGCATCCGATGGATGCTGCCCACATAGTTGCGGATGCCTTCGGGATTCTTCTGCGAAATCTGGAGGAGATTCCGGGTCGCCAGTTGGAGATGGCGATGCGTCGGGAAGGAATCGAAGTGGACCTGATCGACGAACGGGACATCCCCGTTCCCCCCGTTTCCAAAAAGTTGCGGCGTGCCGAAGTGCGTCCGGAGTCTTTTGTAGCCTTTGATCCCTATGATCGGGAAATTTCGGTGCCGTGGGATCGCATTGACCTGATCTGTGCCGGCGCCGTCCGAATGACGCGGTTTCGTACGGTGACCTACAACCGGGACCGGGATCCATCCAGCTGGGGTGAAGAGTCCCGTTCTCCGCTCGGTGCCTCGATCACACTTCGCCAGGAAAAGCGGGAATGGTGCTGGATGTCAGACCTGGTGGTGACGGGGGGGACGCTTCGATTCTCCCTCGTGAGTGGCGAGTTCGTGCCGCCGGAACCTGAGGGGACCAGTTCCCGCGATCCGGAACATCGATTTCGGATGTTCCTCCGGGGTCTTCTCGCCCATGCACCGCGCGCGGTCCTGAATCGGGGTGCCTTTGCGGTGCGCGAGGACGATCCGGATTCCGCACCTCGATATCCGACCCGGAATGCCTATCAGGAAGAGATGATTTGGCTGCTGCGCCGGATGCAAGGGCGGGGTGCCTGAGTCCGGGCGCAGTCGGCCGTGGAATCCTTCAAGTTCGCGTCACCGCTCGACATTGACCGGGGTGCCGACGCCAACCATTCGGCGAAGATACTCCGCGTTCCAATTGGCGAGACGAAAACAGCCGTGACTTTCCGTGCGCCCGACCTGTTCCGGGACCGGCGTGCCGTGGATGCCGTATCCCGGGCGGTTCAGTCCGATCCACGCAACACCGACCGGATTGTTGGGGCCGGGAGGAATCATGAGCTTGTGTCCGATTTGTTTCCCCTCCTCAGATTCGGGAAAGACCGCCGGGTCGAAGGTGTAATTCGGGTCCTTGACGGAAACCGCCACCGTCAGGGCGCCGACGGGCCGTTTTTCGGCAACGCGTCCGATGCTCACCGGAAAGTGTGCGAGGAGGTTTCCGTTGCCGTCGAAGGCCCGAAGGTACCGGCCGGCCAGGCTGATTCGGATCAGTGCCGCCTTACGGGGGGGAGGATACTCTGCATCGGGCACCACCAATTCCATACCAGGGGCAACGGAATCCCAACGGACCTCCGGATTGAGTTTTTGGAGAAGGCGGGGATGCGCGTGGGTCTTTTCGCCGAGGAGTTCGAGCAGGGTGGCGTATCCCAGGCGAGGGACCTCGGACTTGCCAAGCCAGGTGTCGGGTACCGGGTGCAACGAGGAAAGATCCTCCAGGGTGACGACGTACTGCGTCCATGGAGGCCGAATCAGAGTCAGGGCCTTCTCCGTATCCGGATCGCGGCGCCCGGTTTCCTCGAGACCCTGTTGAAATTGAAATGCCCGAAATGCCGCCTCGGTTTGTGCGCCGGCGACACCGTCCAGGGAGCCGGATCCGATCCCGCGTTGCGCCAGGGCGATCTGCGCTTCGAGGAGGTTGGTGGCCGGTCTCGGTTGAAACCCGGAGGCTTCCTCCTTCGCCGGAGAAGGACTTCGCAGAATCATCGGCGCTGGATTTGTGGAAGCAGTGGGTTGGGCGGGGCGCTTGGGGACAGGAAGTGGGGCAGGAATTGGCTCGGCCGGTGGTCGATTTGAGGGGGCGGGAATTGTGGGAGCCGGAGTCGTGGAACTGGATGGTCCTACGGATCGGGGCTGTGCCGGTTGAGGAGAGGGCGACGGATTTCGGGAAGGGTTCTCCGGGAAATCGGGGCGCCGAAGGAACCAGAATGCAATGCCACCCCCGAGGAAGAGCAACAGGAGAAGCCACCGTTTCCAAGGTTGGCGGGGTGCGGGACGCGACCTTCTGGGAAAACTCTCTCGAGGCATGGCGGAAGTCAGACGTCGATGACGGGCCCTCCTCCACCGTCGGAAGGCCCCTTGTTCCGGGGAGGGCGTCCACCGCGCCGGACTTCAATTTTCGGGCCACATCCCAGCAGCAGGTTCATGATCGTGGAAACCAGGCTGATGACGATGCTTCCCCAAACCGCAGTCCAGAAATCGGCCACGGTAAAGCCCTTGACCACCTCTCCAACGAACCGGAGGAGCAGGGCATTGATTACCACGATGAAGAGTCCCAGCGACACCAGCAGCAGGGGCAGCGACAGCAGGAGGAGAATGGGGCGGACGAAGGCATTGAGGAATCCCAGCAGAAGCGACGCCACCAGAACGGTCGCGGTCGTGTCATAATGGATTCCCTTCACCACCTGAGCCGCCACGAGGACGGCAAGCGTGGTGACCACCCAGCGCTGGAGGAATGGGAGGAATCCCTTCGACATGGCGGGACATCCTACTCCGGTCGGTGTTGTGGATGCCAGTGCCACGGTGTACCGCGCCACCACCCCCTCGAAGAGCCCTTGTGACGGGACGACCGGATGTGGTTTGCTTGCGGTTCCGGTATGGAGGACACCAATTCATTGATAGCCCAGCGGCGCGCCAACCTCGCTGCCCTGGAGGCCAAGGGGATTCATCCATTTCGCAACAAATTCACGCCCGATTCCGGCTGCGGGGAGGCCCGTGAAAAGTTCGAAAAGGGGGAGTTGGCGGAGGGGCATCCCGTCGCGATCGCCGGAAGGATCACCGCGCACCGGGACATGGGTAAGAGCCAGTTTGTCGATTTGCGGGACGTGACGGGGCGAATTCAGGTCTTTGCCCAGAAGGCGGCGCTCGGCGACGAGGCGTTTGAAAACTTCCGGTGTCTCGATCTCGCTGATTTTGTCGGCGCCCGGGGAACTCTTTTCCGCACCCGTACCGGGGAGCCGAGTTTGAAACTCGATTCCTTCACCGTGCTGGGCAAGGCACTGCGCCCGCCGCCGGCAAAGTGGGAGGGCTTGGCTGACACGGAGATTCGATACCGGCAGCGGTACCTGGACTTGATGTCCAACGAGGACGTGAAGAAGACGTTCCTCCTGCGGTCGGCGGTGATCCGCGAGATCCGCTCGTTCTTTCACGACCGGGGTTATGTGGAGGTGGAGACCCCGATGATGCAGGCTATTCCCGGCGGGGCGGCGGCGCAGCCCTTCAAGACCTTCCACAATGCCCTCGGCTGCGAATTTTACATGCGCATCGCCCTCGAACTTTACCTGAAACGACTGTTGGTCGGAGGCATCGATAAGGTGTTCGAGATCGGGCGCAACTTTCGGAACGAGGGACTCTCCCGGCGGCACAATCCCGAGTTCACCATGCTCGAGGCGTACGAGGCCTATGGGGATTACGCGACGATGATGGAGACGGTGGAATCGTTGATCCGACACGTGGCGCGTCGGGTGCTTGGCACCGAGATGATTGAGCACAGGACGGCGGAGGGGCAGGTCTACAAGATCATCGACCTGACCTCGTGGCGTCGGGTTTGCTACAAGGATCTGGTCCGGGAGAAGGCTGGTGCTGACTGGTTCGAGATCACTTCCTCCGAGCGACGGCGGCGCGCCACAGAGGACCTGAAGCTCGCGGGCGACATTGCAGACGGATACGAGGATTTTGAGGTGACAGGAGCCGTCTTCGAGAAGTTGGTGGAACCCACCCTGATCCAGCCGACGTTTGTTACGCATCTGCCGAAGCAGTTGGTACCCCTGGCCAAGCTGTCACCGGACGACCCGACCACCGTTGAGGTGTTTGAGTGTTGCATCAATGGTCAGGAGATCTCGCCCGGATACACGGAACAGAATGACCCGATTGCGCAGCGCGAAGCCCTCGAACATCAGGCGGGTGGGGAGCAGCAGAAGTTGGACGAAGACTTCCTGGTGGCTCTCGAGCACGGAATGCCTCCGGCAGGGGGCATTGGCATTGGCATCGACCGCCTGTGCATGATGCTTCTGGGACAGGAAAGCATCCGCGATGTGATCCTGTTCCCTCAATTGAAGCCGAAGGGGTAAGGGCATCCCGGTTCCGGATGGCGCCCCCGAGTGGATCCAAGTTTGGATTTTCCGGGAGGACTCTTCGTTGAGTGCCCGGGGTTGGTGTGAGACGGCGGGAGGCTCAATTCCGCAGCTTTCGGCTTCCGACCTGTAACCACGGCCGGGTTCCAGGAATCCTTGATTCACCGGGATTCGTTATTGGAACCCTGCGTGCGGCTTGTCGTGCGCCCGCGGGTGCCCCATCGTGTCCGGGAACGCCATCCACTGACCCTTTAGGAATTCCTGTGAAGATTCATCTCCCGATTTGGCGCGGCCTCGCGGTGCTCGCCCTCATCCTGAGCGCGCCCACCCTTCCCGCACAGCAAACCAATCGTCCTCCTGAGCCGGATCCCATTCGGGGACCGTTTTGGTCGGGGACCATCATGCTCGGGAAGGATCGGCCCGCCGCCATGAAGGGGTTGGCGATCACGGTGGGGGAAAGCAGGACCAACTACATGGTTTACGACCTCGACACGCTGCGCGTGGCTGCGGCGTGGTCCGGTCCCTTCCTCGAATTTGGAAACACGCTGACCAAGATCGAGTGGCCCCCGCCGCCCACGGTCAAGGGGACCAACCTCGTTTTGAGCACCACCCTTGGTCCTGGTTGGGCGGATCCCCAGGGCGGAACGGCAGACCCGCGGGACCGACATCAGGGACCCCTTCCCAAGGCCTGGGCACATTACGAGGGATTGAGTGTCCAAGGGGACGACGTGGTCCTTCACTACACGGTCGGGACGGCGAGGGTGCTCGAACTGCCGGGATTCCGAACGGAGTCGGCGGGCGGAGCCTTCACCCGCACCCTCCAATTTCTGGACGACGCGAAGAACGTCGCGGTGCTGTTGGATGAGGGCCTGGGTCAGGTCTCAGGGACGGTTGCCGCGGGTAAATCCTTTGCGAGCACCTATCCGCTGGTCTCCGGAGGGAATCTGACGGTGGCCGGCGTGGGAGTTCCTGAGGGGGCCACCCTGGTCGCGCAGGACGGCGCCCTCTGGCTGAGGCTTTCGCGCGTCCCTGCAAACCAGCCCTTCGCGTTGTCGTTTTCCAAGTCCGAGGATTCCAAAAAGTCGGTGATCGTGGCAGCCCAACCTCGTGATCTCCTGCCCCTCACCCGGGGTGGACCCGCGCGTTGGACCGAGACGGTGACGACTGAACTGAAGCCGGGAACCGAGGATGGCCCTTATGTGGTCGACACCATCACGGAACCCTTCCCGAATCCCTATCACACCCGAACCTTCATCGGGGGATTCGATTTCCTCCCGGGTGGACGTGCCGTGGTCGTCATGTTCCATGGAGACGTTTGGATCGTGTCCGGCCTCGACAAGCCGTCCGGCCCGCTGACCTGGCGCCGGTTTGCCAGCGGGCTGTTTCAGCCCTTGGGTGTGAAGGTTCAAAATGGGGAGATTTATGTCGCCGGACGCGACCAGATCACGCGCCTCCGGGACCTTAACGGGGACGGCGAGGCGGATGCCTACGACAACTTCAACAACGACACGGTGGTCACGCCGAACTATCACGAGTTCGTCCTCGACCTGCACACCGATTCCAAGGGGAATTTCTACTACTGCAAGGGTGCCCCATGGGAACCCAGCGTGACCTCGCCCCACCAGGGGACGATGCTCCGGGTGTCGCCGGATGGGAAAAAACTGGAGGTGTTTGCCACGGGTCTGCGGGCGCCGAATGGGATGACGGTCGGTCCGGACGATACCGTATTGGTTGGTGACAACCAGGGACACTGGATGCCCTCCTCGAAACTCAATCTGGTGAAGCCCGGCGCCTTCATGGGCATGGTGCCTTCGGCCCAGCGCGACCTGACCTTGGTCTATACCAATGGAACCACACTTCAGGGAAATCCAAGTGATCCGGATTTTCGCAAGGCCAACAATTTGAAGGGGTGGGATGGTGCGATGCCCATCCCCAAGTCCTACGATGAGCCGATCTGCTGGCTGCCGATGCGCTGGGACAATTCGAGCGGGGGCCAGGTCTTCGTCGACAGTGACCGATGGGGTCCCTGGAAGGGGGCGCCGTTGTTCCTGAGCTACGGCAAATGTCTGCTCTACGGTGTCTTGATGGATTCCGTGGATGGTGTTGTCCAGGCGGCCATGGTTCCGTTCGGCCTGAAATTCCCGAGTGGCATCATGCGCGCGCGGTTTAGTCCGCAGGACGGCCAATTGTACGTTGCGGGCCTCAAGGGATGGCAGACCGCGGCGACTCGAGATGGGGGCTTTTACCGGGTTCGTTACACGGGCAAGCCGGTTGAGATGGTTGTCAAGGCCCATGCCGCCACCAATGGAATCTCCCTGACCTTCTCGACGGCACTCGATCCGGCATCGGCTGCGGATCTGGAGAATTACGCGGTTGAGTTGTGGAATTACCGATACAGCGGCAATTACGGTTCCCCGGAACTCTCGGTGAAAAACCCCAAGGCGGCGGTGCACGACAAATTGACCGTGAAAGGAGTCCGCCTTTCTTCCGACCACAAGTCGGTGGATCTTCTGATAGATGGAATGGAACCTGCGGACCAGTTCAGCGTGAGGTATTCCGTCAAGGCCGCCAACGGGGATGAGCTGCGTTCCGAGGTGATCGGTACGATCCATCGACTGGGGCCCGCCTTGGCGGAAGCCGCCCGTTGACGGGATGCCGGGGTTGGTCCGGTACCGGAGGCGATTTCGGACCGCCCTGTTTCCCGATCCGGACCGCATCCCGGGAAGTTGGGTCGAAAACTTTGAAAGCGCTGAAACTATGAGTCTCCGTTCGTGGATTGCCTGCGTTGCCCTTTGGGTGGGAATGGTGTCGGGCCTGGCCCAGGGGAAGGCGCAGGCTCGGTTGCTCTTCGACGCAGCCACGGTTCCTCCGGGGTCAGCCTTCTACGGTGCGGTGGAACTTACGCCGCCTCCGGGCTGGCATACCTATTGGCGGAATCCCGGTGATTCCGGGCAACGAACGAAGATTGAATGGAAGCTCCCGGAGGGAATCACAGCGGGTGATATCCACTGGCCACCTCCGCGGACACTCACCGAGGCGGGGATCACCAGTTTTGTCTACGACGGCCGGGTCGTGCTCCCCGTCCGCTTTACGGTGGTGCCGAATCACCCTGTGGGACCGGTCGCCGTTTCGGCGAAGGTAACCTGGCTGGAGTGCGACAAGGAGTGCGTCCCCGGAAGGGCGATGGTGACCAATACCTTCACGGTGGGTTCGCCTCTTGTCGCCAGTCCGGACCAAAAGCTCATTACGGACACCTTGGCGCGGGTGCCGGTGCCGGCGCCCGAGGGAACCGTTTCGGCGGCCTGGGAGAATGCGGGGGCAGGGGATGATCGGAATCTACTCCTCCGCGTGCCTCCGGTTCCCAAGCGGATTCTTTCGGGCTTTATTCCCTACGAGAATGCGGGTGCGGATTTGGGGCCGCAGCCGGAGTTGTTGAAGCCGCTCGCGGGCGTTTCGTTGATCCGGGTCAAGGTGACCCGAACGGGAACGGAATGGCCCAGGACGGTTGCGGGCCTCCTGGTCTATGGGGGGACTGAAATGGTCGAGTTCTCTGTGCCGATCGGGTCCATTCTGCCCGTCCCCAAGGAGCCCGAAGTTCCCGCGGGAACGACGGCTGAAGCCCCGGTGACCCGGTCCCTGCTGGCAATGATGGGACTCGCCTTTTTGGGAGGGCTGATCCTGAACATCATGCCCTGTGTCCTTCCAGTCATTGCCCTGAAGATTCTGGGATTTGTGAAGCAGAGTGGGCAGGAGCCGCGGCGGATTCGTGTTTTGGGCTTCGTCTATACGCTGGGAGTACTAGCTTCGTTCGCAGTGCTCGCGTTGCTGGTGATTTTGATCCAGGGAGCGGGTCACACCGCCAGCTGGGGAATGCAGTTCCAAAATCCGGTATTCCTGGTCGGCATCACCACTCTGGTGACGCTGGTGGCGCTGAATTTGTTTGGAGTGTTCGAGGTGACGCTTTCGTCCGGGGCTGTCGGAGCGGCGAGTGAGTTGGCGTCCCGGGGCGGCAAGGGTGGCGCGTTTTTCAACGGCGTATTCACGACCGTCCTTGCCACCCCCTGTTCCGCCCCCTTTCTCGGCGCCGCGTTGGGATTCGCCTTTGGACAGCCCCCGGCGATCCTGATGCTCCTGTTTCTGACGGCGGGACTCGGGCTGGCGCTGCCGTATCTGCTGTTATCCGTCCAGCCGGGTTGGCTGAAGTACCTGCCGAAGCCCGGGAATTGGATGATCACCTTCAAGATGATCATGGGATTTCCGATGCTGGCGACCGTCCTGTGGCTGTTGTCCCTGGCTCCGGATCATTTTGGTCAGGACGGCGTCTTCTGGCTGGGCATGTTCCTGCTCTGCGTCGCGCTGGCTGCATGGTTGTACGGGCGCCAGATCCAGATGGGGCAGGGTAATCGGATAGTCGCCTGGGTGGGGATTATTGCCGCGGTGGCAGGAGGTTTCGGATTTGTCCTGAAGGGACAGCTGAAACTTGACGAGCAGTTGAACTGGCGCTCGCCCACGCCTGCAACCGTGGCCGCTGCGTCGGCCAACAAGAATCGGACCTCGATCAACTGGGAACCTTGGTCCCCGGCTGCGGTGGACCGCGCGGTGGCGGACGGCAAGCCAGTGCTGGTCGATTTCACCGCCAAGTGGTGCCTGACCTGCAAGGTGAACAAGGCCCTCGCGATTGAGGTTCCCACGGTTCGGGAGCGGATGAAGGCCCTGGGATTTGTCGCCCTTCGGGGGGATTACACGCGCGAGGATCCTGCGATCGCCATGGAGCTCAAACGGTGGAAACGCGCCGGTGTCCCCCTGGTGCTGGTCTATTCCCGGAATCCCGACGTGCCTCCCCGGGTTCTTCCCGAGCAACTCACTCCTGGCCTGGTCATGGATGCTCTGGAGTGGGCCGGAAAGTAGAATCCCTCCTGCGAAAGGAGCCGCGATCGCAACTTAGGGAAGACAAAGCGTTCCGGTGAAGTAGGTGACCGCCTGGCCTCCGATCCGGACGCGAGGGCCCCGATGCTCGCAGAGTAATTCGCCGCCCCTTTTGGAAATTTGGCGCGCCCGCAGTCGGTCGCGCCGCAATCGGTCGGCCCAGTAGGGTATCAGCGTGCAATGGGCTGATCCGGTCACGGGATCTTCGGGAACCCCGGCCCGTGGGGCGAAGAATCGGGAGACGAAGTCATAGGTGGTTCCCGGGGCTGTTGCGATGACGCCAAGGCAGTCCAGTTGTCCCAGGATTTCCTGGTTGGGTTGCAGGTTTCTCACGGCCTCCTCGGATTCCAGGATCGCCAGGTAGTCGCGGGATTTGAAGGCGGCCACGAGAGGGACGCCCAGGCCCCGAACCAATTCCGGGGGCGGGGGACAGGCAGTGCCTGGCCGCGCAGGGAAATCGAGCATCAGGTGGCTCTCTTCGAGTTCCACCGTGAGTACTCCTGAACGGGTTTCAAATTCGATGCGGGTTCCAGGATGACCTCCATGACGGAACAAAACATGGGCTGCGGCCAGGGTCGCGTGGCCGCAAAGGTCGACCTCGACGGTGGGGGTAAACCATCGCAGGTGAAAACGAGACCCGCTCCGGACATAGAACGCCGTCTCGGAAAGTCCGTTCTCCATGGCAATGGACTGGAGGACGGAATCGGACAACCAGGCATCCAACGGACAAACCCCCGCCGGGTTTCCGGAGAACAGGCGCTGGGTGAACGCGTCCACCTGATAGTAGGGAAGGTTCATGGAGAATCGGTGCCTGGATATCCGGGCCGGGTGGTGTGTGGATCAATCCAGCCGGTGAACAAAGAGGTTGGCAAACTGGATGGGGGCTCCGTGGTGTTGGAGGGCGATGGGGCCGCGGGCGGGAATTCCGGGAAGGCGGGCGTTTTCAATTACCACCTGATCATTGAGCACGACGGTCAGTCGGTCGCCCCGGAGGGTGATGATGAACCGGTTCCACTCGCCGATGGGGCGATCCGCCTTGAGCTTCGGCGTGACGGCGGCCCGGACCTCCGTGGGGAGATTGGAGTCTTCTCGGTAGTCATAAACCTCGCCCGATCCCACCGGCCAGCACCAGATGTTCACTTGGCTTCGGTCGCTTCCGCGAAGGTAGATCCCGCTGTCTCCGGCGTCGGGAACCTTGAGGGTCTTGGGGGAACCGTCTGCATTAAGCGCCCGGGTTCCGTTGGGAAGAATGACGGGGAGTTCACCGTCCACTGGCTTCGCCGTCCATCGCCAGTCGGCGACCAGGATGAAGTCCCCGAATTCCTCGTCGCTCCAGAGATGCGGGTCGCCTTCCCCATGGGCACCGTCGTGGGTCAGGGTCCAATCCTCCGCTTTCCAGTGCTTCAGGGCATCCGGGGCGCCATGCCATCCCGTGAGGTCGAGACCATTGTACAAGGGGCGGAAACCCTCGTCGGGCCGCGCAATGTGGGACGGGTCGAGGGCGATTGTGGCCGGCAGTTCCTGGATCCGGAGATTGCGGAAGTCGGCTGGGGATCCTTCGGATTCAAGGCAAATGTACCCCTTGCGCGGAGAGGCGTTGGTACCCCGGGTGACGATCTTGCCGTTCACTGCGAGGGAGATGGCACCGTCGACGCATTCGATCCGGTAGTGGTTCCATTCCGGAGAAGGTCTCATTCGTTTCTCGGTGGGAAAGGCGCGATCGCCGCCGCGCCCGTTCAGCGGTGTCATCCGGGCTCCATGAATGGGGAAAATGTCGCCGTCCGACGTGAACCAATCGCCTTCCTGGCCGTCGAGGACCTGAACCTCAAGACCGCGGATGAAAGGCTGTCCGCGCGCTGTCAGGGCGTCCGCCCAGACGAATACCCCGGAATTACCCTTGGGCTTGAGGTGCCGCCATTCGAGCTCAAGGACGAAGTTTTGATACATGCGCGTGGTGCGCAGTTCGCCGATGGGAGCACCTGTGCAATGGATCATTCCCTGCGTTGCGGTCCAGGTTCCAGGAGCGCAATTGACATTGATCCAGCCGTCGAGATTGGTGCCGTTGAACAGCGGGACAACGTTTTCGGCGGCAAGGACCGGGCTCAGGCAAAGGATCCACAGGAGACAGGCCAGGGGACGGAGCATGAGGGACTACGCTGACAAGGATGGGGGGAAAGGCAATCGCGCGGGTGTCCGTCCGGGAATTTCCCGGGCCTCGGCTCATGTGGATCGCAGCTGCGGAAGGGCATCGCGAGGAATGAATCCGCCGCGACGATGGCGGACGCTTGAGCCTCGCGACCGCTTTGTTCACTCTGGTCGCGATGCATCCCTTTCGCTTTTTGAGGGCTTCCCGTGTTTTGGCGCGGGGAGCGGCGATCCTGGCGGCTTTGACGGGCGTGGCGCTTCGAGGCGCTGAGTCCACCTCGGCGGCTCAGGCGACCCCGGTCGGTTCGTTGAAAGTGGCCAAGGATTTCAAGGTGGAGCTGCTCTATACGGTTCCCAAGGAACAGCAGGGTTCCTGGGTGGCCATGTGCACGGATCCCAAGGGGCGCCTGATTGTTTCCGACCAGTATGGGCCGCTGTATCGGCTGACACCGCCGCCGCTGGGCACGAGTGACGGATTAAAGGTCGAGAAGCTGGAGATCCCCATTGGCCAGGCCCAGGGGCTCCTCTACGCCTTCGACAGCCTGTACGTCATGGTGGCCAACGACGCCTTTCAGGGGCGTGGACTCTACCGGGTTCGGGACACCAATGGGGATGATCGGTTCGACGAGGTCACGCTGCTGAGAAAATTGGAGGGCGGCGGTGAACACGGACCCCACGCCATTGTTCCTTCGCCGGACGGCAAGGGGATTCATCTCATCATTGGCAACCAGACGAAGCTGACGTCGTTTGGCGGCTCCAAGGTTCCCTATGATTGGAGCGAGGATCAGCTGCTCCCGCGTCTTTGGGACGGCAATGGCTTCATGAAGGGAGTGCTCGGGCCCGGTGGTTGGGTGGCCAAAACCGATCCCGAAGGCCGGAGCTGGGAGTTGCAGACCGTCGGGTTCCGCAATGAGTACGACGCGGCCTTCAATCGAGACGGTGACCTGTTCACCTACGACGCCGACATGGAATGGGACATCAACACGCCCTGGTACCGTCCGACACGGATCTGCTTCGTCGCCAGCGGAGCGGATTTCGGTTGGCGCTCCGGAGCTGGCAAATGGCCGCCCTATTTTCCGGACACACTCCCTCCGGTCGTGGACGTGGGGCCGGGTTCTCCCACCGGGGTTACGTTTGGCTATGGCGCGAAGTTCCCCGCCAAGTATCAGAATGCCTTTTTTGCGTCCGACTGGAGTTACGGGAAGCTGTACGCGGTCCACGTCCAACCTGACGGCGCTGGATACCGCGGTACTACCGAGGAATTCATCACCGGTCAGCCGTTTCCGCTGACGGATCTGGTCGTCAACCCGAAGGATGGTGCTCTCTACGTGGCCATCGGTGGCAGGAAGACCCAGTCCGGACTCTATCGGGTCACCTATGTGGGCAAGGAATCCACGGCGCCGGCTGCTGCTCCTTCGGGCGGGGCGTCCGCCCGGAAGACGCGGCGTTCGCTCGAGGCCTTTCACGGACATGCCGACCCTTCGGCGGTGAAGACGGTGTGGCCGTATTTGAACGATTCGGACCGCTATCTCCGTTCCGCGGCAAGAATCGCCCTGGAATGGCAGCCGGTGGCCGAATGGCGTGAGCGCGCGCTCACCGAAACGCGGCCGGATGCATCGATCAACGCCCTGATTGCCCTGGTCCGGGTCAGCTCCCGGGATCCCTTCCATCGCAAGCCGGAAGATCCGGCGCCGGATCCCACGCTTCAGGGAAGGGTGATCGCCTCACTGGATCGCCTGAACTGGAAGTCGCTCACCGAGGCTCAAAAGCTCGGCGTGCTCCGGGCATACGGGCTGGCCTTTATCCGGCTGGGCAAGCCCGATGAAGCGACCCGTCAACGCTTGATCGCGAAGTTTGCACCACTGTTTCCGTCCACGGCGATCGCACTGAACATCCAGCTCTCGCAGATGCTGGTGTATCTTGAGGCCCCCAATGCGGCTTCCACCCTGGTCGCCGCGCTTCAACGAGCCCCGAGCCAGGAAGAGCAGATGGCGTATGCAAGGGATCTGCGCGTGCTCCGCACCGGGTGGACCCCGGAGCTGCGTCGCGCGTACTTTGAGTGGTACCTCAAGGCGGCGAATTTCCGGGGCGGCGCCAGCCTCAGCGGCTTTCTTCGGGACATGAAGGCCGATGCTGTGGCCACCCTGTCCGACTCCGAAAAGGAAAGTCTCAAAGCCGTGCTGGAAGCGAAACCCGAGAAGAAGACGGCCCTTCAAAACCTGCTGTCGGGACGCACTGTCGTGAAGGAATGGACGGTCCAGGACCTCGCACCCGTGGTCCAGGGCGGGCTCAAGAAACGCAATTACAACCGGGGACGGGAACTGTTCGGAGCCGTGGGTTGCTACAACTGCCACCGGTTCGATACGGAGGGTGGCGCGGTGGGCCCCGATTTGACCGGAGTCGGTGCGCGGTTCAGTCCGAGAGACCTCCTGGAGTCGGTGGTGGATCCTAACAAGGAGATCAGCGATCAATACGCCGCCATTGTGGTCACCAAGAACGACGGGGACGTCGTCATCGGCCGCGTGGCGAACCTGAACAATGACGATCTGATGATCGCCACCGACATGACGGATCCCAACGCCTTCGCGAACGTGAAGCGAAAGGACGTGAAGTCCATCGAGCCGTCGAAGATCTCTCCGATGCCGGAAGGTTTGCTCAATACGCTCCAACAGGATGAAATTCTGGACCTGATGGCCTTCCTGCTCTCCCGGGGCGATCGGAACCACGCGATGTTCCGCTGACGCGGACTCATCGGCGCAGGCGAACGAATAGGGTGCTTTCGGGCGGGGGGAGGATCTGCTTCCACCGCCCGTTCTCCAGCGACGGCTCGGCTTCGGCTGGAGCCCAGTCCGCCGGCAGGAGATTGTGCGCGGTCTCGATGCGAAATCCTGTCGTGTCGCCGGGCCAGGACAGCCTCAGTCCGCTCGCGTCGGGTTCGACCTGCAATGCCGGGGAAACCTCGGGCACGCGGATGGTCGTCGGGGTGTCTGTCGACAGGGAAAGGGTTTGTTCCTGCGTTTGACCGTCGGAGGTAACCCGGATGCGGTAATCGCCCTTGAAGGCCCGTGCGGAGGCGATGCCCTGTGCATCGGAGAGCAGATTGGTGTGCGTCCACCATTCCCGGTAAACCAGGTTGCTCCATTGAAGGCCATTGGGCTTGGGCTGCCAGTTTTGGCGAAGCAGCGCCGCGTCGGGGATCCAATGGGCGCCGGCCCAGAATCCCCACAGCATGACGGCATTCACCTGGGGATGGCTGAACGCAATGGTGACGAAATCCCGGAGGTAGTCGGCCTGGACCTGTTCGTCCTTCACATTGACATCGAATTCGGTGATCTGGGCGGTGTTGACCGGTGAGGGGGGATCGCCCGAGGGAGCTACCAGTAGCGAGATGCGGTCGTATACTTCCTGAGGTGGGGTCAGGAATCCGCCGAAATGGGACTGAAGACCGACCCCGTCCACGACGGCGCCGCGTGTCTTCAGGTCTCTCAAGAGTTCCAGCAGCCGCTGGGTTCCGCTCCGGGTCGGACTTTCCAGGTTCTCGTACTCGTTGAAATAAAGTGCGGGCTTTGGATCCAGTGCACGTGCGGCCTGAAACCAACCGGCAAGCGCCTGCCGACCGAGCACCGCCTCCAGATCCGTCACGTGCAATGCCTCGTTGATGACATCCCATTCCGCACACAGTCCCCGTGTCCGCCCGAGGATATCCTCAAAGTGTCCCTGAATTCGGGACCGCAGGGCGTCTGGATTTGAAAGGAGAGACGGGACGTCCGGCGGGACGTAGAAATTGGCACTGGTTCCGGGCCAGATGAGGTTGTGTCCGCGCACGGGGAGATTGCGTTCCTTAAACCACATCAATGCGTTGGTGGCGGTTCTTGCCCCGTTGGGACTCAAACGCTCCCAGTTGGGCCACTTGAGGTCGTTTTCGAGGACGTATTTGTTGAACCAGTTGGTGAGATAGTACTGGTACCGGGCCCGATCGGCTGCGGTTCCGGTCTGGCCCAAGAGACGGGCTCCATCCACGGCGGTGCCGAACCCAAACGCATGGCGCAATTGGATCATTTCCACGCTCGCTCCGGGGACCGGGTGTCCAGCGTCGTCTCTCACGGATACGGACAGAACGGCCTGTCGATGGGCGGCGATCCGATCGGCTGCCGCTGTTCGCCAGGGGGCGTCCGGCTCCCTGCCCGCATACGTCAGGTCATTGGGGAATTCCGATAGCAAACGCGTTCGCGCGTGGTTCGTGACAATGAGTCCGCCGAGTTCGAGGGTTTGTGCGGGAAATCCGAGGTGGAAGGAGACCTGCGCCGACCCGGCCGCGTAGGTGTCCACCGCCTGGAATGCAAAGCGAAACCGGGTCCAGTTCGTGGAACCGCTGACAAGCGTCACCGAGTGGGACTTGTCATAGTTGGGAGCCGCCTTTTCGAAGTTGAAGGTGACGAAGGCATCTCCGTCGAGGGGCGCGATGCGCCGGATCCAGACTTCCCCGCTCACCACATCCTGTCGGGCGACGGGGCCGGTTGTGCGGAGAGTCAGTCCGACATCATAGGGATTTGCCGGCGATCCCAGCGTGCGAACCCGGGTGGCGCGGGTGAAGGATTCGCCGGTCACCGAGACGATGGATTTCTGGACGGTCCCGTAGGTGTCGCCTGTGGTGACTCCCGCGGTCGGGATCAGGCTGCCCTGCCCGAACGCAACTGTGGGAAGCAGCACGCCGGCGATTGTCCAGCCCGGGAATCTCATTCCCTAGGATGCCCCGTCGGCGTCGCGAGGGCAACAGGCCGTGCCGCGTCTCCGGGCGGGATTATTGCTGGATCCGACCCGGTTCCAGAATCTCTCGCTGCCAGGGAAGAAGTCGGTCCCATTCCCCGGAGTCCACCCGGGCGAGTCCCAACAGGGTGCCCTTGGCCGCAATGATGGTGGGATCAATTCCCAGATCCTTGGCCCGCTTGTCGCGCAGTTCCTTGAGTTGGTCGGAATGGTCCAGTTCCCGTCGGGTCATGCGCCGGGTGGAGACACGATGGTGGCGTGGACGCTCATCTGCCGGCACGGCGAGCCCTTCCCGAACTGCTTCCAGCACCCCCTGCCGCCGTTTGGGAGTGAGGTAGGGGGGCAGTCGGACGGCCCGCGGGCCGCCGAGGGATGCCTGCTCCGCAATTTCGCTGAGCGCCTCGTGCTTGAGGATGAAGAAAGGAGGGCGGCCCGTTCGGAGGGCGTCGCGTTCGCGCCAGTGCCAGAGCGCCCGCAGAACCGCGAGACCGGATTCACTGAGTTTGTCGTGCCCTTTGATTCGCCAGACTTGATCGGGATCTGCGGAATCCGGATGGGCGGCAATGTCAATGATCCGCTGACAGATCTGGCGGTGCCAGTCGAGGCGACCCAGTTCAACCAGTCGTGCGCGGAGATTTTCCACGAGCGGATGCAGATGTCGCACGTCGTTCAGTGCGTACGTCGTCATCTTCTCGGTCAGTGGTCGGCGTCCCCAATTGGCTTTCTGGGAGCCTTTTTCAAGGGTCAGGCCCAGATACTTCGACAGCACGTCGTTGAGCCCGAATTTGGGCTCCCCGAGCAACCGGGCGGCCCACATCGTGTCAAAGATCGAGGTGGGCCGGAAGTGATGTCCGGTGAACATCAGGTGAAGGTCGTAGTCGGCGGCGTGGAAGATGATTTCATGCCGGTCGAACGCCTCCCAGAGGGGTTCGAGGTGGACGTCGGCAAGGGGATCCACCAATCGCTCTTCGCCGGGGATGGCGACCTGGATCAGGCAGAGCTTCTCCGGATACGCGTGGAGACTGTCCGCCTCGGTGTCGACCGCAACCCACGGTGCAGCCTGCACGCGGTCGGCGAATTCCTTGAGTTCGGTGGCGGTTTCGATCACCGACGGCGAGCATCTTCAAAGTTGGCTTCTTCGCCAAGGGTCTAAGTTGAATTGGGGGCGGGCCGACGGAAACTGGGGGTGGGGTGGGATTCCCGGTCGAAGGCGGTTGCGAACCGGCTTTCGGGTTGGCCGTATCCGGTCCCGGGAGGCAGACTTGAGTCGTGATCGATCGCTCCCCATCCCTATGGAAACTCCTCCGGGACCGCCGCCGCCTGTTCCTGATCTCGGGTCCCTGTGTGCTGGAAAGCGATGAGGTTTGCCTGCGCATTGGCGGCCACCTGCGCCGAGTTTGTTCCGATCTCGGGCTCCTGTATGTCTTCAAGGCTAGCTACGACAAGGCGAACCGTTCCTCGGGTAAATCGTTCCGGGGTCCCGGCCTGCAGGAGGGTCTGGCGCGTTTGGCCGCAATCCGGGAACGGCTGGGGGTCCCGGTGCTGACGGATGTTCATTCCGTGGAGGAGGCGCTGGCGGCGGCCGCCGTGTGCGACGTGCTGCAAATCCCCGCGTTCCTGTGCCGGCAAACCGACCTGATCCACGCCGCGGTATCGACAGGACGGATCGTCAACATCAAGAAGGGGCAGTTTCTGGCCCCTGGCGACATGTCCAATGTGGTCGCCAAGGCCACGGAAGCAGCCCCTGGGGGGAAGGCAAAACTCCTGCTGACGGAACGGGGCACGACTTTCGGGTATAACAACCTGGTGAGCGACATGCGGTCCGTGCCCATTCTTTCGAAATTGGGTTACCCGGTGGTCTTTGATGCCACGCATTCCGTTCAATTGCCCGGCGGGGCCGGGGATCGCTCCGGCGGTCAGCGTGAGTTCGCCCCGGTGCTGGCCCGGTGCGCGGTTGCGGCGGGGGGCAACGGACTCTTCGTTGAAACCCATCCGTCCCCGGATCAGGCATTGAGCGACGGACCGAACATGGTGCCGCTCGGGGAGATGCGTTCGCTCCTCAAGACCCTGGTCCGGATCAAGGAGGCGCTGGACTGAGCAGCGGGAGGCGTTGCTCTGGCGCCTACGGCTGCGAATCGGCGCGCTCCAGCACGCCGAGGATCCGGTCGAAGGCTTCGCGGATGTCTCCGTAATCCCGGAGGTCAACAGTGTACCGCGCATCGCGATTCGGTCGCGAAACGGCATGGCCGTCGGTGAACAGGACATTGACCACCGATTGGCGGTGGTGGGTCCGGGGACGGACGTTGAAGGTGATCAGGTCCGGCGGACTGAGAAATTGGGTGTCGAGGGCCAGGGCACGAAGCGGTTGACCGAGACGGTTCAATCCGGGGTCCTCGAGTCGCGTCGGTTGGGGCGGGGGATTGGCCGAGGAATCGAAGAGACGGGGGTTGCTCCCATGCCGATAATAGTAGCTTCCCTGGGATTGGGACACGCCGACCCGGGAGAGTTCCGTCCCGGCATCCAGCGGCTGATCCGCACCCGGACAAAAGAGGACCCGGGGTTGGCTTGCCAGGTGACTTGCGAGGAGCAGACCCAAGCCCACGGGCTTTCCGTTTTGCAGCGACAGCAGGCTCGTGGGAGCGCCGGTGGAGGGATAGAAGCTGGAGGGACTGGTGAAGGGGGGTGCTGTTGGACCGTAGGGAATTCGCCCATCGAATTCGGCGCTGTACGACTGAATGGCAATGCCGATTTGGCGGAGGTTGTTGAGGCATGCGGCCCGCCGTCCGGCGCTGGCGGCGGTCGCGAGACACGGGATGATCAGGGCCGCCAGGAGCGCAATGATCGCCATCACCACCAGCAATTCGACCAGTGTGAATCCTGGACGCCGCCGGATTTCTGGAGAGATTGCCATGGCGGGAGGCGAACCGCGGGTATCGAAAAGCTAGAGGCCCGGTGCAGTTACCACCCGCACGAAAATAGCCGGAGCGTCGCTTATGGGAAGTTCCACGCCCAAGTTTTGACCGGTTCCGTTTAAGGGAGAACCCAGGTCCTTCCAGGAGCCCAGGTCCAACGACGTCTGCACCTGATACCGGGCTCCTTCAGATCCGGGCCAAACGACCTGCAGCTTCCCCTCCATCATGGCGTAGTTCAGGGAAAAGGAGTCCGGTCGGGAAGCGGTGAGCCGAACGTTGTCCAGGTCCCAGTAGCCCCCGGCCAGTTCGGATCCCTGCGTCACCGTGGAGTAGATCCCAATTCCCACGAGACGACCGGCCCAGGCGTCCGCGGCGGTGACCTCGGGCGTGGAGACGGAGACATCCACAAAATGCGTGGTGCTGGGGAATTGGTCCCTGGAAAAGAGCACCGTCGTGGAACGAACCGGGATTCGGACTCCGGCTTCTCCCAGCGCGTAAAGCTCCACCCGAAGCCCGGCGCCCTCCGCCATGTTTCCTCCTCCGCCAATGACCCCGACGGTCAGCGTGAAGGCGTCCCCAACAGAGAACCGGACCGGGAAGGCTCCGCCAACCTCGGTCCCCTCGAGGTAAAGGCCGGTGTCGGGCACTGCGAACAGGTAGGCGGCCTGGGTGCCGTCGATGTTGTCGATGTGGTCCGCCTTCCCCGGATTGGTGTTCTTGAAGACACCATTTAACTGGTCCCAGAGCTGTCCGCTCGATTCGTCGTAGTCCGCGGGCTTGGGCGTCTTGATCCATGACTCGATCCGGATATCCACAAACGGGGTTGCCGGTCGCTCAAAGGACGCGTTGGGGACAGGCAGGGACACCGTGCCCGCGGCAAGTCCCGAGCCCAGGACGGCAAGCAAACCGCGGACACACCGCAGGGCGGTGTGCCCACAGTTTGGACGACGACTGAGGGAGCGCATCAGCGGCGGACAACGGAACGCCTGCCGACGGTCAGGAGGCCGGCGAGACCGAGGGTGAACAGGGCCCAGGTGCCAGGCTCGGGGACCGTGTTCGCCGAAACGCGGACGTTGTCGACGTCCCAGTAGCCTGCGCCGTCGCCACCGGTTCCCACGATCTGAATGCCGATGTTGCGGCCCACGGCGGCGTCCCCGGATTTCAGGACCGAGGAAACCGCCTTTTGATCCTGGAATTCGATCGAGTTGGGAAATCCGGCCGCGGTGTAGGTCACGGTCTTGCCGGCCACGGTGACGGGAACCCCGGCATCATCCACGTAAAACAGTCCCACGAGCAGGCTGGTTCCCTCGGTGATGTTGCCGCCGGCGATCACGCCGACCGAGACCGAGTACTGGAGTCCGGCTTCGTATTTTCCGGAGACCACCTGGGTGATTCCCGCCTGCGGCAGGGAAATGATGTAGGCGGCCTGGTTGCCATCGATGTTGACGATATGGCTCGGACTTCCGGGAGCGGTGTTGGCGAAGACGCCGCTCATTTGTTCCCAGGTCACCCCGTTCTGCGACTGAAACCAATCCGGCTGCGGGGTCTTGTTCCATAGGTCAATCTGCGGATTCACGAAGGTGGTGGACGGAAGCTCGAAGGAGGCGTTTCCGACCGAAACAGGGGCGGCGTCAGCATTCCAGACCAGGGAGAGGGACGCGAGTGTGAGGGCCGGTACGGTGGACCGCACCGGGACGATGAGGGACTTCAGTTCCATGAAATGAGAGATGGGGAGATCCGGTGGCCGCAGACTCTGGGTGAGCCCCGCGCCGACGGAACGGTTGTGAACCATGCCCGACGTTGCCGTGTCGGGCAAACTTCAACTGAGATTAGGACGGTCGAAGGGATTCTGCTCCAGGAGCGTCCGATCCGCGCATGGGTGCACTCCAGATCTCCGCGCGTCGAATTTGGTTCCTCGCGTCGGTCCTCGTTGCCTTCGTGGCGAGGGGCAATGCTACCCCCAACGACGAGCCGTATCCGTCGGTGGCCTCAAAAAAGGGGCTGCAGGTCCAGATGGTGGACGATGCCCTCGCCCTCGGGGTGAAGCATGCTGCGTTCAACTTCAATCTCGCCCAATTGATGGATCCCCGGGGGGATACCAACAATCCGGCGTGGGAATTCGCGGGGAAGACCTACCGCTTTCGTCGGGAGTATCTCGCGGCTCTCGATCAGCAGATCCGTCCGATGTCGGACCGTGGGGTGATCGTGTCCCTGATCCTCTTGAACTATGTCAGCGGGGATCCGGAGGTGCGACGCGTACTCCAGCATCCGGGATACGACGCGGGATGTCCCAACGGACTGTCCGCCTTCAACACCTCGACACTCGAGGCAAGCAACTGGCTCCACGCAGCGGTGGGGTTTCTGGCCGATCGTTGGTCGAGACCGGATTCGTCCCAGGGGAGGGTTTGGAACTGGATTGTTGGCAACGAGGTCAATTCCCACTGGTTCTGGTCGAACATGGGGCGGGTCGGCATGCAGGAGTTTGCAGACGATTATCTCCGGGCGGTGCGCATCGTGCACGAGGCGGTGAGGGAACACTCCCGGAATGGCCGGGTCTTCGTCTCCCTCGAGCATCATTGGAACCTCCGATATCCCGGGGGCGACGATCGCCAGGCCTTTCCGGGAAGGGCTTTTCTCGACTATTTTGCACGGCGGGCTCGGGAAGGGGGCGATTTCGATTGGAACGTGGCGTTCCATCCGTATCCGGAAAATCTCTTCAATCCGAGGACCTGGAATGATGCCTCCGCGACACCCGACTGGCGGAACACGGCCCGAATCACCTTCCGGAACCTCGACCAATTGATCGCCTATCTCCAGCAACCGGAACTGCGTTTTGAAGGAAAGGTGCGGCGGGTCATCCTGAGCGAGCAGGGGTTCCATACGCCTGAAGGGCCGGATGGCGAGACGGTCCAGGCCGCGGCATACTGTTACGCTTGGAAGAAGGTTTCGGCACTTCCGGAAATCGATGCCTTCATCCTCCATCGCCATGTGGACCATTCGCAGGAGGGCGGCTTGAACCTCGGTCTCTGGCGACGGCAGCCCGGAAGCGTTGCGACGCCGGGCGAGCGGAAGCGCATCTACGACGTATTTCTGAAGGCCGACACTGGCGGCGATGCGGCGTTCGAGTTCGCACTCCCCGTCATCGGCATCACCAACTGGGCGCAAATTCGCTAATGGGGCTGCGGTGCCGGATGCCGACGGAGGCCGTTCTCCAACCAGAGTTTCCAGACCATCCAGAGCGCCTCCCGGACGATTTCGCGGGAAATCTTCGAGGTGCCCTGGAAGCGGTCGGTGAAGATGATGGGCACTTCGCTGACCTTCATGCCCCGGCGCCAGACCCGGTGGGTGAGTTCGATTTGAAAGCTGTATCCGTTGGAGCGGACGGTTTCAGGGGAGATGGCCAGCAGGGTTTTCCTTCGGAAGCATTTGAAGCCGCCCGTGGGATCCGTGACCGGCATGCCGGTGATCCATTGGACGTACTTCGCGGCGGTGATGCTGAGCAGAAGGCGATTGAGCGGCCAATTGATCACCCGGATTCCGTCGCGATACCGGGATCCCAGCACGAGGTCGGCATTCTCCTTCCGGGCGGTTTCCAGGAAGCGGGGGATGTCGGAGGGATTGTGGGAGAAATCCGCATCCATCTCGAAAATGAACTCGTATTTGCGGGCCAGTGCCCATTCGAAACCGGCCAGGTAGGCGCGTCCGAGCCCATCCTTGTGCGTCCGGTGCAGGACGTGGACCTGGGGGTGCGCTGCCGCGAGTTCGTCGGCGAGTTGTCCCGTTCCATCGGGGGAATTGTCGTCGACCACCAGCAGGTCGAGTTCGACCGGCTGCGCCATTAGGCGGCGAACGAGCTGGGGCAGGTTCTCCCGCTCGTTGTAGGTCGGTACGACGATGAGGGTTTCAGCCGCCATGCTCGGAACGGAGGGTGCGGACAGCCGGCGGGAGGGACAAGGGCATTTAGGGGGAGGTCATTGGGGCCGGGTCATTGGTCATTGGTCAGTCGTCAGTCGTCAGTCGTCAGTCGTCAGTCGTCAGTCGTCAGTCGTCAGTCGTCAGTCGTCAGTCGTCAGTCGTCAGTCGTCGGCCCGTGAATTGCCTGGGCCTCTTCCCGACCACCGACCATGGACGAATGACCCATGACGAAATCCCAAACTCCCAATCCCCCTTTTTCTCCCGATTGACGCTTCGCCGGACCTTGGTAGCGTCCCGGCTCCGTTTTTTGGCGGCCTTCCCGCCCGACGACGCAACACGCATCTAGCAACACGTCCATACACATGCCAAAAGCTCCGAAATACGTTTACACTTGGGGAAACAAGAAAGCCGACGGCGACGGGTCCATGAAGGCCCTTCTCGGCGGCAAGGGTGCCAATCTTGCCGAAATGACCCGCATCGGCCTCCCGGTGCCTCCAGGGTTCACGATTACGACCGAAGTCTGCACGTACTACTACGCCCACAAGCGGACGTATCCCAAGGAGCTGCAGGGTCAGATGGAAGCCGGCGTCGCCAACATGGAGAAAATCATGGGCACCAAGTTCGGTGCCACCTCCGGAATGCCGCTGCTGGTCGCGGTCCGCTCCGGCGCCCGGGATTCGATGCCGGGAATGATGGACACGATTCTGAACCTCGGCCTCAACGACGACACCGTCCTGGCCCTGGTCAAGGCGACGGGCAATGAGCGCTTCGCGTGGGATTGCTACCGCCGCTTCATCCAGATGTACGGCGATGTCGTCCTCGGCGTGCAAAAGCGCGAGGGTGAGGATCATGAGCCCTTCGAAACCGTCATCGAGGGGTACAAGCACGAGAAGTACCACGGGGACATCGAGGACTCCAAGCTGACCGCCGAGGACCAGCAGGAGCTCGTGAAGCGGTTCAAGGCCCTGGTCAAGGAGCGCACCGGGAAGGTCTTCCCGAACAGCCCCTGGGATCAGCTGCGCGGTGCCGCCGGCGCCGTGTTCGGTTCCTGGATGAACGACCGCGCGATCGTGTACCGCCGCAAGTACAACATTCCCTCGGAGTGGGGCACGGCGGTCAACGTGCAGGCGATGGTGTTCGGCAACACGGGCGAGACCTCCGGGTCCGGCGTGGCCTTCACCCGCAATCCCGCCAACGGCACCAACGAATTCTACGGTGAATTCCTGGTGAACGCCCAGGGCGAGGACGTCGTGGCCGGCGTCCGTACCCCCGAGCCCGTGCTCAAGCTCAAGGACGTCATGCCCAAGAGCTATGCCGAACTGCTCAAAGTTCGGGCGACCCTGGAGAAGCACTTCAAGGACGTGCAGGACGTGGAGTTCACGATCCAGGACGGCAAGCTGTTCATGCTCCAGACGCGCAACGGCAAGCGCACTGCCGCCGCCGCGTTGAAGTTCGCCGCCGACATGGTGAACGAGAAGCTCATCGACTGGGAAACCGCCGTGCTGCGGAATCCGGCCGACCAGCTCGAGCAGTTGCTGGCTCCGATCTTCGACCTCGCCGAGGTGAAGAAGGCCAAGGTTATCGCCACTGGTCTCCCGGCCGGCCCCGGTGCCGCCACCGGCAAGATCTACTTCAACGCCGACCGTGCTGTTCAGGCCGCGGAGAAAGGCGAGAAGGTTCTCCTGGTCCGCGTGGAAACCTCGCCCGAGGACCTGCGCGGCATGATCGCGGCCGAGGGCATCCTCACTGCGCGCGGCGGCGTCTCGTCGCATGCGGCGCTGGTGGCCCGTCAGATGGGCAAAGTCTGCGTCTGCGGCGCTGCGGGCGTTTCGATCGACTACGACGCCAAGACGGCCACCATCGATGGGCAGGCCTTCGCCGAAGGGGACTTCCTCTCCATCGACGGTACGTCCGGCCTCGTGTACGCGGGCCAGATCAAGACGGCTCCGTCGGAAATCATCTCGGGACTGCTGAACGGCGACAAGGCCGCGCAGAAGACTGAGAAGTACAAGAACTACGTGAAGCTGATGGAGTGGTGCAAGAAGGCCACTCGCCTGTCCGTCCGCACCAACGCCGACACGCCGGAGCAGACCGCGCAGGCGATTGCGTTCGGCGCCGAGGGCATCGGACTCACCCGCACCGAGCACATGTTCTTCGAGGGCGACCGCATCGATGCCATGCGCGAGATGATCCTCGCCGACACGCTTGAAGCCCGCGAGGCCGCCCTGGCGAAGCTCCTGCCCTATCAGCGCGAGGACTTCTTCGGAATCTTCAAGGCCCTGAAGGGATTCCCGGCGACCATCCGGTTCCTCGATCCCCCGCTGCATGAGTTCCTGCCGCACAGCAAGGAGCAGCAGATGGATCTCGCCCGGAAGCTGCACATCCCGGTCGAGAAGATCATGGCGCGCGTGCACGAGTTGCATGAGTTCAATCCGATGCTCGGATTCCGCGGCTGCCGCCTTGGGATCAAGTATCCGGAGATCACCCGCATGCAGGCCCGCGCCGTGCTTGAGGCGGCCGCCGACGCGACCAAGAAGGGCTTCAAGGCGAAGCCCGAGATCATGATTCCGCTGGTCGGCTTCAAGAAGGAGCTCGACCTCCAGGTGGCGATTGTCCACGAGGTGGCCGCACAGGTTCAGAAGGAAAAGAAGGTCAAGGTGGCCTACTCCGTGGGCACGATGATCGAAATCCCGCGCGGTGCGCTGACGGCCGACGAGATCGCCCAGACCGCCGAGTTCTTCAGCTTCGGCACCAACGACCTCACGCAGACCTGCCTCGGCATGTCGCGTGACGACTCCGGCTCGTTCCTCGGCGCCTACACCGAGAACGAGATCGTGAAGAAGAATCCGTTCGCCTCGATCGACCAGACCGGCGTCGGTCAGTTGGTCAAGATCGCTGCGGAGAAGGGCAATGCGACCCGCCCGGGCATCAAGCTCGGCATCTGCGGCGAACACGGCGGCGACCCGGACTCCGTGAAGTTCTGCCACAAGGTCGGCCTGACCTACGTCAGTTGCTCGCCGTACCGCGTGCCTGTCGCCCGCCTCGCCGCCGCCCAGGCTGCGATTGAGGAGAAGCGCAAGGCCGCTGCCTCGAAGGGCAAGAAGAAGTAGCTGAAGCCGGTTCCAGATTAGGATGCCAGGCCGCCCCGGACCCGGGGCGGCCTATTTTTTATCGGGTTACCCGTTGGTTCCCGGGACTCGCGGAGCGTGGTTCCGCGGTTAAAGCTGGGTCCACGACTCCCGACGCGGGTCTGGACGCGCCTGGGGCGTTGTCGCTGGGCCGGCGGGCGAGCCTTGATCCCAGCCGGGCTAGAAAGGTCGCGGAATCCCGGAGGTCCCGCGTCTGGAACCCCTCGGTGAACCAGGAATGGACCGGTTCCAGCAATTCGAGGGCCGCCGCGGGATTTCCGCGAAACAGGAGGAGTCGGGACAGACTGAGTGCGGTCCGCAGTTCCCAGGAACGGGCTCCCTGCGCCCGGCTGAATTCGAGAGACCGGAGGTACTCCGATTCGGCTTCCTCGGTCCTGCCCTGGAGTTCGAGGAGCCATCCCCGGAGGCGCAGCACCTCCGCGAAATGCGGTCGTTCATCCTGGGCCTCGATCTGAGCCAGGCTTTCCTCGATCAGTTTCAATCCTTCTGAGGGTTTCCCATCCCGGGCGAGGGCCTCCCCCAGCAAGGCCCGGATATAGGACACCCAGATTCGCTGTCCGGTCCCGACAAGGCGTTCCACCGACGTTCGGAGTTGGAGGACGCTGGACGGGATGTGGTCCGATCGGAGAAGTCCCACTCCCTTGCTGATCTCCGCGAGAACTTCGGACATGACGGGAACGCCATGTTCCCTTCCAACCCGTTCACCTTCCGCCGAGCATTCCAGCAGGCGCGAGGATTCCCCGCAGAATTCGTACACCTGCGATCCCAGGGTCAATGCGAATGCGAGGTCGAAGGGATGGTTCAGCCTTCGGGCATGTTCATGATTGGATTCACAGGCGGCACGGGCCTGGTCGGGGAATCCCATCATCCAAAGGTATTGAGACCGGTAGATTCCATCGCCGGTAAGGGGGTCGCTGTTGGTGAGCTTGGCGATTTGTCCGTGGCGGGCGGGATCGTAGAGTTGGCGGATCACGTCCCCGTGGCTACGGGCCGATTTCAGGTCCCCAAGCCAGAAGCAGGAGGTCATGGCGGCGCGGTGTCCGCAGATTTCCAGTTCGGAGTCCGAGGATTCCCGGGCGGTGGCCAGCATTTCATTGGCCCAATCGCGGGACCGCGCCAACCGGCCGAGGGTCAGGCTGTTCACCCACAGTCCGTGAAGGGTAGGCAGGTAGCTCTGCCGGTGTTTGAGGTTCCGGGCGAGCGCGAGGGCGGGTTCGAGCAGGTTTCCAATCTCGGACGCCGCCCAACCTTGGCGTGCCACGACCGCAGGACCGAGAAGGGTTCGCAGTTCGACCTCCCGTAGGTCCCGATCCGGCCCCTCGGGAAGTGATTCCACGAGACGCAATCCCCGGCGAAGATGGGCCGCGGCCTCCCGAGGGGCGAACCGGCGCAGGGCAACGTCTCCGGCACGATGCCAGTACCGTACCGCCTCCGCCGAATTGCCGGCCTCCGTATGGTGGTGTGCCAGCAATTCCGGCTTTGAATCCCGAAGGCGGGGAAACCGTTCCTCGAGAACTCCCGCGATGATTGCGTGGAGTTCCTTCCGCCGGCTCTTCAACAGGGAGTCGTAGGCGGCATCCTGGATCAACGCGTGTTTGAACTGGTAGACGGCGTCCGGCGGGGTGCCTTTGCGGAAGGCGAGTCCGGCGGCCAGGAGTCGTTCCAGCCCCGTCTCGAGTTCCAACGTGCTCATGGGCGCGACCGCAGAAATCAGCTCATGGCTGAATTCCCGCCCGAGCACCGCACCGATCTGGGCGATCTCCTTCGCCTCCGCCACGCGATCCAGCCTGGCCATGAGGAGGTCACGGAGTGTGGCGGGGATTCCTGTGTCGTTGGCCTCCGGATTTGGAATGGAGCTGTTCCCGGATCCTTCGGACGTCTCAAGGATGGCCCGGGTGAGTTCCTCCACGAAGAGGGGCACGCCGTCCGTCCGGGCGACGATCTGGTCCATCAATCCGGATGGAAAAATGTGGCGCACGGAGATGCCTGCCACGAGGGACTCGATGTCCTCGGGCCGGAGACGTCCAATCGGCAGTTGGGCTGCCTGGGCGTATCGCTCCCATCGGAACGTGAATTCCAAGCGTGCCGTAGCCACGACCTGAAGGGCCATTTTCGGAAGGCGGATCACCAGGTGATCGAGCACTTCCAGGGTGCTGGGATCCGCCCAATGGAGGTCTTCAAACACGGCCAGCGCCGGCTGTGTTTTGGAAACCGCATCCAGCAGGTTGACGAAGGCCCGGATCGTGGCCTCGTGTCGTCGCTGGGGAGTCAGCGTCAGGGCTCCGTACCGATCCTGGCACGGGAGGGAGAACAACGTACCCAGGATGCGGACATCCTCCAGGGGACGGCCATATTGCCCGGATAGGAAGGATTCCAGGCGGTCCAGTCGATCATTGCCATGGGTCAGTTGCTGCCAATCGAGGGCGCGCTCAAGGGCCTCCAACAGCGGATAGAATGCGCTGTCCCCGTAGTGGGGGGAGCATTGGAAGGAAAGGACCCTGAATCCCGAGCCCTCGACAAATTCGCGCAGGGTCGCGGTCAGCCTGCTTTTGCCAATCCCGGGCTCGCCGCTGAGGAGGTAGAGCCTTCCTCGCCCCGCCTTGGCCTCCGCCCAACCTTCGAGGAGTCGGCTCATCTCCTCGGCCCTTCCCACCATGGGGGCCGGTCCCGGTCGGGCTGCGGCCTCGAAACGGCTGCCGACGCTCCGGTGTCCCAGAACGCGGAAAATTCGGATCGGTCGGGCCACCCCCTTCAGGCTGGTTTCGCCGAGGTCGGAGTAAATGAAGCTCCCTCCGGCCAGGGTGCGCACCTCCTCGGTGACAACGACAGTATCCGGGTCGGCAATGCCCTGCAGCCGGGACGCAATGTTCAGGGTTTCGCCGATGGCCCGGTTCTCCGATGCGGAGACCACCACCAGTCCGCTGGCGATCCCCGCCCGAACACGCAGACGGCCGACCTCCGGCACCGGAACCTTGGAGAGGGTGTCGATGATCCGGAACGAGGCGCGGATGGCCCGATCCGCGTCGTCCTCATGCGCGACCGGGAACCCGAACAGGGCAACGATGCCGTCACCGAGGCAGTGGAGAATGTGTCCGCCGAACCGCTCGATGCATTCCGAGCAGTCGTTCTCGTAGGTCTTGATGATGTTCTGGAGCGTTTCCGCGTCCACCCGGCCGGCGAGGTCGGTGAACCCGACCATGTCGCAGAACAATACGGTGAGGTGGCGACGTTCGAGGCCTTCAGCCACCCGGGGTTCCGGTGAGAAATCGTTTGCGGGTGACTGCCTCCGCCGATGCTCCGCGAGGGCGCCCAGCAGACGTTTGCGGGGGCCAAAGGGCAGTCCGAGTTCCTTTAGGTCGGCTTCGGAAAGAATGAGCAGCGTCTCGAAATCCACCTCGTTGGCATGGAACAGCGGGAGATACGCCTCCATCTCCAGGGCATTCAGCCATTCGGCAAGGTTGGTTTTCCGGTGCGGCATGTTCCCGTTCAATCCCGACCTGGACGAGGTCGCACCGGAACCAGCACGCCGCGCCGCACAAGCCATGCGGCGAAGGATCGGGCTGCGCCGGGACCGACGCGGGATTCGCACCAGGATGCCACGTCTCCTGCCGGCAGCACAGGGGGAATGTCCGCCACCACGGGCGCTAGTTCACGTCCACCGAGAAATGCGATGGGGCCGTCCCATTCGGGCCGACGAACGGCTGCGCGGCGCTCCACGAACTCCTCGCCCAATACGGGTTCAAGTCCGATGGAAACCTGGGGGGAACGCATCAGTGGCGTGGAGGGATCGTCGGGAATCACCATCTCTGGTTCCGGTGTCGAGGCCCCCTCCGCGCGCGCGGACCAGAACGGATCCGGATTCGTGGTCGCCACGGCGGCGTAGAATCCGCGAGCCCACTCCAGGTGCCTCCGGGATGTGCGGGCGAGCGACTCTCGATGAAATTGAAGCGCGAGATGGCGATCGCCGGGCCTCCGCAGAAGGGTATGGACCACGACGGCGCCGGCGAGGGCCGATTGGATGCCCTTCTGGACGCCGCTGGAGGAAAGTGGATCGATGGCGACGGCGGCATCGCCGATGCGGACGCACCGGGCGGAGCTGAGAGGGTCGGCGAGGTAGGGGGTGGCATCCGTGGCGCGGACGGGACCCCAACGTTCGGCGCGCCGGACTTCCGAGAGGAGGCGTGACTCGGAAAGTCGGTTGTCAAAGAGGCTTTCCACGGGACCCCTGCCGGGAATCTGAAGTTCCCGTTGGTCGACAAAAACCAACGTATTGTAGCTGCCATCCGGCAACGGAACCCCCCAGAACCAGGAATTTCGGCCAGCTTCCATCCGGGGTTCGCGTGGCAACGAACGTCCCCGCCAGTAGCCGTACAGCGCCACGGTCGCGGGAGCGACTGGCCGGCGGCGTCCGCCGAGAGCCCGGGCCCGTCCACTCGCGTCGACAAGCATTCGTGCCTTCGCAGCGATGCGTCGCCCGGACGTCGCGATTTTGAGATCCCATCCGCTCCCAGTCCATTTTCGGGATTCGATGTAAGCGGGTTGGAGCACACGAACGCCGGCGGCCCGGGCGAGCCTCAGCAGTTCCCGGTCAAACCCCGCGCGATCCACGACCCAGCCTCCATCCGGTGGGTTCTCCCGTTCCCCGCTGAGGGAACCCCAGGAGACCTGGATGCGACCGACCGCTCGTCCTGCCCCGGCTTCCAGGGCGGATTCCGCCCCACAGGATCGAAGCAAAGGCTTCACTCCCGGTGTCAGCGATTCTCCCAGATGTCGCCGGGGGAACGGGACCCGCTCCAACAGGAGCACCGTGTGACCCATCTGGGCCAATCGAAGGGCGAGAAGGGATCCTGCCGGACCTGCCCCGACAACCACGACGTCAGGGGAGGAACTGTCCCCGTGGGTTTCCTGGGATGGATCGGCCACGCGCTAGGAGGGCGTGCCTCCAGGATCCGGGGATACCTGCAGGTAGGCCTCAAGACAAAACTGAAGCCAGCCCCGGATGTAGTCGCATGCGGGACGTCCCCGCTGGATCACCTCATGGTGGCATCCGCCGCCGCACAGGTATCGCGCCCAGCATCCATTGCAGGGTTCCTGCCGGTGCACGTGGCGTTCCGCGAGCCAGGCATCCTGCAGTTCGGGATCCACGCCCAGGGCCAGGCTGCCCATCCTGCCCTCCAGGTCACCGACGAATCGGTGGCAGGCGGCGAGATCCCCGTCCGCGGAGACCCCGAGATATCCGGCACCTGCACCGCACGGGTACGGACGATGGGTCCCCTTGCCAATCTCGCGGAGTGCGTTGACGAGATTGGCGAATGCGTAACGCTCGCCCCGCTGGTTTCTGCGGAGGTATTCACGGCCGCAGTCGATCATTTCGGCGAGGAACACTTCGAAGTCCGCCGCACCGAGTTCCCCGGTTCCGTTGGGTGACCGGAGAAGTGGGGAAAATCCGACGCTGTGGAATCCCTCCGCGAGGAATGCCTCCAGCGTCGGCCGGAGGGAGAGGTTGGACGGGGTCACCGTGACCCGGGCGGAGACCTGCATCCGCCGTTGGAGGGCGAGCAACGGCCGAACCCTCTCGAGGATCCGGTCAAAGCTGCCCCTCCCGTCCTTGAAGGGCCGCTGCCGATCATGGACCTCGCGGGTTCCATCCAGGCTGATCGTCACCGCGTAGCCATGTTCCTCCAAGAATTCGGCATCGCCGGGGGAAAGAAGCGTTCCATTCGTCGTGATGGAAAACGTCAGCGTGAGACCCAGGGAGCGGGCGCGTTCCGCCGCATGCCGCGTCACGGCCTGGATGACCGGACGATTGGCCAGGGGCTCCCCCCCGAGGAAGGCGAGATTGAGCCGCGCCCCGGGCGTTGCCCCGTCCAGCAGCAGGTCCGCGGCGCGGGTCGCGGTTTCCAGGGACATGTTGCGGGCGGTGCCCCCAAAGGATCCCTGCTGGGCATAGCAGTAGGTGCAGCCAAGATTACATTTCTGGGCGACGGCGAGGGAAAGCGCATGAAGGGGAGGGGACTTCAGCGGCGTGTCGTCGATGCGGGGTTGCCCCGCAAATCCCAGTGCCGCCAGTCCCTCACCCAGTTTCCCGGATCCCGTCGCGGCCTCCAGCCGAGTCCAGACAGGGTCCGGGGCATCGAATAGCCTGCTTCCGTCGGTGACAAAAAGGTGGCCGCCCCGGGAGGTCCGAAGCAGGTGACCTTCACGAGCCCGGGGCCGTGACTGGCGGATGTAGTCCCGGGCTTCGAGGAGACGGTCCGAAGTGTCCGGGACTGGCAGTGGGGATTCCGGGAGCTGCGTCATGGCTTCCGTCGGGCCTTCCGGATCTGCTTTCCGGAGCCCGCGGCGGGTTGGGGATGTGCGGTGGCGAGGGGATGGGCCTCGGTTCCGGTGTCCCTGCCCCGGACCTGGATCTTCAGCCAGCGCTCCCACTCGTAGAAGAGGTCGTCATACATGAGCAGGCGGTCGTCGGCGTAATCATCCGCAATGTACTGTCCGGTGCGATCCTTCTGCATCCAATTGTCGCCCCGGCTGGTTCCCGAAGGGGTCGGCTCCACATTGACGTAATCCGGACGGGCGGATGCCCAATAGTAGCAGGAACATTCGCGGTAGTCGTTTTGCCATGGGGAACAGAGACCCTGGGTCAGCTCCCCTGGGCCGGCCAGTTCCCTGGAAATGACGGCCGTGTGGGGTTCGAAGAAGTGCCTCAACTCGAGGCGAACCGTCTCGTGGGGAGTGGTTCGGCTTCTGGCGAGGACTTCGGGGAAGACATCCTCGACGATCATCCTCCCCAGCCGGAGCCGTTGATCCTTCTCGGGTTTTTCGGCGAGGAGTTTGCGGGTTTCGTCGGAGAGCCTTCCGTTGAACGGATTGGATGGGCCACGCCGGGCCGCGGCCCGTTGGAGGGGTTGTTCCGGCGAGGACAGCAGGCGATTGAGACCTTCGACGACGGTCGCGCTCCAGGTCAGGGGAGTGGCGGCGGAGGTCGGGGCCGGGTCGTCCTTCGGTTCGGATTCCAGCGCCTTCAGTTCCTGGTCCAAATGCTGGACGATGAACGCGGCGGCCCGGTCCTTGGCGTTGGGCTTCCGGGCGGCCTCCAGTCGCTGGCGAAACGCGTTGCCCTTGAGAACGTCGTCCGGACAAAACGCGGTGGCGCCATCGTGCCACCAGGCCTGGTTCAACCAGACCGGTTCCGGAGTCAGGTCGCAGGTGGCTGACCGGCGGAAGTTCCCGTCGGGTTCCCTCAGAACCTTGGCGAGTGCGTTGGACCACTCCAAGGGGGCGACACCGTGGGGATTGGCGTCGGTGGCGAGCACCACGGATTCCGTGTCGGGATCCGCCGGGGAAGGGCCGGTCATCTGGGTCATCATGAGGTGACCCTCCACCCGCATCAGGCGGCATCCCTTGAGGTGTGCGAGACTCTTTCCGTCCGCGTCGCGAGCCCCCTTTTCGACGTCAACGACCAGGTTGTCCCACTCCCGGAGTACGAGTCCCTTGAAGATTCTTCGCCAGACGGCGCGGAAATCGACCTCCAACCCCGGGGTGCAATTCGCAATGGACGTAACGGGACGGGAACTGACGGGATTTCCCTGGGCGGCGTAGTGAAGCTGTGCCGACAAGTTTCGGGGGGTCAGCGTTTCGGACCATAAGGGATCGCCAACCGGTCCGGCCTCCCCGAGTTTGCTCGCCGGTCCCGGACCGAGGGTGGCCGCGTGGCGGATCGCTTCGATCTGTCGCCAGGAGAGTGCGAGGTAGCTGCCGTCAGCGCCACACATCATGGCGGGCATCTTCCTCCGCCCATGGTCCGTGTAGTCCCCGACCTCATTTGGAAGCCGCAGCATCCTGAAAAACCAAGGGGCCGTGCCGGCTTGGAGGGCGACGAAGACCTGTTGATGCAATGCCTGGATCATCAGGGTATCGGCGGTGCGCTCGGGCACCACCGGCCGCATCAATCGTTCGGTGTCGAACGCTTCCTCGGTGGGCATGGTGTCGAAGAGGAGCGGGTCCCGGCCCTGGACCTGGTTCCCGTTCATCACGGCCACGTTGAGGAATCGAACCGTCTCAAAGGCGCGCCGGATCACGTCGAGCGCCCGGGCCCGGGTCAATTCGGCAGGTTCCTGGTCCGATTTCCACGGGCCGTGAATCACCTGGTCGAGATCGTCGGCCAGCGTGCGGAGGAACAGCGTATCCGGGATCACCATGGGCGGACCGGAGGTGACGCGGGCCCGCGCCTCCAGAGCCGGACGACCGGAACGCCGGAGACGAACCGTCACAATGCCGTCGCAAGCGTCGTCATAGAATCCGCGGCTAATGGCCACGTTGTTGTTCAACCAGCACGGACCCGGGGGCTTGATGCCATACAGCGACGGGGGAAGCGTCTCGCTGACAAATCGGCCGTTGTAGTACGGATCCATGTTGTCGATGCCGGACGGCACCTCGAACTCGTACCAGCCCTTCGTCGGGTTATAGACCGCGAATGGATTGGGAAAGAGGGATTCGTAAACCTTTTCAGGGTCCGGGGGAGTCCCGAACCGTCCGGAATTTTGGGCCTGCTCCAGGGCTGCCTCGAACTCCTCCTTTTGCGGGATCTGGTACAGGTTGGAAACCAGCTTGCCACCCTGCTCCTGGTCCTGACGCCATTGGGAATAGGTGAGGCGAGGGCCATAGATTTGCCCGGGAGCGGGATGAAACCGGAAACGAATCTCGGGGAAATCGGCGTTGGGGCGGAGAAACCGGACGCGTCCGAAACGGATGGCGGCCTTGGTTGAAATGAAATTGCGGCTGTGTCCGAGCAGTTCCTGGGAGTCGTGTCCGCTAAACCAACCCGTGTCCGCCTGGACCTGGTCGTCCTCCACGCCTGTCCTCCGGGCCACCTTGCGGTTTCCGACCTCCACGCGCCACGCAAGGTCGGCGACCTTCAGGCCCGCCGATTTGAGAAGGGAGCTGGTGAGCGGGACCAGGCCGTCGGGCGTCTCTGCGAACACCTCAAGAAATGGGGCGACGGGGCGGATGCGTCCCGATGCGTCCTTGAAGGTGATTTCCTTGGGAATACTTCGGGAACGGATTTCACCGGTGGATTCGTCCACGTGGAACGTCTCGGCAGCCTGGAGGCGGCGGAAATCGAGGGGGCGATCCGGGTCCTCCGTCAGGGAGAAGTTGTGGAGCGGTTGGTCCGCGGATCCCAGGCGGGCAATGGCAAAGGGCGGGAGAATGCGAAGTCCGGTGATGTTCATGGGCGGGAGTTCGGGTACCGGTGGGTGGCGGTGGGGCGGGGGATGTCGGCGGCGGGGTATTCTGAGTTACCGGAAACATTCAAAAGCCAGTCCCGATGCTGCAGATCCAGGTTGCGCAGTCCGGCGAGGTAGTCGCGGCCCTCGGCGGGCATCGGGGCGCCGCGGTCGTATTCGGCGAGCAGTTCCGCGGAGATCTCCAGGGAGCAGCTCAGTTGGTCGAGGTAGAGATGCCAGCACTCGGACTCGCCTTCGGGCAAGGTGAGCGAAAACGGCATTTCGAACGGAGGACCCGCGCGCTGCGAGTCTCCGAAGGCGGTCAGGGGAAGCTGAACCAGGATGCCGGAAATGGCCTTGAGGTTGTACATTTCGGCAAATGCCTTGTGAAGCACGGCCCCCCGGACGCTGGGTTGGCTCGGATCCGTGGTGCGGGCCAGTCGGTAACTGTGCGTCAGGTAGGTGAGCAGAATCCGGTACCGTAGATTGAACAGTTGGGCCCACCGGACGGAATTGGGCTCGGTAATGCGGTGGGATCCCTGCGGAAGATTCGCGGTCTCGGAAAGGACTGTGGGATTTGAAGCGACTTCCAGGACGGGCTTCCATTCATTCGCGGCCTCGGTGACTCCGGATTCGAATTGCTGGTAGATGCGGACAAAGCGGCCGAAGTGGGACAATTCCGGATCCCCGACTCCGGGGGCCTTGAGGTCTGGGGCCTCTCCCTGACCCATCACCTCCCGGAGGGCGTCCACCGCCTCCTTTCGGGTCGCCATCCGGAGGATCAGAACGTTGGTCTTGCGGGATCCGGCGGGTGGGCTGTCGGTGCCCGGGGCAGCCGGGGCCGGCCTGTAACCGCGGCCCCAGTCATCCCAGGAGGACTGATACCCGTAGCTCTCGGGATGCAGGTCGCCATCCAGGATCTTTTCCGGGTCGGCGAGAATGGAGAGGATCGCTTGGTAGATTTCTCCGACGGGTCGCTTGCCCTGGCGATCCAAGAGCGGGCCGACAACCTTTTGGATGTGTGTAAGATCGTGACGGATCAGCCGTTCCGCCCGGGTGTGCCGGTGGTGGTCGTTGGGCAAATCATCGTCCTCACCCATCATGAGATGGGCGACGCGCGCGATTTCCGATTTGGAGACATTGGTGTTCCCGACCAGCCGCAACATGGAGTCGGGCATTTCCGCGAACACGAACAAGGCGAGAACGTCCCGGGAAAGCCGGTGGAGTTGAAACGGGAACGGATAAAACGGGGTGTCCCACGGGAAGTCGCGGCGCTGGAAGGTGGTGGGGCCGCCGAGAAAGCAGAGCACATTCTGGACGGTGAGGAGGTGTCCCATTTCCTCACGTGCCACGGTGAGGATCTGGTCCTGCCAGTCCTTGACCCATTTCCGCTGGGAATCCGTTTCTGGCGAAAGGTTGAGGGAGTAGGCGGCGAACAGGTACTGGACCATCAGGCCGTGCTCCAGTTCGGCCCCCATCTGGAGCAGCATGACGAGGTAGTCGCGCCAGCTCATCCCTCGGGGCTTGACCAGCAGGCCTCCCTCGCGCGGGGACGGGTCTTCTGCGGTGGGCTTGTGGGAAACGTGCTGGTCGTAGCGGGGGTTCATTTCGCGGCCCCCTTCCGGGTTCCCTTCGTGGCGGAACTCTTGGCGGCCGGTGCCGGGGCCTCCGTGTTGGTGTTCCAGCTGTCGTACAGGACCCGCCATTCGCCGCGGACCTTTTGCCACACGACGAGGTACTTTGCCTTCATCATCGACTGGCCGGTCGCTGAGAATTCAACCACGCCGAAGTCACTGGCGAGGTCGCCCTCTTTTGATATGTGGATGGCCTTGGCAATAAAGCGCAGTCGGAGCCCCTTGAATTGGCGGAACATTCCCTTCCACGACTTTCGGATGGCCGCCGTGCCCTGCACCGCCTTGGTTCCGGGCCAGACCAGTGTGGCATTGGCGGCGTAGAATCCGACGACGTCGGCGAGGCGGCCCGACGAGGCGGCGTCACCCCAGGCCTGATCGAGGGCAATGATCTGGGATTTGTCGGAGGCGGACATTTTGGAGGAGGCCATGGGACGCGAAAGGGGATTGGTGTGAAAGGGTATCGGGAATTACTGGGTAAGGTTGGAAGCTTGATTCGCCGTTTGCGATGGCGTCAAGCGACAAGGGCCCGGGGTCCGGTATTCCGGGATTCGTGGGGGTCGTGGCGCTCCCTCCCTGCGCATTCAACGCCGTTCCCGTTCAGCGCGATGCCCGCGCCTTGCGGCTGTTGAAAAGGTCGCGCCACATCCGCCACTGGCCGTTCTCGGGTTTCCATTGAACCACGTAGGTTCCCTCGTCGGCCACCTGTCCGTTTCCCAACGTCAGCGTGTAGGTGCCCCATTCCGTCACGGAAACGTTGCTGCCGGCGAGGCTCGTGGTGTTGAGCTGGATTCCGCGAATGCCCGAAGCCAGGGCGCCCTCCGCGAAGCCGCGGATGGCTTCTGGACCGCAAAGCGCGGGGGATTCGGGGGGATAAAGGCAGGCGTCCCGGGCGTAGCAGGCCACGATGCCGGAGGGATCGTTTCGGCTCATGGCCTCCGAGTAGTGCCGATTGCTTTCGGCGATGGCGGCCGCCGTTCCCGAAGGGACTCCGTCCTTCTGGCAGCAGATGGACTGGCATCCCGCAAGAAGCGTGGTCAGGGACAAGAGGGGGAGGGTGGGAATTCGGGTGGTCATGGAGAAATTGGGTTCGACGGGGTTAGGCAGGCATGCAGACCGCCTTAACTTCGGTGTAAAGATTCAGGACCTCCTCGCCCATTTCCCGGCCCCATCCGGATTGCTTGAAACCTCCAAAGGGCATGGCGGCGTCGAGGACATTGTAGGTGTTCACCCAAACGGTCCCTGCGCGGAGACCGGAAGCGACGCGACGCGCCTGGCTTCCATCCCGGGTCCAGACCGCGGCGGCGAGCCCATACCGGGATTGATTGGCGGAACGAAGCACCTCCTCCACGTCGTCAAAGGGGATGGCGCAAACGACGGGCCCGAAAATCTCCTCCTCGAGCACCTTCATTCCCGGGCGCACATCGACGAGAACGGTGGGCTCCACAAAGTAACCGCGGGAACCGATGCGGCCTCCCCCGCTGACAAATCGGGCGCCGTCGGTGCGTCCAGAATCCAGATAGCCCAAAACCCGGTGCAGTTGCTCTTCGGACACCAGGGGGCCCATCTGGGATTCCGGATGGTTTCCGGGACCCACCCGAATCGCGCGCGCTGCGGCGGTGATTCCCTCCAGCACGGCGTCGAAATGCCGGCGCTGGACGTAGAGTCGGGAACCCGCGGTGCAGCACTGGCCTTGATTGAAAAAGATGGCGCTCGCCGCACCCGGGATGGCCTGTGAAAGGTCCGCGTCCTCGAGAATGATGTTGGGTGATTTGCCGCCCAGCTCCAGCGAGACGCGGCGCAGGTCGTTGGATGCCGCATGGGCAATCTGCTTTCCCACTTCGGTGGAACCGGTGAATGAAATCTTGTCCACTCCGGGATGGGCCGCCAGGGCGGCGCCAGCGGTCTCACCGAACCCGGTGAGGATGTTGACCACTCCGTCCGGAAATCCTGCCTCCATCACGAGTTCCCCGAGACGCAGCGCGCTGAGGGGCGTCTGCTCCGCGGGCTTCAGGATGGTGGTGCAGCCGGTCGCCAGGGCAGGGCCGAGTTTCCAGGCGGCAAACAGGAGCGGGAAGTTCCAGGGAATGATCTGGGCCACCACACCCACTGGCTCGCGGAGTGTATACGCAAAGAACCGGGCGTCCGGGGCGTAGGGCGCCGACAAGGCGGTGGTGCGTCCGTGGATCTTGGTGGCCCATCCCGCCATGTATCGGAGGACATCGACCGCGAAGGGGATGTCCACATGACGGGCCATCAGTCTCGGTTTTCCGTTGTCGAGGGATTCCAGGGCTGCGAGTTCGTCGGCATGGCGCTCCACCAGGTCCGACAGGCGCCACAGGAGGCGTCCTCTCTCGGATGGGGTCATTCGCGGCCAGGGGCCCTGTTCGAATGCGGCGCGGGCAGCCCGGACCGCCTCCTCCACATCCGGCGCACTCGCGGACGGCACGTTGCAAAGGGTTTCCCCGGTGGCCGGATCCAGGGTCGGAAACGTCTCGCCCGAAGCGGCGGAAATCCACTTCCCCCCGACCAGGAGGCAATGGGATTTGGAAATCCAGGCGGTTGCGGCGGGATCCGGCGGAAGCGAGGGGGAACTCATTCAGGTCGGGAGGATGGGAAGTGGGTGAGGTGCGAGGTGACCCCGGAATCGTGGAAGGGAGTCCGATGGAGTCAACGCCGTTCTCCGGATCCGGGAAGGTGCCCAAAGTGAAACGCAGGGATCGTTTATCCCCTGGAATCTTTCCTTGAAGTTTACTGATGTAATGCGACTCTGAATTTCAGAGTCCTAAAACAACCGCTCCCTACGGTCCCAGGTTCAACGGCCATGCGCACCCTTCTGCCACTCCTGTTCTCCCTTATTGTTGCGTCGACGGTCACCCGGGCCGATGTGGTCGAATGTGACAACGGGGATCGATACAACGGCAAGGTCCTGTCGATGGACGAGAAGGAGGTCAAACTCCAGAACGACATCGCGGGCACGATTACCATTCCCCGCGTCCGGATCGTGGGGATCCAATTTCGTCCGATGCCGGCCCGGGTTGCCAATCGCGCATTGACCAATGCGGCGGCGATCAGTGCCCAGCCGCCGACCTGGGACGCGGCTGCGTTGGAACGCATCCAGAATGAGTACCTCGCCACCGCGACGCCCGAGGCGAACCAGATGTTTCAGGAAATGGTGCAGGGGATGCAGTCCGGACAGCTCAACCTCGGGGATCTTCGAGCCCGGGCGGCGGCAACGCTACGGGATCTCCGTGCGGCCCAGAAGGAGTCGGGGGAGGACGCGCTGGGTGGGATTCTCGAATCCTACGGCGAAGTTTTGGAGTCCTTCCTCCGGCAGACCGCAACTGCCGTCCGCGCGGCGATTCCACAGTCCGCGCGTCCGCAGCTCAAGGCCTCGGCGCCCCGTTAGCAAGGGGAGCCCAAGGATGAAGCTTCCCGTCGCGGACGGAGGATTTGATCGGCGTGTGAGTTTCGAACACTCCCCATGGGGCGGAGCTTTGGAGCGACGGTAAGGGCGGCCATTCCGGGATCTGTTGTTTGGATTGGCTTGGATGTCGGCCTTGGGGAATCCGATTGCCCAGTCGGTCGGGTTTTTCGATGACATCCGAATCGCGGCCTTGGGTCGCGTCCTGTCCCATGAGTGGGGGGCGCTATTGGACTGCGTCGAGGAACGGGACGTGGGGCAGTTGCAGTCGGGAGGCCAGGGCAGTGTTCACCGTCGAAACCCAATCGGAGTCGGGTTGGGCGTAGGGGCGGAACGTTTCGAGCCAGCCTTCCTGCCCGTGGTGGAGCAGGGCGCGATGGAGTCCGAGGGTGCTGGCCCTTGGGTTGTCCACGAGGCTGGAGGAGTCGTCGGCGCTCATTTGGAACAGCACCCGGAGTCCGAAATGATTCACGGCCTTGCGTCCGAGGCACCGGACGAGGTTGTGGTAGGTGTCGCAGGTGGCAACAACATGAATGCCCACCGCGGGTCCATGGGCGAGAAGGTCGCGGAATTGTCCGGACGGACTCGCCGGATCGTCCCCGGCGATGCTGAATTCATCCTCCGCGGTCAGCTTACGGAAGTTCTGGAGTCCCTGGACAAAGAGGAAGGTTGCGGGTGCGTCCTCCGTGGAGGCCTCCATCCGGCGCCGCAGTTCCTGATGCAGGGCACCGACGATTTCCGGGAGTTGTCCGGCGCGACCGAGGACCGTGGACGGCGGCAGGGCATCCAGAACGGGCGTCAATTGCTGCTGGCGAAGCGAGCCGGGCACCGTGCTTTCGAGGACGGCGAAGCGTGCCGCGGCCTCGGGGAAGTGGACTGCGAGTCCCAGGAGCCCCACGCTGAACAGGGCCAGTTCCGCGTCGTCCCGCTGACCCACGATGAGGAGATTGTGGTCGCTTTGGCGTTGGAGTTCGGCCGTCGTCGGGCCCTTGATCGAATTTGGTGCCCCGAGCCAGACGCGGGCGGTGCGGGGAGGTCGGACGGGAGGCTTCTCCACAGCGGACTGCAAATCGGCATTCGCTCGCACCAGTGCCGGTGCATTGCCCTCGAACACGAAGGGACCCCGGTTGCCGAGGCCCGCGGCATCGGCGCGGGTTCGGATCTCCGCCAACACCCGGTCCCGGTCCTGGTCGTCCAGCCAGACGGTCTGGAAGGGGCTGTTGCCTTCCACCATGCCCGCCATGTCGTTGTAGATACCCTCACCGGGACGCGTCAGCAGGCGCGGGGCGGGATTGGTGTCATCCATGATCAGGAGCGCGTCCGCCTCGTTGCACTGGAGGGCGATCCTCACGACCATTTGTCCGAGCGTGGTCCGGGCGAGCGTGTAGGCGCCTCCCAGCGTCTGGGATCCGAGCACCACGTGAATCCCAAACGCGCGTCCTTGCCGGACAATCCGGTCCAGAAGCACGGCGGCCGTTTGGGAGATCCGGTCATCCTCCACGAAAAATTCCTGGAATTCATCGATGAGCAGCAGGGCTCGCGGAAGGGGCTGCCCGCCGCTGGCCCGGTGATGTCCGGCCAGATCCTGAACCCCCAGCCGGCGGAACAGGTCGCCGCGGCGGCGCAATTCCTCGTCCACTTTCTGCAGCACGCTCAGTCCGAACTCGCGATCGCTTTCAATGGCCACCACCCGGGCGTGCGGCAGGCGCCAGGAGGCATAGCAGCTGAATTCGACGCCCTTCTTGAAGTCCACGAGGTAGAACTCCACCTGGTCCGGACTGCACCACGCCGCGAGGCTGTTGATGAGAACGTGGAAGAGCGTGGATTTCCCGGAGCCGGTCTTTCCGGCCACCAGGGCGTGCTGCCGGGTTCCCTTGCCGAGGGCCAGGTATTGGAGCTTGGTGGCACCGGTTCGGCCGATGGGCGCCCGGAGTTCCTCCGTGGTCTCCAGGGTCCATTCCCTTCCGGCGTCGGGCATCACCGTCTGGAACGGGACGCGGACGCGCCCTGAGTCGCGGCCCGTGGTTCCCACCCGGCGAAGGAAGGCGGTCATCAGATCCGGTCCCGGTGGCGGGGTCAGCAGAAGGCGGGTTCCGGGGAGTCTTCCCTCCGGCAGGGTGAAGCCGGTGCCGGAATGCGACAGGACCACGCAGTTTTGTCGCAGGGGACCGAGGACGGACTCCGGCAAGGTTTGGAGGAGATCCCGGTGGATCAACGTGAAGACACCGCAACGGGCACCGCTGGTGGCGATGTTGACGAGGCGTTTGAGCGCGAGGTCCGAGCAGGAGGTGGGGAAGTCGGCGAGGACCAGGATGTGGTATTTTTCCCCGATATTTCCCGCCTGGGCATTGAACTCGGCGATGGTGGCGTACTCGTTGCGCAGGTACATCTGGATGACCTTTTCCATGTGCGCGTTGAGGTCCGCGAGGCGCTGTTCGATCTCCCCAGTCTGGGTCCAGATCCGGTGGTTGATGAGGTTCTCCTCGAAATCCGCCAGATGCATGACCCCGGCGAAGCTTTGTCCGAGCCGGACGGGATCAATGACGGTGATGTTGAGTCGTCCCGGGGGCATGGACGCCAGCAAACGGAGCAGGATTTGGTTGAGGACACCGAGGGCTTCTTCAGCGCCGGCGCGATGGGTCTCCACCATCAGCGAACCGGCCTCGGGAAATCCGAGGAACAGAGGAACGGAGAGCTGGGCCGGTCCGGGAAGTGCAAGGCGGGCATCGTTCGGAAGACCGCCGCAGAGTTGGGCCAGATCCACCTCGATGCTGCCGAAGGGGATGGCCTCCGCCACGGATGAGGGTGGCGTCCAATGCTCCCAGCCTCCGGAGTCCCATGCGGGAAAGTCCTGGGACAGGGTGTCCCCGGCCGATTGAAGTTCCCGGTAGAGGGGGAGGACGTCCCGTGCCCATTCGGATTCCAGCGTGTTTCGTTGTTCGGCGATCTCGGCGTCGAGCCGGCTGAGTTGCTGTTCCCGGTCCCTGGAGATTGGTTCGTGTCGCGCAGTGGCGTCCCGACGAATGGATTCCAAACGGGACGAATGGAGATCCTCAGAGTGCCGGAGTCGAGCGTCCGCTGCCAGGTTCAGGCGTTCCTCGATGCGGCGGACCCGTTCCTCACAGTGGGCTGGAACTTCCGCACGCCGCCGGGCGCCTTCCTGAACGGCGTGGTCCCATTGCGAGGCCAGTTCCGCGCGGCGTTGGCGGGCGCTGGATTGGATTTGTTGCCGCTTGGAATCCTTCTGCTGGGTGGCGCGGTTTCCAGCCTCCAAGTGCAAGGCCCTCGCCTGGGTCAGGGCCATCACGGTTTCTGCACCACGGGATCGTCCGAGGAGGGTGGCGAGGACATACAGCACTGCCAATCCCAGCACGGGTGCTGCGATGAAGGCACCTCCCTGCGCGGGGTTCCAGCCCGGGCGTCCCAGGAGCGGCAGGATCCAGACTCCGGCGGCCCAGGTTGCGGCAGCGGCGAGAAGGATCAGTCCGGGCGGAAGGAAGCGGAACAAGGCATTCAGGGGATTGCGTGCGTACGATCCCAGCGATGTCGCGGCCCGTTGCATCTCGGCCTCCGCGAATTCCAAAATTTCGTTTGGAGCGGCATCGGCGACCGCGGCTACAGCAACCCCCTTCAGGGCGCGCCGGAGAAGTGGAAAGCCCCGCATCGCGGTTTTGGTGCGACGTTCCAAAAGCTCGAGACGCACACGCTGTTCGCCGGACCGCCCGTCGAATTCCTGGAACCAGGCCTCATTGGCTTCAAGGGCGGACTTCTCCTCGCGATCGGTGTCCAGCGTCCCCTTCTGGACCCGGAACTTCTGCAACCCCTCCTCCGCCTCGATTCGATCGAGGTGCGCCTTTCGGGTGGACCGGTGGGCCCGTTGCAGGCGCTGGCGGCGCTGGCGTATCCGGGCCTCCTGGCGTTCTTTTTCAGATTGGTGGGCGGCGGCCGCCTCCGCCAGGGTGCTGTCCTCGCGACGCTGCTCCCGGGCCTGGAGTTCGTCGAAGTGTCGCGCCAGCAGCTCCCGGCGCGCCGCTCCATCGTTCGCCAGTTTCTGGGAACGCGCGGCCAGGGTGGAGGCCGACTCCCGGAACTGGTTCAGCAGCTCCAGGGTTTGGGGAACGTTTCGGTGTCTATTCACAGTCCCTCCGCAGTTGGGTCAGCAGGGTATCGAGTTTTTCGATGGTGCCGACGGCGTTTTCCACACCCGCTTCCAGATCCATCAGATAGGTCCGCTCGAACTCGAGGGCCTGGTCGTCGCGCCAGTAGTCCTTGGTTTGATCCCACTGGATCCTCAACGCTCGCGTCAGGGAGCTCAGGCGCATCCGGTCCGCCGTTAGATTCATGGGGCACCTCCGGCGACCGGTTCCTGGGGCGGTGATTCGGGTGGCGGATCCGCGGGCGCGAGGGGCGTGCCCGCGTAGTCGGTCAGGATGTCCAATTTGCGCGTCAGGGAGGCCGCGGCCCGGGGCAGGTCCATCGCCAACAGGGTCCGGAGCGTTTCCAATTGGTGGGCCAGGGGGGAAATCCGGCTGTCGAAATCCCGGCACCAGCGGCGTACCTGCCGGAGGCGGGCTTCCGCCGCTTCAAAGGCCGCCTTGGCCTTTCGAACGGCCATGGCCTCGACATCGGTGGCCTCCCGGAACTGGGACATTCGGGCGCTGCGGAGGGCATCCTCCGCTTCGTCCAACAGCCGCCGCCGCCGCTCCAACTCCCGCTCCCAAAAGCGGAGCCGGTCCTGCTCCAGCCAGATCCGGGTGCGCATCACCTCCGCGCTGATTTCGTCGAGGGTGGGCCGCGCGGTTTCGAGATAGGTGATGAGGCTCGCCCGGAAGGCGTCGATTGCCTCAATGGAGCCGACTCGTGCGTGCGCGGCCATGATGACGTCTCCTCAGTGCTGGTTCAGGTATTCCTCAATCCGGCGCGCCTTCCTCAGCAGGTAGGGGGTGTGGCGCCCGGAAATCTCGATGAACTTCCGGAGCGCCTTGACGGTTTGGGCAAACTCCTCGGCGAACTCCGCGTGCTCCTGGTCCTTCCAGGTTTCCCCAAGGGCGGCGAACCGGGATTGCAACGCCGACATGCGATTCTGGAGATCCGCATTGAACGAGTGCAGTTCCTCCGCGAATCGCCGGACCTGCTCCGGATCCATGATTGCCTGTGCCATGATGTACAATTGTAAACTAAACGACCTGCGTCAAGGTGGGCAGGGTGGAAATGCGGTTTTGAGATGCCGAGGTTTCCGACCTGACCTGCGGGCTGGATGGAGGGTAGTCCTCAGCCGGGTTCAGTGGAAATTGAACTTGGGATTGCTGATGCCGCATCCGGCGACGGCGAGTCCCTCGGCGACGGCGAAGCATGCCACGACGAGGCCGCAGGAGAGGAGGAATCGGGTTCCCGGGGTCTCTCCGATCCGGATTCCCAGGATGATGCCCGAAATGAGCGAGCACAGCGGGGCGAGCAGCAGGGCTCCGAGGGAGGCGAGATCCGGCTTCCCGGTGAGGGCAAAGAGACCGGGAATCACGAGAATTCCGAGGGCAGCGTAAAGCGTGCCCTTGGATTTGGGGCGGGGAGATTCCGGACTCACCGATGGAGACGGCTGTGGAGGGGGAGCGGACGCTTCCATGCGGAGGATTTTTCCGAGTCCATCCGGAAATGGTTCTCCGGGCAACTGCGTTCCGAAGGGATTATCAAGGTCCCGCCGGCGCCGGGGTGGGAAGGCATGTGGACCGCTCCTTGGCCTGCGGCCTGGGATAAGGGTAAGGGGATCCCCTCCTTCCGCAGGAGTTGACGTCGGGGCGGGTCCCTCGGTCTGCTGTGCGGCACCAATGAGGGCCACGATCTCAGAATTGATGGGCAGGACTGGGGTGAAGTTTGGAACCAGCGGGGCGCGGGGCCTCGCCATCCAGTTGACCGATCTGGTGGCATACGCTTACACGAAGGGGTTCCTCCAGTATCTGAAGGACTGTGGTGATGTGTCCCCCGGGGCCCGTGAAGTGGCGTTTGGAGGGGATTTGCGCCCCAGCACCGACCGAATCATGGCCGCGGCCATGCGGGCGGCGGCGGACCTTGGGTACTCAGTGGTGAATTGCGGCAAGGTGCCTTCCCCCGCGTTGGCGCTGCTTGGATTGGAGCGCGGCATTCCGGCGGTGATGGTTACGGGCAGTCATATTCCAGCGGACCGCAATGGCATCAAATTCAACAAGTGCGCGGGTGAAGTATTGAAGGAGGACGAAGCGGGGATCACGCGGCAGGTCGTTGAATTGCCGGATGGACTCTTTGACGCCCAGGGGGCGTTCACGGCCCCGGTTGTGTCCCCCGCACCGGCGCCCCGTCCCGCTGCGGATGGATACGTGGCGCGTTACCTGAAGTTTTTTGGAGGCGATTGCCTCCAGGGCCTTCGGCTCGGGGTTTACCAGCATTCCGCCGTCGCCCGCGATATCCTGGTCGAGATCTACTCCGGTCTGGGCGCCGAGGTGACGCCGCTGGGACGCTCGGAGACGTTTATTCCCGTCGATACGGAGGCGATCCGCCCGGAGGATGTGGCCCTCGCGGCCCAGTGGGCACGGGAACACCGGTTTGACGCCATCGTCTCGGCGGACGGGGACAGCGACCGGCCGCTGATCAGTGACGAGCAGGGGCGCTGGATCCGCGGGGATGTGGCCGGGGTGTTGTGTGCCCGGTTTCTGGGGGCGGATTCCGTCAGCACGCCGGTCAGCTGCAACAGTGCGGTGGATCTGTGCGGATGGTTTCCCGAAGTCCGGCGCACGAAGATCGGGTCCCCGTTTGTGGTGTCCTCCATGCTCGATGCCTCCCGGCGCGGACGACGGTGCGTGGTGGGATATGAGGCGAATGGAGGCTTTCTGCTGAATTCGTCCATTTCCCGGGAAGGGCGCACCCTGGGGGCACTGCCCACCCGCGATGCCGTGGTGGTGCACCTCGGCTTGTTGCTGCTCGCGAAACGGGAACAGCGGACGCTTTCCCAGTTGGTCGCCACCCTGCCGCCGCGGCACACCGCCAGTGGATTGCTGAGGAACTGTCCTGTGGAGAAGAGCGCCGGAATTTTGGCGGCGTTTACCACCGGCGAAGAGGCGAGCGATCGGGCGGCCCTGTCCGCCGCATTTGGGTCCATCCTTTCTGGGAGCACCGTATCGTCGATGGACCGGACGGACGGCATTCGCGTGACCTTCTCGAACGGCGAAATTCTCCACCTCCGCCCCTCGGGAAATGCCCCGGAATTTCGCTGCTACACCGAAGCTTCGGGCGAGGCTCGTGCCCAGGAACTGAATGACCGTTGCTTTGAGGTGATCGCCCGGTTGGCGGCCTGATTGGGGGAGGCGGGTGGGCCTATAGGGTGTCGGCGCGCAGAAAGACCCGCCCACCTCCAGCGGGAATGGGCACCGTCAAGGTAACGGGCTCCTTGCCCAGCTTCACCTTCTGACCTTCGGCCCAATTCTGCAGATCGGTGGACGTGTGCACCTGGTATGTGGCGTCGGGCTCTCCGTAGAGATTCCCCTCAAGGTGGTTTTCGTGGGGAACCAAGTCTTCGACGAGCGCGGCCTTGAGGACCTGGTGGGCAACCTCGAGAACCCCGATCACGGTGGTGACTCCGAACGTCACTTGTCGCCGGATCGCATCATAATAGTGCTCGGCACGCTTTGCCTCCGCGTCCTCGTAGCCCCAGAACCGAAGATTCACCCCCACGAACTCCGCCGCGAGGCCTTGAAGCACGTAAACGACGTTGGGGTTGTTCTTGAAGTCCCCGCTCCCGATTTTTCCGGTATTGATGGTGGCGTAGCGTTTCTCGGACTTGGCGGCGTCGTCCGCCAGGGTGAAACCGGCAACGAAGGTGTTGAAGAGGTCGTGCAGGGTGTCCCGGCCAAATTGCTGTTCCGGAGTGGATTCGGACAGGTGAGGTGCCGCCATGGCCAGCACGTTGAATTGAACTGCGGGATCGAGACGACGGAGGTAATCCTTGGGTCGGTTGATGTCGAGCGCCCGGAATTCTTCGGTGCCATAGGGGTGTCCCGGCCGATCACTGAAGAACTCGACGACCCGGTGGACGCCCATCAGGACAATCGGGGTCGGACTGCCGGCGAGCACCTCCCTGCCGGGGTACCGGGTGTGAAGGCTCGAGGAAAGCGCGGACGCGTTGGCCAGTTCCGGCACCTCGCAGCACATGATCTCCTCCTGGACAAACCCGTGGGTGAACACGCCACCTCCGAGATCGAGGTTTGCGAAATCCACCCAAAACGCTGTGACTTTTGGGTCCGGATCCGGAGCGTAATCGTAATATTCCTTAAAATGCTCGATGCGCTTGATCTTCTGCTTTTCGAAGGGTTGATCGAAGTAGGCCGGATGCGTTCCCGGCTTGAGCACGAAGTCGGAAGTTTTGGACAGCACACGAAGATCGTTGGTCGGAGTGAGTTTCAGGTGTTCATAATGCAGCAGCGCCTCGTCGTGGAGGACCATGTACTTCTTGGCGATAAGCGGGTCCGAACTGCCTTTCATTGAGGCCAATTTGGCGTCGAGCGGGCGATGAAAGTCCGGGGTGGGGAGGCTTTCCGACAGGTTGGCGGGACGAAGGGGGCGGGAGGAGGGATCCGCTGCGAGGATGGGGAACCTATTGAAGCAGGCCCCGCCGGCCAGGGCGGCTCCGGTTCGTAACCAGTTCCTTCGGGAAATCGGCAGACCAGCGATCATGGGTTGCATGCGGTGAACCATGGCGACGGGAGGAGGAGGTTTCACGGGGAAAGTTTTTTGGGGCTTGTGACCCATCCGAGCCCGTTCCCGGAACCGGGTGCCGGATCTCGTGCTGTCTCTTTACTTGTGGCGCTCCGGAACCCAACTTGCGCCATGATTCGCTGGACGGGATCCATTCTCCTGGGGGCGGCCGTGATCCTGTCCCCGGCAACCCATCTGGCGTGGGGTGGACCCCTGCAGAGGGAAGCCAACACCACCCTCCGGTTGCCCGAGGTTCCGGGTTCGAGGGGATACCGGTTGACTCCGGCCTTTCCCGGGGAGTCGTTTCATACGCTGGCCATCATCTCGTTTCCGGGAGAAACCAACCGTCTGGTTTTTGCCAATCAGGGAGGGGATATCACCCTCATTCCCGACCTCAGTTCTCCGAGGCAGGAGATGTTCCTGAACCTGATCCCGGTCACCGTTTCCGGCGGCGAACAGGGCCTGCTGGGCCTGGCGTTTCATCCCAGTACGCTCAAAACGGACAGTTCTTTGTTTTCCGGACGGTGACGGCCGAAAGCACGCCAACCACCCCAACCAACTTCACGATCGACTCAGTGAATTCAGGGTGTCCGCTTCCGATCCCAACCGGGGGGATCCGGATTCCGAGTTGATCCTCTTCCAACAGCCGGATCCTGCCTCCAACCACAATGCGGGGGACCTGCATTTTGGACCCGACGATTTACCTCTGCATTGAGCCTGGGGGACGGCGGGGGCGCAACTGCCGAAGCCAATACCGGAACAGTCAGCGGATTGACGGCGGGTTCTTTTCCGGGTTGCTCCGCATCGACGTGGACAACCGCGCGGAATTCGCTGCCGCCCAATCCTAATCCGGGTGTCGTCGGGAACTATCGGGTGCCTGCCGACAATCCCTTTGTGGGGGCCACCCGTTTCAACGGTCGGAGCGTGGTGCCCGAAAGTGTGCGGACCGAATTCTTCGCGGTCGGTCTGCGCAATCCGTGGCGTTTTGCCGCATCGATCCGGCGAATGGCGAAATCTGGGTCGCGGATGTCGGACAGGATCGTTGGGAGAATATCTATGTGACCCGCAAGGGGCCAATCACGGCTGGGCCTTCCTGGAGGGCAACATCGGCGGCCCGCGATCCGGAATGCCTGCCGGATTCAAGACCAATCCGGAGTTCAACTATGTGCCACCGGTGTATAGCTACGCCCACGGCACGGGCCCAGCCCGCGGGAATTCGCTGACCGGCGGTTTGGTCTACCGGGGAACCAAGCTGGCGCCGCTCCACGGGGCTTATCTCTATGCGGATTATCTGAGCGGAAACCTCTGGGCCTTGAGACGTCAGAGTTCCGGGGAGGCAACGGTCGAGCGACTTTTGGGCCGGACCGGAATTGTTGCGTTCGGAATCGATCCGTCGAATGGTGACGTGCTTCTTTCGGATCTGAACGCCGCGACGATTTGGCGGCTCGGTTACAACGAGAAGTTCACCGGGGTCCCGATTCCGGAGACGCTTTCGGGCACGGGAGCCTTTGCCGATGCCGCCTCGCTGACTCCCGCTGCCGGCTGGGTCCCCTATGAGATCAACCAGGCATTTTGGTCGGATGGCGCACGGAAACGGCGATGGTTCACGGTGCCTGATCCAGCGAAGCCGTTGGGATTTTCCTCATGGAATGCCTGGGGTTCGCCGAATGGCACGGTATGGATGAAGCATTTCGATCTCGAACTAACCAACGGCGTGCCGGAATCGGTGCGGCGGCTCGAGACCCGCTTCCTCGTCCGCAATTCCAATGGGGTGTACGGTGTCACCTATCGCTGGACTTCTCCCACCGAGGCGGAATTGGTGCCCGAGTCCGGAGCGGAGGAAACGATTACACGGGTGGTGGATGGCGAAACGGTGGTCCAGACCTGGCGTTATCCCGGTCGTGCGGAATGCATCAGTTGTCACAACGGGGCGGCGGGCTTTTCGCTCAGCTTCAACTCCGCCCAGTTGAACCGCGACGTCCAGTACCCGGACGGCACCCGGACGAATCAGATCGCCGCGTTGGCGGGTGCGGGATACTTCGCCGGGACTCTTCCGCAGCTCTCCTCGTTGCCGGCCGTGGCGGCTCTCGAGGACGAATCGGTCAGCATCGAATGGCGGGTGCGCTCGTATCTCGAGGTCAATTGCAGCCTCTGTCACCGCCCGGGCGGCCCCGGCGGCGGATGGTTCGATGCCCGTCTCCAGACTCCGACCGCACAGACGGGTCTCATTGACGGGCCGCTCAACGATGATCGGGGAAATTCTGATAACCGGGTGTTGGTTCCCGGATCGTCCGCTCATTCCGTGTTGCTGCTCCGGATCTCCGGGCGCGGAGACGGACAGATGCCGCCCCTGGCGACAACGGTGCCGGACCTGGACGGTGCCATCCTCATCTCAAGGTGGATCGATGAACTCGCGCTCCCGGTCCCATCCCCGGTGGTGCGTTTGCGGGGCGAACTTCCCGGAGGACCCATGCGCTTGCGCTTCACCCAGCCGGCCAACCACGCCGTGCGGATTGAGGCGTCCGATTCGCTGCTCCACCCCGACTGGCTTCCAGTGAATGGGCCAGGTACCGAGCCGACCTATCCGGCCCGGCCGCGGGAGGTGGTGGTCGAAGTTCCCATGGAACGGAAGGAACGTCATTTCCGGGCCCGGCTGTCCCCGCCTTGATCACCGGGCGGGTCGCTTGAATTCGGAGAGGTCCCGCTTGGGATCCGGCGGGAACGGAGAAGGGGGCAGTTCAGCGAATTTCCGCGGGATGGTCTGGCTCCGCGGACTGTGGAGTTTCATTGTTTCGTCCTCTCCCTCCATCGTATCGGTCCCATGAACACCCCAAGTTCCGCGCTCCCGGGCGACGCATCGAATCCGCCTCCCAATGAATCCGGACCTATCGGAAAACATCCCTTTGACAGCGCTTCGGTGCGGGCCCGTGAGCAGCAGTATCTCTGGCCTTCGCTCGCCCACTACTACAAGGAGCCGGTGGTGTTGGATCGCGGATCGGGCCTTCGGGTGCGGGATCTGGAGGGGCGGGAGTACCTCGATTTCTTTGGTGGCATCCTCACGATCTCGGTGGGGCACTGCAATGAGCGGGTCAATCGTGCACTCCAGGCCCAGATGGACCGTCTCGGCCATGTGTCCACCTTGTATCCGTCTCTGCCGATGGTGGAGTTGGCGGAGAAACTGGCGCGGATCACCCCGGGACGCCTCCAGAAATCCTACTTTACCGCTTCAGGCACCGAAGCCGACGAGTCGGCGATCACCCTCGCCCAGGTGTACACGGGGGCGCTGGAGATTCTCGTCCTGCGCCACGGGTATTCGGGACGTTCAATGCTGGCCCAGTCGGTGACCGGGCATTCCAATTACCGCGCTGTTCCGTCCCAGGTCGCGGCCGTGAAGCACGCGCTGTCGCCCTACTGTTACCGATGTCCGCTGGGGCTGAAGTATCCCTCCTGCGAAATCCGCTGCGCCACCGACATCGAGGAAATCATCCAGACCACGACCACAGGACGGATCGCCGGCATGATGGTTGAGCCCATCCAGGGCGTTGGCGGTTTCATCACGCCGCCCCCGGAGTACTTCCAAATCGCCGCCGGCATTGTCCGGAAATACGGAGGCGTATTCATCAGCGACGAGGTTCAGACGGGCCTGGGCCGACTCGGAGGAAGGTGGTTTGGCATCGAACATTGGGGCGTGGAACCCGACATTCTGACCATGGCCAAGGGCATCGCGAACGGCATGCCCCTCGGGGTTTGCATCGCAACGCCCGAGATTGCCGATTCCTTCAGAAAGGCGCAGATCTCGACCTTCGGAGGGAACGCCTTGTCCTGCGCGGCGGCGAATGCCGTTCTGGATGTGATCGAGGACGATCATCTGGTGCAAAATGCCGCGGTGCAGGGCGCGCGCCTCCGGGCGGGGCTTGAGGAACTCCGCCGCCGCCATCCGAAAACCATCGGGGACGTCCGGGGCATGGGACTGATGCAGGCTCTGGAATTGGTGGTGGATGAAACGACGGGAGACCGGACGCCCAACAGCGATCTCACCCTGCGTCTGTTTGAGGAGACCAGGAAGCGCGGACTGCTCATCGGGAAAAGCGGGCTGTTTGGCAATGCGGTGCGACTCGCGCCGCCGTTGAATGTGTCTGCCTCGGAAGTGGACGAGGCCCTGCGACTGCTGGGGGACTCCTTTGCCGCGCTGGAGGGGACAGCCTAAAGGCTGGACTACGAACGACCGTTGGTAGTGCAGGCTTCAGCCTGTTCGGGCCGCGTATTACCGCTTGTATCCCGGAAAATCCATTGGCCTTGCGCCGATGGTCGTCCCAACGTTCACCCCTCCCTCCATGAACTCCGCACGTTTCATTCCCCTGGTGGTCGTAATGCCGATGCTCCTGATCCAGGGCGTCGCACTCGGGGGCACCCCCTCCATGCTTCCGGTGGCCGCCGCCATGCGTCGGATGGTCTCCAGCAATGCAAGGATCGCCGGCGCGGTCACGATGGTGGTGTCCCAGGATGCGGTCCCTCACGTGGACAGTTGCGGCTTTTCGGACGTGGCCGCGCGGCGACCCATGGAACCGGATTCCCTGTTCTGGATCGCCTCCATGACCAAGCCGGTCACCGCAACGGCGATCCTCATGTTGCAGGACGACGGCAAGCTTCGGGTGACGGATCCCGTCGCAAAATACCTGCCGGAATTCGCGCGGTTGAAGACGCCTGCGGGCCGGTCTGCGGATCTGACCATTGTCCAGTTGCTGACCCACACGTCCGGTCTCGGGAGGCGACCCAGGACCTGCGGCGCAACAGGCAAGGACGCTCGCGGACCTGGTGCCACTTTGGTTGGCGGCACCGATGCAATATGAGCCCGGGGCCCTATGGAAATACACTCAAAGTGGCATCAATGCCGCCGCCCGCATTGTGGAGGTGGTCAGCGGCCAGTCCTTCGATGCCTTCCTTCAGGCGCGTCTGTTTGATCCATTGGGAATGAAGGATACCACCTTTTATCCCACCGAGGCGCAGCGGGCCCGACTTGCGACCGCCTATGCGAAGAACCGGGAAACCGGTGCGCTCGATCCCGTGCCGCCGCGTCCGGAGTTTGGATCGCAGAACCGCCCGCCCCTGGGGAATGGCGGGCTCTACTCGACTGCAGCGGACTATGCGCGTTTTTGCCAGATGCTGCTGGGCGGAGGGACGCTGGGTGGGCGTCGATACCTGAGTCCGGAGTCGATGACGCTTCTATCCACACCGCAGACAGGTGATTTGCCGGCGGGATTCTTTCAGGGGAATGAGTTTGGCCGGCACGGAACCAACTATGCCTGGGGATTGGGAACCTGCATCCTGCGCACGCCCCACGAGGGGGTGGCTGCCGCTCTCTCGCCCGGATCCTTTGGCCACGGGGGGGCGTGGGGCACCCAGGCGTGGATTGATCCGGTCCGGGGCGTGGCGTATGTGCTGATGGTGCAGCGTTCCAACTTCCCCAACAGCGATGCCAGCGAGGCGCGTCGGGCGTTTCAGGATGCGGCCTCCGAGTCTGTGCCTCGACGTTGAGAACTGAGAACGACGAAGGGTTTGCGGCGAGTGAACGAGGGCGCCCCAAGAATCGCCGCCCCGCGGTTCGCCCCTTTGGCGTTGCTTGGCGAAGGGGTTCCTAAGAATCGTCGCTTCTAATCTTGTCACCATGCTCTCCCTGATCCGAAGTTTTGGGGCCGCCGGGGTCATCATCGCTTCCATGGCATGTCGATTTTCCGTGATGGCCGGGGTCTCGGGGCCGATCCAAGCGCGGTTTTCCCTGCTGGATTCCCACACGACCAATGGAACGGCGAATGCCGTCGCCTGGGCGGGAAACCATGACGCGGTGTACTTCCCGAAATTTGACCCGGACTCGGCTTCACTTGCACCCTATGGATGGCTTCGCGCCGTCCGGGTCGCCGATCCCACACAGGTTTCGTTGGTGGGTCCGCCGGAAAGGCATGAACCACTCCTGTTTGGAGGAGGACCGGATGTCATCCTCAGGGGGGCGGGTTCCTACCTCTATACCGGAGACGCCGGCGGAACTTTTAGGATTTGCTCCATCGACGCAACCCAAGGCTGGGTCAGGCGGAGTGCCATCGCGTACAGCGGTGGAGGGATGTTTCCCCAAGGTGATTCCATCAACGACTTCGACGTGTTCGGTCGATACGCTTGCGTCAGTGTCCTCCAGACGTTGGACGTGCTGGATGTTTCCGATCCTGATCATCTCTCAATCAAGGGCTCGATCCTGATTCCGGTGGCCTATGGCCGGGTCACGGTTTCAGGCCAGAGGGCATTCATGTACGGGAGCTTGTTTTCGGCGAATCCTGGGTTCGGAACCGTGGACTTTCAGGATCCGGCGTCCCCCAAGTGGATGGGCTATGCGGGTACGGATCTGGGAGTCTTCCTAAGTCTTCGCGTCTCGGGCAATTTGGCCTATGGCGTGGTTGGGGGCGTTTTGAAAATCTTGGATATTCAGGATGTGACGCACCCGTTGGTCCTGGGTGCCTGTCCGTCTCAAGTCGTGGGGCCCGACGCGGCGGATTTGGCGGTTTCGAATCTCTCGCGTTTGTGGAGCGGACCCGGCGGGTTAGAGGTGTTCGATGTCAGCGATCCTTCCCAACCGGTTTCCATCGGACGTTTCGACGCGGTGGGCGGGGTTGCGAAGCTGGTCGCCTCGGGGACGACGGTTCATTTGGCGGGAGACATGGGACTCAGCCTGGTTCAAGTCCGGAGCGGGGTTCCGCAGGAGCTTCATTGGAATGATGCCCATGGATCCGTCCTGGCTTTGAAAACCCCGTATGCCCTGGCGGCGACGGCGACGGGAGGGGGGCCTGTCCAGTTCCGGGTGGAATCCGGACCTGCAGGGATCTCCGGAAATGAGCTGACGATCACCGGCCTGGGCACCGTGGTGGTGGTTGCCTCCCAGTCCGGGGACGCGGGGACGCTGCCCGTGGAGGAACGCCGGGCCTTCAACGTGCCCGTGGTTCAAGTCCGGTTGGCAGGAGAATTGGATACCGATGGGACGGCGATGGCGGTCACCCTCGTCAACGACCGCGCTTACATTGCCGATGGAACCGGCGGGCTCGTCATCGCGGATTTGTCGAATCCGGATTCCCCGGTTCGACTCGGGCGCTTTTCCGGGGGAGGCGCCGTCGCCCAAGTGATGGTCCAAGGAAACCTCGCCTGTTTGCTGGGGGATCGCGGCCTCGAAGTGGTCGATGTCACCGATCCTTCCAACCCGTTCCTGAAGGGGCAGAAAGGAGATTTGCCCGACAACTTTCCTGCGGCACTGACGGGGCACGGCACTCGATTGGCGGTCGGAAATCATGGTTCGATGGGGCCGGTGATCAGGACGGCGATTACCATGGTGGCTCTCAATAATCCCAAATCTCCGTTCGAAACCTGGTATGACCGATTTACCCCCGAGCTGACCGCCCTCGATGCAACTGCGAATTTTCTCGCGTGGACCTCTGTCGGACCCAGGACGGTCAGGTTGCACGACTTTCGCAAACCCGACCAACCGGAATTGGCAGGCAATGCGCTCCTGAGCGCGAATGCCACCGCGCTGCGGTTGACGGATAGCCACGCCTACGTGGCGTTGGGCTCGGCTGGCCTGGAAGTTTTTGACCTGGATGACTACGACAGCCTTCGCGAGACGGCGACGCTCGGTGGACTGGGTTCGACTCGGGACGTGGATGTCGCCGGCGACCTGGCCTTTGTTTTGTCGGACGCGGGCGTTCAAGTGGTGGAGGTCGGCAATCCGCGGAGTCCTCGGAAGGTGGGTTCCTTCGATCTCCCATACCCGGTGAATTCCCTGCGGGCCTCCGGAGGAAAGCTGGTCCTTGCGGCGGGGGCGAGTGGTCTCAAGGTGGCGACCTACCGGGCCGTCCATCCGCAGGCGTTGCGTTGGACGTTGCCGTCCGCGTTGGCGTTTCCGGGGAATCCGCCATCCCCGGTGGTGTCGAGTTCGAGCGGGCTTCAGCCGTCGCTGAGCGTTGTGAGCGGTCCGGCCTGGATCGACGGGGATCGACTGGTGCTGACGGGAGTCGGGGAGGTGGTGCTTCGAGCCGTGCAGCCTGGGAATGAAACGTTCCTTCCCGCAGCAGATGATTGGAAACTGACGGTGTTGGCGCCGGTGCTGAAAGTCCGCGCCGATTCCGGGATCGATCTTTCCTGGGTTTCGGGGGTTCCAGGATTGAAGCTGCAATCCATCGCATCGCTGGCGTCCGGAGGCTCCTGGCACAACGTGGAGGCGGCGGTGGAGGAAATCGAAGGAGAGTCCCACGTGCGTCTGGGGCCTTCGGAGCGCGACCAATTCTTCCGACTGTCGGTTCCGTGACGTTCCGGGCGATTCAGGGTGCGCGAAGGTATTGGGTTCGGTATTCCTGAAGGCGTGTTGCCGGAGGGGATCAACGAGGGTGATTCATGGGGTGGTTCGCGGCCGCGTTCGGCCGCGGGTGAAACCAACACCAATGCGCCATCCCTTGCAGAGTTCGATCTGGAGACCCTGGCCCGTCTCCTGAACGAGTGGGGCTTCGAGGCGGAGCACGCCCCGGCCATCCTGCGGCGTTTTTATCGGGGTGAGGATCTGATGGGGCCTTCGTCGCGTCGCCTTCCGGCGGCGTTGCTGAAACGCCTGGGCGACGCGTACCCCGGCGGCGGATGTGTTCCCGTCCGGCGTCAGTGCAGCGCCGATGGAACCACCAAGCTCCTGTTGCGGATGGCGGATGGACGCACGGTGGAGTCCGTGCTGATGCCCGGGTATCGGCCGGATCGTGCGGCAGGGTGCATCTCCTCGCAGGTGGGCTGCGCCATGGCCTGCGACTTTTGTGCGACGACCCGGACCGGATTCGAGCGCAACCTGACGGCGGGCGAGATGGTTGAACAGGTTCTCGCCCTGCGCCGCGAAGCCTCCGCCGCGGGACGACGCCTGCAAACGCTGGTGTTCATGGGAATGGGCGAACCGATGCTCAACCTCGATGCGGTTTTGGCGGCGGCCCGGAGGATTGCCGATCCGGCCCTGGGAGGCTTGGGGGGCCGGCAGATCACGGTGTCCACGGTGGGGATTGTGCCCGGGATCGACGCGCTGACGGCCTCGGGATGCCCGGTGCAGTTGGCCGTCTCGCTTCACGCACCGGACGACGGCACCCGGGCTCGACTGATCCCGGCGGGGCGCCGGTTTCCGGTTTCCGGAATTCTCGCCGCAGTGGACCGGTTTCAGGAACGGTGGGGACGTCCGGTGACCCTGCAATATTGCCTGCTGTCCGGAGTGAACGATTCGCTGGTGCAGGCGCACGCGTTGGCCGACCTGCTGGGGGCGCGCCGGGTGCACGTCAACCTCCTGCGCTACAATCCCACCGGGCTCAGCCTGACGGGGGTACGGTATGCGGCGTCTTCGGAGGACGCCTCGGAAGCTTTTGCCCGCGCTTTGGCCTCCCGCGGCGTGGTTGCCCATTTTCGACGCTCGCGGGGTCCCGATATTGATGCCGCCTGTGGACAATTGCGGGCCCGCACGGAATTGGTTTCCGCGTGACCGGAATCCGTCGGCGTGCCCACTCAAGTTTCGGCCTTTGATGAATCCGAGCGCTGGAGAAATTCCGATGATTGAAGCCCGGGGTCTGGTGAAGACCCTGGGGGGAAACCGGGTTGTGGACGGGGTGGATCTCGTCTGTCGCGCGGGGGAGGTCGTTGGGCTTCTGGGACCTAATGGGGCGGGTAAGACGACGACGCTGCGGCTCTGCCATGGTTTCCTGCGTCCGGATGAGGGAACCGTCCGGATCGCGGGACATGACCTCGCAACGTCGGGTGACGAGGCGCGCCGGTCCCTTGGAGTCTGCACGCAGGACGACACTTTTGACGGGGATCTGACGGTTCGCGGGAATCTGGCCCAAACCGCCCGGTATTTCCGTCCGGCGATTTCAGCGGTTTCCGCACGCATTGATCATCTGCTCGAACAGTTCGGTCTGGAGGAATTTGCCGACCGCAGGCCCGAGACCTTGTCCGGCGGATATCGGCGGCGGCTCATGATCGCGCGATCGGTGGTGCACCAGCCGCGGGTGGTGTTTCTGGACGAACCCACCACCGGACTGGATCCGCAGGCGCGGGTGGGTGTGTGGGAACTGGTGGCGCGGTTGCGTTCGGAGGGGCTCGCGGTTGTGCTGACCACCCATTACATGGATGAGGCGGAACGGTTGTCCGACCGGTTGGTGGTGATGCAATGGGGGCGGATCCGGGCGACGGGCACCACTCGGGAGTTGCTGGGTGATGTTGTGGGCGAGCATGTGGTTGTGGTTCCCGTGGGAAGTCCCGGGGCAGACGGAGTGGAGGGGTGGGCGCGGGCGCGCGGCGGGCGTCCTTCACAGGTGCTGTCGGACTGGCATCTGGCGCTGGATGCTGCGGGGCTCGCCGCCTTCGTGGTGGCGTTTCCGGACCTGCGTTTCGAAGTGCGCCCGCCCACGCTGGACGACCTGTTCCTGTCACTGGCCGGGGAGGAGCGTTTGCGATGAACCGACCCTTTCGTTCCGCGTTGGAGTGGCAGAGCCGGGCGATTCTGGGACGCCACCTGCGGGTGCACCTCAAGAACTGGCACACGGCCATGTTGCCTCCGGTGTGCGAGCCCCTGGTCCTGTTGCTGGCGTTCGGTGTCGGACTTGGCCGCCAGATGAGCTCCCTGCGATGGGAGGGGCATTCTCTGGATTACCTCGCCTATCTCGGGCCGGGGATTCTGGCGTACACCGCCTTCATGACCTCCTTTTTCCAGTCGCTGTTCTCCGCCTTCATGCGGATGCGGTATCAGAAGGCGTGGGAGGGGCAGCTCACCACGCAGGTCCGCCTGGAGCACGTGGTCTGGGGCGAAGCACTCTGGGCGGCGTCCATGGCGACGGCGTACTCGGTTGCCGTGTGCCTGGTATTGTCCGGATTCGGTCTTGCGGGTCTTCTGCACTTGCATTGGGAATGGTTGCCGCTGGTGGTCCCGATGCTCTTTCTCGCGGCACTGGCGTTTTCGTCGATGGGCCTCCTGTTCACCGCCGTGCTCCCCAGCATTGATCACATGGGGCTGCCCTTTTTCCTGGTGATCATGCCGGTGGGATTTGCGAGCAGTACCTATTTTCCGTTGCCGGACGTTCCCTGGGTCGCCGCACTCGCCCAGGTGAATCCGCTCCACCATCTCGCGGAGGGTCTTCGCTGGCTCCTTCTGGCGGGGAAACCCACGTGGCATCTGGCCGCGGCGATGGGGTTGTGCGGACTGCTTTTGTTTGCGTTGTTGCCTTTGGACCTGAGGCTCCTTCGCCGTCGGGTTTTTGGTGACGTCTGAATCCTGTTTCAAGAAACCATTATGAAAATCGTCTCCATCATCGCCGGAATATTGCTCGGCCTGCTGTTTGTCGCTTCAAGCGTGTTCGTGCTCTTCAAACTGGCGCCAATGCCTCCGGTGCCCGAGGGGACGGCGGAAAGTCATTTCATGGCGGCTTTCATGCCCACCGGGTACATGACCTTCGTGAAGGTACTCGAGTTGATCGGGGGAATCTGCGTGGCGATCCCGCGCGGCCGCCGGCTCGGATTGCTGATTCTCGGGCCGATTCTGGTGAACATCGTGGCCTATCACGTGTTCCTGAAGGGCGGACAGGGAATGGCTCCGCTGATACTCCCGGTGGGCCTGACGCTGATCCTCGTGTGGGCCGAGCGCGGGGCGTTTCTCGCGTTTTTGCGGGGCGTTTCCTCCGTCAGTTCCGGCGGAGTCGCAGCAGCCCCTTCAGGAACGCTGCCGTCCGGGGCGTAAACCGGGTCTTGAGGTACTGGTCCCCGATCCGGCGGAGGGCGTCCGCACGGGTGGGATAGGGATGGATGACCGAGGCGATCCGCCCGAGTCCCACCCGGCCGGCGATGGCGATGGACAATTCGCTGATCAGATCCCCGGCGCCCCGTCCCACGATGGTGCCGCCAACGATTTCTCCCGTGCCGCGCCGGGTGTGAATCCGGACAAATCCCTCCGTGTCGGAATCAACGACGGCCCGGTCCACTTGCTCATAGGACTGGGTGTAGGTGTCGATCTCGATTCCCCGGCTCGCGGATTCCGCACGCGTCATCCCGGTATGGGCAAGCTCCGGATCCGTGTACGTGCACCAGGCCATGGAGAGTCGGCTGACGCGGCCGCGTCCCAGCGGACCCAGGGCGAACAGGGCATTTCGGATCACCAGGCGTGCCGCGGCATCGGCGGCGTGGGTGAACTTCCAGGGGAGACAAACATCGCCGCAGGCATAGATGCGGGGATTCGTGGTTTGCAGAAAATCGTTCACCACAATTCCGCGACGGAGATCGTATTCCACGCCGACGCCCTCCAGATTCAGATCGGACACATTCGGAGTGCGGCCCGTTGCGACCAGCAGGGCGTCGCAGGTAATCGTCAACGGGGCGTCGCAGGATTGGACATGGAGCTGGATCGCCGGTCCGGTGTGCACCACAGACATGGTCCTGCTGTTGCAGAGGATCCGGACCCCGTCCCGGATCATCGCCTTCTGGACCACCGCGGCAGCCTCCGGATCCTCGCGGCCCAAGATTTGTCCCTTGTTGTGGAGAAGCGTGACCGTGGAACCGAGCCGCTGGAACGCCTGGGCCAATTCGCATCCGATCGGACCACCGCCCAGCACGACCCATCGTCTGGGGAGCTGCGTCAAATTGAACACCGTTTCGTTCGTCAGGGGATTCGCCGCCTGGAGTCCGGGGATCTCGGGCAGTTGCGGACGCGCCCCGGTGGCGATCACGGCGCGCCGAAACGGGAGCCGGATGCCGTTGACCTCCACCTGGGAAGAATCGTGAAAGCGGGCCGGACCAAGGAACACGTCCACTCCCAGTTTTTCAAAACGTTGGACGCCGTCATGCGGGGCGATTTCCGACCGAAGGCGGCGGAGGCGCTCCATCACGGCGCCGAAGTCTGCGGTCCGGTCCGGTCCAGGAATCCCGAATCCTGCGGCGCGCCCAAGTTCGGCGGCGGCGTACGCACTTCGGAGCAGCGCCTTGGAGGGGACACAACCCGCATTGAGGCAGTCGCCTCCCATGAGATGCCGTTCGACCAGGGCAACCCGGGCTCCGAGTCCGGCGGCGCCGGCGGCGGTCACGAGGCCTGCCGTCCCGGCGCCGATCACCACCAGATCATAGCATGGTGCGGGCTTCGGATGGGCCCGATTTGAAGGACCCACTGTTTCGAGCAGGGACCGATTGTGGGAATCCAGCGGCTCGACAGGCGGATTCATGGGCGGTCGACGGTGTCGTTGAGGGCCTGCCGGGCCAGGCGAGTGATCAGGAGCGTCACGGCCAGGGTGGAGACAAGGCCAATCCCGAGCATCGCCCAGCGGGCTGGGGCGACGGAGGCTGCGCGTCCGCCCGCCGCATCCACGACCGCCCCGGAAATGGTGCCGAGGTACACGTAGAGTACCGTTCCAGGGAGCATCCCGATCCAGGAGGCCACGAGATAGTCCCGAAGGGAAACCTGGGTGAGTCCGAAGGCGTAGTTCAGAAATATGAAGGGGAACACCGGCGAAAGGCGTGTCAGCAACACCACCTTCCAACCTTCGCGGGCGACGGCCCGTTCCACGGCGGCAAATCGTGGAAACCGCTTCAACCATTCCTCCACCCACCGTCGCGTGAGATGGCGTCCGACGAGGAAGGCTGCGGTTGCCCCCAACGTTGCGCCCGCTGAGACAATCAGCGATCCGCGCACAACCCCGAAGAGGGCACCGGCCGCCAGGGTGAGCGCGGAACCCGGGATCAGGAAAACACAGGCCAGAGCGTAGATCAGGATGAACATCCACGGTGCCCATGGTCCGAGACGGGAGATCCAGTCCCGCGCCTCAGCCAACTGTTGCTGGGGATGCAGAAGGACAACGGCGAGGCCGAGTCCGGTCAGGACGAAGACCGTCCAATAGACGCGCTTCCTCGCCCGTGGATCCTTGGACGCTGGGGAGGTTCCCTCCATGAAAAATGGCTCTCCCTCGTCAAGACTGGGTTTCCCCACCGGCCCCCGCACGAAGTTCGATGGAACCTTCGTTCCTCAGAAGGAACCCGTCAGGTCGATCAACTGCAATTGAGCGGCGCCCCGTGTCTCATTCGCGCGGATGAGGGTTTGATCCAGCGAATCCACCTGGCGGTCGCGGTTCACATCGAACGACGAGGTGACCGGCGCGGGACTCAAGGCGTTCCGTGGATTGCCTCGGACGCGAAGAAGGTCGTTGGAATCCACCCCCACCGAACTGAGTGAATCCCCGGTATCGCCAGGGGCGCTCCCCAGATAAAAGGTGTCGGCGCTTTCCAGTCCGGTTCGGACGGAGGGAAGGACGCTGATTTCGACCCACTGCCGGAGGATGGATCCTTCCGGCCAGATCAGGGTGACCCGATCGGATCCCGCGACCCCGGCCTTCTTTCGGAGGGTGATGATGGAGGGGGAAGGACCGGTGGACCAGGTGGAGGGCTGGTTGTTGTTGCCGATCCGGACCTGAATGTCAGCGGCCGTCGGTTGGGCCGGGAGGTTCCAGATGTCCACCATCACGCCATTGATTCCCCGGTGGTAGGTGGAGACGTTTGCCAGGGTTGCCTTGGTTCCCGGGAGGAGAACCTCCTTGTTGAGCGCGATGGCGCGGTCGTCGGAGGAATTGGCGCCAGCGTCCTTTCCGTCGAAAGCGGACCCATTGTAGAACAATTGACGGGAGACCACGTAAACTCCGTTTTCCGTGAATTTGCGGACGAGGTCCACACCCGCCTGATTGATCACGGCGGTCCCGAGGGGAGGCATGTGGTAGAGTCCCATTTCGGCAATCCGACGCCAGAGTACGGATCCATTCACATCCCCGGGCTTGATGATCTTGGCCCCGGGCGTGCCGAGATCAGCGGTCACGGGAGCATAGATGATCCCCTGTCGGGACAGGGGAGTGCTGAAGCGGGCATCCCAGGAGCCCTGGCCCACGCCCCCCGGCATATGACAGTAGGAGCAGTTTGCATCCACGTAGGACTTGAACCGGGCCAGCAGTCCCCCCGTGGCGTCGTCGACTGCCGTCAGGTGCGGAAGAAGGTCCGGGCTGGGACTCGGCGGATCGAGAACCCCGAGGGTGTTGAGCCGGGTGAGTTGGTTGATACCGGTCTGTGTGGAGACCTTGTTGAGTTGGCGGGTACTGAATCCGAGGGCGAAGCCGGCCGCACCGTTGTGACAGGTCATGCATTCGGCACGGCCGGGATAGTGCCAATTCTGGGTGCGGATCGTGCCTCCGTCATCGATCTGGAATTCCTCATCGTAGCCCTGATCGACCACCAGATCGGCGTCCGAACCGTCGGGACGCCACCGATAGGTCATTCCGTAGGCCGAGTTGGTGGTCTTGACGAGGAACCGGGTTTCGATCCGGCGCTTGGTCGCGGGATTGCCGCGAACCATCTCCAGGTCGAAGTGTTTCATCCAGACCATCCCGGTGGGAAAGGTCCACTGGTCCGAGGTGCTGCGCTGGACCTTTGAAGTGGCGTCCTGAAAGAAGAACCAGCGGCGCTTGATGGCGTTATCCGACCAAAACGGCGCGGCCACTTCGTAAGGTTCGACCTCGGGACGGACTGTCAGCGCATTGATGTCTGAGAAAACGCCTACCTCGCTCAAGGTTGCTGGAAGCGCGGGACCCACACCGACCTGCCGGACAAGACGCGAAATTTTCTCCCCGTTTCGTTGCGCAAGGAGAATCTCCCCGGTTCCCGGGTGAAGGCCGAATCCAGTGGGACCGTAGTCTCCGGTCACCAGACGGTTGACCGTCGGCTTGCTGGAGCCGTGAAAGGTCATCGCCCAGATATGTGCGGAAATGTAGTCGCCAAAAATGTATTTGCCGTCGAGCGACGGGTAGTTGGTTCCATAATAGACCAGCCCACCGATGACCGCCGAGCCCTGCATATTGGGATCTCCTCCGGTCCTGCCATATTCGTAGATTGGAAAAGTGGGAACCATGGCCGCGGGCGCCGGACCATAAGGGGAGTAAGGATTGGTGAGGGTGCCCTCGTAGAAGACCCAGCCGTAATTGGCCCCCTTGACGATGCGATTGATTTCCTCGCGTCGCGCTCCTCCCACGTCTCCCGTGTAAATTTCCCCGGTTTTCCGGTCAAAGTGCATCCGGTGTGGATTCCGTTGTCCGACGGCCCAGAATTCCGTCCGGACATTGGCCGGGTTCACCGGTGTTCCATTGAAGGACGTTGCCCCGATAAAAGGGTTATCGGGGGGGATCCAGTAGCCGGCCGGGCCGATCGAAGGATGAGGATTGGGAGGCAGGCTCCCGGGGCGTCCATCGACGTCAATTCTCAGGATGGCGGAGAAGAAGTTCTCGTCGATGTGCTGCGACGAATGGAAGGGATCGTTTTGAGAGCCTTCGTCCCCCATGGGCACGTAGAGGTATCCGTCGGGGCCGAAGTGAATGTCGCCGGACTGGTGGATGTTGTCCCGATCGGGTTGCGCGATGAGGGTCTGTTCGGATTCGGGCAGCGCGCGGTAGGGATCCGCAGGATCCGTGACAAACCGGGAAAGAGTCATCCACGTTCGGCCGATATCCCGGTTGGTCCGGGTATAGTAGACGAAGAATTGCCGGTTTTCGGCGAAGTTAGGATGAAACTCGAGTCCCACCAGGCCGGACTCTCCGCCCGAGTAGGTGACGTCACTCAAGTCGAGGAAGACCCGGCGCGTCGGGGCCATGAGGTTGGTGATGACCAGAATTCTCCCGACCTGCCCGGTGACGTAGAGCTCGTTCGTCCTGCCTGGGGGCACCGCCAACCCGACGATTCGATCCGTCAAAAAGCTGAACCGGATTTGAGGAAACGCGTTCACCAGGCCGAATTCCGTGATCGGGGCTTGGAACGGAAGTGCCGGGGGATCTTGAACAATCCGCTGACCCCGGGTCGGACTCAGGACCGCGCCCAGAACCGTCAAGACCAGAATAAGGAAGGACCTCCACCGAACACCCATACCCGATATTTGCGGGAATCGGTATTCACGCAAGGCCGTAGGCGGACGGAAGGGGGCATGGAGAGCTCCCGAAGATGGAGGGGGGCGGCGCACGAATTCAGGGTTTTGCACGGGTCAGAATCCAATGAAGAACGTCCTTTTCCGACGCCGCGTCCGGACTGACCCGAAGTTCGTCGGAGGCTTCGGCGGCCGTGTAGGCGGCGGTGGTCCAGGAAGTCGGGTACCGATTGCCAGTATGATGAATCCAAAGCGGACGGGGGGCGGCGAGGGCGGTCGCGCCGTCGGGACCCCCGATCAGTCGGATCCCGGGGAGGAACAATTCGGGAGCCAGGAGGGCGCGATCTTCAGTCAAGTCGAGGGCCCCGGCGTCTGCCACGACGACGTCGGCTGCCCGTGCCGCTAGGAGAGCCCAAATGCCTGCGGGTCCATCCCCGACCAGGATGATCCGTTTCGGGCGCACCACTTGGCGAAGGTAGGCCACTGCGTTGAGGATGTCTCCCACCCTTTCCTGAAGGACGGTCCGGTTGTAGGTGGTCACCATCTGGGTGACAGAGCGGTCCTGAGGTGGTTTGGAATTCTGGGCAACGGAGGACGGGTAGGGGTCGAAGGCGAGGACTGGGATTCGATTGTCCAACAACCGCCGGGCAAAATCCGCACGCGAGCCGCCCGGAGTGATCGCTTTTCGTCCTTCAGGGTGGACGAGGACGACGGCCGAGGTGAACTGGTCTCCCTCCGGAAGCAGGAGTCGCCGCTCAACCCGATCCCCACGCCCCCCCCTGCCGAAGGCTCCCTCGATTTGAAGCAAAGGCCGGTCAGCTCCCTCAATCGCCATAATGCGTGCCCAACTGGGCACAAACGTACGAAGGTAGTTGGTGAAAGTCGTCCGGTTGGTCGGCTGCAGGGACGCGAGTTCCGCCTGGCGCCGCTGGATCCATTGAGCCGCGAACTCGGGGGAGGACAGGGCGCCGGGTGGGGGACGTCCTTCCGGATACACTCGGAGTTGGGCGTTTGCGGGTTGCGAAGAAACCTTCTCCGCGATGGGGGAACTGGTGGGACGTCCCAGAAAGGCGTGCGCAAACCAACCGTACATCAGTTCCCGCGATGCCTGGTTGTAGTTGTTGGGGGCATCAAGGCAGGCCGAACGAAACTGGTTCGTGGCTCCCATGAGTCCATAGATCCTGTAGATTTCCGGGCCCTCAATCTCGGCTGAGGTCCGGGACCAGTCGGCCGTCGCCCCAATCAACAACTGGGGACGCGGTGCGATGCAGGCGGCGATTTCGACATTGTCGACGCCGATCCGGAGACCCGGTGCGTTTTCGCAGGAGCATTCGCCCTGCATCTTGTGCGAGACCATGGACACGGGGACGCACGCCTTGATTCGATAATCGACGGCGGCCAGCAGAATTGCCTGGACGGCGCCGGCTTCCTCTCCGGTGCAACCGAGCCGGTCGGGGTCAACTTCGGGAAGTTCGGACAGGAAATCCAGGGCGCGGATGCCATTCCACAGCTGCTGCCCGAGGAGGTTGAAATTCCATAGCGCGAGAACGGGATCTCGGAACGTGGCGGCGTGGTCTTCCTGAAAACCAGCATGGAGTGGGCGCCCGTCAGTTCCTCGAGGGCTGAACTGGGTTGAATCGAGGTAGCCGATCATGTCGGGGCTGAAGGCGACAAATCCCAGTCTCGCCAGTTGGATGCAGCCTGCAGGAACATTGACCAGCTCCGTGGCCTCCAGGCGGCCTTGATTCCTGTGTCCGTGATGGAAGAGGACAGCTGGAAAGGGTCCCGTTCCGTTTCGCGGACGGTACAGGTTTCCGGCGAGGTACACGCCCGGAAAGGGCTGCAATTGGACACGTTCAACGGTGTACCCGTCCTCCTCGATCCGGCCAAAAATTCGTGACTCCAGTGGCGTTCGTGTCGGCAAGGGCGCCAATCCGGCGCTGACGAGGATCTGGGAGCGAATCTCCGCCGCCCGAAGGTTCCACGCCGTCAAATTCGTCACGACGCTGAACGCGCGAGGGGTGCGGGGATCCCGGATCAACGCGGTCCGTTGATCCGATCCAGGAAGTTCCCCCCGGGCCGCCATGCCGCAGGCCAGCGCCAGTAGGATCGTCCGCCAGAAACGCATGCCGGAGTCTACGCGAAAACTCCGTCGGGGGAAGTCAAAGCCCGGTTCGGGAGATCGCGGGGGCTGATTCCGGGTTCAGGTCGACGCCACAACGTCCAAACCCCGGAAAAAACCCGCTGCCGCAGCCGAGGTTTCGGCGGCGATTTCCTCCAGGGAACGCCCGGTAACTGAGGCCGCGACCGCTGCGGTTTCCCGCACGTAGGCGGGTTCGCACCGCCGTCCGCGATGAGGCACGGGTGCCAGATACGGACAGTCTGTTTCCAGCATGAAACCGCCGGGAGGCGTGGATGCCAGGGCGGTGCGGACATTGTCGCCGTTTTTGAACGTCAGGATTCCGGTCACGCTGATCAGGGAGCCCAGCCGGATCACCTCCGCCACATCCTGTGGCGTGCCGGCAAAACAGTGGAACACGCCGCGGATTCTCCCCGCATGGGGCGTGAACTGGGCGAGGGTCTCGCTCCAGGAATCGCGGGTGTGGATGACGACGTTCAAGCCGGATTCCCCGGCCACTTCCAGTTGCTGCTCGAACAGGCGCTCCTGTCGGTGGCGCACGGCCTGATCCTCCTCGGGGCTTCCGCCTCGCGTTTTCGAGGGCAGGCGGTGGAAGTCGAGGCCGCATTCCCCGATTGCCACGACCTTGGGCGACCGGACCAGGTCGCGCAGGGCGGGGCGGATGTCGTCCGGAGCTTCGGACGCGTTCCCTGGATGCCAGCCGACGGTGGCGAAGACACCGGGGAACTGTGCGGCGAGGCGAATGGCGTTCCGGCTCGATTCCAGGTCCGTTCCGACCGCGATGATCCGGGTGACTCCGGCGAGGTGAGCGCGTTGGATCACCTCCCCGAGGTCGGGAGCAAACTCCGGAAAGTCGAGGTGGGCGTGGGTGTCGATCAGGGAAACCATGGTGGCGTTCGGACCACCCATGCCCGATCGGAGATGCGGATCCAAGGCGGAACGAGGGTGGGCCGTCGTGCTCCGAGCTTCGGGATTCGACATCCGGTCGCGCTTCGGTAGCCTCATCCGGACATGTTTTCCGTTCGTCCCTCGGTCATCCTCACGCATGAAAGCGATCTCGACGGACTGGTGTCCGGACTGCTGCTGGTGCGGCTGGCGCGGGGATTGTTTTCGGCGGAGGTGACGCTCCAGGCCTGGAATTATCAGGGCTGGCGGAACCGCCAGATGACGGAACCCGCCGCCTGGGTATCGGATTTCAGTTTTGAAGTTCGGCTCGATCGCCCCGACTGGGTCGTGATTGATCATCACGCCACCAGCGTCCGTCCCACCCAGGCCCGGTTGATCCACGACGCCGGGAAATCGGCCTCACTGCTGGCCTACGAACTGTGCCGCGAAGCGGGGTTGGCGACTCCCACCCTGGATCGCCTTGTTCATCTCACCAACCTGGGTGACCTGTGGAAGAGTGGGGATCCGGAGTTCGGGCTTGCCGTGGATTATGCGGGGCTGGTGAAGGAATACGGTTTCTGGAACCTCCACCGCTTGATTGGGGGTGATCCGGAACGCCTGCTGGATCATCCGCTGCTTGAAGTCATGTCGGTGAAACGCCGGGTGGAGAATCCAATTGGCTACGACTGGTGCCGGACCCATGTGGAGCCGGTTTCCCCGGAGGTCGGAGTGGTCAACACGACCATTGGGGATTCCAATTTGATCGTGCACCAGTTGCTCGACGGCGGGGTTACGCCCTACCGGGTTCTGGTCACGCTGTTTCCCAAGGCGAATCGGACCATCGTGGCCAGCATTCGAAGCCTGAACGGAGAGGCGCTCCCGCTGGCGGTCCGGCTCCAGGGCGGGGGACACCCGAATGCCGCGGGAACGACGCTCCCGCGATCAGTGACGGATCTCGAGTCCGCGATGGAGTACCTGAAGGAAACACTCTCCCCGGAGCGTTCCGGGCGTGACTTCGGGGGTGGGCCGCGCGGACTTCAGCTTTGACGGGTCCGTTGACGGCGGGGTTTACCTGCCCCCGGACTCTCGTCCCAACTCCTGAAGGAGAAACGCCCTCCGGTGCTTCAATTGGCGCCGAAAGGATTCCATCCGCTCGTGGAACGCCGACGCCGCGGCTCCCGGGTCCTCGCCTTCCAGCGTTGCACGGTAGCGCACTTCCGGTTCGAGGCGCCGTTCCAACGCGTCGATCACGGGAAGAAATTCCTTCTCCGTGAACACGGTGTCGCAAAGGACACGCAGCCGTTTGAGGAACTGGCGCCGGAATTCGGGATTGGCCAGCAGCGGGGAGGAGAAGTAACCGCCGGGCCGCCACCACGCGGTGGCGCCCCACGGGGAGTTCCGTTGCCGGAACAGGTTGAAGCGGCCGCCGGGTTCCTGGTCCCCCTTCATGCCGTAGGTCAGCGGCATTTCGTACCAGTCAAACTCCGGCGACGCCCCGTCGTAATCGCCCCAGGTCTTGTCGAGGTCCCACGGGATCATCTCCCACTTCCCGGCTTTCCCGGGAGCGTGGTAGGCGAAGTAGTTGTTGAAGAATCCGTCCCAGTTCTGGATGCACATGCCGACAGCGAAGTAATTGCAGAGTTCCTCCACGTTGAACTCGCGCTGGATCAAATCCCATTGGGCTCCCGAATCCCCTGACTGAAGGGATCGCACCAGCGCGACGAGGTCCGTGTGACCTGTTTCGGGATTGTTCTTCTTCTCGTGCTGTCCGACGAGGTCCCTTCCGTACCATAGCAGCTTGTAAAGATTCCCGTCGGGATCCCGTTGGTTGCGGCGAAGGAAGGAGGCGTTGGGCTGCTCCACCATCAGGTGGTATCCCATCGGACGTCCTCCCAGCCAGAGGCGGAGATGGCCGGTCTTGGGCGTTGGAATGCCGGTTTTCCGGAACAGTTCGTAACCCAGCGGTTCCGACAACACCCAGCGGGGTTGATTCTCGTAGACCAGATTGAGCGTGGTCATCTCATCCAGGGGACGGTCCTTGTGCAGTCGGACCTTCCATCCACCGGCACGCGGGGTCAGGCGGATGTGGTCAAAGGTCTGGATGGGCGCACCGTTGGTCGGGAAATAGATGAAGGCGGATTGGCCCCGGGGCGTGGGCGGGGGTCCCCCGCGAGTCCGGTGCCGCAGGGAGGATCCGGGGGATTCCTTGGGGCCGATGGGGATCAGGATCGCGGAGGGGATGGCGAGACGATTGGTATTCGCCAACAAATATGCGGAGAACGTGGGGCAGGGTTCCCCGGGTGCCGGTTCGACGCGCTGAACCCCGTTGGTGCCCACGGCGCGAACACGGAATCGAAGGAGCCGTCCGGAGGGCTGCGCGGGAATCTCGGCGGTAAAGGTTCCGCGGGTTCCGGTCGGCCTCATGGCCAACACCGACTCGGAACTTCCCGGGGTGTCGGAAAAGGATTGGTACCGGAGTTCGACGAGTTGGGTGGGAATTTCCGGACGGAGGACGGCGGTGACGGTCGTCGGCGCATTGGGCGCGGGTGTCGGGTACCGGACTTCCTCGATCACGGGGGGCATTGCGGGGGCATGAACGCTGTTGGTTCGACCGGGGGATGCGGCGACCCGTTGCCGGTCGCTCGGCAGTGCGGCTGCCCAGTTTCCGGGGTCCTCGGATCCCGCGAGGGGTGTGATGCGCTCAAGGGAGGACCCGTTGCCGTCGGCACCGGTGGGCCACGGAGTGCGGTCATCAAATTTCAGGGAATCAACAACACGCCCGCTGGCGTCCGTCAGTTCGATCCGTTCGCCACCGTGTTTCAGCTTCCCGCGGAATTCTCCGAGCACACTGAAATTGGTTCCAAAGGTTCGCTGCAGGGCGGACGTTTCTCTGCAGACCACACCGAATTCCCCGGGGGCGAGGGTGACGTCGGGGAAAGAGAGTTGAATCCCCTTGGTGAATTTCCATCCCCGAAGCGAAACCGGACTCTTGTCCGGATTGTGGAGCTCGATGAACTGAAGGGAGTCATCGTCCCCCGGGGCATGGTACAGGATTTCATTGACGATCACCCCGGCACGGAGACTGGGGATTGCACCGAAGATGAGGACAACGAGCAGGCGGGTGAGGCGCATGGGAGGGCGCAGTGGGCGGTCCCGGGTCATGGGATTTTGACGGGCGCGTTACGCCATTCGTCGCGGACTGCCCACAGGTTCACCGGACTGGAGGACATGCCATACTTCAGGAAGCGAACGCTGCCGTCCGCGAAGGCGAAATTGGATCCGCCCGACTTCAATCCGCCGCCGTACTTGTGTCGGTTTTGGTCCACCTGCTCGACATCATTGCCGGCCTTTCCCTGGCTGAAGTCCATGTGGACGTGGAGGGATCCGGTCTTCTTCTCCCCAAACGTGATGGTTTCCGAAGGCTGGGGTATCGCGGTCTCCCGCATCCCGACCGGCCAGCGCCATTTCATGAAGACCTGGTAGTTGGTGGGGTTGAGGTCCCCTTCAAACCAATCGTTGAATCCGTTGATGATGTAGCTTCGTTGGAACCGCAGTTTGTCCTGTGGGGAGAGGCCCGGCATCCAGCGAATGCTGTCCGACGGGCATTTGAGGACCGACGGGTCCTTGTAGAAAGGGAGCAGGGCCGTCATCCAGGCGTTGGGATGCTCCCGTCGGGGCGGGTAGTAGCTGTCGTGGTCGCCGGCATACATGACGAGGGCCAGTTCCACCTGCCGGAGATTGTTGAGGCACTTGATGCTATTGGCCCTGGCCTTGGCGTTGGCGAGGGCCGGCATCAGGAGGGCTGCCAGGATGCCGATGATGGCGATGACGACGAGGAGCTCGGTCAGGGTGAATCCTGATCGACGGGTCGCGGGGCGCAGGGAATCGGCGATTTTCATGAAGACTCGGAGTGTCGTGGCATATCCCGGAATCCGACAGGGCACCCGGGATCACGTCACGCCAGAGACAGAATGCGAACGGTCACCCCCTTAGTTTCAATTTTCTCGGAATTGTTGGAAATTCCTTTGGCGGGATTGGCCTTCAATCCGTGCAAAGGGAGCGATACGGCGATCCGGGGGCCGTCGACCCCGGTATCCGGTTATTGAAGGGAGAATTCGACCGCGCGTTGCAGAAGGGGGGGGGAATTCGTGTCCGCAGGATCCGGAGGCAGGGTCCGGTCCGCCGCCAGGCGCCCGCCTTCGGAGAACCATTCCCGAACGACTGTCACCCGGCCGTCCCGGAGGATGTCCAACTCCTCCCGGTTGGGGGCGAAATGAGTGAGGAGTTGACGGGTCATTTCAGCCGCGGAGGGGAGCGGTGGAGCAGGGGGCGTTGTCGCGGTTTCGTTGGTGTTGGTGGCTGTCGCCGCGGATTGGACCACGGGAAGAACGGGGAAGGCGTTGGTGAAAAGCTGGAACAGCAGTTCGTTGGTGGAGGCGGTCCGCGTCGGAGCGGACGGATCCACCGGGGCATTGGTCTGGAGCTGATGCAGCGCCGCGTCGAGCTTGAAGCGGGCGAGCGCGGCGCCATCCTCGGCAGGGGAAACGCCGCCACGAAGCGCCACCATCAGTTCCGGGCGTTGGTTGAGTGCCGTGACAAGTCGGGTGAGGCGATTGGTCGCGGCGGGCAGGAGGTTTGTTTTTCCCGCGGCGAATTCGATGGTCTGAAGCTGTTGCCCGTCGTCCTCGCTTCCGCCGAAAAGGGATCCCAGCAGCTTGAAGGGGGCCGTGGCCACCTTGACGAAGATGCCCTTGATTGCCTGCCAGACGACCTTCCCAACGCCGAATTCGGGATCGTCGAGACTCCCTCGTACCGGGACATCCAGCGTGATCCGGCCCTGGCTGTCCTTCAACAGGGCGATTCCCAGCCGGATCGGCAGGTCCAGCAGGGGTTTGCCCGTGGCCTTGGGGCCGAGCGTGAGCCGGTCCACGACGACATGGTTTTCCCCCTGCACCTGTCGGCCATCCACCTTGTAGGAGACCTCCGCCGTCACCCGGCCGTCCTTCAACGGGTATCCGGCGAATTTGATGGCGTAGGGGGTGAACGGGATCAATTCCGCGTTGGTGGCGGCGACTTGCATGTCGAGGATCATGCGCTTGGGGTCGGGCAAAACCCATCCCTGGACTGCGAAGGGCGCCCGGGTCCCGACAAATCCGGACAGTTCCACGCGCGACTTTTTCAGTTCCGGCCACGCGATATCGGAAATGCTTCCAGAGAACCGTTGGAGACGGGTGTTGAACTGGCCCGGCACGGTTTCGTCCGCCGCCAACAGGGACGCGTTGGTCAGGGTTAATCGGTCGAGGCTCGCGGTGAATGCGAGCGGCGGAGCGTTGGAGGGCGTCGGTGACGGAACAACGGGGGCCGGATTGGTGCGGATCAAGGCGAGGGCATTGAGTTGTCCGTTGGTCATCAGGACAAAGCTGCTCGTAAATCCATTGAGGAAGAGTTCCCGGACCGAGACGGTGGCCGGTTCCCAGGAGCCCCGGACGTCCCGGAGCTGCACCGATTCCCATTTCAGGAAGTCGCGTCCTGCCTGGGTGTCGAACGCAAGGAACTCATTCACCTCGAGCCCCCCCTCGACGGAGATCAGCGGTCCCCCGGGCTGGCGGTTGTATTGAACCGTCCAGCGCCCGTCGACGGTTCCACTGCGGACGTCGAGATTCACGAACTCGCCCACGTACGGCTGAAGGTAGGGCAGGCGCATGTTTTGGAACTCGGCGTGGGCGAGGGCGGTGGCCGGAATGAGCGTTGCCTCGACATCCAGCTTCATTCGTCCGACGTCGCCCCAGCGGGCGTTCCCGTGGACTGCGACGGGTTGGTTGGTGAGGTTGGAAAGGCCGAGAATCTGCAGTTGATCGACCAGCGCCGAAAGTCGGACCGGAGTTCCGGGTTGCTCATCCCCCCAGCGGAGCTCCAGGCGTTCGCCCTCGACATCGGGAATCTCGATGCGCCAACCGGCCAATTGATCCCGGAATGCCTGAACCGTGGCTTCCACAAAGGAAGGTCGGATGACCTGCGCGATGTCCACCGATCCATCGGATCCCCGCTGCGCGACGAAGGAACCGTCGGAGAGCCGGATGGAAGCGACCAGCAGGTACTTCCCGGCAAGTCCCGCGGAAACATCCGAGACGGCGAGGCTCTGAAAGAAAAGGTTGGTGGAGGTGGCGCCGGGGAGTCGGACCGCCATGTCCGAGAGGCGGACCGAGGCGTTGCTGACGACGAGGTCCGGTCCCGAGGTTCCCCACGAGAAGGAGTAACCGAGCGCCACGTCGGCTGTTCCGGAGGCCACGGTCGCCGGGGTGGCCAGATTGAGATAGGGACCATGCCGCGGAATGGTGAAGGGACCGGCCTTGAGCGAGCCGACGGAGGCGATGGGATTCAGGCTCAGGTTTCCGTCCCAGGCGATCGCCTCACCGGTGCTGGCCACGATCCGAAGGCGCCCCGGCGACGCATCGGGCTTGTGGGTGGTGAACTGGGTGAAGGAGAGTTGCACCGGCCCCAGGATTTTCTCAAAGCCCCCCGGAATCGCACGATCGCGCAGTGCGATCCGGCCTTCGTCCACCAACAGGCTTTCAATCTCAATGCGGGGCAGGGGGGAGTTGGTCTGCGTCGCGGAAGGAGTCGGGGGAAGGAGGTTGGCGAAGTTGAAGCTCCCGTTGGTGGTCCGCTCCAACTCGACGATGGCGCGGGTGATTTCGACGTCCTTGAGGACGATGGCGCGCCTCCAAATGGAAGCCAGTTCCAGATCCGCATGGAACCGCTCCCACGAAAGGAACGGGGCACCTCCCGGCTCCGTGAGATTCAGATTGGAAATCGTGAGCGTGAACTGGAACGGGTTGATCTCGATGGTGCCGACGGAGACCTCGCGATGGGTCAGCGGCGGAAGCTGCTTTCGGAGTTGCGAGGAGAGGATGCGCGGGGCGACCCAGAATCCACCGACCGTGTAGAGGAGGAGAAGAAGGACCGCGCCGATCAGGAATCGTACCGCGCGTCGTTGATGCCACGATTTCGGGGCCTGGGGATCCGGGTTCACGGCGATGGAAAATGCGTCAGTGGGCGCCTATGCAAACCGGAACGGTTCCTTTCCCGGAGGTCACGAGCGCTTCGGACGAGACTGTCCGGAATCCCCGGCAAGTCGAGTCGGGGTTCTAGTGCAGTGTCTCGCAAATGGCTGGCGCAACCCTGCGGGCCGCAGCTCTTTTGACCACCCGCTGCGTTGCTCGCTCCTCACAGCCCCATGAAGGGGATGCTCGTCGCTTGTGCCTTGCGGGGGGGTAAAATCCCTTGCGGCATAACGCCAGCCATTTGCGAGACACTGCACTAGTCCACAAAGACAAATTCGTTGGCGCTGAGCAGCACCTGGGCGAGTTCCTGCCAGGGATCCAGCGGCGCATCGAAAACCTGCGGGCCCGAGAAATCGCGTCGGCTGTTCCACGAAGCCACGGCCCCTGGCGGCACCGCATCTCTCCGCGCAAGGTCCACCTTCCACTCAAAGGAATCGGAGTTCTCGTCCCTTCCAGCTTCCACGACGAAATCCAGCGTCTCTCCAGTCCGGACCTCAATCTCTTCCACACCGGTGGGAAGTTTTCCGTGGTGGACGGTCCATTCCCCCAAGAGCCCCTGGCGGCTCGACACGATCCGTCCGAGGACACCATCGCCCGCTTCTGCCGGATGATTCAACGAACCCTGGATGCGGACGGTTCCGGTGAAGGGAGAAGTCCAGCGGCGAACCACTCCGTTGGTGCCCGCGCCCGGGTGTCCTCCGTCCCGGGTGAGCAGGGTCCAGAGCCCTTGGGAGGACGGAACCTTTGCCTCCCATTGCCATTGCTCGCCCGTGAAATGCGGCAGGGTCCGCCAGCCTTCGAGTCGGCCGGAGTTTGTGTTGTAGTGTCCGGACCCGTAGCTCCAGGTAACTGAGGGTGCGGGCTCCGGAAGCGGGCCGGGCGGATGCCGGACAAATTCGAGGGCCAGGGCGCGTTCCTCGGGACTGGGGACGCGCTGAAACGCGAGGGAGTACATGCGCTGGAGGCGCTGGTCCGGATCCGCTCCTGCGACCTCCGGACGTGCGGCGAAATCCCGGGCGCGTTCGGCCATGAAGGGACTGTTCAGGAGGAAGAGAGCCTGTTGCGGTGTGGTGGTCTGGAACCGCATCGCCGAGGTGGTGTCCGGACTGGCGAAATCAAACGCGCGTAAAAGCCCCGGCAGGTTTTGCCGGTCAATGAATCCATAGAGCGTCCGGCGTGGGGATCCGGACCCCTCGTACATGGGCACGGGCTGGCCGCCGAGCGTGGAGTCCAAACGTCCGCTGACCGCCAGCAGGCTGTCCCGCAGCGCTTCGAAGTCCGTTCGTTTCCGGTTCATTCGCCACAGTAGGACGTTGCCGGGATCCAACGTCTCGTTGTGTGCGAAGCGGTCCCGCATGGCCGGATCCGTTCCGGGATCGCTCGACTGCCGATAGGTGGCCGAGAGCAGGATGTAGCGGTGGAGTTGTTTGAGCGACCAACCGTGGTCCATGAACCAGACGGCGAGGTGGTCGAGCAGTTCCGGATTCGTGGGCGGATCGCACCGAACGCCGAAGTCGCTGGGAGTCCCGACCAGCGGGGAATTGAAGTAGCGCTGCCACACCCGGTTCACCATGACGCGGGCGGTCAGCGGATTGTCGCGGCTGGCGATCATCTCGGCGAGTTCGAGACGACCACTGCCCCGGGAGAACGGGGTTCGGTTCGTGGTGCCGAAGAGTCCCAGAAACTGGCGGGGAACCGCCGGCCCGTGGTTCCCCGGATTCCCGCGCTTGAAGATCACCGGTTCCGAGGGCTTGTCATTGTCGAGCAGGGCCATGGCCCGCAGCGGCGCGCCGGGGTGCGTGGCGTCCAACTCATCGATCTTGCGCTGGAGTCCGCGGAGTTTTTGTCCGGTCGGCGTGTCGAAGAACCGGTCGACGTCCCGGGTGGCGGCGGTGATTGGGGAATCCGGAGCGTACAACAATCCGCGCAATTCCTCCTGGGCCGGATCGGACAGCGAGGTCGGGGCCGACATGCCCGCGGATGTCGCCTTGGAAACGGCCTCCTGCCATGCGGTGTCCGCGGCGAGGATCAGCGTTCCGTAGCGCTCGGCGACCTCCGCCATGGATCCGGGCGGACGATCCGCGAAGGACCCGGCCACGAGCGGATTTTGAGGAGCGTTGGTGTCCACGGTGCTGCGGAGCGCGACGGAGAGGCCGCGGGCGCGCGGGGCGAAGTCATTGGTTCCCAGCGCGGCGAAGGCGAACCAGGGGCGGAATGCGGGAATCGGCGTTCCGCGCCATTTTTCCAGCTGTCCCTTCCATGCGGCGACCAGACCTGGATCCAGGCTCCGGACCCGTGCGAGGCCCTCCAGATTGGTCCAATCCAATCCGAGGGAATCCTGGGCCGCGAGTAGGTAGTCCCCGATGTGTTCCCTTAGTTTCTTCCCGATATCCGCCGTCCGCTCGGTCCGGAACTCGGCGAGTTCCTTGCGCCGCTTGGCCAGTTCCACTTCGTATTCGGCAGCCTTCCGGGCGTCGGGATTGGGGCCCAGCAAGGGTTTCTCCCCGGGTTCGTGGCTGGAATTGAAAACACCGTAGAGCGAGTAGTAGTCGGCGGTGGGGATGGGATCGAACTTGTGGTCGTGACAGCGCGCGCAGGCGAGGGTCAATCCCTGGGTGCCGCGAAACACTACGTCCATGCGGTCATCAATAATGTCCGGGGTGTTGTCGAGGAACCGGCGTCCGAGGGTGAGGAAGCCCTGCGCAGCCATGGGCCAGGGATCCTCCGGGGTTGCGATCTGATCGCCGGCAATCTGCTGGATGAGAAACTGGTCGTAGGGGAGGTCGCGGTTCAGCGCGTTCACCACCCAGTCGCGATAGGTGAAGCTGTGGCTGAAACGGCGCTCCTGCTCGAAGACGTACCCCTTGGAGTCGGCGTACCGGGCGACGTCCAGCCAGTGACGTCCCCATCGTTCCCCGTAGCGAGGGGACGCCAGCAGCCGATCAACCAGGGCCTCGTAGGCCTTCGGGGACGGATCGGACAGGAACTCCGTCGTCTCTTCGGGTGTCGGCGGAAGCCCGGTGAGGTCAAAGGTCACCCGACGAAGAAGGGTGCGGCGGTCGGCTTCGGGCATCGGGACGATGCCGTTGGTGCGAAGGCGGAATTGAATGAAGTCGTCGATCGCGTTGTGGCGGACCGGATGGTCTGCCGAATCCGACGGGGCGGGGACAGGCGGAGCAACCGGCTTCTGAAAGGCCCAATGGCGGTCCGCGGGCCGGACGGCGACGGGTTTGTCATCCCGGGGATCCGGTGCACCCATGCGGATCCATTCCTCGACGGCGGCAATCTGGGATTCCGGAAGCCGACCCGCGCCTTCCTTGGCGGGCATCGCCTTGACGTCGGGCGAGGTGCCACGAAGGACCCGAACCAGGAGGCTCTGTTCCGGATGTCCCGGCACGAGCAGCGGACCCGATGCGCCGCCCTGCTGAATTCCCGCGCGGGTGTCGAGATGCAGCGCTCCCCGGATTTTCTCGGCCCGGGCGCTGTGGCATTCGTAGCAATGATCGGCGAGGAGCGGACGGATCTTCTGCTCGAAGAACTCCACCTGGGCCGGGTCGGGTGCGGCGCCCCGGACCATGCCGGCCAGCAGCAGCGTAAGTCCTGCACGGAAGGACAGGACGGCCGAACGGACGCTGGAGGAAGCCGGAAACATGGATGCGAAGCAGCCTTACTCTGTCGAGTGGCCTGCCGAAGTCAAAACGCGCGGTGGCGGAGGGATATTCGAGGGAAATCCCGGGTGTTCAGAGCGGGCGGGCGTCGTCGGTGGCCAGGGGACCGGGGACTCGCGACCTTTTCGCCAATCTTTGGCCAGTCTTCAGCAAGAATCGGAAGGCGTTTCATCGCCCACTCTACTAGCCATCAATCCATGCAAACTCGGACCTCACTTCGTTTTATGGCTGGGATATCGGCGGCTGCACTCCTCCTCGCCTCCGCAACCACGTCCTCGGCAGAGACACCCTCCGCCCAACGCGCCGCGATGCAGGCCTTCATGCGACAGAAACTGGTGCTCTCGCAAAGCCTGTTGGAGGGGCTCTCGTTGGAGCGGTATGACCAGGTGCAAAAGAGTGCCGTGCAGCTCCGCAAGATGAGCCAGACGAACTCCTGGAGCACCCTCGGCAACGTTCAGTATCGCGCCCAGATGACCAACTACCAGGCGAACCTGGATGCTCTCTGGGCCGCAGCGGGCGATCGGTCGCTGGATGCTGCGGCCTCCGCCTATGCCAAGGTCGTGGTCAACTGCGTGGACTGCCACCGCATTGTCCGTGTGGACCAGCATCTCCGTCAGGTCAACCGCGAGGGGAAGTGAGCCGATCGGCAGGGGGGGCTGAAATTTTCTGGAGTCCGACCCCGCGTCGCGGGAAGGCTCGCCCATGACGATCATCACCGATTCCCGGTGCACGGAATACCACCGATCGGGACACCCGGAGAAACCGGCGCGGATCACGCGGACGGTGGAGTTGTTGAAGTCCCAGCGCGCCCTGGACCTGCGCTGGGTGGAGCCGCCGACGGCGACACCCGACCAGTTGCTGCGGGCGCATGCGCCCGAGTATCTCGTCCGCCTGGCGCTCCCGCTCGATTTTGACGGCGACACCCCGTTTCACGCCGGCATTGGCGATCATGCCCGCCGCGGGGCCGGGGGCGCCCTGAAGGCTTTGGAGTTGGCTCGCGCCGGTGAACCGTCCTTCAGCCTGCTTCGTCCCCCGGGACATCACGCCACGCGTCAAACGCCGATGGGATTCTGCTACCTGTCCTCCCTCGCCATTGCCGCCCATGAGGCGGTGGCCTCGGGAGTGCGCCGAATCGGGTTGTTCGACTTTGATGTCCACCACGGCAACGGGACCGAAGACTGCGTTGTGGGCGCCCGCGGGATCGAATTCGCGTCCGTGCACCAGTACCCCTGTTATCCCGGAACCGGCGATTCAGATGTGGGCGGCAACTGCTTCAATTTCCCGGTCGCTCCCCAGACACCGCGAATGGAATGGCGGAAGATTCTGGAACGGGCGCTGGAACGGGTCGCGGCCTCGAAGCCCGACGTGATCGGGGTCTCCGCCGGATTCGATGCGTTTGAAGGGGATCCCCTCGCCAGCGGCACTTTGGAACGGGAGGACTTCCACTGGCTGGGATCGAAGATCCGCGCGCTCGGGATCCCCGTGTTCAGCATCCTGGAAGGCGGCTATTCCCTGGATCTTCCGGACCTGGTGCTGGGCTATCTGCTGGGGTTGGAGGGAAAGTAAGCCCGGCTCGGAGGAGGATCTCTCCCAGTTGGCGTTTCGATTCACGACGGTCCAGCGACTCCGCGCCCCGGCGACGATTTCTCCGACTCACTCAGGGAACGGGCGTTGTTCGAGCCAGGTATTCCGAGAGATTTTGAGCCTGAGTTGCGTCGCGGCGCCGGAGGGAATCCGTCATTTCTGGATACAAATCCCGTTCGACCCGAAGAATGCGGCCCGCCCACGTCCACGGCCCAACCCATGGTCAGGACGTTCGGATCAAGCCCCGTCGGATTCCGTGGCGTCTCGCCTTCCTCAGCGACGGGATTGCGTGGATGCGCTCAAGGCCCAAATCGAACCCGGAACAAACGCACCTGCTCGGCGGGTGACGTGTTGTCGGTGATGATCATGTGTCCCGGGACGTAATAGCCCGGATTGAGGGGATTGTTCACCGCGTTCCACGTCCCGCTGGAAGCCAGGAACTCCTCCAGCGTCGCCTCCGCAAACTCGGGCTCCCAACCTAGGGTGGTTACCTGCACCCCGGGCTGTAGTGCATTCTTGGTGTTGACCTTCATGGTCAGGGGAGGACTGGTCGAGAGGTCCCCGGCCGAAATCTCCGTCGAAGGCTGGCGGGCGTAGCCCCAAAACAGCGGGTTGATGCCGCGATCCCGGCTGAAACAGAGCCACCCATAAACGGGCGCCTCCGGAGAACCGAGACTGACCCCGAGGTAGTTGTAGCCCGGGATGCCAAACCAGACGTTTCCCAAAGGGCCGTTCAGGTACATGGGTTCCACACGATTCACGAGCACGTGGACCAAGTCCGACCAATGGCGGCCGGGGGGTGCCGTGCCGATCTTGTCGCCTTGGGCCAGAACCGGAAGATCGCCGCCCGGAACATTGCCCTGGTCCAGGGCGAGAATCCGGCAGCCGCCCTGGGGTGCCAGGGAGTAAACGTAGCTGCTGCGCTGTGTCCACCCGGAGAACGACCCCTCATAACTGACGACCTGCTGCAGCCGGATCTCGAAGTCCACCGATCCGTCCCGATCAAGGTCCAATCGGTTCGTCGACCATGTCGTGGATGGGGGAGGCGGGTCCCCGGTCCCTCCGATCCCCGGGTTGAACCACGGTTGCGCGGTGGCCTTGGACATGAACACCAACGCCAGTGCCAGCAGGAAGAATCCAGAAACCCATCTGGAAACGAGCGAACCCGTGCGAGTGATTTCAAACCGGTGTTCAAAGCCTGGCACGATCCGTCCGTGGGAGTTGGGATGGCGTCTCATGGGAACCTAAGTTGGGTGAACTGCCTACATTTTACTGTCAATAATCGATTCCGATACCCTCCTCAAAACAAACAGGCCGAGCACGCACCTGACGAACAATTCACACGGTCAACCGGTGGATTTTCCGCGGGCAATCCCGATGGTCCGGCCACAATACAGACGAGGAACGGCCTGCCGTTGGTCCTAATTCTTGGGCGGGTGCCCGGAAACCCGGCCGTTCGGGAAGCGATCGCGGAACGACACGCCGCGGCGAAGGTCAACGTCCCCCCGCCACCACCGGGCTCTTCGCCATCGGTACATTCGGCGAGGACCGTTTTCGTGAGTTGGGCACTCGGAACCGCGCGCCGGGGATTCCGACGTTTGGCATTCTGGTAGGCGGCGGTTCGCTGAGCACCCCGGGATCGGCTGCTGTGTTACCCGCCTGGGTCTCGGGGGAAAGTAGACTCGGACGGGGGAGGAACATCTCCCACTCGAAACCTCGTCTCCCAAGGATCCAGCGTCTGGGTGCTCCGCGCCCGGCGCTTAGATTCACCAACGGAGCTTGAGTTGTTCGAGCCGGTTGGCCCCGAGAGACTCCGAGCCTGTGCTTCGACGCGGGAGTGGGGGGCGTCAACTTCGGAAACAGTCCCCGCATGACCCGAAGAAGGTTGCCTTCCCGCGTTCGTTGCCGGAGCAATTGTCAAAAGTGCAGATCAGACCCCTTTGGATTTCACCACTGAGACGGCGGAATCCTGAAGACACCATCGCCGGAGGGCGGCCTTGAAAAGTGCGGCTTCGGGTGGGCTCCTCCCATCATGACCGTGGTCGCGGATTCCAGGAAATGCGTCCTACTGCCGACCGTGCAGCCAGGGGAACGCTTCGAACTCCAGATTGCCGGAGCGGGTAAGTTTGTGCTCACGCGCCTTGAGTCCGAACCGATTCATCCCGTGAACGTGACAATCGAGCAGCGCGGGGGGGTCTCGGTGGGTATTCTGGACCGTCCGATTGACGAGCAGGCTCTTGCGGAAGCCTTGAACGAATTTCCATGAAGCACCTGTTGGACGCGGCTCAGGTGCACGGTACCGAACGGCCTCCTGCGGTTTACTGCTTCACGACCCGATAGAACCGGGCTTCCGTGTGGTCATGGTTCGGGATGGCTTCGTACTGCCCGTGGCTGGACGGCACGATCTCGCCGTCGAAAGGCCGCCAGGATGCATCATCCCCCAGGTGGTCAGCCTCCTCCACACGATCCCCCGGTTCCCCGAACCAGCGAATTGACCACGCGCGGGTTTCCTGACGCTGGATGGGCAGGATGGACAGGGGCGGATGCACCACGTTCCAGGCACCGCGCAAACACCGGGTCCACATCCGTGCGAAGTCCTCCGACGACTGGAACACCGGGCTCATGTCCTCGGCGCTCAACCCCACATTCGCCAGGTCCTGGAGGAAGTCCGGAATCATTCCGTAGTGGGCAACGCCCTCGAAGTTGATGTCCCATTGCTTGAACTGCGTCTCTGCGCGCTTGAGCGGGATGTTCTTTCCAAAGATGCGCTGATACTCATCCCACACCCGCACCAGCCACCAGAACCGGTCCTGAAGGAAGGGATCCTGCAACCACGCCTGCCCGGGGATCCCAGGATGCCCGGTTCGGAACTCCCGGACCGCCCAACCCATGGCCGGAAACTCCGACAACCCGTCTCGAGGCTTGCCTTCGTACGATCTGCGGAGCGCCTGCACGTAGAGCCCGATCCCCTCCTTGTTGGGGTGACCATCGTGCAGGGCTTGGGTGACCGTCTGCAGCTCGGCGTCGGTGATGCCGGGCTTCCAGTAAAAAATGTTCAACGCCACCATGAAATCCCGCTGGTCCCCGGTGTAGCTGTATCCAAAGTCGTAGCGGGCGGGAACCCAGGGGCTGACGTCGGGGTCCACCGCCCGGCCCAAGAACACCGAGGATGTGATCGGACGACCGTACCGGGGCTCATAAAGCACACCGTTGTTCTGTGCCTGGATTTGGTGATGTCGCCCGCCCCAGCCTTCGTTGGGGAATGCTGCCTGAGGACCGAATCGCGGGGAGGGCCCCACGATGACGCCGTTGATGTCCGTGCCGAATCCCACCTGGCCACCCCGCAGCATCTCGAGGGCGAGCAGGTAGTCCTGCGCCCAAGTGCGGGAGGACCCCGCGCAGTTGTTGTCGACGATTGAAGTGGAAAACTCGGGCGCCAGCAGCGGCTGGTTGTAGTAGGTTTCCTCAAAACCAACCCCCTTGTGATTCTCCCAGCCGACCCCCATCAACCCGCCGAGCTCTCGAATTCGCGCCACCTGGTCGCGGGTCCGGCCGTTCTCGCCGCGCTCGCCGACGGCCTGTAGATCCGAGAAGCTGTTGTGTCCGCTGTTCAACGGATATCCGCCCGAGACTCCCTCGGCCATCTCCAGCACGGATTCAGCCATGTGGCGGCTCATGTGATCCATGTCGATCATCATCCCGCGCTTCATCATCTCGCGAACCGCATGCTTCCCGAGCTCCGTCAGCCCGCGCTTGTTCCGATGCCCATAGAAGGCAAGAGGCGGCTTGGGAAAGTTGCCGTTGATCGGCCACACCTTCTGCGGGATCGAGTCCAATCCGGCCATTTCCAACACCGGCGCGCCCAGGGCGGCCATGACCCCGAAGGCACCCAAACCGGTTGCAATACCCAACGAGGTTCCGGGAGGAACCGGTCCCAGTTTCTCGGACATCAGCACGTCCGCCACCGGCGCCAGCGCCGGAAGCAATATCGGCGCGGCCGGTGCGGCGATCGCGAAATCCTGCATGATCTCGTTCAACTCGGCGGTGAAGTCCATGTCCCCCAGCCGCGTGTCGATTCGCTGGAACACGTCAGCCGCCTCCGCCTCGAACGGCTCGTCGTTCACATATTTGTTGGCCATGTTCAGCATGTCTCCGGCGATGGCCGTGCCCCCGAATTTGTTGTTGATGAGGTGCTCCGGGAAAATGTAGCGGAGGCCCTTGGCATAGAGCCGGTCCAGTTCGTCGGACACCTTCTTCTTGGCGGCGTCCGTCGGAGAGTCGGCGCTGACCGTGGGGTCGAAGGCGAAGTTGCCGATGTCGTCCAGTTCCGAACCGATGATGATGGCAAGCTTGTTCGCGCGGACGATGGAACGCAGCTGAACCGGGTCGAGGGCGATCTCCATGATGTCGCTGTGGCGCGCGACGAAATCCTTCAGCGCGTCGATCTGTATATCCCCCACCTCCTTGTCACGTTCGGGAAGATCCCCCTTGGCCACATGACCAAGAAGCTGGGAGTTCACGCACAGCGCGACCATGGTGCGCAGCCCCCCGTAATAGGCCCGGGTGATCCACTCATGCCACATCTGCTGGTGCACCTTGGTGCTGAACACCGGGAAGCTCCGAAAGCGCTTCCACTTGTCGTTATTCCACCCATCCCCGTGCGAATCGGGCCCCGCGTCATCCATCACCGCGAACAGAAACTGGCGGACGTAGTCCCCGCACTGATTGTCCGGTCCGTATCCGCCGTGGGTGCACCGGCAATCCCCCAGGGCGATGGTGATGTCCCCGTCCGGCTCGCCGTGCATGATCTTCCCGCGGAATCCCAGATGGCTCATCGGATGGGTGTGCAGGTCGGCGAATCCCCAGACCGGCGCGTTCCAGTCGTAGTAGCCGCCCGCCTGCTGTGTCACCGCCGGCCAGGAGTTGGTGCCGACTTGGACCGTTTGTTCCAGCGGGGACAGATCGATGAATCGAAAGTCGTCCACGTTGATGTGTCCCACGGTGCTGCCGTCCACAATGCGCAGGACTCCGTCCGCCCCGAGGAACTGGGAGACATCAAACCACCGCCGCTGAAGCTGCTCGGATCCTGACGGACTTTGCGTCCTCACCAGTTTGAACCACCCTGTTCCGATCTTCTCCGCCTTCGGGTCATCCTGGGTCGTCTCCACCAAAAATTCCACGGCGACGTCGGGCCCGGTGCTGCCACCGATGAGAAAGCTGATGTATTGATGCTTCACCGTGAACTTCCGGGAGCGCAACGCGCCCATGGGGCCGTCGCCCTGGACTCCGCCGCGCGGCTCGGTGAATCCGGTGCGGTTTTCGGCCGTGCCGACAAAAAAACGGCCTTGGATTCCGATGGGATAGGTGACGTCGCGCCAATAGTCGCCGCCGATCTTGTTTTCCATGAACATCCTCGCGTCGTGGATCCGGCGCGCGACAAAGTTTTCACCGAAGGTCGGCTGGTTCTTAAAAGCGGTTCCGACGTCCACGAACGGTGTGCCCACCTGGGACCACCCCACCAGCCCCAGTTCGAAGTCCCAGTTCGCGGGGAGCTGCTCCAGAGAAGCCACGTCATCCACCAGGCATTTCGGTCCCAGGACCACCTGCACAACGAACGTGTTCGTCGATCGGTTTCCGGAATAGTCCGACGCGACGGCAGTGATCGTGTGCTCACCCAGAGGCAGAAACGAGCCCGTTGGAGGAGTCAGCGTGAGATCCGGGTTCAGGTCGACGTTGTCATGCACCTTGATCTCCGGATACCAGACCTCCGCGCTGACCTGGCCATCCAGTGAAAGGCCGCTGCAGGGATACTCAAAGCGACCGGGCACCTTGATCACGGGTGGGGTGGCGTCGCGCACAATCACCTCAAAGCTGCGCTCTTTCAGCATCGCGAGGCCGACCCCCGCAGAGCATTTCACAACGGTCTTTCCCATGGGAAACGGCGAGCCGGACGGGGGCACGGATCTGGCCCACGCACTCCCGCCGCAGAGGTTCGTGGCGAGCACCGGGAAAAAAACAACCCTTTGGCCCGTTTCATCGGCTTCCGTCTGGATCGGGGCGGTGGGGCAGGTCAACTCGACGCAGTCGGCGCACTCCGTGGTGACGATCACCGGGAAGAAGTTGGTCCGTGCGTTGCCCGAGGTGTCGATCGCGACGCAGGTCACATTATTGGAGCCCACCGGAAACAGGCTTCCGCTCGGGGGGGTGACGGTCAGCGAGGGTGCCGAGCAGGAGTCGTCCGTGCGGACCAGATACTCCGCGACCGCCCCGGCCGCCGACGCACAGTGAACGACAACAGGGCCAGGGGTGTGGATCAGGGGCGGCGTTGTGTCCCTCACGGTCACGGTGAAGCTGCAGCTCCCGGAGTTCCGGGCGGAGTCCAGAGCCGTGCAGCGCACCGTGGTGACCCCGGACGGAAAGGCGGTTCCGGAGGGCGGAACGCTCTGAATCGCGGTGATGGCCCCCGCGGACGAGGACGCGGTGACCCGGAAGTGGACCACCGTTCCGCCCGGACCGGAGCATTCGACCACGATGTCTTTCGGGCAGTTGACGACCACCGGGGAGCGGGTCTGGGCGCGAACTTCGAGCGGGTTGATCAGGAGGCCGATGAGGCAGGCGACCAGCCAGGCCATGCAGAGATCAGGGGTGAGCCGGCTGGCGAACCTGTTGGCGGGAGAGAACGGGCAAGGATGCATTGATGTCATGCCCCTGTCCTAGCGGATCGCAAAGCGCAGAAGAATCGGGCGGGGGACCTAGAGCGAAAGTCCTACAAGCCCGGGAGGGTTGGGGGTTCTCAAAGCGTATCCAGGCCGGTTAGCCTTCTCGCGTGACCGTTTCCCGACGCATTCTCTGGCAGGTGGCCGTTGGCGTCATTTTCGTCGTCACCGTCGCAACGACCGTGTCGTTCTGGCTGGTGTACGATGCGCTGAAGCGTCGCGACCTCCGCCAACTCGAAACCTATGTCACCGAGCGCGCCGAGCGCGAAGAGGCGCGGTTTCAGATCGTGGAGACCAACATGAAGCTGGTCCGTGGGCAATTTCTCAAGCGGCTGGCAGTTCCCATGACCGCGGAGCAGGTGGAGGCGCGGTTCAACTACTGGAACAGGCGGTACCCGGACGGGGCATGGCGGACCCGGGAGGAGTTCGGCGATGCGCGTCGGAACTCCAGCTTTTGGGCCGATCGTGAATGGCCCGCCACCCTGGAGATGCGCCGCCAGGCGGTGATCGCACAGGAGCTCTGCGACGAGATGCTTCCGGGCTGGGTCGACTCGTTTCCCAGCTACTATCTCCAGTTTCCAGCCCCCGGACTGGTGAATGTGGGTGTGGATGTTCTTCTCGCGGACTGGTCCTGGAAGATGCCCGCACACTTCGACACCGCGGGACTCGAGTGGATTCGGCTCGCCCTGCCGGAGGCGCCGGCCGACCGGTTCTCGTGGACCGGACTGCAGCAGGATGACGTGATCTCCGAGCCCCTGGTTTGCACCTTCCTACCGGTCATTCAGGACGGCGTCTTCCTTGCGTCGGTCGGACATAACATGCCCATGAGCCACATGATCGACCCGGCGACGCACAGCAACATCCCAGGCGCGTCCCATTTCATCTTCCGCTCCGACGCCCGGCTGATCGCCCATCCCCGTCTCAGGTCGGAAATCCTCAGGAGCAAGGGCCTGTTGACCGCAACGAACTGCGGCGACGCCACGCTGGCCAGCCTCTACCGGACGGTGATCGGGCAACAGGAGAGACGCTTCTCCGGTTTCGATGCCAACACTGGGACCTACTACAGCGTGGCCCGGCTTGCGGGGCCCGAATGGATCTATGTCACGACCATGTCCCAGGACCATCTGCGCGCCCAGGCGTTCGCGTCGGCGCGATGGGTTTTGTGGGCCGGGTTGATCTCACTCGGATTCGTTTTGGCCGCCACCGCGCTGGTGCTGAAGCGGCAGGTTGACCGTCCCCTGGCCGAGCTCCGGGACGCGACCCGGGCGATGACCGAGGGAGCCCGCCTGGCGCCGACAACGGGTTTCCGCAAGGACGAGCTTGGCGACCTGGCCGAGGCTTTCCGCGGGCTCAGCGAGAAGGTATTCGCCAGGGAGAGCGAACTTCGCCAACTCAACGCGGATCTGGAAAAGCGTGTGGACGCTCGAACCGAGGAACTCGCCAAGGCAAACCTCCGCCTCGCGGACTCGCTCCAAATGGAAAAGGAACTCGGCCAGATGCGTGCGAACTTCGTCTCTCTCGTCTCGCACGAATTCCGCACACCGCTCGAGGTGATCCTGACCAGCTCTGACATCCTGGACCGCTACCTGGATCGGCTGACCCCGGAGAAGCGAGCCGGCTATCTCCGCACCATCCATGACTCGGTGAAGAGGATGAGTGCGATGATGGAGGACGTGCTCCTCCTTGGGCGGATCGAGTCGGGAAAGATGGCATTCAACCCCAGGCCGATCCATCTCCGCCACTTCGCGGAGCGGGTCCTTGATGAGCTCCAGTCGGCCGCCGGTGGTTTCGGCCGTATCGGGTTGCAGATCGACGGGGAGGTTGCCGACGCGAACGCGGATGAGGCGCTGCTGCGCCACATGCTGGTGAATCTGCTTTCCAATGCGTTGAAATACTCGCCTGCGGATTCGCCCGTGTCACTTCGGCTTGCCCGCGACGGGGAGTTCGCCCTGTTCACCGTGGCGGATCGCGGACGAGGCATTCCAGCCGCGGACCAGGCGCGACTTTTCCAGTCATTCCAACGCGGGAGCAATGTGAGCGACACCCCCGGGACCGGCCTCGGACTCCTGCTGGTCAAGAAGTGTGTGGATATCCACGGCGGCTGCATCGAATTCACCAGCGCGGAAGGACTTGGGACCACCTTTGTCATCCGCCTTCCCATTTTGTCTTCCCCTCCGACGAGGGAACCCGCCGATCACACCGCATGAAAACCATCCTGATCATCGAGGACGAGAAGCACACCCGGGAGAACCTTTGCACCATCCTGGAGATGGAAGGTTACCGCGCCATCGGTGCCGTCGACGGCCAAGCCGGCCTCGAGCTCGTGGCCCGGGAGCGACCCGACCTGGTGCTCTGCGACGTCACCATGCCCAGGCTCGACGGCCACGGCGTTCTGCTGAAACTGAGGACGATGCCCTGCGGAGAGTCGATTCCGTTCATCTTTCTGACCGCGAAAAGCGATCGCCCGGACGTGCGCACCGGCATGAACCTGGGAGCCGATGACTACCTCACCAAACCCGCCTCGGCGGAGGAGGTGCTCGCGGCGGTGGAGACGCGCCTCATCCGTCGCCAGATTCTCCAAAAGGCGCAGACGTCCCTCGATTTCAGTTCCTCCCTGCCCCTCGAAGCACTCGGGCTGACGCCCAGGGAGGCGGAAGTGCTGCTGTGGGTCGCGCAGGGAAAAACCAACGCCGACGTGGCCGCCATTCTGAACATGGCGGAGAAGACGGTAAAGATTCACCTCTGCCACGTGTTCGAAAAGCTTCATGTGGAAACCCGCACGGCCGCGGGACTGGCGGCCATCGAAGCACTCGTCCGAGAGAACTGATTTCCAGCGGTCGAGCGCCTCACCAACGGAGGCGCCGGTCAGGAAAAAGCGGTTGATCCCAAAGGGGAGGCGCGTTTGAGTGCGCTCAACGAGGTTTCAGGACCGAAAACCATCCTCGCTTTCTCTCAGATCCCGCTGTTCATCGGCGGGGAGTAACCCGGGCTACCGCCGCTCAACCTCAGTGCAGCTTCGTTCATGTTCGGCATCCAGAGGTACCCCAGCTTTATCGCTGCGGTCCTGATCTTCCAACTCATCCCCGGCCCCGGCACGCTCGCGATTCTCCACGCCACAGCACGTCGCGGAATTCGCGCCGGACTGGGCACGGTGCTCGGGACGCTGATCGGCGACTTCGTCTATATGCTCGCAGCACTGCTGGGACTCGCGGCGGTCCTGCAGCGCAACCCACTCGTCTTCGCCGCCCTGCAGTGGTTCGGTGCAGCCTATTTGGTCTGGATGGGCATTCAGCTTTGTCGCATCGCCGTCACCAAGGCCTCGCCCGATGAGGCGATACTCGAGAACGGCTGGGTCTATTTCTGCCGCGGCTGTGCCGTCAGCTTAACGAATCCCAAAGTGATTCTGTTCTTCGTCGCATTCTTCCCGCTATTCCTCGCGCCGGATTCGGCGCGGGTCCCGCTGGTCGCCTTAATGGTCCACGTGACGCTCATCAGCTTTCTCTACCAAACCGGCCTGGTGTTGATCGGGAATTCGATCAGTCAAAAACTCGCAAAGTTCCCCCGCGCTGGGTTGATCGCGACGCGGGCCGCTGGAGTGGTGTTGATCGCTTTTGGAATCCGCCTGGCACTGAGCTATCGATGACCCCCCGGATCGGGCGAATCCAGGGTGCTGCTCCATGACTCCACGTTCAACGTGCGGAGTTGGCTGCCCGCCGACGCTCCAACGTTCATTCGGTTTCATGCGGATGCCGTGCTTAGCGCTTGGTTGGGTGGGAAGAGGAACTCGATGTGGCGGAGGCCGCTCTTCAAGCGATCCGACATCACTTCAGCTCCTCAGGCTGGGGCGTGTGCTCTAACTACTGAGGAATTGAAATGCAGCGGAGTCCTTGACACTCACGGGTCCTTCATCGCTGCCGAAGTCGGGGCACCGGAATGTCAAAGATTCAGATTTGATACCCCATTGGCTTCCATGGGACCTCGGCTTGAAGTTGACGCCGAGCCTCGCGCGTGTCGACGACGCAGGCAATGCACTCTGGGCTGTCGATACGGGAATCGATCGCTTCCCTTGCGGCAAATTCGTCCCGATAAGGATCAGACGGCTTTTGCCGGACCCCGCCCATGCTCACCGAAGAAGCCGGGCGAACCTCTCGTGGTCATCTTCGAAAACCATCGAGGTGCAATCCAATCCCAATCCTTGTGGAAATGATGCAAAAGAGCCGCATTCAAAACGCTCGCGAATTAATCCCAAAAAGGACGGAGTTTTCACTTTCACGGCAATGCGGTGTGACGGATAAATAGGGAGAATGAATCCACCCTTCAGATCCATGTTCACGTCCCGACTCCGAATGATTCGGATTGCGATGGTGGTGGCAATCGCGCCGTGGTGCCTAAAGTCGGCAATCATCGAGGACTTCGAATTCGGACTTCCGATCAAGGTGATCGAGGCCGACATCACTGGTTTCGGATGGGTTGCCTCCGGGGAAAAGTCGGGCCTGGTCAGCGTCCCTGGAGTCACGACGCCGAATCCGACGCGATTTGTTGTTGCGCGGAACGGTCCCGGCACCGCCACCAAGGTCGCAGGATTAAATGGCACCCAGAAGGGGTTTTCACTTGAGGCGGACTTTGTTGCTCAATTTGACAGTCCCAACATCTCCCTTGCACCGGCCGGGGGAAGCCCAACACAGCCGACACTCGGTCCATCGTTCGGGATGGCCTCCACCTTCGACTTTGAACATTTTCGCAATGTCATCAGGTTCTTTATCCAACCCCCAGGACGCGACCGAGTTTTCTCCACACAGAACGCCGGCTTGACGTGGGTGCATCTCCGGCTCGTCGTCGACCCTACTGCATTCGACGGCGACGGCGCCGGGTTTGTCTTCGCGAAGGAACGTTTTCCCGACGGCCAGGAATTCGCCGTGGCCGGTCTTCAGAATGTTCCCCTCGGCTTTAAGACCGGCGTGGGCGCGGCCCCGGGTGCCTGGAGCATGGTCCAAATCAGTCTCGATCGCTTTTGCCTCATCGATAACATCGAAGCGTCGACCCGTCCGGTGGCCCGTCTTTGGGCGCTGGAAACAACGCAGTCCATTCAGGATTGGTTCAACAGCGTCCCCCTGATCTCTGGTAAGGAAACCTATGTGCGCGCGTTTCTTGAGGCTGTAACTCCAGGGGATGTTGGACGCACCGTCACGGGACGTCTCCGCGGGTTCCGCCAAGGTGCAGAGATTGCCGGCTCACCGCTTTCCCCCATCAATGGAAATCGATTCCGCCTTGCGGCGGACGCCACCCAGGAGCGAAAGAACTTCAATGGTTCGCTGAATTTCGAACTGCCCCGCGACTGGGCCACCAACAGCATCACCCTTCAGCTGGAGCTTGACGAATTTGCGGTCGAAAACGGTCCGCTCGCGAATCAAGGCGGGCCACAGTCCGGTGCAGTTACCGCGAATTTTCAACCCTCGGGAAAGATACGGATTGGCGTGATTCCCATGACGTACTCGTACATCGGCCAACCGAGTCTTCCCGGGCCATCTAACGCAGAAATCGTCAAGGTCCTCGAGTGGATTCGCCGCATGTATCCGGTCGCAGAACTGGATGTGGCGTGGAGTCCGCCGGTGTCGGTCTTTTTCCCGGGGCCTCCTGGAGCGATCGATCTGTTTTCCAAAGTCGCTTCGGAACGTCTCCTCAACACGTCGTGGATTAGTGAAGGTCGGATTGGCCTGGGCTTCTTTTCTGAACAGGCCTGGCAGGCGAGTCTCGCCGGAGACATTGCCGGAATGGGCGGTGCCCTTGGGATTGCCGCCGGATGGTTTGTCGCTGGCGTCGACAATGTCTCAGGCTTTCAAACCACGGCTGCGCATGAACTCGGACACATCCTCGGAAGGCCACACCCCGTGGCACCCGATTTCATCGTCAACTCCCCAATCGGATCTATTCTTCCGGTCCGGGCCGGAGCGTGTGGTGAAATTGCGTTCATTCCCGTCGAGAATTTTCCATTCCTTTTCAACGTTCAGTGTCCGGGTTCGCCGAGTAGCGGTAAGAAGGCGACACTGGGTGAAATGCAGTCGGGCGAACCCCGCAAAATCTACGGGTTTGAACCCGTCCTACATCCAGAGATTGCGGGCAACAACCTTCAGGAGGCGGTTCTCGATCCGGAATGCGTGTTCGAGATGATGAGTTATTGTGAGTTGGCCAGTTCGTGGATTTCCAAGCACACGTACAATTCACTCCTCGGGTCCATCCAAAGTCGGTTCCCAACGCCCCAGTCCAGTGTGCATCCGGCTTCCTCAAGCACTCCGTCCGTCGGCAGTCCCCAGTTGCTGGTTAGTGGGACTGTCGACCTCCTGACCGGAGGCGTCCAATGGCGACCGCTTGAAACACTCGACGAAGGCGCTCCGTCGGAATCGCAGCCCGGCGCGCCGTTCCAGCTCGAAGCGTCCAGCGCCACCGGTACTCTCATCACCTCAACAACATTTAATCCGCTTCCCCTCCCGGCTTCCGATCACTCCACAAATCCGGCAACCGCACCGTTCTTTCTGTCGGTCCCCAAAGACACTGCCATCCGCAAATTAACGCTTCGCCAAGCGGGCCGTATCTTGTCGACCGTCACCGCATCATCGACGTCGCCCGTGGTGCACCTCACATCACCGAACGGAGGGGATTTCGTCGGCGGTTCGGACCTGACCGTCGCTTGGACTGCGTCTGATTCCGACGGGGATTCGCTGATCGTTGCGGTAGATTACAGCGTGGACGACGGTGCCCATTGGCTCCGCCTCGCGTCCGGCCTTACCGGGAGTTCAATTCAGTTCGCGACGGACACACTTCCCGGATCCCTCCAAGGACGCTTTCGAGTGACGGCCAGCGACGGCTTCCTGGAGGACAGCGATATCAGTGACGGCCCCGTCCAAATTCCGGACAAGGGACCGATCTTGGAGGTTTCGCATCCGTACAACGGCCAGGAATTTGTTGAAAATGACCGAATCCGATTAACAGCCGAGGCATTCGACCTTGAGGACGGATCGACCGCGGATTCACAAATCGAATGGAGTTCCAATCGTCAAGGACGGTTGGGATTCGGGAGAAATCTGACTCTGGATCCCCAAACGGTTCTTCCCGGCGCACATATCATCTCCGTGACTGCGCACGACGCGACGGGTCACACCACGGTGGTGGAGCGGAGTATTCAACTCGTCGATATCACTTCTCCAAATCTCCGACTCTTGGGGGGCGACTCCACGGGTCCGATTAAACTTGAAGTCGTTGCACCGGCCGCCTGCCGGACCAGCCTCGAAGACTCCAACGACCTCATTCACTGGAAGTCGTTCCAATCCTTTGATCAAAACGAAACCGAACTCGTCCTCGATGTCGGTTCAGGATCCGGGGAACCGCGATTCTTCCGGGCTCAGGTTGCGCCGTTGCCACCCCAGATCCTCCAACCGCCGTCCAGTGCGATCGCCTTTGTTGGAGATGCGGTGGCTCTCAAAGTCCAGGGAGGTGGCACTGGGGTCCGTTACCGATGGCTTAAGAATGGATCGCTCATTGAGGGTGCCATCAACTCCACTCTCGTGCTGACAAATCTCGGTCTCGCGGACTCCTCCGTATTCCAGTCGTTAATCCTCAATGCACTGGGTGCCATGACCAGTGCTCCGGTTTACCTCACCGTCGTCTCCACTCCGTATGAGGTCATTCATCGCTTCGGCACCAACAGCCAAGACGGCCTCAATGGTTGGGGACGTCTCGCCGTCGATGCGTCCGGGGACATTTACGGGTGCGCTCGTAATGGCGGGAATTCGGGCGGAGGTGTGATCTTTGCCATGCGTCCCGACGGTGGCCAGTACCGCGTCTTGCACCGATTTGACGCCCCACCCGACGGGTCCCTTCCGTCGGGCGGCGTCCTGCTCGCCTCCGACGGTCTTTTGTACGGCGTCTGCGAACAGGGGGGAAGGAATGGCGGCGGTACTGTGTGGCGCGTCCGCCTCGACGGCGGTGATTTTCTCGTCCTGCATCATTTCCTTGCGACAGGAGATTGCCGAAATCCGGAGTCGGAACTGATCGAGGCGAGCAATGGGCGAATCTACGGAACGACCGTGAATGGCGGAGGCTTCGCCCGTGGCGGTGTCTTTTCCCTCAACAAGGACGGCACCGACTACGGAATTGCAACTGGGTTTAACTTTGGCGGGAACGGTGCACCAAAGGGACCCACTGCGGGATTGGTTGAGGGACCCAACCAAATGCTTTTTGGAACCACCGAGTTCGGTGGAAGCAACGACAAGGGATGCGTCTTCTCGGTCAGTCTCGACGGACAGCAGCACGCCGTTGTCGCGAATCTCGGCGTCGTGGCCGATGGTGCAGCGAACCCTGCCGGCACACTGCTGCTTTCGAGCGATGGACTTCTCTATGGCACCTCCGCTGCGGGTGGAACGAATGCCGCCGGAACCGTCTTCCGCGTCGCCCCGGATGGTACGAAGTTCTCGAGAATCCTCAGCCTCCCTGGGGGAAATAACGGTCTCAAAGAACCTCGTGCCGGCCTGGTCGAAACAGGTGATCACCAACTTTTGGGCACCACACGGATCGGCGGTTCTCCCAACCAGGGTGGCGTGTTCAGCGTTCCCAAGAACGGGAGCAACATGTTTCCGATCCATGTCTTCGCTGACAGCCTTGACGACGGAGCACGTTCACGCGGCCCACTTCTCAAGATTCCAGGAGGTGTCTACTACGGCACGACGTTTGGTGGTGGAACCCAGGATCAAGGAACAGTCTTCCGGTTCGTTGTTGCCGATCCGCAGACCACCAATCTCACCCCACCCTGATGATATAATCCGAACTCCGGACTTTCTGTCGACAGCCCAGGATGGAAGTTGGAGGCAGGCAACAAGGGCTGATCTGTACGATGGACAATTAAAGGGGCTCCTGGCGTCCGGGTTCCATTCGGGTCCGATGCTGGGGGCGATTTCTCGCGGCGGGGCGGCGAAGGAATATTTCTTCGAATCACTTTCCTTTCGCATGGAAGTAAACGGTTTGCCCAGGTTTCGCACTTTGGTGGGGGCGGATTTATAAATGGTCGATTTTCAGGGTAGCGAAGGACTCGCAGAGGCCTCGATCGGCCACACAACGATTGTCAGTGCTGGAGGTCTTTGGCGTGGATCTACGGGGGCGGTTGTTCGGGTAAGTCCCAGCACCAGGAGGTGCAGGATGAGCGCCTGCTCGGTCTCCGGTTGCGTGTCGCTCTGTAAACATAGGTTCCCGGACAATTTCGGGCCGTGGCTACGACGCGGCACCGGAGGGGATCCATTATTCTGGAAACAGTTCCCGGCCGACTGGACGAAGGCGGCCCTTCCACACTTGCTGCTCAACCAATGGTCAAAGGTATAGATTAAACGCCGTTGGAATTCGCCACGCGCAGACTTCGATCCGTTCGGTTTGTGCGCTCACTTGTCCAATCCAAACTTCTTGAGCAACGCCCTGTAGCGTGGGTCCTTGGCCACGTCGCTAAATAGGGGGTCAAATTTCAACCAGCGCGGATCCACATCTCGGTTCTCAGCCGCGCGTTCCAACCAGGGGAACGCTTGATCCAGATCGCCGAGGCCCATGCTAACCATCGCCACCTGAAAGGAGCCGGAACCACCGTTGGCTGAGATGCTCTTCAACCGTTCGACGATCTGCCGCGCCTCGGCTGTCCGACCCGCTCTGGCATAGGCGAGACCCAAGGGGCCCAATGCGTAGGGTGTATCCCCAGTCATTTCCCTCACCGTTTCAAACTCGGCAATGGCTTCCGTGATTCGCTTTTGAATCAGGAAAATATAGCCGCGAAAATTATGAGCTGGCAGAAACTTTGGTGAGAGCGTGGACGCCCTGTCAACCTCCACCAGAGCCTCATTGTAGCGGCCGACGAAGTAGAGTGTATAGCCTATGTTTGCCTGAATTGCTGGGGACAATGGATCAAGCGCCTTTGCTTTGCCGAATTCGGCAAGGGATTGTTCCATCCGACCCTGGTCCCGAAGCAGCAGTGCGTACCAGTGATGGCTGTTGCCGTGATTGGGATTCAAGCGCAACGCGGATTGAAACTCCTGCTCCGCCTCCTCAAGATTCCACTCATTCTTGCGCAGCCGATCACCGCATGGGCCTCAGCCAGGCTGCCATCCAGTTCGATAGCCCGGCGCGCCGCCGCCCGCGCCTTGGGATTCGCTTCACGCACGGGCGCTGCGAAATAGCTCGGAAGCAGCGCGTAGCTGGAGGAAAGTCCAGCGTAGGCCGCCGCAAACTTGGGATCCTTTTCCGTGGCTTGTTGGAACAAACCCACGGCGCGCTGAATGTCGGCGGCGGTGCGCTTGTTCCACAACTCACGGCCTCGCAAATAAAGATCGTACGCCTCCAGATTTTCCGTCCCGGCGAGCGTGGTGTTGGGGCCGACGCCCACCATCAGTTTGACCCTCAACACTTCCTGTACCCGCTGCGCCACCTCGGTCTGGATCGCGAACACATCCTCCGACTTGCGGTCATACGTGTCCGACCACAGGTGGAAACCGTCCGCCACACTGATGAGCTGGGCTGTGATGCGGAGTTGGTTGCCCGCACGCCGCACGCTGCCCTCCAGCACAGCGCCCACTTTCAGTGTCTCGCCGATGTGCTGGACTGATTCGTTCTTGCCCTTGAATGAGAATGCCGACGTCCGTGCCGCCACCCGCAAACCCGGCGTGCGCGCCAGCGCATTGAGAATCTCCTCCGTGATGCCATCAGTGAAATATTCATTGTCCTTGTCGGCGCTCATGTTCACAAACGGGAGGACGGCGATGGATCTCTGGTCTGCCACGGCAGGCGGTGTGTTCGTCACGGATGGGCCAGGCGTTGCACCCGGAGTCGTCACTCCCTGCTTCGTCCCCACATCGGCGCGACGAAGGATCCAACCGGAAACGGCAGCTACCAGCAAAAGGATCGCAGTGGCCCCGGCCCATCTGGCAGCAACCGACGTGAAGAAGTTCCGACTTCCGGTTCGGATCGCCGTCTTCTGTTCCCAAGGCAGGACGACGCGGAACAGGTCCATCGCTACCGAGATGTTCTTCAGAGCAGTCGGGGGCAGCTTTTCGAAGCGAAGTTCCAGCATGTTGCGGACCTGCCGCTCCACGTCCATAGACACGCAGATCCCGCCCGCGCCTGCCAGCGGCTCGATGCGCGCCGCGATATTCACCCCGTCTCCGTAAACGTCGCCGCCACGGTGCACAACGTCCCCGATGTGAACGCCGATCTTGAGTTCGATCCGCCGTTCGGCTGAAGCATCCGCGTTGCGCTTGGCCAGCAGACGCTGGATCTCGACGGCGCACTGCACGGCCGCCAATGCGCCTTGAAACTCGACCATGAAGGCGTCACCGATGGTCTTGATTTCGGTGCCGTTGAAGCGCGGGAAAAACGGACGCAATAGGGCGCGGTGTTCCTCCAGCAGCTCAATCGCCAGCACCTCGTCGCGCTGCGACAGCGCGCTGTAACCCACCATGTCCGTGAACATGATGGCGGCCAGTCGGCGTTGCTCGGGGTTCTTGCCCATGCAGGCGCTCTCAATTTAACTACGATGTCCCCGCCTTTTCAACGTCGGCCTCTTCGACGTCCGATTCCGCGCCGTGCAAAGACCAGCGCCGCCACCGCCGCAAACCGGCCAGTTACGTCCTGACGTGCTGGAATTCGATTCTCGGACCAGAGGTCAAGTAGGGGGCCATCGGGTTTGATCGCCCATAAAGTTGTCACGCTCATGAGAAAACGAGCCGCGAGAACGCGTTGCAGGGCAGCGTTCAAAACCGAGCTGGGTCTGGAGGCCGTTATTGGCGTCAGGTCAGTCGCGCGGTTTGCGCGAGAGTACTCGGCGCATCCCGTGCGGGTGAGTCAATGGAAGGCGGTAATCCGGTGTCGATTGCCAGAACTGTGCAGACTTCGATCTCACCATTCGGCATCCTGGTCCGCGACGGTCGAGTTTCTCCGTGCCTCGGCAACGGCTTCTCCGACTCACCGAGCCAACGGGCGTTGTTCGAGCCGTGGATTCCACGCGATTTCGGGTCCGAGTCACGACGCGGCAGTGGAGGGAATCCATCGGTTCTGGAAACAGTTTCCGCACCAACCAAGAAGGGCGACTCCACCACGCTCTCTCTCAGTCAATTGTCAAAGATACAGATCGGACCCCATTGGGTTTTCCTCAGACCCCGTTGACTCTCCGAGAGGAGAAGGTGGAGCGAAAGCGGGAGGGGCAGATCCTTCAACGCCAAACGCGGGCCCGGGCGCTGGGCCGCAAGGTGGCTGCGGTCCAGAAACTCCTGCAGGTGGCCGTGCAGATGACCGCCCAGTTCATTCGGTCTCTGCGAAATGGAATCCTCTCTGAAATGCGCTGGCTCAACGCCTTGGAGCTCCTACGCGCCTCCACAAAAGCTTACCTCTAGTTGCCGCCGGACACCGTTGGATTTTTATTGGCTCCCTCTGCTCGCAGTACTTGATTTCTTAAGAATATCTCGATCAAGATTGCAGCGAGATGCCATACTCCTAAACGTCTAAAATAATAGGATATGTTATGAAACTCCGCACGACTCGTTCTTGTTCTATTTTCAACAACTACTTGAGATTGCTCCTCTCTGGAGCTCTACTAATTCTAACTCAATCCATTGTACATGGGGAAATCCTGGGCGTCACCGTGGAAGGCGGCAGGCCTATACCGACCAAAGTCAGTTTTTCGACTAATGACGTGATTGTGTTCAAAACAATCCTGATTCAAGATTTGTCGGCTGCTCATTCGATGGAGATTGTTTTTGGTGACGGCTCGAAATACGTTCCATATTCTCGAGAGGTCTTCCCGAAGGTTGGTGATGTGTTTAGTAACGTACAAGAGATTAACTTTCGGAACGATACCGGAGTAGGGCGTGTAGATTGTTATACATTTGAAGTGCAGCGGCGGACGGATATCATCCCCTTGGTTCCATCTAGCGTCGTCGTTATCCCGACTGAGGGTACCGGTAATGTTGAAATCGTTTTAGAATCGAGTGTCGATCTGGTGACATGGACACTAGCGAATCCGGGAACGTATGGAAGAGGGGAGGCGAAGAGGTTTTTTCGAGTCAGGGCGATTGGCAACTGATTCGCCGAATTGCAGTTCATGGCTCACCAATCGGCTCCCGCGGACAAACGGGAAATCCTCCGCGGCAAATACCCGAGATTGCTGTAGATTTTGGTGACTCTACTGGATTAAGGAATCTAAGTGGGTTCAAAAGCGAATATCGATCGGCTTTCACTCGAAAACTGTGAGTGAGAAACGAAAGTCGCCAGCGCGACAACCAACATTCGCCAATCCGGTGTTGCACGACCGATTCACGGGCAAGATTCTCCGGGTTGGCTGTCAATCTGATCCCTCCGAATTCCTGGCTACAGACGTTTGTCCTTCTCAGGTGCTGTGGCGGTACATGAACTTGGCGAAGTTCCGAAGTTTGCTTGAGACTCGCTCCATCTATTTTCGCCGACTCGATCGCCTGCGAACGGATGGGAGCGAACCGGACCACTTGGAAGGTAAACTGGCTCCCGATGGATCAAAAGAGCTTACCAATATCGATTACCAAATCGCGAATAGTCTGGGTCATAAACTGAGTTCTGAAGAGGTAATCGAGGGCTACGAAATCCATGCCGCCTGCTCTTGGGTATCCTGTTGGACAATGAAGAACTTCGAGGATTGGAGGATGTGGCAGGTCTACTCACCGGAACAAACCAGTGTAGCAATTCGGTCCAATGTTCGGAGGCTTAAACACTCCCTAAAGGCCAGCCGACTCCCTCTTGCATTCGGAAAAGTTCTCTATACACAACCCGAGATTCCCCGACCGATTATGACAGGCTGGACCGCCCCTATCTTCCGGAAGCCCGACCGGTTCGAGTGGGAACAGGAGTTTCGCATCCTGAGGAATCTTGGTCGAGGGGAGACGATGCCACACAATGATCCGGAATGGTATGGCCGATTCGAGAGGGTGAACCTCCGTTGCCTCGTGGGTCAGATTCGGACTCATCCCAACGCCTCTGACAGCAATTCCAATGAGATCCGTAAACTGGTTGAGAAGCATGCGCCGACGCTTCTGAGCAGAATTCGCAGGTCCACACTCCTGTAATTGCCCGGTAGTATCTGCATTTAGAAGGGAGCCAATGGTTATCAGATCTGTACCTTTTACAATTGAATCGCTGCGACGTTTTTTGAAAGAGCGTTTGAGGAAGTGGGGTGCAAGTTGATCTTCCGAAGGCGCCGACTCAAGCCGCGTGGACTCTTCCGCCTGCGGTCAGCACCTCTGCTACGTTGCGGACGTATTGCTCGTCGGAGAGGCCGGCGGTGAGATCCTCGGGGAAGGGGACGTGGGATCGAAAGCGCTCGGCGAGTTCCGAGAACAGGGAGGCGCGGGCGGTGGGATCCAGGGTTTCCCGGCGCAGGAGCGCTTGGATTGCCACGGCGGCTTCGGCGGGGGAAACCTCCTGGCGGAGACGGGCGCAGAGGTGAGGGCGCGAGCGGAGGGAATTGTATCGCCCGCCGAACAGCTGGGTGAGGTCGGGCTGGGCGTGTTTCGGGACGCGGACGACGACGGTGTTCGCGGCGAAATCGCCCAGCCGCTGGGCCCGCGGGGAGAGGCAGCAGGAGAGGCCGCCCACCAGGTAACTGCCAGGGAGGATGTCCACCGCCCGGAGCAGGTTTCTCAGGACGACCTGGCTGAACTGGAGTTTGTGTCCGGTGGCGTCCACGACCCGCAGTCGCACCAGCCGTTTTCCAACGGTTTGTCCCCGCCAGCGCCATTCCAGCAGGATCCCGTAGCCAAATTGGATCACGAAGAAGGCGATCAGGCTAACGGCGGCGGCGAGATCGCGGACCACCCAGCCGAGCAGGGCCAGCAGACTTCCCACCAGGGAGCACAGGACGCCGATCAGGAGCGCGTCCACGGCCCATGCCAGAAGGCGGGACACCGGACCGGCCAGGGGGAGATCGAAGGCGATGCCTTCCGGCGTCCGGAGCCTCAGAGTGCTGGAGGGAAATTCGAGCACGGCGATGGGTCAACGGGTCAGGAAATGCCGAGCGGCTGGTTTGCGTCAGGAGACTCCGCGCCCGCGCCTCCGCGAATGAGGAAGAGGGACAGGACCACCAGCTCCAGCAGGCCGAAGGTGATCTTGAGGGCGTAGGGCAGGACGGGTTCGTGGTATTGGGAAAAGAAGCCCTCCACCAGTCCCGCCCAGATCAGAAGGCCCGCGACGCCGGTGACGAGCGTGAGCAGATCGGATCGCACCGCGGCCAGGCGCTGGCGGAGCGGCTCCCGAGAGCCGCGTCCAATCAGCGCCGCGCCGAGGAGAAGTCCCGCCTGTCCGGCGATTACGATGGCCGGGATTTCGACCGTCCCGTGGGGCAGGATCCAGCCGGCGAGGAAGGCAGTCTGACCGTCGGAGACGTAGTCCGCGGCAATGGAGCCCAGGATGACGCCGTTGTAGAACAGGGAGAGGACGGTCCCGACGCCTCCGGTCATGCCGAGCGCCATCGTGGTCAGGCTGACCCGCATGTTGTGGGTCATGAGATAGCCGGCGAACTGGGCCTGGACACCGGCCACCCCGGACCCCGAGCGGGATTCCTCCTGCTGTACCCGCTGGGACGGCGTCTGGGCATCGTGTCCATAGGCCATCGTGGCGTAGCGGGAGTCCGGATCGAGCAGCAGGGAAGCTACTCCGAACAGGACGCCGACCAGCGTCGCGGCGATGGATCCGGCCAGGCACCGGCGATGTCGCCGCACGGCCCGCGGAAAGTTTTGAAAGAACTCGCGGACCGGACGGAACGGGTTGGTCGCGTTGCGGCTGTCGTGAATCTCCCCGTGGGCGCGCGCCACGAGTGATTCGAGGTATCGGCTTGTGGCCGGTTCGCAGGCGAACGTTGTCAGCCGCCCCAGGTCCGCGGCGGTCCGCTCATACAGGTAGTGCAGTCGCGTCGCCTCGGACAACGTCGGGCGCCACCGCGGGTTTTGCTCCATCCGCTCCACCATGGATTCCAGTTCGGTCCACAGCGGGCGGCCGGACTGGAGGAACTGTTCGAGATCGAGAATCACAGGAGCTGCCGTTGTTTGAGGTCGAGGTATTGGCGGAGGACCACGGGGGCCAGGGATTCTGATTCCGCGAGGACAAACCGGACATTGGACGCGCCGAGGACCTCCTCCAACAGCCGGAGTTTTTGCCATCGGACGTGGGCTCCCAGGGCGGAATAGATGTCGTCGGTCGTGGCGACCTCCGGTCCGGAGAACAGCGGCCGCGCGCCGGACGGTCGGGGCTGGATCGCGACGACGAGATGCTGACCGGACAGCAGGCGCACGGCGCGGGTGAAGTCCTCGGCGAGAACGGGGTCGTCGAGGGCCGTGAGAAACACCAGCAGCGCGCGCCGGCGCAGGCGCAGGCGGAGCGTCGTGCATACCTCGGCGAAGTCGGGGGTCACACTTCGGGGTTGGAGCGCGAAGATGGCTTCGCGGCATGCGGTGAAATGGGGGCGGCCGCGTCCCGAGCGCACGAACTGTCGGACCTTGGAATCGAAGGCGGCGATGCCGAAGAGGTCCCCCTGTCGTTCCGCCGCGGCGGCGAGGAGCAGCCCGGCGCGGAGTGAGCGCTCGAAATCGGATTCGTGGCCGTCGCTTCTCCCCGTCAGCCGGGAGGAGTCCAAAATCACATACACCTCCTGCGTGCGCTCGATCTGGAACACCTTGCTGACGGGTCTTCCCCGTTTCGCCGTCGCCTTCCAGTGGATGTCGCCGACGGGGTCCCCGTGGGAGTAATCGCGCAGCTTTTCGAACTCCCGTCCCTGACCCACCTGTCTCCGCGCATGAATGCCCAGGCCCGAACGATTCAGGAATACGGCCGCCACCGTGCGCCGGTCCCGGAGGAGATCCGGATAAACGAGCACCGCCGTGGCGGGATGAAGGGTTCTCCGGACGGCCCACAGTCCATGCAGGGATGAGGTCTCCACGCGAACCAGAGGCAGCGGATGTCGTCCGCGATCCGGGGAGCGCACCGACCATCCCAGATTCACGGGTTCCCCTGAGGCGGGCACGACGTTCCTTTGGATCCAATCGCGGGCGGTGAAGGAGGCCGGCAGGGCAATTGCCGCCCGGAGATTCAGCGCGCGGGGCGTTGTGGAGCGGACCTGCATGGGAACGACGCCCTCGCGGTCCTGGGTCAGCCGGACCACGTCGGGAATGGCGAACTCGAGATCGCGGAGCAGTCCGGCGGATCGGAGTGCGTCTCCGATGGCGACCAGGGTGAACAGGGCGATGAAGGCCATCGCGAGCCCGGCGGCCTCCGGAACGATTCCCGCCACGGTGGCGGCGGGAAGAACCACCAGAGCGGTCAGGAGGATCAGTTGTCGCGATGGAACCAGCATGCGGTGTTCAGCGCGGTACCGGGACGGATTCGAGGACCTGGTTCACGACGTCGCGCGTGCCCGACCCTTCGAGTTCAAACTCGGGACGCAGGACGAGCCGGTGTTCCAGAACCGAGGGGGCGAGGAATTTCACGTCGTCGGGGGTGACGAAATCCCGGTCCTGCAAGGCGGCGAGGGCTCGGGCCGCCAGCAGCAGTCCCTGCGTGGCGCGGGGTCCGGCCCCGACCAGCATGCTGTCCTGGGTGCGGGTGGCGCGGACGAGATCCACGGCGTAGGCCAACAGTTCCGGCCGGACGGTGACGGTGCGGAGTTCTTTCCGAAGTGCCGCCAGGCGTTCGGCGGACACCACGGGCTGAAGGGTTCCGGAATTCAGGACCGACTCGGGTGCGTCCGGTCCGAGGGTGCGGCGGGCAAGGTCGAGTTCCGCGTCGCGCTCCGGTACCGGCATCTGAATCCGGAGCAGGAAGCGGTCGCGCTGCGCCTCGGGCAGCGGATAGGTTCCCTCGCTCTCCACCGGGTTTTGCGTGGCGAACACGGTGAAGTTGGGGGGCAGCGACAGTGTTTCGCGATCAATGGACACCTGCCGCTCCTGCATCGCCTGCAGCAGGGCCGACTGCGTCTTGGCCGGCGCGCGGTTGATTTCGTCGGCGAGAAGAAACGCCGTGAAGATCGGTCCGCGCACGAGCGTGAACTCGTTGCGTTGAAGGTTGAAGACGTGCGTGCCGGTGATGTCCGCCGGCATGAGGTCGGGGGTGAATTGGATGCGGCCGAATTCGCATCCGAGCACGGCGGCCAAGGTGCGGACGAGCAGCGTCTTGGCGACCCCGGGCACGCCTTCGATCAGTGCATGCTGGTTCGTCGCGATGGCGACGAGGGCGAGGTCCACCACGGCGTCCTGGCCGATGATGACCCGGCTGACTTCGCGGCGGGCGGAGGACAGGGTGTCCCGGAAGAGTTTCAGGTGGGTTTCCATGGTTCAGTTGCGGGAAAGAAGTTTCGCCATGCGGCGGTAGGCGTCTGCGGGGTTTTGTTCGCGCGGGGGGCGGTCCGACTCCAGGTTGCAGACATCCTGAATGGCCTCGGCTTTGCGCCCGAGGTCGGGACGGTTTGCAGGCAGGGATCGCCGCCATTCCGCCACGCAGAGGGAAAGCAGTTCCTCCGTGGGCACGGATCGCCGCAGCAATTGGGTGAATCCTGTGGCGGCATCCCTCCCCAGAACCACGTCCCGGCTGTCGGTCGTCGGCGTCGGAATGCGGGGAGCGAGTCCGGAGACAGCGCGCCACAGGGCGAGGGCGGTCACCGCGACGAGGCCGGCGAGGACGCCACCGAGGCCGTACCGTCGCACGAGCGTCAGAATCCCCGGATCGAGGCGGGTTCCAAGGTGGGTTTCGTCGAAGAGGAACCGGGTTCCGGTTCCGGACAGCCACGCGAGCAGCGCCGTTTGACGCTGATGCCGCAAGGCGTCGTTGGTGAGCAGGTCGTTGGAGGCGAGCAGCACGAGGGTTCCCCGACCCATGGCCCGCTGCATCACCACGGGCACTCCGTCCACCTCGTACAGGGAGGTCCAGCCTTCTGGGACCTTCTCGAAGACGTCCCCGCGCCAGGGAATGCGCGCCGGAAGTTCCGTGGGGGCGCTGGCCGTTCGAAGCGCCGATGCGGGCTGAGTGCGGTTCGTGGCGGATGGGGTTGGAGCCAGGTTCGGAAACTCCAGGGACTCGGATCCCTGGATCGTCACTGGGCGTGTTCGCAGGTTGGTTCCGGAACCCTGCGTTTCCCGGGGAAACCGCTCTGCGGCGAGGGAAATCACGACGCGGCCGCCATTGGCGAGGAGGTCCTTCACCGCCGCCCAATCCCGTTTACCCAGGGCGCGCTCCGCGGGGTTTAACTCGAGGAGGAACAGGGTCGTCTCCGCGCCCCCGCGGACCGAGGACAGGGGCAGCAATCCGCGTTGAACCTCCCGCCCGGGGATGCGGGCGAGACTTTCAAAGTAGGCGCGTGTACCGGACGGATCCGCCCGGAACGAGGATCCGCTAGGGTAGATATCCCCGGTTGCGAACCTCAGTTCGAACAGGCGCCACAGTCCGGCGCCAAGAACGGCGACGGCCAGGAGCAGTCCGAGGATGCCGGCGCGGGAGTTCATGTGGGGCGGAGGCGTTCGACCGCGGCGACGAAGTCCTCGAAGCGTTGCGCGGTCACGGGACGATCCCCGTACCACGAGCCCTCGAACACCCGGACAATCTCCGCAAAGGTCTCGGCGGTTTCCGGATGTCCCTGCATGCGCCGGCGGACGTCCCGTTCGTATTCCCGGTTGGACCGGAATTGTGCGAGCCGGATCCACTGATGATCCGCGAGCCGGCTCAGGCAGGCGAGGAAGGCGGCGCGGAGGGCGAAGCGGAATTCCCCGCGTCCCGCGAGTTCGTGTGCCAGGGCCATCCAGCCGTCCTCGGGAAGCAGTTCCGCGGAGACGGAGGCGGATCCCAGATCCGGCGCCGCGGCTGCCGGTTCGGCGGCGGGAGCGGATGCGACCGAACGTTGATGCGCCCTCCAGATCCGGTAACCAAAGACGCCGATCACGGCGGCGCCGGCGACCACGAGCAGCCACATCAGGAATTCCATCAACCCCGAAAGGTTCATCTTCACCGGGGGTGGTGTGGGAGCCTTCTTGGAACCGAAGAGTCGATCCAGCCACGAGGAGAACTGGTCCAGCGGACCTTTCAGCCAGTGCCCGACCCGATCCAGGATGTGACCGACCCACGCGAAGAGGCGTTCGAGCAGGGATCGATTTGGTTCTCCTTCCTTTTCCTCCACGACCCGTCGGGGTTCCCGCCAGGTGAATTCCGGTTGGTCCAGCACGTCCACGATGGCCCGGTTCAGTTCGGGTGGTGAGATCGCGTGCCCGTGTCCGTGGGACGGCGGTGCTGCGGTGGGTGTCGCGGCCGATGCGGATGCGGCCGTTCCGACGCAGGCCAGCAGCAGCGCCAGGGACAGCGCGCCGCCGGCGGTGGTCCTGCGGAGGAGCGCGAGGAGGTCCGCACCGCTCGAATTCGACCTCCGTTCAAAATCCCGCAACACCGCGATGGCCAGGGCCAGGGGATTCAGCAGCGTTGTGGCCAGCACCGTGGCCGAGGCGATGAACGTGGTGTTGAGGGCGGCGGCCGGGTTCAGCGTGAACGGGGACTCGATTCCGAGCAGCAGTTTGGCGGCGTGCGGGAGGGTGAACAGCAGGGCACCGGTGTTGAGGAGCAGCACCAGCCACGCGAGGGTCAGCAGGGAGGTTTCCCCGGAAGCCTGTCGCGCCTGGTACGTCAGTTGGGGGACGGCCTCGGACAGGTTTTGGCGGGCGCTGCCGTTGCTGCGGGCCGCCGTGACGATGAGGGTTTGTTGAAACGCCAGAAATGCCGGGAAGGGGATGACCAGTATCAGGGCCAGGGGCAGTGCGGCGAGCGCGAGGGATTGCCAGGCGAGGATCGGGATGGCCGCCCCCCTCAGCGACGATAGGATTCCCGGGGGCGCCGGTTCCCCGGCGACCCGGGCTTGGAGTCGTCCGGCGAACGTCGCCTGGGTAAGTCGTGCCCAAAGAAACAACAGGGCGAGGCCGAGCGAGGACACCGGCAGACGCTCGGCCGCGATGTTGCTGCGGCTTTGGTCGGCGCAGAAGTACAGGAGGCCGAGGGCGAACGGGCCGCTCCCCGAAAGCCACAGCAGGAAATCGACGGCCGGAGTCTCCCGAAGGAGGTGGACGGCGCTTTCGACCCGGTCGAGCGCTCCGAGGCGGTCGGAATCGGTGGGGAGCTTCACGGTTGGAGGGTGGGCGAGTTCCACCGGGTGCCGTCGTGAATGTCGTCCGGAATGTGGAGCACGATCCAGCCCAGCACGTAGAACAGGATCCAGGCGGACACCAGTCCGGCGAGCACGGTCAGGGGCATGGTGATCCGGACCGACGTTCGTGCGGCCGACGTCGGGGGGGCCAGAAGCCGGGCGAGACAGTGCGCGCAGATGACGCGCCCGTCATGCTCGGTAATACACTCCCGGCAGAAACACCGCCGGCAGGACGGGCATCGGGCCACCGATTCCCGATCCGCGTGATGGAAGCAGTGGGTGGAGATCATGGCGCCGGTGGGGTCTCCTGAACCGCGCGGGCGGCGGAGGCAACGAGGTCCAGCGTCCGAAGTCCTGCCCGCCAGCGTCCAATCCCCGGAACGGTGAAACGTTGCACCGCGGTGTGAATGTCGAGTCGGGCGGTCGGGCCCGACCAGCGATGGATCACCAGACTCACCGCCAGCAGAAGCGTCGCCCCGCCGCTGATGAACAGCACCGGCTCCGGGGCCTGCGTGCTCATCCCGACAAAGGTGAGCGTGCCGAACAGCAGGATGCCGGCGAGCAGAAGGAGGCTGCCCACCGTCCCGGTGCGTGTCTTGTAAAGGACCAGCGCCTGGATCTTGGAGAGCTCGAACCGCCGGTATTCCTCCGACACGAGATGCAGCTCCACGACCACCAATTGCCGCGGCGTCAGCCAGGAACTGGTGCGTCCGGCGATGGTGTAGCCGGAGGCGACGCGAGTGGCCTGGGGGTCCTGGCGGAGGCTCACCATGAGAGGAGGTTTTTGGGGCCCACCACGAAGAATATCCACTGCGCGAAGCCGAGGATCAGTTCGATGAAGGCGAGGACGTTGGCGAGCCGGAACCGCGTCGTCGAGGAATCCACCAGGCTGGGCGGGTGCTTTCGGAATCGGCGGAGCACTCCCAGGGCCGCGATTCCGGTCAACGGGAACAGGACGCCGCAGGAGAGCAGTCCGAGCAGGAGGAGGTAGCCGGCGATCAGGTCCGGACGCAGCCTGCGGGTTTCGAGCGGATCCAATCCGGCCTCCTGCTTCCGGGAATCGAGGCAGGCCGGACACAGGTGGAGTTCGCCCACGGGAAGGTCGCACAGGGCGCACAGGAAGCGCCCGCATCGGTCGCAGGGAACGACGGCGCGCCGGGACTCATGATAAAAGCAGGCGGCTTCGCCCGCACCGGTCCGCGTCTGGGGGGCGACCGTGGACTCGACCTTCCCGGCAGCGGGGAACACTTCGATGCGCAGTTCCACACCGCAGTCCGGACATCGTTCCATTTCAGTCCCGGGCGTGCCCACGGGCGTGACCGCGGCGCGGCAGCGGGGGCACGGGATGGTCTTCATCGCGGGATCAATGGATCTGGCGCGGATCGAGCCGGCCAAACATGTCCTCGTACACCGACGCCATCATCAGGCCCGCGGCGGTTCCGGTCACCAGCATCCCGACCCCGCACAGGACGGCACCGATCATTCCAAATGTGGAAACCACCAGGAGGATGATGGAGAACCGAAACGGGTGCCGGTTCACGACCTTGCGGCACAGTTTCATGGCGGGCCAGGCGTCGAGTCCCTTGTCGAGAATCAGGGGCGCGGCGAACATCCAGGAAACCAGAAAGTAGAACAAGCAGATGACCGCGACGATGGCGACCAACGCGCCGACTGCGAAAAGGGCGATGACGACGGACAGCGGCGGATTCGCCCGTCCGGCAGTGCTTGCGGCCCCGAGAAAGATCATCGGTGCCATCCCGACGCCCATGAGGATGGCAAACCCCAGCATGACCACGCTCTGGATGACCTGATAGAGGGTCAGTTGCCAGTATCGGGGGCCGAATCCGCGGAACCCGCTTTGGATGTTCACCGGTTCGCCGCGGAGCGGTTGGAGAAAAACGAGGTAAAGTCCGGCGGTCAGTTGGCTGGTGACAAACAAGCCGATGATGTTGGCCGCGAGCGGCACCACCATTCCGGCGACAAAACCGATTCCGGTCAGGACGAGAAGAATCCCCCCAAAACAGACGGTGGCACCGAGCAGTTTCCAGGGGTCTTTTCGGAAGGCGTCCCAACCCCGGTCCCAGGCGCGGACTAGTCCCAGCGGGTAATCCGCCTCTGCCACCTCCTCGGGGGTGAGGTGATTTCCGCCGGCATGTCCCAGGGCGGCGCCTTCGGCGAGTCGCTGCAGAAAGGCGGGTTTGCAGGCGGCACAGACGCGCCGGTTCCCGTAGGGGATGGTGTCCTCAGTGGCGAATTGCCCCCCGCATTCGGAGCACGTCACTTGGTGTGGGGAAGGGGTGTTCGATCCTTCGAGCCGGGGGGGCGGCTCCGGAGTCGACACGGGCGGCGTGGCGAGAGACTCCCAGGCAACCCAACCGGCGAGCCCGGCATTCCAGACGAGGGTGGCACCGGTCACGGTTCCCGACGCGATCATGGCCTCCCATTCGGGGCCCGAGAACGGGCCACGCTGCTCCCCGTGGTCGGCGTAGTACCATTGGATCGGCTCGGGTGCGTCCACGGGAATACCCTGCGTTGCCCCGACCGGTGACGGGAAGCTGAATGTGGTCGGGAATGGGTGGGGCGCGGCCTCGGGATCGTGATCCCCTTGGGATTCGGGATCGGGATACAATGGCCCGCCCGGGTCTGTTGATCTTTTATTGATGTCGGAGGGGCCCGTATTGATTCACGGAGGAGAGTGAAGAGGGCGAAGGTGCGTCCGTGAAACGGAATCGCGGAAGTCATGGCGACGAAACGGAGGCATTCCGTGAATGACCTTGCCGCACTGTCGGTGTTGGCCGGGTTGTTTGTGGTCTCCGTCCTGTACCTCCGGGCCTGTGACCGCCTTTAGGAGTTTCCATGGAAACCATTCTTGCCGCTGGGATCAGCCTCCTGCTCTTCGCGTACCTCCTGGTCGCGATGCTGCGTCCCGAAAAGTTCTGAACCGACCATCATGAACACCTCCGCCTGGATCGAACTGGTCCTGTTTGTCGGACTGCTCGCCGGGATCACTTGCCCGATGGGACGGTATCTGGAGCAGGTGCTCGACCCCGGGGGTCGAACCTGGCTGGACTGCGTGATTCGACCGGTGGAACGCTGGACGCTTCACCGTCTCGGTCGGGACGCCATCGGGGAGCACGATTGGAAACAGTACGCCTCGGCCATGCTGGTCTTCAGTCTGGTGAGCTGCGGATTCACCTATGGCATCCTTCGACTGCAACATCTTCTTCCACTCAATCCGCAGGGACTCGGACCGTTGTCGCCGGATCTCGCCTTGAACACGGCCATCAGCTTCACGACCAACACCAACTGGCAAAGCTACGGGGGCGAAGGGACGATGTCGTACTTCTCCCAGATGGTCGCGCTGACGATTCACAATTTCACCTCGGCCGCGGTGGGAATCGGGGTGGCCGCGGCCCTGATCCGGGGGGTGGTCCGGAATTCGTCGCGGACCCTGGGGAACTTCTGGGTCGATTTGGTCCGGGTCACCTATTATCTGCTGGTTCCCCTGAGCGTGATATTGGCGGTCATCCTGGTATCGCAGGGGGTGGTCCAGAACTTCGGGCCGTCCATTCACGCGAGGCTCGTGGAATCCCGCGCTGTTGAAGTGGCGATGAAGGATGCGGCGGGAAGTCCGATCCTCAACGGGGAAGGGAAGCCCGAGATGGACCGGCGTCCCGTCGAGGAACAGGTGTTGGTTCAAGGACCGATGGCTTCGCAGGTTGCCATCAAGATGCTGGGAACCAATGGGGGTGGATACACCAATGCCAATGCCGCGCATCCCTTCGAGAATCCGACGCCGCTTTCGAATTTTCTTCAGATGCTGTCGATCTTCGCCATTGGAAGCGGGCTGACCCACACGTTGGGGCGTGCCACTCGGAATCCGGCGCACGGTTGGACGCTGTGGGGGGCGATGATGACCCTGTTCGTTGCCGGAGCGCTGGTGTGTGGGTGGGCGGAGGCGCGGGGAAATCCGATTCACCAGGCGCTCGGAGTCTCCGCCGCCGACGGAAACCTGGAGGGCAAGGAGGTCCGGTTCGGGATTTTCAATTCGGCCCTCTTCGCGACGGTCACCACGGACGCGTCCTGTGGCGCCGTGAATGCGATGCACGACTCGGTCACTGCGCTCGGCGGACTGGTGACGCTCTTCAACATGGAGTTGGGTGAGGTCGTCGTGGGTGGAGTGGGAGCGGGACTTTATGGGATGCTCGTTTTCGTGGTCCTGGCGGTGTTCATCGCCGGGCTGATGGTGGGTCGTACGCCGGAGTATCTGGGAAAGAAGATCCAGGCGTATGAGGTGAAGATGGCGATGCTGTCCTTGCTGGTGCTGTCGGTGTCCATCCTCGGGTTTTCCGCCTGGGCCGTGGTCAGTCCCTGGGGACTGGCCGGGTTGAACAATGCCGGTCCACACGGCCTGTCGGAGATGCTCTACGCGTTCACTTCGGCCACCGCCAACAACGGAAGCGCCTTTGCCGGACTGAGCGCCAACACACCCGGGTACAACCTCGCGTTGGGAATTGCCATGTGGGTGGGACGATTCCTGATGATCATTCCCATCCTGGCGTTGGCTGGTTCGCTCGCCGCCAAGAAGGCCGGTGCTCCCGGCATGGGCACGTTCCCGGTTGCCGGACCGACCTTTCTAGTCCTGCTAATCGGCACGGTGGTGCTCGTGGGGGCGCTGAATTTTCTCCCCGTCCTCGCCCTGGGACCCGTGGTGGAACATTTCCTCACGGGAATGGGCCGCCTGTATTGAACTGCTTCCCGTTGGGTTATGCCCTCCACCAATCCCTCCCTCTTGGATCGACGGATCCTGGTGCCGGCGTTCGGCGGCGCCATCCGGAAACTGGATCCTCGCGTGATGATCCGGAATCCCGTGATGATGGTGACGCTCGTTGGGGCGGTGCTCACGACGCTGGCGGCGGTGACCACGCCGGGTGACCGGGGGTTCGTCCTCCAGTTGGCCCTGTGGCTGTGGTTCACCGTCCTGTTTGCCAACTTCGCCGAGGCTGTGGCCGAAGGACGGGGTAAGGCCCAGGCGGAGAGTTTGCGACGGGCCCGTCAGGACACACTGGCCCGCCGCATCCGTGGGGGACGCGAGGATCGTGTGGCGGCGTCCGATCTGCAGAAGGGCGACGAAGTGGTGTGCGAAGCCGGGGACATGATCCCGGCAGACGGGGAGGTCATCGAGGGCATCGCCAGTGTGGATGAGGCGGCGATCACCGGGGAATCGGCGCCGGTCATTCGGGAGAGCGGTGGCGATCGGAGTGCAGTCACCGGCGGCACGCGGGTCCTCAGTGACCGCATCGTGGTCCGGATCACCTCGGAAAAGGGGAACACGTTTCTGGACCGGATGATCGCCATGGTGGAGGGCGCCTCGCGTCAAAAGACCCCCAACGAGATTGCGCTCACGATTCTTCTGTCCGCGCTCACCCTCGTGTTCCTGCTGGTATGCGTCACACTCAGGCCCTTTGGACTTTATTCCGGGACGCTGTTTTCCCTGCCGGTGCTGATCGCACTCCTGGTCTGCCTGATTCCGACCACGATCGGAGGATTGCTCAGCGCGATTGGCATCAGCGGCATCGACCGCCTGGTCCGGCGCAATGTCCTGGCCACGTCGGGACGCGCGGTGGAGGCAGCTGGGGACGTGGACGTGCTGCTGCTCGACAAGACCGGCACCATCACCCTGGGGAACCGGATGGCGAGTGAGTTTCTTCCAGCCCCTGGGATTGCCCCGGAGCGCCTGGCCGATGCCGCCCAGTTGGCGTCCCTGGCCGACGAGACCCCCGAGGGACGGAGTATCGTCGTCCTGGCGAAGGAACGATTCGGGTTCCGCGGACGGGAACTGGCGGAACCCCATGCGCGATTTGTTCCGTTTGCGGCGCAAACCCGGATGAGCGGCGTCGAGTTCGCCCCGGTGGACGGTCGTCCGGGTCGGTCCATCCGGAAGGGGGCGGCCGATTCGGTGCGGGACTATGTTCTACGACGGGGCGGGCTCTTTCCCGGGGCGGTTACAACGGTGGCTGAATCGGTATCGCGCCAGGGGGGGACGCCGTTGGTGGTTGTGGATGATGTGGAAGTCCTCGGTGTGATCCACCTCAAGGACGTTGTGAAGGGGGGCATCCGTGAGCGGTTCGCCCAGTTGCGTCGAATGGGAATTCGCACCGTGATGATTACGGGGGACAATCCGCTGACCGCCGCGGCGATCGCGGCCGAGGCCGGTGTGGATGATTTCCTAGCTCAGGCGACCCCGGAGGAAAAATTGAAACGCATCCGGGAAGAGCAATCCGCCGGACGCCTGGTCGCCATGACCGGCGATGGCACCAACGACGCCCCGGCGCTTGCCCAGGCGGATGTCGGCGTGGCCATGAATACCGGGACGCAGGCCGCGCGCGAGGCCGGTAACATGGTGGATCTGGACAGCAATCCGACGAAGCTGATTGAGATCGTCGAGATCGGGAAACAGCTTCTGATGACCCGAGGGGCGCTGACCACCTTCAGCATGGCCAATGATGTGGCGAAGTATTTCGCCATTCTGCCTGCAATGCTCATGGCGACCTTCCCGGCCATTGCCCCCCTCAACGTCATGGGCCTGAAAAGTCCGAACAGTGCGATCCTCAGTGCCATCATCTTCAACGCCCTGATCCTGATCGGGCTTATTCCACTCGCCCTGCGCGGGGTTGCCTACCGGCCGGTGGGTGCCCTGGCTGTGTTGCGGCGGAACCTCTTGATCTATGGCGTGGGCGGGCTGCTCGTCCCGTTTGCCGGCATCAAGATCATCGATGTCGTGATAACGGCGCTTCACCTCGTGTGATTCCATGAAGACATTCCTTTCCCAACTTCGGAGTGCGCTGGTCGCCACGGTCGTTTTGGCCGGGATCACGTGCGGCTTGTATCCGCTGGTGGTCTGGGGCCTGGCGCAGGCGCTGTTTCCCGAAGCAGCCAACGGGAGCCTCCTGGTGGATGGCGCCGGTGTCGTTCGCGGCTCTCGGTGCGTCGGACAGGGCTTCGCGTCGCCGCGGTATTTCCTGCCTCGTCCCAGCGCTGCGGGTGGACTGGGTTACGACGCCACGGCCTCTGGCGGAAGCAATCTCGGGCCGCTCTCCACGACGCTGAGGGACGCCATCCGAGATCGGATCGCGGCCTACCGGACGATGAATGGGCTCCCGGAAACGGAATCCGTTCCCGCCGATGCGGTGACGGCTTCAGGGAGCGGACTGGATCCGCACATCAGCGTTCGGAACGCTTTCCTGCAGGCTGCGCGGGTGGCGAGGATTCGCGGTCTGGACCCCGCGCGGGTGCGGGATCTGATTCGCCGGCACACGGAATCCCCGGTTCCCGCCTTTCTCGGGGAACCGGGCGTCAATGTTCTGACCCTCAACTGGGCTCTCGACACTCCGTGAGGTTGCGGAAGGGCTTGGAATCAAACGGGACCCGGCGGGCTGGGAAATGCGCCTGTCATCGATTAGGGTGATGCAGTGACCGACGACGCTCGTCCCGATCCCGATTCGCTGCTCGTTGCGATGCGTCGCGACGAGAGCCGGAGGCGGCGCGGGCGCCTGAAGGTTTTCCTCGGCATGTCGCCGGGAGTTGGAAAGACCTACGCCATGTTGGAAACGGCGCGGCGGGAACGGGATTCCGGCCGCGAAGTGGTGGTGGGTTATGTGGAATCGCATGGTCGGGCGGAGACCGATGCCCTGGCCCGTGACGTGCCGGTGGTGCCGCGCCGCCGCAGCGAGTATCGGGGAGTGGTCCTGGAGGAGATGGATCTGGACGCCGTCTTGTCCCGGCGGCCGGAGTTGGTCCTGGTGGATGAGTTGGCTCATACCAACGCCCCCGGGTCCCGTCATCTCAAGCGATATCAGGATGTCGAAGAGTTGCTGGCGGCCGGCATCGACGTGTACTCAACGCTCAACGTCCAGCATGTCGAAAGTCGCTCGGAGGTCGTGCGGGAGATCACTGGCGTTCCGGTGCAAGAGACGGTGCCCGATTCCGTTCTGGATGCTGCGGAGATCGAGTTGGTGGACCTGCCTCCGGCGGATCTGCTGCGCCGGCTGAGGGAGGGCAAGGTGTATGTGTTAGGTCGGGCCATTGCGGCCGCGGACCACTTCTTCCGCGAAGGGAATCTGACCGCCCTGCGCGAACTGGCACTGCGACTCGCTGCGGAACAGGTGGGGCACGACACCCAGGTTTTTGTCGCGGCCAAGTCGCAGACGGGGGTTTGGAAGACCGGCCAGCGCCTGCTGGTGGCGGTGAGTGCGAGTCCTTCCTCGCAGTCCATGGTGCGTTGGACGCGGGGCATGGCCGACACCCTTCGGGCACCGTGGCTCGCGGTTCATGTGGATTCGGGAGTGCCGATGTCCGGAGAGGACCGGGCGCGGCTCGATCGAAATCTGGCCTTGGCGCGGGAGTTGGGGGCGGAGGTCCTCACCACGTCCGATCAGGATGTAGTGGCCGCGCTGCTGCGGGTGGCGCGGCAGAGAAACGTGACGCAGATCATTGTGGGAAAGCCGGCCGGTTCTGGGTGGTTTGGTCTGGGGCCGGGCCGGTCCACTCTGAACCGGCTCATCCAGCAGAGTGGAAACATTGACGTTCATTGCGTCCGGGCCGAGGGGACCCTTCCGCAACGCCGGGCGCCCGGGTTGCCCTGGTTCTCAGAAACGTCCGCCGGTCACTACGGACTGGTGGCGGCCGTAGTGGCTGGGTTGACGCTCGTCAATCTCGCGCTTCGCAGTGCCACCGGATATCACGCCGTGTCCCTGGTGTATCTGTTGGGCGTCGTGGTGTTGGGATTGCGCGTGGGACGAGGTCCCGCGGTGCTGGGGGCTGCCGCGAGTGCGCTGCTGTGGAACTTCCTGTTTGTTCCCCCGCTTTACACCTTTCAGGTCGGCACCCTGCATGACGTCCTGATGCTGGTCATGTTCCTGGTGGTCGCCCTGGCGATGGGGCATGTGACCGCGCGGCTGCGGGCCCAGGAGCGGGCGGAACGATTCCGTGAGGAGCGGGCGACCTCGCTGTACCTCCTGACCCGGGAGCTTGCCGAGGGAAAGAATCTTCCGGAGCTTCTCGCGGTCGTGGTGCGACAGCTGCGGGATACGTTCTCGGCCCGGGTGGCGGTGTTGCTTCCGGATCCTGCGGATCCCAGGCAGCTGCTTCCCTATCCGTTTGGAACGCTCGACCTGTCGCCCAAGGAACACAGTGTCGCCGCGTGGGCGCACCGAAATGCCAAGCCCGCGGGGAGATCGACCGATACACTGCCGTCGGGGTCTGCGCTGCACCTGCCGCTGAATACTCCCACGGGATGTCTCGGGGTGATTTCCCTGGAGGGACCCGACTTGGAACACCAGACGCCCGGACAGCGCGACTTGCTGGAAGGATTTGTCCGTCAGATCGCGCTCGTGCTGGATCGCCAGCGCCTCCGGGATGCCGAACAGGAGACTCGGCTCGTCGCCGAAAGCGAGCGGCTGGGCAAGGCCCTGTTGAATTCCGTATCGCATGAACTGCGGACGCCGCTGGCCGCCATGACCAGCGCTGCCGGTGGAGTTGCAGCGGCGGGTCCCTTGTCCCCGCTGCAAGCCGAACTCGTTCGGGAACTCGAACAGGCTTCGGCGAGATTGAATCGCCTGGTTCGGAATCTTTTGGATGTCGCCCGGATGGAGGCCGGTCATTTGCGACCCCAGCTCGATTGGTGCGACCCGTCCGACTTGTGCCAGGTGGCCGCCCGCGGCGTCGCGGAGTTTCTGGGGAACCATCCACTCACGGTGGAGGTTCCGGCGGGGCTTCCCTTGGTCCGGGTGGATTTCGTCCTGTTGGAGCAATCCCTCGCCAACCTGTTGATCAACGCGGCAAACCATACCCCCCCGGGAACTCCGGTGGTGCTGAGAGCACGGGTGGACGGTACCGAACTGGTTCTTGAAGTGTTGGACCGCGGCCCAGGGCTTCCCGACGGGGCTCTCGACCGTATTTTCGATCGTTTCTATCGGGCGAAGCAGGCCCCCACCGGCGGGCTCGGCCTGGGACTCTCCATCGTGAAGGGATTTGTGGAGGCCAATGGCGGACGGGTCGCGGCGTCGCCGCGTCCCGGAGGCGGTGCTGTATTTGCCGTGCGGCTTCCCCTGCCGGCGGCGCCCACCGAGCCACGGGAGGCCGCATGAATTCTTCCGAGCCGCCATCGGTTTTGGTCGTGGATGATGAACCGCAAATCCAGCGGTTGCTGAAGCTCACGCTGGAGTCCAATGGATTCCGCGCCCTCCTGGCAGCCGGAGGACAGGAGGCGCTGGTACTGGCGACCCAGCACCGGCCTTCGGTAATCCTTTTGGATCTGGGTCTCCCGGATCTTACCGGCCGGGAGGTTCTTCGCCGCCTCCGGGAATGGTCGTCGGTTCCCGTCGTGATCCTCACTGCGCAGGATTCCGAAACGGAAAAGGTGGCCGCCTTGGACGAAGGCGCTGACGATTACGTGACGAAGCCCTTCAACACGGGGGAATTGCTGGCGCGGCTTCGAGTCGCCCTCCGACATGCCTCACGGGATCCCGAACCCCCGGTGTTTCAGTCCGGTGGTCTGGTCGTGGACCTTTCCGCCCGGCGCGTGACGGTCCAGGGACGGGAAATTCTCCTCACAGCGACCGAGTACTCATTGCTCCGGTTTCTGGTCAGGCATTCGGGAAAGGTGCTGACGCACCGGATGATTCTTCGCGAGATCTGGGGGCCGGCTTCGGAAACGCAGTCCCACTACCTGCGCGTGTACGTCGCCCGGTTGCGGACGAAACTCGGGGGAAACGATGCGGGCTCGGAGTGGATTCGCACGGAACCGGGTGTCGGCTATCGCTTGCTGGAGGCGTCCCGGGCGAAGGAGTGACTTTTTCAGCCGGACGCGGCCCGTCCCGAAATCAGCGGCGGCGTCCGAGCAGAGTCAGGATGGCGGGCAGCACGGTGAGCCCCGCCACCATGCAGGTCGTGGTACCGAGGGCCATGATGAGGCCGAGGCTTCGGATGCCGGTGTGCTGGGCGAGCACGAGGCTGCCGAATCCGACAATGGTGGTCAGTCCCGAGACAAACACCGCCTTGCCCGTGCTTTTCGCTAGGATCGATGGGTTCTTTTCCTCGGCGAAGCGGTTCAGGATGTGAATCCCGTTGGTGATGCCGATGCCGATGACGAGCGGGAGCATCATGACGTTGGCCGGATTGAAGGGGAGTCCGATCCAGCCCATCAGCCCCATTACCCAGATGGTTCCGAGCCCCACCGGGAGCAGCGACAGCAGGATGCTTCCCGGGTTTTGGAAGTGGGCGCCGACCAGGATCACGGTGGCTCCGAGGGCCCACCAGGCTGCTTCAATGTAGGACTTCTTGAGAAGCTCCGTGTAGTAGTACATCTGGACGGGAGCGCCGGTTGCCTTTGGCGCAACGGCCTGCATGTCGCGGATGAACGCCTCCTGGGGCGCCCGTTCCCAGACATTGCTCTTGGGATACACCTGGAGGAGAAGGCTGCCGCTGCGTCCGATGAACCGGTTCCTCAGGGCGGGGGGCAGATCGTCCGGTTGAAGCGAGGTGGGTGCCTCCTGGACTTGGAGGGCGCCGATGGTTTCCCGAAGATCATCGAGGAGGGCGGATTGGAAGGCGCCGAGTTTCCGGCTGCGCTGTTCCTGTTCGGCGGGAGTTCCCCGGAACATGGCGGCCCGCAGATCGACCAAGGAGCTTCGCAGAGAATTGATCTCCTTGAGAATATTCGTCTTGCCGCGGGCGGACACCTCATCGGCCGCCAGTCCGAGATATCCACCCAGGCTCCAGAGCACCTGCCCGAGGTCGTCGAGATCGACGGGGCGGCGGTCCGGTTCCGCGAACCGGATCGGGGACGTGGTCGCGCCGATTTCAGCGATGAGCGGACCCTTCGCCGCGGCATCCTCCGAGAGGAAGCGGGCCATGGATTCGACGGAGGCAACGTTGGTGCGGGCGAGCAGCCTTGCCTCGAGATCCCGGGCTTCGGCGAGGTTCGTGGCGACGACGGCACCGAAAATCACGGACTTCTCCGAGGAGGCGAGCAGCTTGTGCTCGAACTCCACGGACCGGATCTCGGGGCTCTGCATGTTCAGCAAGTTGTAATCGAACCGGACCCGAGGAAGACCCGCGGCGGCGAGGAGCGTGAGGACCGCTGCCACTCCCAGAACGGTGCCGGGACGGTCCAGCCACAGCCGCTCCAACCGGGCTCGAAAATCAGGTTCTCCGGCGCCGTCAACGTCCTTGGTGGACGCCGAGGATGGCTCAGGGGCGGTGTTGGATTCCTTTCTTCGGAGCAGCAGTGCCGGTAGAAAGGTCATCATCGGGATCAGACAGATGACGAGACCGCCTCCGCAGATGATTCCCATTTCGCGAATGCCCCGGAAATGGGTGAGGCTCATGGCCAGGAAGGCACCGGCGGTCGTGAGACACCCGGTGAAGATGCCCTTGCCCGTATAGACCATCGCCAGCGTCATGGCGTCGGTTTGGGAGCGTCCGCGGGCCAGTTCCTCCTCAAAGCGGGTGATGAGATGGACTCCGAAGTCGATCGCGAGTCCGATCAACATCGGAACAAAGGTGATGGTGAGGATGTTCAGGTGTCCGACCGTGGCCGTGGTAAACGCCATGGTGTACCCGATGCCGATCACGAGGCTGGCGGTGGCCTTCAGCGGACGACCGACCTGGCGGTATCCGAAGATGAAGATGAAGACCACCAGGACGAGGGACACGATGGTGGCGAGGGTTGAATCGCGCTGGCTTTGAACCATCTCATCGAAGTCCAGGACGTTTTCCCCAGTGACCCCGGTGTTGACGCCGGTGACCTCGGCCTCGGTCGCGGCAACGAGGTCCCGGAATTGATGAACCGCCTGCTCGTTCAATGCCGCCTGGGCCGCCTTCCTCCGTCGCTCGGTCGCCGCCGCGGCGTCCGATCCGGCCGGCCGGATGAGATCCCGCCAGAATGAGGGGGCGGGTGGGGCGTATTCGGAGGGCATGACCGAACGCGGCCTTGCGGTCACGAGGTAGATGCGGCCATGTCCGAAGGTGATGTACTTTCGATCCTCGGCGGCGTTCCCGGAATCAAACAGGGCATCAACCCCCGGGGAGGGAGGATTGCCGGGGCGCGACAGCGACTCCGTGGCGCGTCGAACGATTCGTTCGAGGGCAGGAAGTGCCTGGATCAGCGAGTCGGAGTCCGAGGAGGGCTTGCGTCCCGCTTCGACGATGGCGCGGTTTACGCCGGCGAACAGGGAGTTCAGATTGGAAGCGCCGGCGAACTGCTCGAGGAAGGGGCGGTAGTCCGCCATCACCCGCTTGAGTTCGACGAGATTGGTCGTTGGGACGAACAACAGCGCCTTTCGCCCCATCAGCTTCAGGTCGCCCTTGAAGAAGACATCGGTCAGGAAATTGGTGGGGGACGCCGTGGTGGAGACCAATTCGAGTCGGGCGGCAAGCCGTTCGACGAACTGGCGGTTTTTCTCGGGATCCTCGGACTCCACCACCGCCACGAGGTCGGGCTCGTCGGGGAATTCGGTCCGGTAGGCCAGGAAATTCCGGTTGTAGTCCAGCGTGCCGTCGAGGAGGGAGTTCCGATCCATTACGAACTCCAGGTTCGCGACGGTGTAGGCGACACAGATGGCAAACAGCAGAATCTGAGGCGCGATGAACCATCGCGGCCGCGTCAAGACTGCCCGGGCCAAGCCCCGGAGCAGTCGCAGCACCAGCGTGTCGGAAGACTCAGACATGAAGCGGCGCGACCTTAGCAAGGGGCCGCGCCGGTTGCGGGAAAAAATGTGGTGGGATCTTCGATCCGAGTTCTGGCGTTATCGAACGGTGACCCGGTACCAATGCGCACCGCTCGGGGCTTCGGGAACTTTGAATTCCGGATGTGCACCCGCCACGACCTCTCCAGCGCCTGTCCACGAACCCGTCAGCAGTTCCTCCCTCGTCTCCAGTCCGTAGGTCCGCCCTTCGATTCCGTTGAAGGGCAGGTGGATTCCGTCCGCAGCCGCCTGCGGGATGCCGAGGGCCAGTGGGGCAGCGATCGTGACGACGGCGGGTTGCGACGTGGTCGTTCCACCAGCGCCTGTCGCGGAAACCGTGTAACTTCCCGCGTTGGCGGGAGATGCCGACAGGACGGAGAGGTCGCTGGTCGTGATTCCCAGCGGCTGGGAATCCTTGGACCAGGCATAGGTGACCGGGCCATTGGCCGTGGCGGTCGAGGTGAGCGTGAAGGGTTCCCCCGCGTGCACGCTGACCGACTTCGGAGAGACGCTGAATTCCGGGGGAGGATTGGCCGCAACCACCGTGACCTGGACCGGGTCACTCAGGGTCACGCCGCCACTGCTTTGGATCCGTACCCGATAGCTGCCGTTATCCGCGGTGCTCAGGGAGGGGAAGGAAAGGGTGGCCGAAGTCTGATTCAGGAGTTCAAGATCATCCTTGATCCACTGGTAGGACAGGGTTCCTCCGGTGGCGGTCACCGAGAGGGACGCGGAGGTTCCCGCATCGGCGGTGAAGCCGACAGGGGGAACCGTGATGATCGGTTGGCCGTCCACGACGGTGATTTCCAAAACCACGGTGGCGGAATGTCCGATCTTATTTGAATGCTCGTATCCGGTGACTCGGACATTGCTGTAAACTCCCGATTTGGTGGGGGTCCCCCCAATTCTCCAGATTGACCCGGACTTCGCTGGCTGACTAAAACCCGGCGGTAGGTTGACAGCGTCGTAAACGGCTGGCTTGAGAGGTGCGCCTCCATCGGAGTAGGTCAATTCAATCCGGAAAGGGCTGGATATTCCGTTGGTTGTGCGCACTTTGCCGCCGGAAGGATTCGTCAGAGTGATGGAGGCGCCGGAAACGGCGTGGAAGCTTCCGGCCACCGCGGTCGCCCCCGAAATAAAGCGGAGAATGGCGAGAATGGGGGACGAACCGGTCAGGGCCTGCACAGACACAACGCGGACCATCGGCAGGCATTGGAGCAAAGCGGATAGCAGCAGGGACGAGAAGCGGAGGGGACGCATATTCGAGATTTTCAGCAAAAGTTGTGCCGGGCGGGTGCTTGGAAGAGTTCTTACCGAAAGATCAGCGACGGGATGGTCCGTTGTGCTTTCCGGGACAGCTGAACCGGTTTCCCGAAATGGAGACATGGTCCGGAATGAATCCAAAGGCGGACTGCGGTGCGGCGCTTGGTCCGGAAACGGAAGTTTGTTTCGACCGAGGCGACCAAGCCGGCTTGGCGTTCGAGTCCAAGTCCGTCCTCCGGTGGCTTTCTTCTTTCGACGCCAAAAGGGCGTCCTCTGGGAAGCCGGTGACGCCGGGATCGAAACAGGTGTGCATGTGCGGGGTGGTGGACCGCATTCCGGGAACTCCCGGTGGGGAGGCGATCCGGGGGTTCAGACCGCTGGCGTGCCGATCAGTTACAACCGCAACCGCCGCCGCCGACTCCGCGCCCGCCCGTGGTTGCCTCGCGGCTGAAATAGACATGCTCATCCGAGGCAAGGGCCAGCGGATCCCGATCGGGACGCATGGTCCGGTCGGCTAGGGTGCCGCGTTCCCACGGTTTGACGGTCGTGCAGCCAGTGCCGCCGAGGATCAGAAGACACAGAAGAACGAGATACCGCTTTCGAAAATCATTCATGGGGCGATCAGGTATTGATCATCAAGTGGTCACGGTTTGGCCAACACCCGTTCGATTTCCTGGATGTATTCCTTTTTCGTGGCGTCCCCGGAGTATCCGAGATGGGTGGCGACGAGCTTTCCCGACCGATCCACGATAAAGCTGGAGGGCATGGCCTGGACGTCCAGGAGCTCAGCGAGCTTGCTCTTGGGGTCGCGGACAATGGTGAAGGTGGGCGAGGTCTTTCGGACAAAGGCGTCCATGTCGGCCTTGTCTTCGTCCAGGCTCACGCCGATGACGACCAATCCCTTGTCCTTGTACTTCTCGGCGATCTCCTTCAGGGCCGGAAAGGAGGCGCGGCAGGGGCCGCACCACGATGCCCAGAAGTCCACGAGGAGCACCTTTCCCTGAAGGTCGGGAACGGTCCCTTCGAGCCCCACCTTGGACAGATCTGGAAAAAGGTCCCCCGTCTTGGGAGGGGCGGCGAACGAGGTGGCAGTGAGGAGTGCGGCGGCCATCAGGCAGGCCCGCAGGTTACGAGGCGACATGTTCATGGAATCGACGGGAACAGTGAATCTGGGAATCGGTCAGGATGGCGCCGGCAACACCGGCCGTGGCGTCCAGGAGTCGGATGCCCTCCTCGGGGCCCAGCACAAAGGCACTCGTGCTGAGCAATCCGGCCTGCGTGCACGTGGGGGCGAGAACACTCACCGCGCGGACGCTATTGGAAACGGGGCGGCCAGTGCGCGGATCGAGGATGTGTCCGTAGCGGACTCCCCCGATTTCGAATTTTCGATGGTAGTCACCGGAGGTGGCCACGGAGGCGTTGTGGACCGCCAGTCCGCGCCAGCAGGTTCCGGGATGGCGGGGATCTTCCAGTCCAACATGCCACCCGGGACGTCCGTCGGGCGGCGTCCCAAAGACCCGGATGTCGGCACCGAAGTCCACCAGGGCTCCAGTCAGGCCGCACTGGCGGGCGAGCTGGGAAATTTGATCCACGGCGTATTCCTTCCCCATTCCGCCGAGATCCAATCCCATGCCAGCCCGGGGCAGGGAAATAGTTCCGGGAGTGCGCCTGACCTGGCGCCATCCCACCAGCGCTCGGGCGGATTCGATCTTGGATTCGTCGGGGACGACGGGCGGATTCGCCTTCCAATTCCAGAGCGCGAGCAGCGGGAGGGAGGTAGGATCGAAGATTCCCCGCGTCAGGAAATGGAGTTCCTGGCACAGGGAGAAGATCCGCTCCGTTTCCGCGTCGATGGCCACCGGGCCACCGCCCGCCGCAGCATTGATTCGGGAGATGAGGGATCCGGGCAGGAAGCGGGAATACTTGGCCTCGAAGGCGGCCAGCCACTGCAACGCCGCTCCCGTAAAGCGGGAGGCGTTGGCCTCGGAACCCGCCAGGAGCCACCGGCATTGTGTTCCCAACGCTTGAAAGCGGACTTCGTACCCTCCATCGCGGAGTTCCTTCCGGACCGTCCCCAGGATGCGGGCCAGCACCGTGCTGGCTCCGAAATCCTCGCGGACCGCACTTGTGGAAACCTGTGGAGGACTCAGAACCATACGGTGAATCCGATGCTGTACACGTTGGCGGTCGGGTAGGCGCTTTCGGGGGTGACACCATCCGTGCCGACCATGTGGTACCGCTTGTATCCCAAATTCAGGGTGGCCATTTCCGCGACCCGGATCTGGAGCGTCCCTCCGTACATGTAGGTGTTCATTTCCGACAGGCGGTAGTCGGACGAGTAGGCGTAAGGAAATGCCGGAACTTCGCTGACGGTTCCGTTCGGATAGCCTTCATCCCCGGGGAAGAGGAGCGTGTTGGTCTCCGGATTGTAGGAATAGGGGGTCCCGTTGGGGTAGGCGGGGTCGCCGGTGAAGCGCGTCGCGTAAAAGTCGGCGGCGGACTGGTGATAGAAGCGAAACTGGGGCGTCAGGATGACCCGGCGTCCGAGCTTCTGGGCCCAGTTGAGTCCGACCGTCTGACTGAGAATGCCCCAGTCGTCATGACCGAGTCGGAACGAGGTCTCCAGCGCGCCGTCGACGGGTTTTACGTAGTGGTTGATCCCGAAAAAGCCCACCTGTCGGAACCGGGTGCTGGGTCGCTTTTCGCCGGCGTTTACTCCGTATGGCGTGGGATCGAAGCTGGGATCGGGATAGTTGTAGGAGAAATTCACGCCCTTGTAGGGGTCCGTGAGGTATCCGTTATTGTAACCCAGCGTGAGATTGAAGGTGAAGGTGGTGCGGGGTCCGAGCAATTGCGTGACGCCCAACAGGAAGTCCGTGGTCCCCTTGGAGGCAAACTCCGGTTGGTAGGTGCCGGAGACTTCGTCGAAGTTGTGCGCTGCTCCCAGCGAAACCGTGGTGTTGCGCTGGTTGAAGTCGATCGCCTCGTTGTAGGCGATGCCAAAGCTCTTGTAGTCGTGCTCGTAGCTGTAGGAAACCGAGGGCGTGTGTGTGAACCGGCCCTGATGAATGTCGAGTCCCAGGTTTCCCGCATACCGGTGGTCCGCGAACTCAATGGTGGGGACTTGGGGATCTCCCGGGGGGGAGGACCTCCGCTGGGGGTCGCGCCGGAGATTGCGTCGTAAACAAACTCGCCCTTGAGGACGAGTTTCGGGTTCAGGTCCTTCTCCACATAAACCCCGCTCGTATTTACGGCGATCCGGTCATCCTGCTCGTGGTAGCCCTCGAACAAATACTCCACGCGGTCCTCGGCCTGGCCACGGGAAGGTTCCAGGACGAGCAGCAGTAGGGCGAGGACTGCGGACCGCCAGGCGATTGGTCCGGATGCGGATCCGATGCCGGGAGGTGGTCCGCTTTCGGGGCGACAGGATCCGAATGAGAACTCGGAAAGGGCTTCCGTGGGGGAGGGAAATCCAGGAGGGGGCGTCATTTGCTCTTCGGATCCTGATTCTGAAGCAGGTCCTCAGCCGTGATAGCAGACTCCACGCCAGAAGCCGGAACTTCCATTTTCGCCAGCCAGAGGATGGCGTTCAGGACGATCTTCCGTTGATTGGGGTCGCCCCAGTTGGTGTGGGTGTGGCCGCCGGTGAATCCGAATCCGCGTCCGCCATCGGCCCGCTCGAGGGCCCACATCATGGTTTCTTGACGCCCACTTTCGGCGATGATGTGCGGGTACGGTCCCGCCGGCCAGACGTAGGGACCCTTGCGCACGGCATCCGAAGGCGTTGCCACCAGGATCGGGGTGAGTCCGTTCGTGGACGCGGCCCAGCGCATGTTGAAGTACCATTCGTCGCGATTGCTGAACGGCTTCACGCCGCGGGTGACCGGGTGGGTGGGGAACGAGGAATACTGGGGCGACCACATGGGATTGACCGAGAAGTGGTCCTCGTAGTTACCACCAATCCATCGGTGCATTGCGTCCGAGGGGTCTCCCTTGGGCACTTCCACCGCATAATGGGCAAATCCCAGCCCTCCGCCGCGCGCGGCGACGGTGTCCAGGACCTTCACATGCTCGGGGCGGATCGCGGGGTGTCCCCCGCCGCCATCGCAATAGATCACCACCGCGGCGGCGCCATCAAACACGGCATTGTTATCCGTGGTCTTGCCGTCCACGACCTGCGTCGGCCATCCATTGCTGTACACCTCCACGGACAAACCCGGGATCCCCGACAAGCACTTCTGGAGCAGCAGGCATCCGGCACGGAACTCATGCATTCCCGGGGGATGGCTCGGTTTGCCGGCGATCAGCAGGATCTTTTTGGGGTCGGCCCCGTGGGTGGTGAATCCGAGAAGAACCAGACAGGCGAGAAACCGGAGGACAACTTTCATGGGTGTGAGCCGGTGAGGCTTTGGAATTGGACTAAGTTCCGCAAGCGGCATTTGCCGAGCGACGGGGCGTCCCGGTTTGTAGTCCAGCCTTCAGGCTGCTCCCCCGCCAAACTTCCGCCAACGCGCTTCCCCCAAAGCAACAGGCTGAAGCCTGCACTACAAACGCTCCATCCCGCTCCGCTCCTCCGTGTCCGGGTTCACCGCTTCCGGAATGGGTGCAGGGCAACGTGCAGCAGCAGCCAGACGGGAACGGCGAACAGTGCGATGGCGGCCACCCGTTCTCCGGTCCAGGACAACCGGCCCGCCTGAATCGGGAACAGGGTGATCATGAAATAGCCCGCAAATCGAGTGTGTCCGAGGAACCACATTCCCCGGGGATACCTGCGCCGGATCCCGCTCCAAAGTGCGAGGGCTCCGAGGATCACGACGACCAGGGTGACGAGGGTGTTGAGGGAAACGAGCGCGAAGGGCGGCGGAGTTCCCCGATGGACGGGGGTGGTCGGAACGACCTGCCAGATCCAGTGCGCCCCGGACCAGAGCAGGGCAAATCCGGTCTGAAGTGCGGTATTATACGTGGCCTTGGCGGCGGTGAGTTCCGACACCATCCAACTGAAATACAGGGGCACAATGCCCCAGACGAGATCCGCGTGTTGAAAGGGAACGCGGAGGAGTTCCCAGAATGTCGCCGCCAACGAGACCGCCACCGGCTGATACTGATGGGGTAGGAATCCCGGGATCAATTCCGAAGCGGAAGGAAGCGCTAGGGACCCGGGTGTCGGAGGAAGTTCAACGGGTTGCTGAAATCAGGAAACCCGGCTCAAGAAACCGCGGGTACTCCGGTGCGGACGCGTCCGCCACCTCGGCACAGGACGACGTTCAGCGCCCTTCCATCATGCCCGCAGGAAGGCCGTTTTCCCAGTTCTTGGGGGCATTCCAAGGGCGTTCCACCGTGTCGTCGTCGGTGGTCTTGCACCCCGCCGCACCCAGCAGAACGACCGCGATCAGCGACCAGCGAAGAATCCAACGGGTCGGCGAGTTCATGGGAGTTCGCTCAGTACAGGACGGAATCACCGACTTCAACACCCACATCGCCCTGCTTCCAGCCGGGGAGGAGGTTGGCGAAGCTGCGGGTCTTTTCGACGGAGACGATGCGGGCCTTGCCGATGAGCTTGTCGCCGCGGCGCACCATCACGATGCCGCGGGGCTTGGCGCCCTGTTCCTCGCCCACGTTCAACACCACGAAATTCCACTGGGGATCCACCGCGACGATCGCGCCCTTCAGGCCGGGCATCTCGACGGGCTTCTCCTTGTCGCCTTCGTACCGGGCGAGCCGGTTCTTAAGATCCTCGATGTTGCGGGTGAAGATCTTTTCCTGGGTGTTAAGGGCATCCCGTTCCTCGGTGATCTTCTTGAGATCCGACTTCAACTGCGCCACCTGCTCCGGCTGGACGCCGAGGACATTCCAAGCTGCGACAACCTGCTGCGCCTCGTTACGTTCCTTGGTGATCTTGGTCAGGTCGGTCTGGAGGCGATCCGCCCGGCCCCGCTGCTGCTGGGCGTCGGTGGCCGCGGCTTCCAGCAGGCCCTTCGTATCGGTCAATTCACGGGAAACCTTCTCGGCGAGGGCCTTCTGATTCTTGGCCTCGGTCTGCGCCGTGTCCCGTTCGGACGTCGTCTGCTGAAGGCTCTTCGTCGTGGAGTCCAGGTTGCTCACGAGATCGTCCACTTTGGGCTTGGCGACGAAATGACTGACGGCAAGGCCGCCGATGGCAACCAGGAGCGCAAGGATGAGGGCGAGGCGGAGCATGATCAGCGAATCAGGTGTTGTCTGGGGAAACGCTAGGGAGTCGGGGGAAAGGTGTCAACGTTGCCTTGCGTGAACGCCAGCCGGGACGGGGCGGACCGCAGGCGCAACCTCACTTGGCCTTCAGGGCCGCTTGGACGGCAGTCGTCACCTCGGGGGAATCTGGGGTCGTTTTCGGACTGAACCGCTGGATTACCGTGCCGTCCCGGGCGATCAGGAATTTGCCGAAATTCCATTCGATGTCCCCGGGGAACTTGGCGTCCTTGCCGGTCAGTTGGAGGTAGAGCGGATGCTGCTCCGGGCCCTTGACGTGCAGCTTGGACATCAGCGGGAAGGTGACGTCATATTTGGTGGAGCAGAACGTCTTGATCTCCGTGGGCGTCCCCGGCTCCTGGGCGCCGAAATCGTTGCAGGGGAACCCCACGATGACGAGGCCCTGGTCCTTGTACTTCCGGTACAGGGCCTCGAGCGCCGTGTACTGCGGGGTCAGTCCGCACTTCGAAGCGACGTTAACCACCAGGACGACCTTGCCCTGGTACGCCTTGAGCGAGGTGTCCTTGCCATCGATGTCCTTGAGCGGGATGTCTTGAACGCTGGCGGCGATGGTTGTGGTCATGGCGGCGACGAGAGCGAACGTCGAAAGGATCAAGCGCTTCATGGGCGACAGCGTTTGGTGGGACGCCGGGGTTGTCAACCACGCGCAATAGGCGCGGTGGGCGTCGAAGCGGCTCAGACTCCGTGGATGATGTGGTCGTAGAGCTCGACGTACAGGCGCGCCTGGCGGTCCCAGGAGAAATCCGCCCGCATGCCGTTTTTCCGGAAATGGGTGAGCAGGTCGGGCCGGGGATACAGACTCAGGCCCTTCCGGATGGCGTTGGCCAGGGCCGCCGCGCTGGGTTCCTGGAATTTGATGCCGGTGGCCCGCTCCAGGTTCTCCCGCGGATCCACGACGGAGTCATTGAGACCCCCGGTGGCCCGGACGATGGGCACCGTCCCGTAGCGGAGGGAATAGAGCTGGTTGAGCCCGCAGGGTTCAAAGCGGGACGGCATCAGGAAAAAATCCGCGCCTGCCTCCATGCGTTGGGCAAGTCCGGAATCGAATCCAATGGTGGCCGCCACGCGGTCCGGATACCGCCGGGCCAGATCGGAATAGGCGTCCTGAAGTCCCGGACTCCCACTGCCGAGCAGCGCAAATTGAAACCGGGTGCCGGCCGCCAGCAGTTCCTCGAGTGCCGCCAGTTGAAGATCCGCCCCCTTTTGGTCCGTAAGCCGGGAGATGTTCACGAACAAGGGCGCATCGTCCAAGGCGTCCAGCCCCAGTTCGTCCAGGAGCGCACCCTTGTTGGCGGCCTTCCCGGAAAGATCATCCGCGGAATACGCATGCGGCAGCAGCGGGTTGGCGGTCGTGTTCCATTCGCCGTAATCCACGCCGTTCAGGATCCCGGTGAGCTCGTACTCCCGGCGCCGCAGCAATCCGTCGAGCCCACACCCATATTCCGGTGTGCAGATCTCCCGGGCGTAATTGGGGCTGACGGTGGCCAGGGCGTCCGAGAGGGCCAGCCCGCCCTTGAGGGAGTTCCACTGGTAGTAGTGGAGCGCGCTTTCCAAGTGGAACCAGCTCGCGGGAAGATTGGTGAGGGCCCAGTCCGCGGCCGGGAACCAGCCCTGATAGGCAAGGTTGTGAATCGTGAACAGGGTTCTTGGAGCGGCGTCCCAACCGGCCGCGACCCGGGCATGGTGGATCAGGATCGGCAGGAGGCCGGTCTGCCAGTCATGGCACTGCACGAGGTCCACCCGCTGCGGCAGGTGGCGGGCGAGCAGGAAGGCGGCCTTGCTGAAGAAGGTGAACCGGGCCGAATTGTCGGGGTAGTCCACCTGATGCTCAGTGTAGAGCCCCGGCCGGTCGAAAAACCCCGGCTGATCCACGAACCACAGGGTCAACCCCGGTTCCGGATCCAGCCGCCAGAATTCCCCGGCGACCACCGAGGCACCCAGCCGGAGGTCAAACCGCCAACCCGCCCTGCGCAGGGCCGGGAAACGCTCCCGGATGCCGCGGTAGAGCGGGGTGACCACCTCCACGACGTGGCCTGCTCGCGCCAGCGACTGTGCCAGGGCCCCGACCATGTCCGCGAGACCGCCGGTCTTGGAGTACGGGTGCAGCTCGCTGGCTGCGTGCAACAGGTGCATTGCGGACACCTTCGCCGGCAGTGAATCCGCGGAACAAGCGGGAAACGCAGGGAGGCGCCTGGGTCCGTTCCTTGACCTGGCCGGGTTCGCGGCGTGTGATGCCGCCCTTCGCGCGCATGAAACCGATCCAGTCGTGGTTCGCCACCTTCATCTACCAGGACCGCCTCCGCCGAACCGGGGGGGAGACCCTGAACCGGGAATTGCTCCGGGAATGCCGTCAATTGCGCGACTTCGACGATGCCGGACGCCGCTGGTCCTCCAAAAACTATCCGGGCGGCTACACCAGCTACGGGTCCATGGACCGGCTCCAGGAATTCTCGTCCACGTTTCGGGAACTCGAACGGAACCTGGATCGTCACGTCGCGGCCTACGCAAAGGCACTCGACTGGGATTTGGGGGGACGTGAACTTCGAATGACGGATTGCTGGGTGAACATCATGCCCCGGGGCACGGTGCACAGCCTCCACCTGCATCCCAACTCCGTCATCAGCGGGACGTATTACGTGGCCACGCCCCGCGGTTGCGCTGGATTGAAGTTCGAAGATCCCCGCCTCAGCCGCTTCATGGCAGCGCCACCCCGGACAGCCGACCCGGCGCCTTCCAATCGAATCCATGTGACCTACCCTGCAGAAGCCGGCCGAGTGACACTCTTCGAGAGCTGGCTTCGCCACGAAGTGGCCGCGAACCCCGTAAATCGCGAGCGCATCAGTATCAGCTTTAACTATGATTGGTGAGAAGATGGTCATTGGTCATTGGTCAGTCGTCAGTCGAGACCACCAATGACAAAGGACTAGTATGACTTCTGCCCCCCTCCCCCTCATCCTACTGTCCGGATTCCTTGGCGCCGGTAAGACCACCCTCCTCCTTCGCTGGCTGGAGGAATCGCCGGCGACCGGACGCCGCCTCGGGGTGGTGATGAATGAGTTTGGCGCGGAGAGTGTGGACTCCCGCCTGATCGACCGGCCCGGATTGCCACTCCAACAGGTGGCCGGGGGCTGCATCTGCTGCGCTCCGGACAACGAATTGCCCAATGCCGTCAGCCGGTTGGTGAAGGAGGGGAACTGCGACGCATTGATCGTGGAGACCAGCGGTCTAGCGGATCCGGACAACATCATCGACGTCCTGACCGACCCGGATCTCCTGCCCATGGTCCGGTTGCAGGCGGTGGTGACGGTGGTGGACGGCGCCTGGTACGCAAAGCCGGGCGGGGATATCGGGGAACGCGTACTGGCTCGGCGTCAGGTGGAGTTTGCCCACGTGTTGTGCGTCTCCAAGTGCGACCGACTCGACGCGACAGACGTGGACGGCGTGCTGACGGCGCTCCGCGAGGTGAATCCTGCGGCGGAGGTGGTGAAGCTGCCCTATGGATTGCCGGACCTCGGCGCGCTGTGGGCGCGTCCGCCGGCGCAACGGGACCTCGTGGTGTCCGATCGGGAGACCGCCGACGCGGAACCGCACCTGCATACCACCTACCAGAGCGTCACGTGGCGATTTCCGGTTCCGGTGGATCGCTCGCGATTCGAGGGATTCCTCTCCAAACTCGATCCGAAGCAGGTGGTGCGGGCGAAGGGATTTGTCCGGTTCACCGGACAGCCGGGGAAGCTGTTCCTCTTCCAGACCGTCTGGGGACACCATGTCATCGATGAATTCCCGGCGCTGCCCCATCCGGACACCGTGGCGGTTTTGATCGGACCGAAGCTGGATCCTGAAGTGTACCGGACGCGGCTGAGGACGCTGGTGTTTGGCGGCAGCCCCGGCTTCTCGGTCACAGCGACGTCCGAGTCACGCTCCTGAGACTCGGGGCGCGGATCTCAAGGACCTCCGGGGAGGGGATCTTCGACACTGGGGGTGAGCGTATACATCCGTGGGTTGGCACCAGACTCGGAAGGGAGTGCCCCAGAAATGATCACCAGGGATTCGCCCGGCTTCAACGTGGCTGACCTCCGGATAGGGACGGGATCCTCCGGGGATCGTCGAAGGACGACAAACAGATCCACGGTCGTTTCTCCGGGGCGGACGACGGGCAGCAGTTCGAGGGCGGCGGACTCTGTTTTGTAGGTGCCGCCAAGGTTTGCTTCGGCGAAGGTAATATCGATCCGGCGCCCACTGGGCGCGGAACGGAAGAGTTCTGTGATCGTTCGGCGCTTTGAGGAATGCAGGGGATCGACAAACGCGTCCCCGGGTTGGCGCTGGGAGGTGGTGCCGGAAAGAACCTGCTCGCGGGTTTCGACTTCTGCGGATTCCAGAAGCACCGTGGACCCGTTCCTTGGATCCAGTTCGAAGATGCGGATCTGGATCTGATTGGCAGGGTGCGAGGGCGTTGGGGTGACGAGGGGTGACGGAATAACTTTGGATTGGTCCATCGTCGTAGGAACTTGGCGACCCCTTGTGACCACGGGCGAGACCCCTGTGGTTGAGAAAAGATTTCCGAGTCCGGATCGGAGATTCTCCGGTAGGAGTAGGGAATCGTCCTTCGTCTCGGGCGGATTGGACTCCTGTTGAGACGCTCCCTGGGAATAGCGATTGGACGGCCGTACATTGAATCGGGTGGCGCCCGCGTAACGGCACGCTTCAAGAGCGTTCAGCACCGCCTTCCAGGTGGAGTCCTCATTGTGGAACGTCACCAGGGTATTGGGATGTGCCAGAACCTCACTTCGGATCCGCTGCTTCAGTTGGTCCAACGAGAGGGCTTCGTCTCGAATTGAGTAGTGTGGTTCCGACGAATGGACCTGGATGTTCAAGACTTTGATTTCCGGCGCTTCTCGCGGCTGGGAGTGGGGATTTCCTACCTGCTGAAGGATGCTGGTGGGGGCGCCCGGTTTGCTGGGTTCGGGTAGGGCGTCCAAGACGTCCGTCACGGAAAATTGATCCGGCAGCAACACGGGGGCGGATTGTGGATCGGCTGGGTAAATGACGACGGCGGGTATTCCGGGCCGGTTCAGTGTCCGAAGTTCCTCCGCGATCTTTGGATTCTCGAGCGTGTAATCTGCGGTGAGCAGGAGGACATCACCCGCGGCGAGCCGTTTCCGGACCTGGGGATCGTTTAGGACCAGCGCTCGATTTACTTTACAGGAAATGCACCACTTTGCGGTGAAGTCCACCAACACGGTCTGCCCTTGTTGCCGGGCCGCGCGAACCCTGTCTTGGGACCACGGAAGCCGCTGCAGCGGGTCCGGCTCCAAGGATAAATCCCGGATGGCTTGGTCGATGATCTTCAGTTCGGCTTCGGTGGCACTGATCAACAGAAGCCCATTTTCAGCCTCAAAGGAGAATGATTTCTGGAGTGTGTCCGATGCCCTCGGATCGGGCCCGGGGAAGGTCACTCCGGCCTTTGCAAAGTATTTCCCGAGGAGCGCACGCGTCCGGGCCTCCATGTTCCGCTGTTTTGACGGCCCACCGATGATGAAGCCACCGGGGTCTCCGGGGTAGTCACCCCCATGGTTGGCTGGGAGATCCTCCACCCGGAAATCCTCCACCGTATACGAGACCCGGGACTCCAACGCCGTCATCAGGCGGTCGGGGTCGAATCGGTACCTCTGACTGGACAACCCCACGCCTGGACTGGATGCGTGCACGCGCCGGGCGGATGCCATCGGCAGTGCGAGGCAGGCGGTCAGGACCAAGGTCAGCCAACCCGGGCCACCGAGTCCGGCCCTCGCGGGAAGGGGACCGTACAACAGTCGCTCCAGGCGAGTCCGCAGACGGTGCCGGGACTCGAGAATGCCGACGAAGCTGAGTGTCAGCACAGGCCGATCCGCGCAGTAGCGGGCGACCGCCAAGAGGGTGGAGGGGTACGAGGATTCCTCCGCTCCCCGGTTCAGCAGCAGGACGTGTTCGTCCACCGCCTGCTCGCGCAGGAAGCGGATGCGGGCATTGGCCAGCCAGACGAACGGATTCCACCACCAAACGATCTGCACTAGGACCTGGGGAAGATTCAGCCAAAGGTCGCGGCGACGGACATGGATCAACTCGTGGAGCAACACGTCGCGCAGGGCTGCGGGCTTCAAACGGGAGGCCAATCCCGCTGGAAGAACAACGACCGGGCTCAACAGCCCGGACACGGCCGGACTGTGATCCGCCTCGGTCAACCGGAGTTCGGGAACGCGTCGCAGTCCGAGTTCGGCGGCGGCACCTCGCAGGGCCTCTGAGAATTCCCCGGGAGCCGGCCGGGCGGTTTTAATCAGTCGGCGTACCTGCAGATGTCGTCGCAGGATCCCCAAGGAAACGGCGAGCGTGCCGAGTGCCCATACACTGGCCAGAGCACCCGTCGCGCGGAGACGGGGAACCGGGGAGGCCGGGCGATCCGCGGTCCTCCTTCCTCCGGTTGGGGAGACTTCGGTCCCGGGGAGCGAAACGGATCCTGGAACGCGCGGGTGGACTCCGGAAATCGGTGTGTCCTGCGGTGCGGCGGGCGGGACGGGAGGTGGTGCGATCCAACGCCCGATCCAGTATCCTGGGCTGACCGGGGATTTCAGCGAGGGGGGCAGCAGCAGTTTGAGGATGACCAACAGCCAGAGGCCGCACCGCAAGGAGGTCTGCAACCGGCGACCCGCGAGGGTCTCCACGAGGAGCAGGACCAAAACCAAAACGGCGGTCTGCCAGAGTATGGCGGAAGCCACCGCAAGGGCCTGACGACCGGCTTCGTTGAGGAAGGGGATCATGGCAGGGGGCGACGGGGTTCAAGACTTGGCTTTGCGGGGACGCTTCGCGGTTTCCGCCGACTGACGCCGGTTCTTGATCATGGCTTCCAGTGCGTCGAGTTCCTCAGCGGACAACTTCTCGCTCGAGATCAGGGTCTCCACCATCGGTTTTAGCGCGCCGTCGAAGGCGTGCCGCTGGGCGTAGCGCAGTTCCCCCAACTGGGCCTGCTGACGCGTAATTGCCGCCCGGTACAGTGTCAGGTGCCGGACCTTCTCGGTGGTCAGCAATCCCTTGGAGGCCATCCGGTCCATGAGGGTCCGGACGGTGCTGTAGGCCCAGCCCTGGGAACTGGCGAGCGCCTCCTGGACCGCGGGGGCGGCGCAGGGTTGAAGGTCCCAGACGGCCTTGATGATGGTCCATTCGGCACCGGTGAGTTCGGGGGGGGGAGAGGGCATTTGGTTACGACCGTCAAATAATCTCTACAATTGTAGAGATTGTCAAGCCGGGGGTGCTCCAGACGTGGGTTTGAAGGCGGGGAGGTGGCCGGAATGCTTGGATCCGTCGGGCGACTCAACGGGGAGCCGCATCCGGCTTCGGGGGGATGGAGACCGGGCTGGTCTGGGTGAACCGGAGTTCGAGGACACGTCGACTACGCCCGCGGATGTGCGGCGAGGTAGGCCTGGCGCAGCCGTTCGGTGGAGACGTGGGTGTACACCTCGGTGGAGGTCAGGCGGGCGTGTCCGAGCATCTCCTGCACGCTGCGCAGGTCGGCGCCGCGGTCGAGGAGATGCGTGGCGAAGCTGTGGCGGAGCTTGTGCGGCGTGAGCGCGGGGTCGAGTCCGGCCGCCGCGAGGTAGCGCTTCAACCGCCGCTGGATTTCCCCCGGGGTCACCGCCGAGTCGGTTGCGGATCCCGCGAGGAATGCCGGGGCCTCGGAATCCCGGGGATGTCGGACCGCCTCCCAGTAGCGTTCCAGGGCCGCGATCGCTGGACGCCCCAGCGGCACCATCCGTTCCTTGCGTCCCTTGCCTCGGACCCTGAGGGCGCGTCCGGAGAGATCAATGTTCCCGACCGGAAGTCCGCAGGCCTCGCTGATGCGGAGGCCGGAAGAATACAGCATCTCCAGGATCGCCGCGTCGCGCAGGAAGGCGGCGGCGTCCACGGGGGTCTTGGAGGACGCCTGTTCGCGCGCCAGTTCCTTCAGCGGGGCCTCGAGCAATCCCGGGATGCGATCCGCGGGAATGAAGGTGGGCAGTCGGCGGTCCGGTTTGGGCAGGGACAGGTTTCGCAGGGGAATCTCGCGGACGACATCCTCCCGGAGCAGGAACCGGTAGAACGTTCTCAGGGCGCTGAACCGCAGGTGAACGGGGGAACGGGCCAGCCCGCGGCGGCCCAGGGAGCGGAGGTACAGCCGGAAGTCCTCGCGCCGCAATCCGGCCCAGTCGGGAGGCTTGCCCGCAGTTTCCTGATGCCACGCGGAGAACTCCCCGAGGGCGTGGAGGTAGTTGCGGGTCGTGTAGGCGGAGGCGTTGCGTCCGGTGACCAGGTGCTGTCGGAAGCGTTCCACGAGCGGGTCGGCGACCGACGGCGTTTCCGTCTTCCCGGTCATGACCAGTCGTAGTCGGTGGCCACCTTGTGCGCGAGGCGTTCCAGCCACATGGCGGCCTCTTGCTTGGCCTGGTTGGGGCTGGTCATGGTGGGACAGATGGCGTGCACCGAATGGAAGAGGCGGTCGGCCATCTGGGTCTTGGCCGCACCATCGATGACCCCGGCAAATCCGACGCAGCGCTTGCCCATCGCGTGGCAGCGCTGGGCGAGGCACCCGGTGCCCTTTCCCATCAGGGTCTGACGGTCGATCATGCCCTCGCCGGTCAGGATCAGGTCCGCCTTGGCGAGCTTTTCGTCGATGCGGGAGTACCGGGCGAATATGTCGAATCCGGGGGTGAGCTGCGCCCCGAGGAAGGTGCGGAGGCCGAATCCCAATCCACCGGCGGCTCCGGCCCCCGGATCGGCGGCGACATCGTAGCCATGCTGTTCAATGGCCTTGGCGGCGAGTCGTTCCAAGGCCGCCTCGGCGATGGCGAACTGGGTCATCAGGATCCCCTTTTGCGGTCCGTAGATCCGGGTGCAGCCGTTGAGTCCCAGCAGGGTGTTCTCGACGTCCACCGCGACCAGGAAGTCGACTCCGAGGATGGGATCGATGGGCGGCAACCAGCGGGTCAGCTTGTTGAGCTTCACCCATTTTTCGATGGGCTGGTCTCGATCGTCGAAGAACCGCCACCCAAGGGCGCGCGCCACGCCGAATCCGCCGTCATTGGTCGCGCTGCCCCCAATGCCAATGAGAATGGTCTGGGCACCGACCGCCACCGCCGCCTGGATCAGCGGTCCGATGCCGCGTGTGTCGAGTTCGAACGGGTGAAAGCGGTTGGGCGGCAGCATCGCCAATCCCACGGACTGGGCCGATTCGATCACCGCCAGCTTCATTTCGGCGTGCCACCACCAGCGGGCGCCCACCGGGCGGTTGGCGGCGTCCACGGTGGCCGTGACGCACTCCGTGGCCCCGACCAGGCCGGCGATGATCTCGCCGAAACCATCCCCGCCGTCGCTCATCGGCAGCATCTCCATTTCGTCCTGCGGACGGGCGCCCCACCAGCCATTCACGATGGCGCCGGCGGCCTGCTGGGCGGTCAGGGTGCCCTTGAACTTGTCGGGCACCACAAGGACGCGAAGTGACATGGGTCGGAGTCTGCGGTGGAGCCTCGACGAGCGGAAGCGTCAACTTCGGGGGCCGCGTATTCCTGCGTCCGTTCGTAGTCCCACCTTTAGGTGGTTCGGACGTGGTCGCTGACGAGCCCCGGGGATTGCAGCATCCCGGCATGCCTCGCGACGTCCACGGGGGAACCGTTCCGCTCAGGACTGAACGGGTCCCCAGTTCTGGAGTTCCTCGAGATACTCCGGTGGAAACCCGCAGGCTTCGGCCGCGGACTGGATCGGATCCCAATAGCGGGCCATGGGTTTACCCGGAGTCGGATCGAGGGCCAGGTACACCATGGCTTCCCGCGCCTCCCCCGTGGCGGTCCTCACGGTCAGGAGTCGCTTCTCGTAGAGGCCTGAAGGCATTTCCTCGTAGAGATCGAGAGCGGATTCGTCCTCCGGGGTCAGGCTCCAGAGCAGCCCATGCACCCGGGCTCCGGCTTCGGGAACGATGGTGGCCCATCCGGCGGCGTTGATGCGGAAGCGCCAGTGGTCCAGCACGGCGGTTCCGAGTGGACGCGAGTGCGGACACCGCTGCGCCATCTGGTCGAGCACGAGGTTGGATCCATAGGCGAAGTAGGTCGTGGCCACGCAGAGCAGGGTACACCCCCAGGCACGGGGCACCAGCGCGGGCCTTCGGTCTGGAGACGCTCCCGAATCGGGGACCCAAACGGTCAGGCCATTTCCCTTGGCGAAAGCGCCCGGGATTCGCACTCTACCCCTTCCGTTTGGCGGAAACCCCCGGGGGAATCCGCCGTCCCGACATGAAACGCACGCATCATTGCAACGAACTCCGGCCCGAGCACGCCGGCCAATCCGTCATCCTCGTCGGCTGGGTCCATTCCCGCCGCGACCTGGGCGGTGTCCTTTTCATCGACCTGCGCGATCGCGAGGGCCGGACCCAGACCGTATTCGATCCTGCGGATCTTCCCGCGGAAGTTTTTGAATCGGCCACCCATCTCCACAGCGAATCGGTGATCGAAATCGAGGGGCGCGTGCGGGTGCGTCCGGACGGCACCGACAACGCCAAGATCGCCACGGGCCGCGTGGAGGTGCTGGTGAAGGCGTTCACCGTCCTCAACCATTCGGCGATCCTCCCGTTCCCGGTGGATGACCCGGAAGTGGCCAACAAGGTGAACGAGGAGTTGCGCCTGCAGTATCGCTACCTTGACCTGCGCCGGCCGGAGATGATCCGGAACCTTCGCGTGCGCTCCAAGGTGGCCATCGCAACGCGGAGCTACATGGACGAGCAGGGATTCCTGGAGGTCGAGACCCCCACGCTGTTCAAGTCTACGCCTGAGGGCGCCCGCGAGTTCCTGGTGCCCAACCGCCGCGAGCCCGGAACCTTTTACGCGCTGCCCCAGTCGCCGCAGCAGTTCAAACAGATCCTGATGGTCAGTGGCATCGAGCGTTATTTCCAGCTGGCGCGCTGCTATCGCGATGAGGATCTCCGCGCCGACCGGCAGCCGGAGTTCACCCAGGTGGACATCGAGATGTCCTTCATCGAACGCGAGGACATCTATGCCCTCATCGAGGGGCTGCTGAAGCGCGTGTGGAAGACCGCGCTGGGCGTGGATATCCCGACACCGTTCCCCCGTTTCTCCTTTGCGGAGGCGCTGAACCGCTGGGGCATCGACAAGCCCGACACCCGGTTCGGGATGGAACTGACAGATTTCACCGAGGAGTTTCGCAGCTCTTCGTTCAAGGTGTTCGCCGGGGCCATTGCGTCCGGAGGCGTCGTCAAGGCGCTCAACGCCCGCGGACTCGCCTGCGCTACCCAGGGGCAGATCGAGACGATGACCGAATACGCCAAGGGATTCGGCGCGAAGGGACTCGCCTACATCAAGGTCGAGAATGGCGAATGGAAATCGCCGATCGTGAAGTTCTTCAGCGAGGCCGAGAAGGCGGCATTGACGTCCAAGCTGTCCATCCAGGAGGGCGACCTGATCCTGTTTGCCGCCGACCAGTGGCTCAACGCCTGCGAAATCCTCGGCAAGATCCGCCTCTATTGCGCTGAGGTGCTGCGCTCCCAAGGCAAGCTCACCATCCCGCAGGACCAGTTCAATTTCCTGTGGGTGGTGGAGTTTCCGCTGCTCGGATTCGACCGTGAGATGAACCGCTGGTACTCCAGCCATCATCCGTTCACCGCGCCTGTCGCGGAGGACATTCCGCTGTTGAAGCAGGATCCCAAGAAGGTTCGTGGCCAGCACTACGACATCGTGGTCAACGGGGTGGAACTGGGCGGCGGATCCATCCGGATCCACCAGCCCGAGGTCCAGAAGACCGTGTTTGAGGACATCCTGGCGATCCCGCCCGACGAGACACAGTTGCGGTTCGGCTACATGCTGGAGGCTTTCAAGTACGGGGCTCCGCCGCATGGCGGCATCGCGCTCGGATTCGACCGGCTCATCGCCATCCTTTGCGGCAGCCAGAGCATCCGGGACGTCATCGCCTTCCCGAAGACCGCGAAGGGAGTGGACCTGATGACGTCGTCCCCGGCTCCCGTGACTTCCCGCCAGTTGCGCGACCTGCACATCGAGGTCAAGGCCGCGCCGAAGGCGTGAGCCTGAGCGGGAGCGGGCCTGACCCAATGGGTCCTATGAGGAAGGCCCGATTCCCGAGAGCCTTGATTTGAGTTGGTTTCCCTGCAGGCCGTAGTCAATTCGGCGGGCGGCGAGTGCCGGCAGGATGATTTCGGTGCGGACATCAATGTCGCGTCCGAAGAGCTCCCGCCAGAGCACCTGGGTATTGCGCACCGGATTCTTTGCGGATTCCTCGTCGAAGGAGGGGCGGAACATATCCACCACCCTTCGGAGGGCTCGGAGGAGTTCGTCCTCGGTTGGATGCCCACTCTTCTCGCGAACCATTCGGAACGCGCGAAGATCCTTCTCCTCGAGGCGTTGGATTTTCGAGACGAGAAGGTCGATGGGGTGGGGAAAGGTGAGGCCGACATGTCGGCGTTGGCATCGAAAGGCGCGGACAAACCAGTCGGGGCTCGCCGTGAATGCCATGGTGGTGCAGGGCTCAACGTAAAGCTCAGCCTGCCCTTTCAGCAGCCCGGCCCGGTTGCAATGGACGGAAATATCCTCGTCGGAAATGACGTCCACATCCGCGCTGAGGAACCCTGGATCAACTCCAAGCTGGAGCGGTGACGATCTGAACACGATGATCTCCCAGTGTCTCTGCTCCGGGAGCGCCTCCACCAGACGATCCAGAACCCGGCCGGCGGGAGTGTCCCAGTCAAGACTTGGCTGCCAGGGTTGCTCGAAGGACGTCATGATAGTGGGGCGCGGTGGCTCGTGCGCACAGGCTTGCCAGCGCCTGATCGAGCAGGCGATCCGTGACGCCAACGTCTTCGGCAATCCGGTGCGCCATTCGAGCGTCCCGTGACGAGACCCGGCCCAGATGCTGCCGGATCAGGATTCGGGCTCCGATTCGGGCTTTTACCCAGGACGGATCGCGCTTCATGAAGCCGTTCTTACCGGATTGAAGATGCAGGTTTGCGGGGATCGGGTCAATCCGCAGCCGATGGGGAGACTACAGGCAACAGCGTTCTCAGTGGGACGGTCGCTTCGGCCAGGTCAGGTCCGGGAACGCGGTACGGTCAACGCGGGGTTGATTGAGAATGGATCCCGGAGTCCGTGGCGTTGCGGACTTCGTCGCGAATTGGAATCAGTCCGCAGCGCGGGTCGGGCGGGTGTCCTCCTGGAATCGGAAGGACGGGCGTCCGGTGAGGTCGGTGCTGGTGATGGTCGGACACCAGTAGCGCTCGACGTGGCCGATCACCAGGTCGGTTCCGTCGAAATGGGAGACATGCGGCGCCTTCTCATGGTTGTACATGGTGTCCGTGAGGTCGCGGCAGAGGACGACGTTCTTCCCGAGCCGAACCTGCTGGCGGATGGCGAACGGACGCCCGAGCACGCACATGTTCAGGTGCACTCCCGTAAGGATGACGTTGGTGATGCCGCGTTGGGCGAGAAGGTTCCAGGTTTCCTGGCCGTTGTCCGAGAGGGCGTCCCCGGGAAGGATTTCGAGGGCGGCGTTCTGCCGCGTCCACGCCTCACGGATCGTGCATTTCGTCGGGCAGTCGCATCCCATGTCCGAATCATCGATGGGCAGGGCCTTCTCCCGGGGGGAATCCGGCCAGCACCATCCCGTGCCCCAACGCTCCTGCGTGGTCAGGGGAACCGGGGTGGGGGAGTAGGGGGCCTGCCGGGCGAGCTCCCGGGCCGCGGTGCCGTCGTAGAATCGGGTGACACTGCTCGGGGCGTGGATGATGAAAATTCCGCGGGCGCGGGCGTCGCGCAGCACGGCATTGAGGGGGCCGGCGAGTTCCGTGACCCGACGCGCGGCCCCCTTGCACCAATGGTCGTCCCACATGTCGCAGACGATCAGGGCGGTATGCTTCGGATCCCATCGGACGGTCATCTCGACCGCGGGGCCGGTGACCTCCCCGGTGGGACGGAGGCGCTCGTGCAGAACGAGAACGTCGGGTGCGGCGGCGGAAAGCGTGGAGGCCATCAGGGCAAGCAGGACGAGTCGTTTCATGGCGGGGTCACTGGATGAAGACGAGCATGGCGATGGCGGGCACGCAATGGATGAAGCGCGGCCCGGGAGCGCGATCCTACGCCTCGGTTGCCTCGGAGCTGCGGGCTCGGGCGGCGCGGACCTTTTCCGAGGGGACGTACCGGGCGGCGAACTCCTTCCGGTACTCGGCGAAGGTTCCCTCCTCGATGTGCTGGCGGATGTCGGCCATGACGCGGAGGTAGAAATGGCTGTTGTGGATGCTCACCAGCCGGAGTCCGAGAATCTCGTGCACGTTGAGGAGGTGCCGGATGTAGGCACGCGTGTGATGGCGGCAGGCGAAGCAGGTGCATCCCTCTTCCAGCGGACCAAAGTCCGCCTTCACCGCGCCACCCTTCACAGCATAGGTGCCCTTGCTCGTGAATGCGGTTCCGTTCCGGGCCACCCGGGTGGGCAGCACGCAGTCAAACATGTCCACGCCCCGCGCCACGAGTTCCACCATCTGGGCGGGGGTTCCGAGGCCCATGGCGTAGCGGGCTTTTCCGGCCGGAAGGTGGGGTTCCGAGAGTTCCACCGCCTTCATCATCTCCGGTTCGGGCTCGCCCACGCTGACGCCGCCGATGGCGTATCCGTCGAAGTCCATGGCGACCAGCGCCTCGGCGCAGTGCTGGCGGAGCGCCGGGAAATGGGTTCCCTGGACGATGCCGAACACCAGCTGGCCGGGCGCCCGGGGTTGCTGCCGGCATTCCGCCGCCCAGCGCAGGGTGCGCTGGACGGCCCGGACCACTTCATCGCGCGACGCGGTGTGCGGCGGGCACTCGTCGAAAACCATGGCGATGTCGGATCCGAGGTCGCGCTGGATGCCCATGCTTTCCTTGGGGCCCAGGAAGACCCGCGCGCCGTCGAGGTGGCTCCGGAACTCCACGCCGTGCTCCTGGATCTTCCGGATCTTCCCGAGGCTGAAGACCTGGAAACCGCCGGAGTCGGTGAGGATGGGGCCCGACCAGTTCATGAAGCGGTGCAGTCCGCCGGCCTGGAGGATGATGTCCATGCCCGGCCGGATGCTCAGGTGGTAGGTGTTCCCGAGGAGGATCTGGGTGCCCATCTCGAGCAGTTCCCGGTTGTCCAGCGCCTTCACGCTGGCCTGGGTTCCCACCGGCATGAACACCGGGGTTTCCACCACCCCGTGGGCGGTGTGCAGGCGACCGCGCCGGGCGCGGGAGGAGGAGTCCGTTTTCAGCAGCTCAAACACCCGGCCACCATGCCGGGCGGAGGGCGATGAAGGCAACCGGCGACCTCGGGGAGGGAGGGGCTCAGGTAATGCGAGGAGATTATTGGCCCGAAGGTAAATGTTGATAATGCGGATGCCTTCCTACCGATGCGCGGCGGCAGACCCATCAGTGCTTGGTTCTGCGCCGAATCTGATACGAAAAGTTCGCGGCGTAGATGGCGGAAACCAGCGCGAGTGCGACATGCAATCCACCGACGACGTAAAACCCGAGCTCTGGGTGAACCCAATCCAGCAAGGCGGCAAGTCCCCATGCCATGAGGGGCATGAACGGAAATGCGGGAAAGATCGTCACGCTGCCCCGTTCCTCCTTCGCCCGTTTCTCGAGCACGGGTAAAAGAGCCATGAGTGCCCAGACGCCGAAGAGGAAAAGCGGGAACATGGCCCAAGGTCAGCTCAGTTGAGGCGCCGGGAGCCGAACTTCCGGAATTAATTTGCGGTGTCGTTCACGCCGAAGTTTGACCGGTCAATGGACGCGACTGCCATTTTCCGGATCGTTTTGTTGCTGCCTTTGGATCCGCTCCTGAAGCGCGGCTAGGAATTCGTCGACCGATCCTTCGAAGGGTGCTCGATACCTTGGGACTGCGTAAACATTGGTCGCGGAAATATAGATAAAGGCGTAGCGCCGGATTTTTTGGATCCGAAATCGGGTACGCCAATTGGAAAGGGACCGGTTAACTTCTGTCGACTCCACCAAGCCGTCGTCGGTGATCTCAAGAGTATGCTCGCCGAGAACGCCGGTATCGTTTCTCAGGAATGCCTGCGCGCCCGTGAGTACGATTCCACCCGCCATCCCAATCCCGGCACAGAGCCCAGCCGTAATCGCTGCTGAAAGAAACCGGACGAACATGGGTAGATCTCGATTTCGTTCGTTGGTGAAGGTGCTCCATCCAACGATCGCCATCATGGCGAGGAGAAAAATCCACGTCAGTTTCTGATGAATCAAGGCGTGCGATCCGGCGGAAAACAAATCCCGACGATTCAGTGTATAGCGGAGTCGCATAAAGGAACTGCGTCAACGCAGGTGACGGAGGTCAAGGAACGGGATCTGGTGGCCATTGCCCACTTTTTCTCTGAGTCATTGGGTTTTCTTCGGGTTTGGGTTGGTGCGCTCGGCGCGAGTCGAACGCGCGACCGTCCGCTTAGAAGGCGGATGCTCTATCCAGCTGAGCTACGAGCGCTCCCGAGGCGGAGGATTGGCACTCAGGGGACCTTTCGCAATTGCGGTTTTTGGGGAAGGGAGCGGTCGGAGATGGAGCGAGGGGCGGCCCGTTCGTAGTCCAGGCTTTAGCCTGTCCGCCTCTGCGCGTTTCGAACGCTCAAGAATCCCCCGCAAGCGGGGCGAGGACTTTGTCCGAAGGGTTGGCGGGGGAGGCAGCCTGAAGGCTGGACTACGAACGAGGGGGGCTCATTTCCTGTAACCTGGGGGCAGGGGCGGGGGGTCTTTCTCTTCGCCGAAGGCGGTTTCTCTCGTCGCCACTTGAGATTTGCCGAGGCTCGGTCTCATTGTCGCCCGTGTTTCCTCCACTCCACGCTCTGTGCGCTCCCGGTCGGGAATCGTCGGGGCGTGGTGCAGGCGTTCGGAGGTTTCTGTCGATCCTGGGTTTTCTTTCGGTGGCTGCTCTCGGAATGGTCCGGGGAATGGCGGCGGGGGACCTGGATGCCGTCCGGCAACAGCGGTTGTCCGGACAATACAATGAGGTGATCCGGGCGTGCGAAAAGGCGGTGGCCGAACAGGACCGTTCGGAGGAATGGCGGTTGATGCTGATCCAGACCCTGCTGGACGTGGGACGCTATCCCGAGGCCCAAACCGCGGCGACGAACGGCCTCGCCTCGGATTCCCGGAGCATCCGGCTCCGCTGGCTGGCCCGCGAGGCCCTCCAGGCTAACGGCGACTCCGCGCGGGCGGCGGCGCTCCTGGAGGAGATCCAGGAATTGGTGGGGGCGCGCACCTATTCCTTCCGGGATCCGCCCAGCCTGGTCGTCTTCGGACGGTCCGCACTGGCGCTGGGCATCGATCCCAAGCAGGTGCTCGACAAGATTTACCTGCCGGCGTCCAAGGCCGACCCCGACTTGAGGGATGTCTACCTCGCCCGCGGGGATCTGGCCCTGTCGAAGAATGACTTTGCCCTGGCGGGGAAGGTGTTCGACGAGGGACTTGCGAAACTTCCCGGGGATCCGGACCTCCATTACGGGAGGGCGCGGGCGTTTTCCGAGGGGGATCGTGAGGAAATGGTCTCGTCGCTGGAGGCGGCGCTGAAGATCAATCCGCGCCACGTGCCCAGCCTCCTGCTGCTGGCGGAGCATCGGGTGGATTCCGAGGATTATGCCGGAGCGTCCAACATCCTTGGACGCGTCCTCTCCGTGAATCCCTCGCAACCCGACGCGTGGGCGTTGAAGTCGGTGCTGGCGCATCTGGCCCGCGATGACGCCGGGGAACGGCAGGCGCGCGAATCGGCACTCAAGTATTGGGCCAACAATCCCCGGGTGGATTTCGTGATCGGACGCAAGCTCGCCCAGAAATACCGATTCGCCGAGGGCGCGGAACATCAGCGGCAGGCGCTCACGTTCGACCCAACCTACCTCCCGGCATCGGCCCAGTTGGCGAGCGACTTGTTGCGGCTGGGGGAGGAGGCGGAGGGGTGGCGGCTGGCGGACGAGGTTCATCGCCGCGATGCCTACGACATCGCCGCCTACAACCTGGTGACGCTGCATGATGTCCTCACCCGGTTTGTCACCCTGACCAACGCCCATTTTGTCCTCCGAATGCAGGCAGGTGAGGCGGCGATCTATGGACCGCGGGTACTGGATCTCCTGGAGCAGGCGCGCCGAACGCTGGTGCCTAAGTATGGCGCGGAGCTGCAGGAACCGACGCTGGTGGAGATTTTCCATCAGCAAAAGGATTTCGGCGTCCGAACCTTTGGCATGCCGGAGAATCCCGGGTACCTAGGCGTTTGTTTCGGACGGGTGGTGACGGCCAACAGTCCCGCCACCAGCACCAAGGACCCGGTAAACTGGGAGGCGGTGCTCTGGCACGAGTACTGTCATGTGGTGACCCTGCAGTTGACCCGGAACCGCATGCCGCGGTGGTTGAGCGAGGGCATCTCGGTGTTTGAGGAAACGCAGGCGAATCCGGCGTGGGGCCAGGCCCTGCGGCCGCGATATCGGGAGATGATCCTGGGCGGCGAACTCACGCCGGTGGGGAAATTGAGCGCCGCGTTCCTGATGCCCAAGACGCCGATGCATCTTCAATTCGCCTATTTCGAGGCGGGACTGCTCGTCGAGTACGTCGTCCAACGCCACGGATTGGAGTCCTTACGGAAGATCCTGACGGACCTGCGGGACGGTGGTGAGGTGAACGCCGTGCTGGAGCGGAACCTGGCACCGCTGCCAAAACTGGAATCCGATTTTGCGGCCTTCGCCCGGGAACGGGCGCTGAATATGGCGCCGGGGCTCACCTGGGACAAGCCGGCTGAGGATGGCAAACTGGGGGGCGAGGAGGCGTATCGGAAATGGATGGCGGCTAATCCCACCAACTTCTGGGTGCTGTCGGAAACAGCGTCCACGCTGATGGAGGCGAAACAGTGGGAGGATGCGAAGCGTCCGCTGCTGGCAATTCGGACGAACTATCCGGGCCAGGTGGGGCCTGGAAGCGCGGGCCGTCGTCTGGCCGCGGTTCACCGGGCGCTGGGCGAGACCAATGCAGAGCGGGCCTTGCTGGCGGAGGTCACGCTGCGGGATGCCGCGGCGCCGGAGGAATGCATCCGACTGATTGAGCTCGCGACAGCCGCTACGGATTGGCCCCAGGTCGTCACCGCGGCGGAGCGATTGATCGCGGTGAATCCGCTGACGCCGGTTCCCTATCGGGCGCTGGCCGCGGCCGGGGAGGCGACCGGGTCGCCGACCAACACGATTGGTGCCTGCCTCACCCTGCTGCAGATGGACCCGCAGGATCCCGCGGAGGTGCATTTCCGACTGGCGCGGGCGATGGATCTGGCCGGGGATCCGCGCGCCCGAAGGGAAGTTCTGGAAGCCCTTGAGGATTCGCCGCGGAACCGGGAGGCGCTTCGGCTGCTCCGGAAGCTCGCTGCTGCGGACGCCGGAAAGGAGTCGGTGAAATGAACTGGCGCTGGATCATTGTCGGCCTCGCCGTCGCTGCTGCCGGACTCGGCGTGCTGGCGCAGCGCGCAATGCTCGGACCGGGTGAAATCTTTGTTCCGGAAGGAACGAAGACCGCCCGCGAAGTCGGCACTCGCAACGATGCCACGCCCAACTGGACCAATGCCCCCACCTTCGAGCACGACGTGGTCACCTTTGCCCGCGTTTGGTATGATAAACACCCGGATGGCTCGCATTGGCACGGTGGGGGTTGGACCACCGACTTGCCGGACAGCGACATCAACCTGTCGTTTCGGCTGCAACAGATGACCTCGATCCGGATGGATCCGGATGGTCGATTGCTCCGACTGACCGATCCGGACCTGGTCAATTATCCCTTTCTGTTCCTGTCCGCGGCCGGGACGTTTTACCTCAGCCCGCCCGAGGTCGAGGCGTTGCGAAAGCATCTGTTGAACGGCGGGTTCCTGTTGATGGATGACTTCTGGGGCGACACCGAATGGGCCAACTGCGAGGAGATGATGAAGCTTGTGTTTCCGGAGCGGAGCTTTGTCGAACTGCCCATGGATCATCCGCTTTATCATGGCGTGTTCGAGATCACCGAGAAGAAGCAGGTGGCGAATGTCCGCATTGGCATCCGCAGCGAACACACCGGGGTCACCTGGGAGAACAATCACGACGGGGACACGCGCACGGTGCATCACCGGGGAATCTCCGATGACAAGGGACGGTTGATGGTGCTGGCGTTGCATAACACCGACACGGGCGATGGCTGGGAGCGGGAGGGGGAGAGCGATTATTACTTCCACACCTTTTCGGAGAAGATCGCCTATCCGCTGGGCGTGAACATCGTGTTCTACATGCTCACCCACTGACCGCATGAACCTCCGCATCGCACCTCGGAACCCGATCCCGCCGGCCACGCGCCGCTGGGTTCGCATCGTTCCCATGGTGGCGGTGGTCATGGGAATGTTCGTGGTGACCAGCCTGGTGCTGGGGCAGCGACGGTTCCGCGGGCGTTGGCCGGAGAGTCGCACCACGGGACAGGAGCGGACCGCCCGGGAGATCGAGTCCCACAGCACAGGAACGCCCACGTGGACCAACGCACCCGGATTTACCCAGGACGTCTTCACCTTCGCCCGGGTCGTCTATGAGCAGGGCGGCTGGGGGGGGCACGGCGGCTGGTCCACGGACACGCCGGACAGCGACCTCAACTTCTCCTACCGGCTCCAGCAGATGACGTCGATCAAGGTGGATCCGGACGGGCGTTTGATCCGGCTGACGGATCCGGACCTGTCCCAGTATCCGTTCATTTACATTGTCGAGCCGGGCGGTCTTTTCTTTTCCGATTCCGAAGTGGCGGCGCTCCGGGCCTATCTCCTGAACGGAGGGTTCCTCATGCTGGATGACTTTTGGGGTGATCTGGAATGGGCCAATTGCGAGGAGAAGATGAAGCAGGTGTTCCCGGACCGGTCCTTTCAGGAATTGCCGTTGGACCATCCCTTGTACCATTGCGTGTTTGAGATTCAGTCCAAGGGCCAGGTCCCGAACGTGTACCAGGGCGTCGAAAGCCAGTATACCGGGCAGACGTGGGAATCGAACCATGAGGGGGATACCCGCACCGTCCACCATCGGGGAATCACCGATGACAAGGGCCGCCTCATGGTGCTCGCCACCCACAACACCGACAATGGGGATGGTTGGGAGCGCGAGGGTGAGGACGGCTATTTCTTCCAGCAGTTCTCGGAAAAAATCTCCTATCCGCTGGGTATCAACATTGTGTTTTACGTGATGACGCACTGAACTTCGATTTCCGTTCCCCATGAGCTTCCCCTCCTCTGAAACACCGCCCCCGGCGTCCGAAAACGATACCATGGACCGTCTCATCGCCGGCCGCGCCCGCATCGAACAGGAACTCGGCAAGGTCATCGTCGGCCAACGCGATGTCATCGAGCAGATCCTGATCTCCCTGGTGGCCGGCGGACACTGTCTGATCACGGGCGCTCCCGGTCTCGCCAAGACCCTGCTCGTGAAATCCATCGCGCAGATCTTCCACCTCGACTTCCGGCGGATTCAGTTCACGCCGGACCTGATGCCCGCCGACATCACTGGGACGGAAATCCTCCAGGACGCCGCGGGGGAACGCAGGATGTCCTTTGTCCGCGGACCGGTGTTTGCGCACATGATCCTGGCGGACGAGATCAACCGCACTCCGCCCAAGACGCAGGCCGCGCTGCTGGAGGCGATGCAGGAGCATCAGGTCACCGCCGCCGGCGTGCGGCATCCGCTGCCGGAACCGTTCTTCGTTCTTGCGACGCAGAATCCGGTGGAGATGGAGGGCACCTATCCGCTGCCCGAAGCGCAATTGGACCGGTTCATGTTCAACGTCGTGATGGACTACCTGCCGGTGGACGACGAAGTGCGTGTGGTGACCGAGACGACGGCCGGGGCTGCGGCGCCCATTGAACCCTTGTTCAGCGGGCCCGACGTGATCCAGCTCCAGCGCCTGGTCCGCCAGGTGCCGGTCGCGGCGGAGTTGGTCCGGTATGCCGTCGAACTGGCGGCGGCGTCTCGTCCGCGCCGGGCGGGTTCGCCCGCGTTTGTGAACGACTGGGTCACCTGGGGCGCCGGCACGCGCGCCGGCCAGTTCCTGGTGCTCGGGGCCAAGGCCCGGGCGCTGTTGCAGGGGCGCGCGCATGTCACCGCCGAGGACATACGGACGCTGGCGGCGCCGACGCTGCGCCATCGCATCCTGATCAATTATCGCGCCGAGGCGGAGGGCATCCGGGTGGAGGACCTGATCACCCGACTTCTGGAGACCGTGAAGAGTCCTCTTCCGAATTGAGGGAATGGACTCCACCGCGTCAGTCCGGAATCGGGACGGGGCCGGAGGCTCCCAGATCAGTGCCAAGGCGCTGATGGGAATCCGCAACCTCGAGTTGCGGGCGCGCGCGGTGGTGGAGGGTTTCCGGAGCGGACTGCACCGGAGTCCGTACCACGGGTTCTCCGTGGAGTTCACCGAGTACCGCCAGTATTCGCCGGGGGATGACCTTCGGCATTTGGATTGGCGCGTCTATGCCCGCAGCGACCGGTACTTCCTCAAGAAGTTCGAGGACGAAACCAACCTCCGGTGTCACTTCGTCGTGGACCAAAGTCGGTCGATGGACTTCGGGACCCTCGGTTACACCAAGGCTTCCTATGCCGCCACGATGGCCGCGACCCTCGCCTACTTCCTGCACCTGCAGGGGGATGCGGTGGGGTTGTTGTCCTTCGACGAGCGGGTCCGGGAGTTTCTTCCTGCGCGGCATCGTCCGGGCCAGTTGCGTCATCTGATGCTCGCCCTGGAAAAGCCCGCGGGTGGAACGGCCACCGACCTGGCGGCGCCGTTGAAGCGCCTGGTGGAAATTGTCCGCAAGCGGGGCGTGTTGGTGTTGATCTCCGACTTTCTGGCGCCGATCGACCGGTTGGAGAACAGCCTCGCCCAGTTGACGGCGTCCGGACACGAGGTGCTGGCGTTCCGGGTCCTGGATCCGTCCGAACTTCAGTTTGAGTTCACCGAGCCGGCGTTGTTTGAGGATGTCGAATCGGTCCGGACGCAGTTCATTGATCCGGGTGCCGCCCGTGCCGAGTACCGGCGGCGGTTTCAAGCCCATGGAGAGCAATTGAAGGGGCTCTGCCGGAAGCTGGGTGTGGGATATCATCCGGTGCGGACGGATGAACCGCTGGAGCGGGTGCTGTTGGAATTTCTTCAGGAGCGGGGCCGTCGGCGCCAGCCATTGCGGCGGAGGGAATCGGGTTCCCGGGGAGGGGGCGCGTGAGTTTCCTTACCCCGTTGTTCCTGGTGGGCGGACTCGCCATCGCGTTGCCGGTGGTGTTTCACCTCATCCGGCGGACGACCCGGGAGCGCACCCGGTTCAGTTCGCTGATGTTCCTGGATCCCACGCCGCCTCGCCTGACGAAGAAGAGCCGGTTGGAGGATCTTTTGCTGCTACTGCTGCGGTGCCTTGCCCTCGGGCTGCTGGCCTTCGGATTCGCGCGGCCATTTTTTCCCGAGCCCGAGGCTGCCAAGGCGCCTTCGACCACCGGACTTCCCCGGGTGGTGCTGCTCGACACCAGTGCGAGCATGCGCCGTTCGGGATTGTGGTCCGCCGCGCGGGAGCGCACGGAGGCGTTGATTCGGGAGGCGGGACCGGAGGACGCCGTCGCCCTCTTCACCTTTGACCGGAGCGTGACGCCGCGCATCACCTTCGAGGAATGGTCCTCCACGGCGCCCGGAGAACGTGGCGCTCTCGTTGCTCAACGCCTCGCCGGGGTGACTCCGGGCTGGTCGGCCACGCAATTGGGCGCGGCGCTGGCCCGCGCTTCGGAGGCGCTGGTGGAGCGGGAATCGGGGAAGACGCTGGAGCGCGGACGCATCGTGGTGGTGAGTGATTTGCAGGAAGGAAGCCGGCTGGAAACGCTGCAGTCCTATGAATGGCCGAAGGGAATCCAGGTGGTTCCGTCCGGTGTCCGCGCGACACCCCCGGGCAACGCGACGCTGCAACGCGTGGGGGAGGCGGCGGGCGGTGCCGCTGTGGGCGACGACGTCCTGAGGGTCCGGGTCAACAACGCTCCCGACTCGCGGCAGGAAAAGTTTCAGGTCGGGTGGGCGTCTTCGGACGGGGGCTCCATCGAGGGAACGCCCGTCGAGGTCTATGTGCCCCCCGGACAAAGCCGCCTCGCGGTTCTTCCGCAGCCGTCGACCAATTCCCATCCCGACCGCGTCGTGTTGCGTGGCGATTCCGAGCCCTTCGACAACACCGTGTATGTCACGCCTCCCGCGGTCAGCCGCAGCCGGATTCTTTATCTGGGCTCGGATCCGGCAAGTGATCCCCGACAGCCGCTGTACTTTCTCTCCCGTGCGCTGCCGGCGACCCGCAGGGTGGGGGTGGACCTCGATCAACGGTCACCCTCCGCCCCGCCGGTGGGTGCCGAGTGTGAGGCCGCCCGGATGTTCGTGGTCACCGAGCCCGTGTCGGAAGTCGTTGCGGGCGCATTGCGGTCCCAGGTGGAGTCGGGGAAAACCGTGTTGGCGGTCCCGCGCAATGCTGCCGCCGCGGCATCGTTGGCGCCGGTCCTCGGGATTCCCTCGCTCGGTGTGGAGGAGGGACGGCCGGAGAATTACGCCATGATGGCCGAGATCGATTTTCGAAATCCTCTGTTTGCCCCGTTCGCCGACGCGCGATTCAACGATTTCACGCGGCTCCACTTTTGGAGGTACCGGAGGATCGACCCGGCTGGGATTCCCGGTGCGCGAGTGGTGGCGCGATTCGACCGGGGGGACCCTGCGCTCGTCGAGGTTCCCGTGGGCAAGGGACGGGTGGTGATCCTCCTGTCCGGTTGGAATCCGGAGGACAGCCAGTTCGCGTTGTCGACCAAGTTTGTTCCCTGGGTGGTCTCGCTGCTGGAGGTTGCGGGCGGCGTTGAAACCTCCCGTGCGGCGTTCCTGGTGGGGGATGACATTCCGCTGTCCGCCTGGGGATCCGATGTTTCCGGTCCAGCCGAGGTCGTCGGACCTGGCGGGCGGCGATTTGCCGTCGCGGCGGGAGCGTCGAGTTTTTCGGACGCCTTGGAGCCCGGGACCTACACCGTGACCGTCGGTGGAAAAGATCGCCAGGTGGTGGTCAATGTGGATCCGGTCGAGGGGCGCACCGCGCCGCTGGCGGTGGATGAACTGGAACGGCTCGGCGCGCCGACGGCGCCGATGGCCTCCACGACGGGATCTGGACCCGTGACCCCGCCGAAGACTGGCACCCGTCTGGACAGCATTGCCGAGGAGGGACGGCAAAAGTTGTGGCGATGGTTTTTGGTGGCGACCTTGTTCCTCGTGTTCGTGGAATCCGGCCTCGCCGGCCGGCTTGCGCGCCGGGTGGCTTCGGCCCCTCAATCTGCATGAACGTTCAGAACCCCCTTCGCTCGGTATAGACCCCCGTCTCCGCTTTCCATGATGGATCCACTGCTTCAAGCGCGTCTGCGGCCCCTGCTGTGGCGCCTTCGTCAGCGCCGGTTTGCGATCGGCCTGGCCGGATGCTGGATTGCCGTCTCCGCGCTCGCGGGCGTTCTGGGGATGGCCCAGCGCGGATTCGGGTGGACCTCGACGCTGCTCCTCCCGATCGGTGGCTTGTTGGCGGTGGCGGCGGGCGCATGGACCGCCTGGCGGTTATGGAAGAATCGCCCCGGCTGGTCGCAATTGGCGGGAGCCATTGAACGCAGGGAACCCGCCCTGAAGGGACTGTTGCTGACGGCGGTGCAGCAGGAGGAATCGACGGGGCGTCCGCTCAATGTCCTGCAGCGGCGCGTCGTGCTTTCGGCGGTTCGAGCCAGTCACCAAGGGGGATGGAGGCGTTTCATTCCCTGGTGGCAGGTCGTCGGGGCCCATGGGCTCCAGGTCGGGACGCTGGTGATTCTGCTTGCGGCGCTGTGGTCGCTTCGGGCCCCGGGGACGACTGTCCGGAACGTGCTGACCCTGCGTCCGGCCTTCGAGGTCACTCCAGGCGACGCGGAATTGGAGAAGGGCAGTAGTCTCGTGGTGCTGGCCCGGTTCGGAGTCGTGGTCCCGTCGCGCGCGGAATTGGTCCTGATGCGCTCCGGCGAACCCGAGCGCCGCGTGCCCCTGGTCCGGAGCCTTTCGGATCCGGTGTACGGCGCGAGTGTCCCGGAGGTGGCGTCCGATTTCACCTACCGGGTGGACTACGATGGACAAAAGTCCCGGAACTACCGGGTGAAGGTTTTCGAGCACCCGCGCCTGGAGAAGTCCGACGCGGATCTCACCTATCCGGACTACACCGCGCTCCCGCCCAAGCGCGTGGAGGATACCCGGCACGTGGGCGCCGTGGAAGGTTCGCGCCTCGACCTGACGCTGTCGCTCAACAAGCCGGTGACCTCCGCGCGATTGGTCGGACGCACCAATTCCCCGGGGACCCTGGTGCTGGAAGTGGGAACCAACCTCGCCACGGCGTATCTCCGGGGATGGACCCTGACCAACAGTGGACGGTACGACCTCGTCCTGGTGGATGCCGACGGACGCACCAACAAGGTGCCGACGACCTTCGTGCTGGATGCGCTGCCGAACCGTCCGCCGGAGTTCAAGATCACCGCGCCCCGGGGCGACACCAAACCCTCGGCCCTGGAGGAGATCGCGTTCTCGGGAACCGTTTGGGACGATTTCGGCGTACCCCGGTTCGGACTCACCTATCGGCTGGCGGCCGGGGAACCGAAGTCCATTGAACTGGGGAACGGAGTTCCGGGCCGGGAGAAGCGATCCTTTCAACAAATGGTCCGCCTGGAGGATCTCGGGGTGCATCCGGACGATCTGGTCGCGTGGCACGTCTGGGCCGAGGACATTGGACCCGACGGGAAGATCCGCCGTACCGAGGGGGATCTCTACTTTGCGGAAGTCCGACCGTTCGAGGAGATCTTCCGGGAGGGCGAGTCGCCGTCCGGGGAGTCCCAGCAGCAGCAACAGCAGCAGGGCACCCCGGCAACGCGGCTGGCGGAATTGCAGAAGCAGATCCTTGCGGCGACCTGGAATCTTCAGCGATCCCCGGGATCGAAGTCGTCCTATGCCAGCAATGCGGTGGTGGTCCGCGATTCCCAATCCGTCGCCCTCGACCGGGCGAAATCCGAGAAGGAAAAGGCCGAAGAGGATGGGCGTCCCGGCGAGTGGAAAACGGTTCTGAAGAAGATGGGCGAGGCGGTGGATCACTTGAAGGAGGCCGCCGACAAGCCGGCGGCGCTTGCCCCGGCCATCGTGTCCGAACAGGCGGCTCTGCAGGCCCTGATGCGGATGTCCGTCCGGGAGACCTCGGTCACCCGTGGCCGGAACCGGAGCCAGGGGTCCGGTGAATCCGCTTCCCAACGGCAGTTGGACCAGCTCGATCTCAAGCAAGAGGAGGATCGCTATGAGACCCAGCGGCAGGCGCAAGCCGGGCAGAATTCGGAACAGCGCGAGGAGCTTCAGATTCTGAACCGGCTCCGGGAATTGGCGCGGCGTCAGCAGGATTTGAACGAGCGGATGAAGGAGGTCCAGACCGCGCTGCAGGAGGCCAGGACTGAGGAGGAACGCGAGGAGGCCCGGCGCCAGTTGAAACGGCTTGAGGAGGAGCAGCGCGAGATGCTGGCGGGCATCGATGAACTGCGTCAGCGGATGGATCGTCCGGAGAACCAGTCGAAAATGGCGGAGCAACGGCAGCGGCTCGAGGCGACCCGGGACGAGCTCCAGAAGGCCGCCGAGGCGGCGGACCAGGGATCCACGGGGAAGGCGGTGGCGTCCGGAACCCGTGCCCAGCGGCAGCTGGAGGAAATGCGGGACGATTTGCGCAAGGAAAGCGCCAGCCAGTTTTCGGAGGAGCTCCGGCAATTGCGTCAGGATGCCCGGGAACTGGCGCGGAAACAGGATGAGGTCCGCCGCACGATGGAGAGCGCGGCCTCCCCTTCGGGACCGAAGTCCCTCACCGAATCCCCGGAGCGCCGGGAGGCGGCGGAGCAACTGGCGAGGCAGCGGAGCACGCTGACCAATCTGATCCAGCGCGCGACGGAAGTTTCGCAGAAGGCTGAAGGTGCGGAGCCGTTGGTCTCGCAGAAGCTTTACGACACGCTCCGCAAGTTCCAGCAGGAGGACTCCGGCACGGTGAAGAAGCTCCAGCAGGAACTCGCGGAACGGGGCCAGCTGACTCAGAAATTATACGACCACCTTCAGGAGACCTCGGGGCAGGGCGGCCAGACTCTGGAGATGGCGGCCGAGTTATTGCGACAGGGCGGGCTCGCCCAGGCCGATCGCGTGGAGCAGCGGGCCCGCGGGGGCATCAGCCAGTTCCGGGATGGCGTCGAGCAGGCCGCGGAGAGCGTGCTGGGGGATGATACGGAGGCGCTGCGTCGCGCGGCGGGCGAACTCGATGCCCTGACTTCGGAATTGCAACGGGAGATGGCCAGGGACTCCGGGGAGAATCCGGATCACACCGGAGCATCCACGCCGGGCGCGGAGGCTGCCCGCCGCACCGGGGCTTCGCCGGGGGAACGTCCGGACCAGAACCCGGACGCCCGGGAACCGGGAAACGACGGTTCACAGCAGAGTTCGAATTCCCCGCGCCGCCCAGGCCAGAACGGTTCGCCCGGGGAAGAGCCTGCGTCGCAGCCGGGCCGCCAGTCCGGACAGGGATCTCAATCCACTCCGAATGCGCCCCAGGAGACCGCTGCATCCACGCCTCCGTCCCGTTCCCCGGGGTCACCAGCCGCCGGACCGCGCGCGTTGCAGGCGCGAACCCCGGGTGGAGCCAACCGGGGCAATGCGGGGACGCGGGCCCGCGTGAATCTCCAGGATCTGGCGGGAGGAGGCAATGAAGGGGAGACGACGCGTGGGGAACCGGGCGGGCCGGGTCCATTGACCGGCGGAAATTTTGCCCCGTGGTCGGACCGGCTCCGGGAGGTGGAGGAGGTTGTGGATTCCCCGGAACTGCGGGCCGGAGTTGCCGGTGCCCGGGAGCGGGCGCGGCTCATGCGCCTGGAGTATCGGCGGGATCTCAAGAAGCCCGATTGGGCTACGGTCCGGCTGGAAGTGCTCAAGCCGCTGGTGGAGGTCCGACAGCAAATCGCCGAGGAACTGGCGCGACGCGGATCCCGGGATGCCCTGGTCCCCATCGACCGTGATCCGGTTCCCACCCGCTACACGGAACTCGTCCGGAAGTACTACGAGGAGTTGGGGAAGGACCATTGACGATGCTGATCGCCTCCCTCGTTTTTGCCGAGCGCCAATGGCTGTGGCCCGTCCTTGGGGGCGCGGCCGCGTTGGGTTTGGTGCTGGTGTGGAGTTATCGGACCACGCCGCGGGGATGGGTCCGGAACACCTGCCTTCTCCTGAAGTTCATCGGAGTCGCGGCGCTGTCGCTTTGCCTGCTGGAACCCCTGTGGTCCGGACAGCGCGCCCGTCCCGGAGCCAACCTGATGGCGGTCGTGGCTGACAACAGCCAGGGGCTGCAGATCCGGGATGTCGAGGCCTCGCGCAGCCGCGGGGAGGGGCTCCGGGATCTGCTGGATGCGGGCAAGTCCTCCTGGATTCCGGCCCTGGCGGAGTCCTTCGAGATCCGGCGGTACCAGTTCGACTCGCGACTTCAGGCGGTACCGGATTTCTCGGAGCTGACCTTCGACGGTCGCTCCTCGGCGATGGTCGGAGCGTTGCGGTCCGTGGGGGAGCGGAACAGGGGCCGTCCCCTCGCCGGGGTCCTCCTCTTCACGGATGGCAATGCGACGGATCTGGCGGGGGTTGTGCCGGATTTGAAGGGGTTGCCACCCATTTATCCCGTAGTGATCGGGGGAAGTGAATCGCCCCGGGACCTCAGCGTCCAAGGAGTCCGGACCAGCCAGACGGCGTTTGAGGATGCGCCGGTGACCCTCGATGCCGACGTGTCCGCAGACGGTTTTGCCGGCCGCGAGGTGACCGCCCAGTTGACGGATGAATCCGGGAAGCTCGTCGCGGAACAAACCCGGCGTGCGGACGGGGACCACGCCCGCCTGACCTTTCAGTTTCGTCCCAAGCCGGAGAAGAGCGGACTGGCGTTCTACCGGTTCTCGGTGGCGCCGTCCGGAGCATCCACCCCGGAGACCGCGGAGGCGACGGCGGCCAACAACTCGCGGGTGGTGGTGGTGGACCGTGGGCGGGGACCGCACCGGATCCTGTACGTCACCGGGCGCCCGAACTGGGAGTTCAAGTTTCTCAACCGCGCCCTGGCGGAGGATTCCCAGGTCCAGTTGGTCGGCCTGATTCGGGTGGCGCGGCGGGAGCCAAAGTTTGAGTTTCGCGGCCGCGCGGGGGAGACGAGCAATCCGCTGTTCCGCGGATTCGGGGACCAATCCCGCGAGGAAACCCAGCGATATGACCAGCCGGTCCTGGTGCGACTCAACACCCGGGATGAGTTGGAGCTGCGGAGTGGATTCCCCCGCACGCCCGAGGAGTTGTATCCCTACCACGCGGTCATCGTGGACGACCTCGAGGCTGAATTCTTCCAACCCGACCAGCAGGCGCTGCTCCAGAAGTATGTTTCCGAGCGGGGCGGAGGATTCCTGATGCTCGGCGGTGCGGAGTCTTTCCAGCAGGGAGGGTACGCACGGACCCCGATTGGAGATTTCCTACCGGTTTATCTGGACCGCCGTGCGGACGCGGTGCCCGCAGTTCCCCGCCGCCTTGTGCTGGCGCGCGAGGGCTGGCTTCAGGCGTGGGCACGGTTGCGGGACAACGAGGCGGACGAGCGGGCGCGGCGGGAGGCGATGCCGCCGTTCCAGGTGATCAATCGTCTCGGGGAGGTGAAGCCGGGTGCGAGTGTAATTGCGACCGCCGCCGACGCGTCCGGGGGCGAGGTGCCGGCACTGGTGGTGCAGCGTTATGGACGCGGCCGGACGGCGGCGTTGACGGTGGGCGACGTCTGGCGGTGGGGAATGCAGAACGCGGAATCACATGCCGACATGGACAAGGCCTGGCGGCAGCTGGCGCGGTGGCTCGTGGCGGAGGTGCCCGACACGGTGGAGTTGTCCGCGGAACCGGTGCCTGGGGATCCCAATGGTGCCGTCCGCCTTCAGGCCCGCGTCCGGGATCCCAAGTTCCAACCGATGGACAATGCTGGCGTGACCCTCGAGGTGCAGCCGGTTTTGGCGTCGGGATCGGGAGCCGGCGTCACCAACGTCCTCCGGCTTCCGGCCGAGCCTTCCACCACGGAACCCGGGGCCTATGAAGCGGTGTACGTGCCGCGGTTGACGGGTGGTTTTCGGGCTCGGGCGCAGGTGACAAACAGCACCGGAGTCGCGGTCGGGACCGCCGAGGCGGGTTGGAGCACCGACCTCGCCGCGGAGGAGTTCCGTTCGTTGGTGCCCAACGTCGCGCTTCTGGAGGAAGTGGCCCGGAAGACCGGGGGCGAGGTGATTCGGGCGGACCGCCTGGAGGAGTTCGCGAAATCGCTGCCCCAGCGCCAGGCACCGGTCATGGACACCTGGTCGTATCCGCTGTGGCATACGCCGTGGATGTTTGCCCTCGCGCTGGGATGTCTGATTTCCGAATGGGGACTGCGCCGATGGAAAGGAATGCCGTGATCCGGTGGGCGATGTTGTTGGCCGCCCTGGCCCTGTTTTTTTTGGAGCCCGCGAGGGCTTCCTCGGAGGGCCGGGCCTCCGTATTCCTCGTGGTGGGCGCGCCGGGCGAACCGGAATACGGAACCAACTTTCTTCGTCAGGCGGAACTCTGGACTCTCGCGGCGCAGAAGGGAGGGGCGCAGGTCACGACGATCGGTGTCGGGGGGGGCACGAATGACCTGGAGGCATTGAAGAACGGATTGGCTGCGGAGCCGACCCACGGGGTTGCCGAATTGTGGCTGGTGTTGATCGGTCACGGTACCTTCGATGGGAAGGAGGCACGCTTCAATCTTCGGGGACCGGATGTGGCCGCCTCCGACCTGGCGGCATGGCTCAAGCCGATCACGCGTCCGGTGGTGGTCGTGAACACGGCATCGGCCAGCGCCCCGTTCCTGAACGCACTTTCCGGAACCAACCGCACGGTGGTGGTGGCCACGCGCAGTGGGTCGGAGGTGAATGCGACGCGGTTTGGACTTCCCTTTGCGGAGGCGCTGTCCGATCCGACCGCGGATCTCGACCACGACGGCCAGGTCTCGGTCCTGGAGGCCTTCCTCGCCGCATCACGAAGGGTCGCGGAGTTTTACCAGACGGCCGGCCGGCTCGCGACGGAGCACGCCCTGCTCGACGATTCCGGGGACGGGCTCGGAACCCCTGCGGATTGGTTCCGCGGCGTGCGGGCCCGTAAGCAGGCGCAGCAGGGAAGTGTCATGGATGGCGCCCGCGCCCAGCGCATTGCTCTGATCCCCAGTGCCGAGGAGCAGGCCCTGGGCCCGGAGGCCCGGGCACTGCGGGGGAATTGGAGGCGAAGATCGAGCTCCTGCGATCCCGGAAGGCGAGCCTTCCGGCCGACGAATACTACCGGGAGTTGGAGACGATGCTGCTGCGACTCGCCCAATTGTACGCGCCGATTCCGCAGCCTCGAGATGGTTCGGCGGCTGCGAGGGAGGTCAGATTCTGAGCAACTGCGTTCGGAGGCTGTCGATCAGCACGGCGATGAAGATGATGACGGCGGTGATCAGTGGATAGAGATAGGGATCCGCCTGAAGGATCACCAGGCCGCTGAAGATGCCCTTGAGCAGGATCGCGCCGAGGGCCGTGCCGGGAAAAACCCGGCCGCGTCCGCCGAAGAGGCTGGTACCGCCAAGGACCGCCGCCGTGATCGCCTCGAATTCATACTGCTCGCCGAACCGCGGGGAAACGGAGCCCAGTTGCGTGAGCGCCACAATGCCCCCGAGTGCGGCGCAGCCACCGCACAAAACGTACACGGCGGCCTGCAGCGAATGGGTCCGGACACCGGCGCGATGCGCGGCCTCCGGGTTGTTGCCGAACGCGAGCACCTGCCGGCCGAAGGGGGTCCGCGACAACACCAGTTGGGCAGCCAACGCCACGCCTGCGGCCACGAAGACGGGAACCGGGATTCCCAGGAGCCTTGCGGAGCCCCACTCGAGGAAGGTGTCCGGAAGATTCATGGCCCGCGTCTGGGTAATCCAGCGCCCGAGTCCGCGCCCGATAAACAGCATGGCGAGGGTGGCAATAAAGGCGGCGAGGCGCAGGCGGGTGACGAGAAGCGCGTTGAGGCCGCCGCCCAACAGTCCCACCGCCAGCATGGCGGCGAAACACAGCGCGGGCGCGTGGCCGGCCACGGCCAGCTTTCCCGCGATGGCCGCACCCACAAACATCACGGCGCCGACGGAAAGATCCACACCCGCCGTGAGCAGGACGAAGGTCATGCCCGTGGCCACGATCATGGGGGCTGCCGCCTGGAGCAGGATCTGCATCAGGTTGTCGGCGGTGAGAAACCGGTCCGACATTCGTCCAAACCCGAAGAGCACCAGCACGACCAGCAGCACCGGGGCCTGGTCGAGTCCCCAGCGGATCCATCGGGAAGGGGGGGGCGTGCTCATGCGGGGGAGACGGGCAGCGCCGCCTTCAGGATCCGCTCCCGATCGAATTCATTCCGGCGGAATTCGCCGGACAGCTCCCCCCGTCGCATGACGAGGATGCGGTCGCAGAGACCGATGAGTTCCTCAATCTCGGACGAAATCACGAGGACACCGGAGCCCCCGTCTGCGAGCCGCTGGATCCACTGGTAGATTTCGAACCGGGCGCCAACGTCAATGCCCCGGGTCGGCTCGTCGAGGATCAGGATCCGGGGTTCCGCGAGCATCCATTTTCCGAGAACCACCTTCTGCTGAATCCCTCCGCTCAGGGTTCGGACCGGTTGGTCATCCGTGATTCGGGGGGGGATCTGCATGGCCTCGCGGATCCGGGCCACGGCGTCCCGGATTTCCGCGCAATTCAGCCAGCGCAGGGGCGTCCGGGCGTGCCGGCCCAACGTGACGAGGGCGAGGTTGTCCGCCACGGACGCTTCGAGACACAACCCCTCCTGACGGCGGTCCTCCGTGAGGAATGCCACGCCTTGCTGGATCCGACGGCGCGGGCCTCCCTCCAGGGGACGCCCGGCGATCCGGAGTTCTCCGGACGTGTGCGGATCGAGCCCAAAGAGAATGCGGGCCAGTTCCGAACGGCCCGCACCCATCAATCCGGCCACTCCGAGGATTTCGCCGGGACTCAGTCGGAACGAAATGTCGCGCACCGTGCCTGGCCGGGTGATGCCCCGGGCTTCCAGCATCGGCTCGCCGGGTGAGGATTTACTGGCAGCGGCGGACGGGTTCCGGTGCGGATAGAGCTGGCTCAATTCCCGTCCCACCATCAGGGAAACGAGACGCCCGTGGGTGAACTCTGCGGCGGGTCCCTGGCCGACCACTTCGCCATCCCGCAGGACCACCAGGTCATCGCAATGATCCAGGACATCGCCGAGGGCATGGGAGATGTAGAGGAGGGCGATGCCCCGGGCGCGCAGCCGATGCATCAGGGCGAACAGTCGCTGGCATTCCCGCACGGAGAGGGAGGTGGTCGGTTCGTCCAGCAGCAGGATCTGCGCTTCGGCGCCGAGAGCCCGGGCGATTTCCAGCAGTTGTCGTTCCCCCACCGACAACCGCTCCACCGGGGTGTCCGGATCGTGTCGTAGATCGACCTCCTCGAGGAGTTGGCGGGCCCGCTCGCGGAGCTTGCGGCGATCAATCCACGGCAGCGCCCCCGGACCCCGGGGGAATTCCGTGAGAAAGAGGTTCTCGGCGAGGTTGAGGTTGGGGAAAAGGTTCAGTTCCTGGTGGACGAACGCGATCCCCGCCGCGCGCGCCTCGCCGGGACTGCGGGGGGCATGTGGGGAACCATTCACCCGAAGCTGACCGGAGTCGGGCTGCAGGTTGCCTCCCAGCAGATTCATCAGCGTGGATTTCCCGGCACCATTCTCCCCAACGATCCCAGTGATGCGACTCGGTCGCGCGGAGAAGCGAACCCCCTTGAGCACCGGCACTCCGGAAAACCCCTTGACGATCCCGTCGAAGGACACGGCCGGAGGGCGCTCCTTCGTTCGTTCGTGCGTTTCCAGTGTAATATCGCCGTTCATGCGCGTCGTGCCGGGGGACATCAGGATGCCCGGGCCCACCGGGTCCTTTGAACATCCAGCAGCGCCGCCCACAGGATCACCACCCCTTTCACCATCGTGATAAAGAAGTCGGACAGGTTGAGCAGATTGAGTCCGTTGCTGAGGAGTGCGAGGAACAGAACGCCCGCGGCAGTACCGGGCACGGTTCCCCGGCCTCCGAAAAGGCTGGTGCCGCCGATGACTGCGGCCCCGATCACGTCCAGCAACAAGGTTCTGCCATGGCTGGGTGAGCCGGTTTCCAGGCGGGCGGTGATCAGGACCGACGTCAGGGCGGCCATCAGTCCGCTGAGGACGTAGGCGGTCACCACGGTGCCGCCCGCGGGAACCCCCGAGATGAATGCCGTGCGGGGATTGTGGCCGACCGCACGGAACCAGCGTCCCAGGAGGGTGCGGGTCATCAGCAGGTGCATGGCGACGGCGGCCGCGATGGCCACCCCGGTGGCGACCCCGGGGCGGTTGCCGAGGAGGAGGAAGGCGGCTGGAAGATGGTAGATGCTTTCCGCGTGAACCTCGTGCTGGGCCAGCCAGATGGCCAGTCCCCCCATGAAGAGCGACGTGGTCAGCGTGACCATGAAGGGCGGCATGCGCAGTCCCGCGACGCACGTCCCGTTCAGGAGTCCCACGCCCGCGCCCGTCCCGAGCATGACGACGAGGGCTGCCGGGGTGGCACCGGAGTGACCCCGAAGCCATCCGACGTCCCCGCTCATCACCAGGGCTCCCAGGACACTGGTCAAACCGATCACCGCCGTGACGGACAGGTCGATGCCGCCGGCGATGAGCACCACGGTTTGTCCGGTGGCCAGGACGAGGAGGGGGAGTCCCGCGATCACGAGGTTCCCCAGGTTCCCGGGAGTGAGGAATGCCGGCGTGAATCCCGCGAGCAGGACGAAGAGAACCAGCGGAAGAACGACGATCGCCCGCGGATCCGCGAGCAGGCGCTTCGGAGACACTGGAGCGGTGGAGATCACGCGGGCATTGCGGTTGGATCGCGTCCTCTCAGGGCCGGAGTTGCTGCCTGGCCCCCCACATTCGGGGTGCGAGTTGCTTCAGGTTCTCCTGGGTGATGGCGAAGCCCCGGTCATCGATTCGGGCGGGCACGGCCTTTCCGGCCTTGGCGTCGGCGATGGCTTGGAGCGCTTGTTCGGCTTCCCAATAGACATCCTGAACGCCGGTGGCATCCACGTAGCCCTCGGTCATCAGTTGATAAGCGGTGGCATCGCCGTCGAAACCGCCCAGGATGACATGGCCGTCCTGGTTGAACTTTTTCCATTTCCCGAGACTGGAAAGCACCGACTTGATGCTGGGGTACATGAAATCGCTGGAGGTGAAGATAAGGCCGATGTCCGGGTGTGCCTGGAAAGCGCTTTGGACGCCGGCCAGGGCCTTTTCCTGGTTCCAGTCCGTCGGGACGCGCGCCACCACCTCCACCTCGTCCCCCGCCGCCTTTACCGCCGCCTCGAACCCGTCCCGGCGGCCGATGGCATTCACATCGCTGAGGTCGCCGAGAAGGATCATGGCCTTCTGCCGGCGGCCGGTGCGCTTTGCGACGGAGATCAGGTAGTCCACGGTCTCCCGGGTGATCGCAGCGTTGTCCGGCGCCACGGTGGTGTGCGGGGCGTCCGTCGGGTCGGCCGGGCGATTGTACAGCACCACCGGGATGGATGCGGCGTTGGCGGCCCGGATCATGGGGATGACCGTCTTGCCGTCCTTGGGGACGAGGATGATTCCGTCCACGCCGCGCTGGATGAAATTCTTCACCTGGTCGAACTGGCGCGCGGCATCCCCGTCCGCCACCGCCTCGAGCAGGGTGATGCTGCGGGCCTTGCACTCGGACTTGAGCTTGTCGAAGGCGGCGACCCAAAACTCGGTCTGGAGGGTTTCGAAGGCCACCCCGATGGTTTTCACGGCCCCGGGTTTGGACGGCGACACCGACGGGGATGCGTCTCGCGATGTGGGTTCCGATGGGCCGCATCCCGCCAACAGCAGGAGGAGGGAGGTGAGACCCAGGAGGAGTCGGCTGGAAACCGAACGCAGAGGGTAGGAGGTCGGTGAGGCGGTCATGGGATCGGGGGGAGCCTTGGGGGTTACGGAGCCACGGCGTCAAAGGTCGCTACGGCGTGCGGGGGAATTGTGGGGGTGTCGGTGGCAAGACGGCTCCATCCGGATCGAAATGCATCCGGTGCGCGTCCGGCCTCGGCGAAGGATTGGGGATTCAGACATCGCCACTGCCAGTGCCGGGGCAGGCCGGTCCCGGACCACGAGACGCGGCGGGGGGTGGTGCTCGGATTGGCCAGCCACATTCGGAAATGGGGACCAGATCGGATCAGCAGGGGAACGACCGAGTGGGCGACGTCCACGCGGGTGGGGATCACCTCGCCCCGGGCGAACTCGCCCAGGTCGGCCAGCACGTGATAGATGGGAAACACCTCTCCCGGGTGGGACGGGAATCGGGTGGGAGCCGGCGAATCATGTTCGGTTTCAATCACGCCGAGCCATCCGGTGGTTTCGAAAAAGGTCATGCTGTCCACGCCCCCTTCCGCGAGGGCCTTGAACAGGGCGACGGTCCACGCGGCGGCGAGCGGCTGTCGCTGGCGGGGATCGACCGACCGGGGAAGCGCCTCCTCCGGAGCGCCGTGTTCCCGCTCGAAGGAGGGCGCCGGGATGCGGGGCCTGAGCGTGATGGGGGACACCAGGAGCGCCCGCTCCGGATTCGATGCGCGGAGTGCGCCGGCCTGATGGGCGGCGCCCTCCGGGGTCTCCGCGAGGCTGAGATCGTCGGAAGCGTGGACCTGGGGATTCATCGACCAGGCGAGGAAATCTCCGAGTTCCGGCGGCGGTTGGAGCACGAGATCGTAGAGGTCCCCTCGGGTGCCGACCCCCAACGCCATGCCGCAATCCTCCAAGGACCTCCGGGCCTCTTCAAAATCGGTGGGACGCGTGGACCGTTCCCCATCGCGCAGGATGAGCGCCCGCACGAGATCCACCTTCATCCGCCCCAGCGTGCGCGCCACCTCGCGCAGGTCTCCGCCGGTGCCGGCGGGGAGGTGGAGCCCGAGTTCCAGGGCGGCGCCCAGTTCCACGGCATCACGGGCCGCGATTTGAAGCCGCTCCGGCCATTGGGGATCCGACAACCTCAAGTCCACACTGAGGTGGCCCATCCCGAGTCGGGACAGTCGCTGGACCTCCGTGGGACTCAACGGCCGGCCATGGGAAGCCATTCCCAGTCCGATTTCCGGAACCCGAATGCGAGGGGCGTCGGGGATGCGGACCCGAACCAGTTTGCCGTCGGTCGGGAGATGGACACGGGCCGGGCGGCTGCCCCGCGTGTCGCGGAGTCGGAGGGTCACCTGCTGACGGATTCGGGTTCCCGCGGGGACTGACACGGGCTTGGGCAGCCGCAGCGGAGTCGAATAAGTCTTAAAGCTGGCATCGATCCAGTGGCGCTGGTCCTCAGTTTCAAATCCATCGCCCTCGAACTCCAATTCGGCCCACAGGCCCGGTTCGATCTCGTGGGACAGTCCGGACAGATCCGTGAAGCCGTCCACGGGTTGTCCCGGGGCGGGGCGTTCCGGAAACCGCCGCTCCCCGGTCGAGCCGTCGAGGTGCCGGGTCCGGCACTTCGCCCCGGCGCATTCCAGGATGGGATGAAGAACGCAGAGTCCAATTCGGTTCCTCAGGAAGGGCTTCAGCACCTCGCCCTCGAATTCGAACCGCACCAAGCCGCTGGCGTCCCCTGAGAGGGTGGCGTGCCAGACGAGATGTGGGTCCTCACCCGGATGGGAGCGGGTGTAGCGGATGTGAAACGAGTCGGAGGACGTCTCCACTTCCAGTCCGTTCATGACCCCCGGCAGGGTGTTCCAATGGCGATCCCGCACGGCTCCGTACACCCGCCGCAAAACCTCCCGATTCCCGAGGCGGACGTAGCGCAGGTCGCCCTCGTGAAACAAGGCCGTCCACGGTCCGGCCGTCACCGGCTGTCCTATAGAGGTTGGAATATCTTGAACCGGTGAGTTCATGCCGGGTCGAAGTGCAGGACGGTGTCGCGTCGTGCGGAGTCGTACGCCGCAAACACCAGTTCCAGGGTGCGGAGGTTGTCGGCGCCGGTGGTCTCGGCGGCGTGGCGTCCCCGGAGGGCGCCGAGGAGATTGCGAAGGCAGGGAACCATGCTGGCTTGTGCCACCGCATAGCGCGGGTCCACCCAATCGTAGAGGGTCGGTGCGTGCCGCCGATGGCGTGTTCCCCGCCGGGTGGTGATGCGAAGTCCGTAGTCCTGGGTGATCTCCGCGCTGCCGTCGGATCCCTCCACGAACGCCAGCGTCTGGGGGAACACCTCCCGTTCGAGCGGTGTCCGAGCATAGGCCATCTCCACGGTGACCGAGGTCCGGGCCTCGCCCATGCTGAGCAGCAGGGTGGCCACGTTTTCCCCCCGCACATCCGGGAGCGTGCGGTGAAGCTGGCAATACAGGGATCGCGCCTCCCCGAAGCAGGCGCGGGCGGTGTCGAGCAGGTGGGTGCCCAGATCGGTGAGGATGAATTGGTCGAGGGTGCGGAGCGCCGGTTGATTGGCCCAGACGTCGAAGCCGGAGGTCATCGTGAGCCGTGCCCGAAAGGGGGTGCCGAGGATTCCGGATCGAAGCATTGTGATCAGGGCGCGCAGGGGCGCCTGCCATCGCCAGTTCTCGTGCACGTAGAAAGGCGTGTCCGCCCGGGCAAAGGCGGCGACCAGGGTCCGCGCGTCCCGGAGCGTGGGTGCCATGGGCTTTTGGCAGATGCACGGGATGCGACGGCGTGCACACAGAAGTGACAGGGGCTTGTGGCCCCCGACCTCGGTGATGTTGTCCACAAAGTCCGGCTGCTCCCGCTCAAGAAGCACCTTGGGATCGTCGTAAACGGCGGGAACTCCCCATTCCCGTGCAAAGGCGTCGGCCTTTCCCCGCGTTCGGTTGTAGAGCGCCACGCATCGCGTTCCCCCGATCTCCCGCCAGGCGGCGAGTTGAACGTGGGCCCAGAATCCGGTCCCAAAAATGGCGAAGCGAAGGGGTCTCATGGGAGGGGGGACGGCAATTCCGGGATCACGTCCGCACGGGGAACAGGGGCCTGAGTGTTTCGAGACTTTGGCGCGCCCAGTCTTCTTCCTTGGCCATCGTCGCATCGAGGGAATCCTCCGGGGGCGTCCACAATTCCAGGATCGCGGTTTCGCAGCGTCCTGAGCGGGCGACTTCCCGCAGCAACCACGGCAGATCGAGCATGCCGGCACCGGCGGGACGCCCTTCCACGGTGAATCCCATCTGGTGCGGCAAGCGGACAACACGGAAATCCTTGAGATGCAGATTGACCGTCCAGGGCGCAAGCTCGGCGACCACGGTGTTGAGTCCTTCTCCCGCCCCGAGGGAGTTCGCGGTGTCCAGGCAGAGGCCCACCCGGTCCGAAGCCACCGCCTCCAACACGCCGCGCAGGACGTGCGCCGGAAGCCGGTCGTGGTTCTCGAGCGCCAGGACCAGTCCGTCCAGTTCCGGCACCAGTTCACGCACCACGGAAACGATCTCGCGGGGCGTGGGGTGGTACTGCGGTCCATCGACTACGAATCGGACAAGGCGGGCACCCACGCGGCGGGCGAACCCGATCAGCTCGCGCCCGTGCGCCGCGGTCAGGCGGCGGGATCCCACCTCCAGCCGGAGTCCCCGCTGGCGGGCCTGTTCGCGAAGGTCGTCGGCAAAGGACTCCGACCGCAGGGGCATCCCCAGGTTCTCGCACAATTGCACCACGCGGACGCCGTGCGCGGCCGCGCGATCCAGCAGCGCCCGGGCATCCATGGGTGCCGGGGGAGGGTGGCCCGGGACGCCGACAGACCACCCGAAGGTGTAACTGCTGAGGCCGAGGATCATTTCGGAGCTGGATCGGGAGCGGGAGGGGCTATTTCCGGGTGATGTCGCGGACCTGTTCGCGGATGTCGGAAAGTTCGAAGATCCGCTCCCAGCCTTCGCGGAACAATACCGGCTTGGCCCGCTTGCTGATTTTATAGGCGGCGTCGGAGAAGGTGCCATTCACTTCCCCAAACAGAACAGCGATCTGAATGCGAAGGTGTCCGAGCACGAAGTCACGAACCGCTTCCGGTGGAACCCCGGCGGCGATCAGACGGTCATGTCCTTCCTTCACCACCTCCATGCACGTCTGGGCGAGCGTCTCGACCAGGGCGGGCTCCAGCATGGCCATTTGCTCCAGGGTCACGCGATGGGCCCGGCTGACCGGTGCGTACATGGCCTTCGAAAGTTCGAGGCCGAGTTCGTAATACGGCTCCGCACCCCACATCAGCGCGAGCACGATGCCCTGCCGGGCGGAGATCCCCCCGTAGAAGTCGCGGAACGCGGTCTCCGTGGGCTCCCAGTTGAAGATTCCGGGATGGCAGGGGTGGGCGATCACGCATCCGATGTCCTCCCGCCGGGGAAGCTGGCCGTCCAGCGGTGCCGCCGGATCCAGCGTCATCAGCAGGGATCCCGGCTTCATCCTTGGCACGAGTTCGCGCGCCACGGCGCCCACCGCCACGTCCGGCACGGCAAGAATGACCGCGTCCGCATCCGGGATGGCCGAGGCCTCGTCCGCAGGCCTCACGCCGCGCTCGGCGAGATTCGCAAGGCCCCGTGGGGAGACCTCGAGGTAATGAACCCGGTAGGAGGTTTTGAGGAGATTGTCCGTGATGCGGCAGCCCATTTTGCCGCCGGCACCAACGAGGGTGATCGTAGTCATTGGGGTAAACTTCGGGGGGAATGAGGACGACGTCAGGGAAGCTGGGGCTTCCAGCTGGCGCGGCTCCCGTCGATGGCCATCTGGTAGCGCAGGGGTTCCACCACGGTGGCGTCGGATCCATCGGGGCGGATGACCCAGACCGGACGCTTGTCCGCGGGCTTCTCCGCATAGACAACCCGCATCCGCTCGGGATTGCTCCAATACCGCTCGTCCGTTCGTCGGAAGGAAATCCAGGTTCCATCCGGGGACCATGCGGCCGGAGTGCAGACGCTGTTGCCCCCGAATTGGGTGAGCCGGCGCAATCCGGAGCCGTCTGTGGCGACGAGGAACAACTCGAGGGCGTCGCCCACCGGAAAGGAGTAAACGATCTGACGCGAATCCGGCGACCAGTTTGGAAAGGTCGCGCCCACTTTGCTTGAGGTGGGAACCACGCGGCGCTTCCCGGTGCCGTCCCACGCCATGACGTACACGGTCACGCCGCCTTCGGGTGGATGCCCGGTGTAGCAGATGGACCGTCCGTCGGGCGACAGCGTCGGGTCGTGTCCTTCGCCCAGCATGCGGAGATCGGAGCCGTCGGGGCGGATGCTCGCCATCTCGGGCTTTTCACCATGCATGCCGAAGACGATTCGTTCGCCGTCTGGAGTCACTCCCCAACTGGGCATGTAGCACACGGCGGGGGTCCGGTTGAGTCGCCGGAGATGGGAGCCGTCGGCGGCACAGATCCACAGGTTGGTCGTGCCTTCCCGGTCGCTCATGAAGCAGATCTGCCGGGCATCCGGGGACCAACAGGGGTAGCGATCCTCGGACTTCGGGGAGCGGGAGACGTTGAAGAGATCGCCGGTGGTTGGATTGGCAATGAACACTTCCGTGTCCCCGGTGCGGACGGACGTGACCAGCAGGGTGTGGCCGCGGAGGTCGGCGGCCATCGCGGTGGTGGCGGTGAGCAAGAGGCCAAAGAGGAGTTTCACAGGCAGCGAAGGAGGGAGTTGGTTGGGACGCGAGCGTCGTTGAGGGTGAATTCCGGCAAGTTGAACGAGGGGGTCATGGCTTCCAGCGGTAGATCAGGCATTTCGCCTTGTAGTTCTCCTCCACGAAGACGAGGTACTCTCCGTTGCTCCGACGGCATGCCGTGATGCCGGTGAGCAGGTCGATCCAACCCGTGTTCTCCACGCCCCCGACGGTGGGGCCCGGATCCAGAATGCCGACTTCGGTGCCGTCCCGGAGGCGATGGACGCCGATGCGCCCGCGCTCCTTCCAACCACCGGTGAACACGTAGTCTCCAGCCGCCGTGACACAAGCGGCCTCCCGGCCTGCGGTCGGGACAAAGGAAACGGTCTTCCGATTTCCTGCGAGGTAGCCCGGGCAAATGAAGACGCGTTGCAGGTGCCGCATATCCTCTCCTTCCTCGCCGATGACCAGGGTGTCGGTGTCGTCGAGGTAGCAAACCCGCGCGACGCGGTTCACGCCTTCGGGCTTGTCGAGTCTGGTCACTTTGACCGCCGCGTAGATGGGGTTTCCCTGTCCGTCGAGTCCTTGGAAGTCGTAACGGAAAAATCCATAGGCCATCCACAGGTTGCCCTTCCGATCCACCCAGAACGGACCCGGCGTCACGAGATCGGTATTGGGCGAGTACTCCGCGGCCTGGTAGTCGCCGTCGCCGTTGAGGTCCCTCCAGATGGAGGTCCCGGCGGGTTTGTGCGGAGGCCAGGCAAGGTCGGTGTTGTAGAGCGAATTGCCCCACTGGAGGATGAGTCCGGAGGGGACAGCGATGTCCCCTTCGAATCGGAAGATGTTGATGAAGTTGCTGGCGAACATGCCGCCTACGAACAGAAAGCGGCGTCCTTGGAGATAGACCACCTGCGGCGAGGTGAGTCCGTGTTCCCCTTGTTGCTTCACGTGCATCAATCCCCGCGGGTCATTGGGATAGCGGTGGCGGTCGAGCGTGTAGGCGACCCAACGCGAATCGCGTCCGGGAGGCTGGCTCCATTCCATCGCGTAGCGCTCCTGGATGCCCCACACCGTGTCTGCGTCATCCGAGGGGTCCGCCGCGGCGACGTCACAGAAAAATTCCCCGTGAACCTCCCAGCGCAGGGTGCCGTCCGGAGTGAACGAGCGCAGGACCGAGCCCTGCTCGCTCATGGCCACGTACAGGTTGCCGGCGGCATCCATTCCGAGGCCGCGAATTCCCCAGAACTTCGTGGGAAGGATTTGCCCCGGCGTTCCGGACCGAATGCCACCCCGGTCTCCGAACTCCCGGACCAGGCGGGGGTGATCGGCGTCGCGGACGTCATAGAAGAGAACCTGTTGGCGCGGGCCCGTTCCGGAGTCCGCGACCATGAGCGATCCGTCGTTGGCCATGGCCAGCGCCATCGGTTGGAACAGATCGGGGAAGTGGACGGGTTTACCGTCACAGGAGATTTCCTCGGGAACGAATTCCCACTCCTGATGTTTCGGATCAGTGTAGCGGACCCCGAGCGTCCACAGGCGTCCGTTGCGATCCCGCGTCTGCAGACTGTTCGGGTTCCGGTTGGTGTTCCCGACCACGTCGCCGTCGCGATACTGTCCGAACCTCCGCCCACCCTCATCCCAATGGCTCCAGGTGCTCACGGTCCCGTCCGGATCGACCCCGGTGTGGATGAAGAAATTCTGAACCCAACGATTGCTGGCGCCGGGAAAGGAATTGCCCACCCAGGTCACCGCGGCCTTCAGGGGCGGGGCCGACTGCAGGGCGACGGGCGCCACTGCAAGAATCCCCGCGAGGAATCGGATGACAGCTCGGCTCATCGGGAACTGCCGGGCGGTGGATAGTTCTTGGATGCGTCATCCAGGACCAGCACCCAGTCCGTCATCTCGCCGGGATTCGGAGGTGTGAACGCGCGTTCGCCTTCGTTGGGAAAGGTGCCGATGGACTGCGCGGAGCCGTCCCGGGGATTGAACCACCAGGCCTTTACCGAAGGTCCCTGGATGGTATTCATCCGCACGGTGAATGGACGTCCCACCGGCGCGTACACCATCGCGTAGGTGCCTGCGGTGTCGCGCGTGGCAATGAAGCGGTAGCGCCCGGCGCCGGGAACGCTCGTCGGGACACGGTTCGTCACCACCAACGAGTCGTCGGGAATCCGGGTCAGGAAAGGGCGCGACTCCAACAACGCCCGGGCGTGCTGCATCTGCGCGGCGCCGGGCTGCAGGATCGCCTCGGACCATGGCTGGAGGGGATTGTTGACCGGGTTTCGATTCGGCGCCCACATCTGCCACACGGAGTGATGCCCGTAGGTGTGTCCAAAGGCGCCGGTGAAGAGGTCCCAGTAGAGGGGACGGCGCACGTCGCTGGCGATGGAGTGCCCGTATTTTTTGGCATCGAAGGAGACCGGGTGATCCTCGTAGATCGGTTCACCATCCAGCACGGGTTTCGTGGGTGAGCGGTCGTAGTCCACGCGGGTTTGGTCATAACGCCCGGTAAACTCCGCGGAGTGTCCGTTCTGCCGCATGTTGAAGTCCAGCCACGGATCGTTGTGAAAGGGCTCGGAGGAACTGGCACCGCCGGTCGGATGGTACGTGATGAGATGGGATCCGCCGTCGCCTTTGCGGAGGCCCCGGGCCATGGAACGGATGATTTCCTTTTGGAGGTCGGCGCGCGCCGGGTCGATGGGACGGTCGCCCCCCAGGATCCAGACGAGACCCGCGTCCCGGTATCGTCGTCCCAACCATTCCCCGTACACCTCGGCGTTCTGGGGTGTGAAGATTTCCGGTCCGTTGCCCCAGGCCTTGTTCCACTTGTCCCCCCAGGTGGGCAGGAAGCCGACGTAGATCCCGAGCTCATTGGCCCGCCGGACGATCCAGTCAACGTGTTGAAAGTAGGCTTCGTTGGGGCGGGTGGGATCGTTGTCGATCAAGGGACGCTCCCCATAGGCGTTTGGGGTGTTCAATCCGTCGAGTTCCGCGAGGGCGACAGCCTGGACCACGGTGAAGCGGCGCTCGGCGCGATTGCGAAGGTAGGCGTCGGCCTCCTCGCGGTTGAGCCGGTGAAACAATTCCCAGGCCGTGTCGCCCAGCCAGAAGAAGGGCTGTCCGGACTCCGTCACGAGGAACCGATGGTTGTCGCTGACCTGGAGTGGAGGCAGGGTGGCGGCTTCGACGGTGAGCAGGGTTGCGATCAAGCCCAGGGATGCGATCCGGAGCCGCGCCGGCGCGGCACGCCGGGCGATCAGGGAAAACCAACGGTGCATGGGCGGAGCATTTCCCAGCCGCTCCGCCCTGCCTAGGAGGGGTTGGTGGATCTCTCGGACGATTTTGACCGGGTCCGGCCCAGGCGGAATTCGCTGGGGGTCTCGCCGAAGGCCCGTTTGAAGCGCTTGTCGAAGTAGCTCTGGTCCGCGAAGCCCACGGCGCTGGCAATCTCGGCGATGGTCAGGCTGGTTTCCCGGAGCATGCGGGAGCCGTTCGACAGGCGCACGTGGTTCAGGTAGGCGACCAGCGTCATCCCGGCGACGCGCTTGAACGTCTTCATGAACTGCGGCGGGCTCATCGCCACCAGGCGCGCGGCTTCGGCGACGGACAGACGCTGTTCGGAATGGGCCTGGATGTGGTCGAAGAGTTTCTTCAGTCGCAAGGAGCGCTCCTGTTGACGCAGGAACTCCCATTGCACGACCTCGGAGACACGGAACCGCCGGGCCAGCTCCAGCAGCAGTTCGAGCAGGTGCGCCTTGCATCCGGCACGCTGGATCGCGCCCTCCGGTTCCTGGAACCGGCTGTGCATCAGTTTCCGCAGGGCGTCAGCGGCGGCGGGATCTTCCGGAAGGGGCAGGACCCGCGGGCCGCGGTTCAAGGCGGCGTAGAATGGGAGGAGGAAGACATAGTCGTGCGATGGTGAGCCCAGGCTGTAAACAAACTCGGGCAGGAAGCTGACCACGATCGCCCGGGTGTCGAAACCCGGGAAATCCACTACATGATGCAGCTTGAGGTTGTCCACAATCAGGAGATCGCCCGGCTGGAGTTCCACGCGGCGTCCACCCATCTGGAACAGCACCCGGTTGTCGAGGGGCACAAACAGCTCCAGGCGCTGGTGCCAGGTGGCGCCGCGCGTGTGGTGGCGGGACGCGTAGTGAAACAGTTTGATGGCAAAGCCGAATTCCTCGGCCATCGGCATTTCATAGCATCCCCGCGCGTCCAGTTGCGCGGCGATGTCATGGCGCTCGAACGCCAGTTTCCCGGCGGTCGCCAGCAGGGCCCGCCACCCGTTCATCGGCGACCTCCGGAGTGGGTGGGGCCGAACCCGACCGGTGGCGGCTGATGGGCCGGAGCGGGGTGCGGCGTGCGGACGGGCATCTCCCCGGTATGCTGCCGTGGGGGCGTGGGGGCGGCAACTGCCGAAGCCATGAGGGTTCCGGGGGGCTGCCTTCGGGACCGAAGACCCTTGGAAAAACGGTTGCCCGTACCGGGTGGGGTCTGGGAATTTGCCGGTCCGGCGCCGCCAAGCTGCGGACGCCTCCTCACGAACATGCCCACCTCGTTTCAGTACGTTCTCGACCTCTGGAAAGATTCCGACGTCTCCCGCCTCACGGGAGTGGACCGCCTGGTGTACCGCTCCAACCAACTGGGAGCCGACCAGCGCATCACCAACACCGGCGGCGGCAACACGTCGTCAAAGTTGATGGAGAAGGATCCGCTGACCGGGGAGTCGGTCGAGGTCTTGTGGGTCAAGGGGAGCGGTGGGGACCTGCGCACCAGCACCCGGGAGAACTTCTCCTCGCTGTACCAGCAGAAGCTGATTGGATTGCAGAAATCCTATGCCGCCCGTTCGGACAAGGGGCTCAAGTCGGCCGCCGAGGACGACATGGTGGCGGCCTACAACCACACCACCTTCAATTTGAATCCGCGGGCGAGTTCCATCGACACGCCCCTCCACAGCTTCATCCCGGGCAAGTTCGTGGACCACATGCATCCGAACGCGGTGATCTCCATCGCGGCGAGCGCGCGGTGCGAGGAATTGACCCGCGAGATTTTCGGCGGCGAGATGGCCTATGTGCCCTGGATGCGCCCGGGCTTTGAGCTGGGCCTCGCCATGCAGGAGATCTGCCGGAAGCAGCCCACGGTGAAGGCCATCATGATGGGCCAGCACGGATTCATTTCCTGGGCGGACGACGACCGGGAGTGCTACTACCACACGCTGGAGTTCATCGAGCGTGCTTCGGCCTACATTGAGCGCAAGTACGCCGAAAAGGGCGGGGACGCGAAGGCGTTTGGCGGCCCGAAATACCAGACCCTGCCGGAGGAGCAGCGGCGATCCATCCTGGCCGGCATCCTGCCCTGGCTCCGGGGTCAGGTCAGCCAGCAGCGCCGGTTCATTTGTACCATTCAGGACGACGAAAAGATTCTGCGGTTCGTCAATTCCCACGATGCCGCCCGACTGGCGGAACTGGGCACCAGCTGTCCGGACCACTTCCTGCGGACGAAGATCAAGCCGCTGTATGTGGACTGGAATCCGCAGACCGAGGACGCCGCCGCACTGCGCGCCAAACTGAAGGCCGGGATCGAACAGTACCGTGTCGATTACGCCGCCTATTACACCCGGTGCCGCCATGCCAATTCGCCCGCGATGCGGGATCCGAATCCGACCGTGGTCCTGATTCCCGGACTGGGAATGGTGGCCTGGGGCAAGGACAAGTCGGAATCGCGGGTGACTGCGGAGTTCTACAACTGCGCCGTCGAGGTCATGCGCGGGGCCGAGGCGATCGACCGCTACATTGCCCTGCCGCAGCAGGAGGCCTTTGACATCGAGTACTGGCTCCTCGAGGAGGCCAAGTTGAAGCGCATGCCTGCGGAGAAGGAACTCGCCCGTCAGGTCATTATCGTGGTGGGCGCGGGTTCCGGCATCGGCCGGGAAACGGCGCTGCGCCTGAGCCGCGAGGGCGCGCACATCGTGTGCGTGGACATGAAGCTCGAGACGGCGCAGACGACGGCTAAGGAGATCACCGACAAGCTGGGGCAGGGCATCGGAGTCGCCGGCAGTGGCATCTCGAATTGTGGTCCCGCGCTGGGATTGGCCTGCAACATCACCGACCGGGCCAGCATCCGGGCGATGCTGGACCAGGTGGCGCTGGCCTACGGCGGATTCGATTCAATCTGTGTCACGGCTGGCGTGTTCTGGCCGAGCGACACGTCAGGACACATTCCGGACGACAAATGGGCGTTCACCTTCAACGTCAATGTCACCGGCAGCTACCTGGTTGGGGATGAGGCGGCACGCACCTGGAAGGAACAGGGGTTGCGGGGCAGCCTGGTCCTGACCACCAGTGCCAACGCGGTGGTGGCCAAGAAGGGCAGCGTGGCCTACGACTGCTCTAAGGCCGCCGCGAACCATTTGGTGCGGGAACTGGCCATCGAGTTGAGCCCGCTGGTTCGTGTGAACGGCGTTGCCCCGGCCACCGTAGTCCAGGGGTCCGCCATGTTCCCCCGGGATCGCGTCATCGGGTCGCTGGCGAAGTACAACATTCCTTATTCCGAGGATGAGGCCACGGAGTCGCTGGTGAAGAAGCTCGCGCAGTTCTACGCGGATCGCACGCTGACCAAGGCCCCAATCACGCCGGCGGATCAGGCGGAGGCGTACTTCCTTCTGGTCACCCAGCGTCTGAGCAAGACCACCGGACAGGTCCTCACCGTGGACGGCGGCCTGCACGAGGCGTTCCTGCGGTAGGAGGGGAAACACCGGAGGCGGCACCGTCCGGTTGGTCTACGTCGTGTTCGACGCAAGGGTGTGGTTCAGGGCGCGACGTCTGCGGCGTCCAGGGTCGCGTTCGATACGGGACCGTCCCATTTCTTGCCGGCGGTGGCGGCGGCGTTGCCGCTGAATACCCCGAAGAACTGTCCCCAGATCATCTGGCTGGGGCGGGTGCCGGCGGAATGGCCGTCCACGTACACGGTGTTCACCCGCTGGTTGTGCTTCTTCCATTGCGACTGGAAGCGGTAGTTCTGGTTCCCCTTGGGCGCCTTTTGTTCAGGGAACGAACCCGCAGCCCAGTAGCCGTCCAGCCAGGCGGCATCCGCCTTTTCGTTTCCGATGCCGCCGCCGATTTCCTTGGGGTTATCACTGCCGTTGACCTCCGTGACGGCGACAACGTCCGAAGGGCGCGAGACCTGGCTGGAACGGAAGGAGCGGTTTTGTCCGCCGTCGCCGCCGAATACCCCGAGGTAGTTGAATCCGTAGGAAAGGAATCCGGTGATGGTGGGGTCGAAGGAGCCGGGCTCCGTTTTGTAGGTCAGCCCGCGGCGTTTCTTGGGGCAGATCCAAACCCGGGGGGATCCGGTGTAGTTGGAGAGCACGCTGGCCGGCGTTCGAAGCCATTCACCGCCGCAGGCTTTGCCCCGGGAATTCTTGTAGGGGCCGACGGCCCACCATTGGTTCGGAAAGGACTCCCGGTTGTCGTCGGCATACATCGTGATCGCGAGTCCGATCTGTCGGGTATTGCTGAGGCAGGCGGCCGACTGGCCTTTGTCCTTGGTCTTGGCGAGGGCCGGCAGGAGCATTCCCGCAAGAATGGCGATGATCGCGATGACGACGAGCAGTTCGATGAGGGTGAACCCTTGCTCCCGTTCCGACCCCGTCCTGCGAGATGGGAGTGATCCCTTCATGCCTAGTGTCCGGGTTCGTCCGGGAACTCGTACACAAAGATATCGTGGGGCAGGTGTCCCGGATCGACCTTGGCAATCTGCTTCAAATAGCCGGTGTGCAGGTCGTAGATCCATCCATGCAGGGTGGGTCGTTGCTCCTTCTTCCAAGCTAATTGGACGAAGGAGAGTTCGGCGAGGTGGTGGACCTGCTCGTACACGTTGAGCTCGATCAGCCGATTATACCGCTGGTCGTCGTCAGGAATGGCGTCCAGTTCGGTGGCATGCAGCCGATAGATGTCCTTGATGTGCCGGAGCCACTTGTTGATGAGGCCCAGGTGCTGCCGGGAGAGTGCGGCCCGGACACCGCCGCATCCGTAGTGACCGCAAACGATGATGTGCTTCACCTTGAGGACCTCCACCGCGTACTGGACCACGCTCAGCATGTTGAAGTCCGTATGGACGACCAGATTGGCGATGTTGCGATGGACAAACAGTTCGCCGGGCTCGACTCCGGTGACCTCCTCGGCCGGCACCCGGCTGTCGGAGCAGCCGATCCAGAGGAAGGCGGGCTGTTGGACGCCGGACGTTCGGGTGAAGAAATCCGGGCGCAGGCTCAGCTTGTCCTGGACCCAGGCTTTGTTGTTCAGCAGGAGTCGCTGATAGGCTTCCATGGACATCAGGAGGTATGGGGTGAGAGTTGTTTGTTGAAGAAATTGTGGAACTCCAGGCGTATGCCCCGGAAGGAGGCGCCGGTTTCAAATTCCTTGAGGGTCTCGTAGATGTCGCCGTCCACGTACAGCGACTTGGTGGCATCCACGATGAGGATGGCATGGTTGGGAATGCCCCGGAGCTGCCGCTTGAGTTCCGCCTTGTTGACGAAGGACATGTCCTTGTTGAAGCGCAGCAGCCAGTGGTTGTCTTGGCTGACCAGGGTGATGGCTGCGTGGTGATTGGACCGGATGACGAAGAACAGTCCGGACAGAAGCCCGACGGCAATGCCCTTGAGCAGGTCGGTCATCACGATGGCCACGAGGGTGACGGCGAACGGGATGAACTGCGTGGCGCCGCGGGACCACATGTCGAGAATGATCTTCCGGGACGAAAGCTTGTATCCGACGACCAGCAGCACGGAGGCGAGCGCGGACAGGGGGACGCGGTTGAGGAGGGGGGCGAACAGGGCGGCGGCGACCAGCATGATGACGCCGTGGGTGAAGCAGGACAGCCGGGTGCGGGCGCCCGAATACACGTTGGCGGAGCTTCGGACGATCACGGAGGTCACGGGAAGCCCGCCGAGAAATCCGGAGACCATGTTGCCGATTCCCTGCGCCCGCAGTTCCCGATTGGTGTCCGAGATGCGCTTTTCGGGATCCAGTTTGTCGGTGGCCTCGATGCAGAGGAGCGTCTCGATGCTCCCCACGATCGCAATGGTGGAGGCGGCCATCCAGGTCTCCATCTTGAGCAGCACGCGAAAATCCGGGAGGCTGAACATGGCCAGGAAGCCGGAGACCGATCCGGGCACCGGCAGTTCGACCAGGTGTTTCCGGGCTGCGGTGAGCTGCCATTGGGGGATCCAGAGTCCGAACGCCTCGTTGAGCAGGGTTCCGATGATCACGCAGGCCAGCGGCGCGGGAATCCAGCTGGTCCAGGGCTGTTTTTTGAGGGACGGACGTTCCCAGAGAATCATCAGGGTGAGTGCCACCGCGGTGATCACGATGGCTCCTGGGCTGGGCGAGACGATGGAGGCCAGCATTTCGGTAAAGGTGTTGGCGGCGGGACCTTGTCGGAAGGCCTCGTCTCCCTCGAAGTCCGAGTCGTCTCCCAGCGCGTGGGGAATCTGCTTCAGGATGATCACGATGCCGATGGCGGCGAGCATCCCCTTGATGACGGAGTTGGGAATGTAGTCCCCGATGACCCCGGCGCGGAGGTAGCCGAGGGCGAGTTGCAAGGCGCCGGAGAGCACGACGGCGACCGTGAACGCGGGGAATCCACCGAGTTTGATGATGGCTGCGGAGACGATAACGGTGAGCCCTGCCGCCGGTCCGCTGACGCTGAGTTCCGAACCCGAAAGCAGGGAAATCACCAGGCCTCCGACCACGCCGGCGATCACTCCGGAAAACAGCGGCGCGCCGGAGGCGAGTGCGATGCCCAGGCACAGCGGCAGCGCCACCAGAAAAACCACCAGGCCCGCGGGAATGTCCCGGCGGGCGGATTCCAGCGAAGGGAGAGTCAGGAAGCGCGAGGTCATTCGTGGTCGGGCGTCCGCGAAGGGCACCGTTGGAACGGGGGCAGCCTCCGGGTTGACGACGCAGGGTCAAGCCTTGAGCCGTGGAAACCCTGAACCGTGGGGTGAAACGATTGGGTCCCCGCTCCGCGCGGACGGATCAAATCTGAAACAAGTCCGGGCAATCGGAGACGAGCCGGTTCCAGTCCACGGTCTCGCCAGCGACCGGCTGAAGAATGAAAAGAACCGGCTCTCCGCCAGACCGCCCGAAACTGAGCCGCCGAAGGGTGGACTGGATCCAGGCGCGCGCCACGGAAACGTGCCGGACGCGGGCATCGCTGATCCAGTAGAGGGCCTCGGCCCGATCGGCGCCGCGGAAGAGGGTGATCTGCCGGGCGACGCCCCCGGGGACGGGTTGGTCGCGTCCGGTGCGAATCACCCAGCCGGCTCCTCGGAAACAGTACTGCGGATCATGGACCGCGTGACGCTCGCGGGTGCCGTCGATGGCCGTCAGGAGTACCCGCTGGCCACTGATCTGATACAGGCGTTTGATAACCTGGGCGTGACCAAAGATTGACGCCTCCGTCGGGGTCAGTGGTACGTCCCGGCTCGACAGCCTCCACCCGGAGATGGGTAGTCGGGCGATCCGACTTGAGGCGTCGGCAACGGGCACCGCCTGCCAGACCAGGGAGAGGAGGATGGCGGCGGCCAAGGCCCACCAAAGCAGTGTCCGGGGTGAGGCTTTCATGGATTGGGGGGACTTCGGCGGGATTTCCCGAAAAGGAGGAGCGAGGCCACGCCGGCCCCGGCGAGGAGGAATCGAAACACGGTCAGGGTGGTTCCGCCGAGGTCCTTTCCGACCCACCCGAGAAGCGGCATCCAACTCACGGACGCCGTCCACCAGATCCATCGCCCGGAGATTGGATCCGTTCCCGCCCAGGCAGCGAGTGCGATGGCCAATCCCGCGTAGCATGCGGCGTTCAGCGATCCGAGGGTGCCGGCCAGCGTGACTCCGAGGGCCAGTCCGAAGGGCCACAATACCCTCCCGTTCATGGCGGATCGTGCGGCCCAAGGCAGGGGTGCGACCCAGATCAGGAGGGCCAGCCAACCCCAGCGGTCCAGGGGCGCGTGGCGCCAGGCCGCGATCAAGTCTGACGATTGCCACGCGGCAAAGGCAGTCACCGCCCCTTCCACTCCGGGTATGCCACGGGTGCGTTTCATGCCTGGCGTTCCCGTCGGGACCACCAACGTTGTTCCGCCTCAAAGACGGCGCTGCAGACGAGGAACATTCCCAGCAGGACGGTCAACCCTCCCCAGGTATGGAACAACCCCATCGCAAATCCGGGTCCCCAGGTCAGCGCCGCAACGGTGATGGCGAGGATACGGAGCGTGTTCGCGAGCCACGCTGCGGGAAGCAGAAGCGCAAGGTTCCACCAGTAAAGCGGCGACCGGGAGAACTGCAGGTAGGCGAGCGCGCTTCCCGCGACAAACAGGGATTGAAGTACGTTGAGGCCCGAGCAGGCGGCGTCCACCGAAACGGGAAGCCCCTGGACCAGCATGCCGGTCCCCTGGCGGGTGACGGTCAATCCGGCGACCGTGCCGAGGTGTTCAACGGTCCAGGCGCCGGACAGCCGGAACCACCAGCCAATCGATTGGGCGTCCAGCATCACCCAGGGGAATGCCATCCAGGGCAGGATCAGTAGTCGAAAAATCCTTGGGCGATCCTCCGGTTCCAGTCGGGGTTGCATCCAGGCCCAGAGCGCCGACGTCCAGCCGAATGCCAGCAGGCAGGTGAGGTCGAGAATGCTGCCCGCAGCCAGGGCTCCCATGGCCGTGGCAAGTGCGGGACGATTTGCTGCCTCGGGCGTGGTTCTCCATCGCCAGGGGCGTCCCAGCCAGGCGGCGAGCGGAAAGGCGAGGAGCAGGGGAAGGGTGTCCTCGGGCGAACGGAGCCAGGCCCGGTCACGAATCCAGATCAGCGCGGCGAGCGCCGTGAGACCTGTGATCCAGATCCGGTCGCGTCGGTTCATGGGGTTCCTGAGGCGCGGCGAATTTCCTCGAGATTTTCCCGAAGCTGGAGTTGGTCCGGCATCAGGGCGATCAACTCCGTGGTCCAGCGTCGGGCGGCGGCCCAATCTTTTTTGGCAAAGGCCTCGTGGGCCAGAAAGGTGCGGGCCTCCACGGAATTGGAGGCAATCTGGCGGTAGAGTCGGGACGCCTCGTCCTTCGATCCCTGGGCCAGTGCCACCCTGGCAAGAAGTTCAACTCCGGTGGGACTTTGGGCGAGCCGTGGCTGGGCGGTGACCCGTTGGCGGGCTTCCGTCAGATTTTTCCGTTCCAGGTCGGCCAGGGCCAGCAGCCAGGCGGCGCGGAATCCCTCGGGAGAATCCTGGGTGGAAATCGGGGCCAGGACGCGAAGGCCGTCTTCGGCGTGGCCCGTTCCGATGAGCAGTTCCGCTCGGAGGACATCCAGCGTCGGAGAGGCAGGGCGGGTGGAAAGATACGCCAGCGCCTTTTTGGGAGAGCGATTGTAGCGAAGGGCTTGGGCGACCCCGTAGTCCAGCCAAACAGGGCTGCCAGGCGCCGGTGTTTCGGGGAGCAGCTTCAAAGCGGCTTCGCGCCATCCAGCGGCCAGGAACGCGGCACCAGCGGCCGAATCTCCCAGGAGGAACGTGACGGTGTCGGTGGGCGCCTTCCAGGAACGTCCCCCCTCACGCTCCTGGCGGGCGAGAACCTCCAGTTCCCGGAAGAAGGGGGGGAGTTCCTCGGGCTTGCGACCGGATCCCACAAGGCTGATCCCCGGCGGGTTGAGGGTTTTCTGCAGGCGGAAGGAAAGAAGGCGTCCGAGCGCTCGTTCGAGATCGGGATCCCAGGAGGCATTGACGGAGCGCTGAAAGGCGAGGAGTTCGAGGGCCGCCTTATCCTGCTTCGCCTGAAGGTGACCCGCGAGTTGAAGCCAGAATACCTCCTGGCGATCCCGGCCGAATCGACGTCCGCCCGGGGGCAGTCGCAGGTCTGCAGGATCCCAGAATTGGCCGGGCTCAAGCTCACCCAGAAACTCCGCGAGGGGCGCGAGGGAACCGGAAGGGACCTTTCCGGGGGTGTTGGTCTCCGGGGGGCGAATCATGCGTTGCCAGAAACGCGCCTTCAGCCAGAGATAGTCGAGGGAAGGAGAGGGTAGCGCGGCCTCCCACGTGGCGAGCGCCAAATCGAGGTTCCCCTGCCTTCGGTAGAATTCAGCGAGTTGATCCCGGAGCAGCGGGTTTTGCGGCTCCGCGACATGGGCCGCGACATACTCCACCCGGGCCAGTTCGTCCTTGCCGATCTGTTCCAGAATCTGCGCGCGGAAGGATCGGACTTCCGTATTTCTTGGGTCCAGTTGGGCGGCGTCCGCCAGGTAGTTCCAGGAGGTTGTCAGGTTGGAACCGGACGTCGCCAAGGCGAGTCGAACCAGGCGCGGAACATCCTGGGCGCCGGGAAATCGCCGGGACTGCAGAAGACGCTTTGCCTCCGCTCGCTTTCCTTCGAGGAAGAGCGCATCGGCATCCAGGGCGAACCATCCCACGGCATCCACGGAAGCGCCGTTGGTCCGCCAGTGCTCGCGAATTCGGGCCCGATCCTTGGAGCGTCGGGAGTGGAGGAACGTCCGGGCCACCAACTGGGAGGCGGCTTCGTCCCGCAGGATGCGATCAGGCTTTTGATCGTACAGGGCGATGAGGCGGGGGAGTTGCCGGGTTCCCGCACAGGCAGCCAGTTCGATGTCGTCCCACGGCAGCGGGGAATGGGAGTGGTCCTGGGCCTGGTAAAGTGCCAGCGCGTCGGAGGGGCGGTGTTCCGCGAGGGCGCGCCGGGCGGCCTTGAAGGCGCTTTCGTCGCGGACGCGGATGACATGATCCCGCCACGAGCGGAATCCGAGGACCCCTGCCGCGACCGTGATTGCGGTGGCCGCGAGGATTTTCAAGGTCCGGGGATTCATGGCTCGGGCGGGTGTGACGTGGATCGCTTCGGGGTGGGAGGACTTAAGCGGCCCGCTGATCCCGGCGGCGCTTCGCCCACCAGCCGAGTCCGAGGAACATCGGCAGAATCGCGAGGGTGGCGGGCTCGGGCGTAGCGGTGAGCGCCGCGAGGTTGGCGGCGCCGATGTCGACCGCGATCAGGACATCATTGAAGTCCCGGTCGCCGCCCTTCAGCAGATCCTCGAATCCGATGAGGAGGTAGGAGCCGCTGAGTCCGGAAAATGCCACCACGTGGTTGATGGCGTCGGGATTGACCGACTGGTCGGTGGAGAAGACGTCCTTTCCGCCCTTGGCGCCGTTGGCGATGAGGAAGAAGTCGAGCTTGGTGCCGCCCTTCGCCGTGCCCAGTTCGACGAAGTCGCCCGGCAGGAGGGGTTCAGAGGAGGTGCGCTTGGCCTCGGCGGCGGACTTCGGGTCCATGGAATTCACCAGGCTGGACGCATTCGGGAAGATCAGCTCGGGATTGCCCGAGGTGACTCCGCCGCCGTCGGTGTTGTAACCCAGGGAGTTTTGGTAACCGGCTCCCTCGCCGACGAAGTACACGCGGACGTCGGATGCATTCTTAAGGACCAGCTTTTCCGGGTTGAGGAGCATGGTCGCATCATTCACCGGTGTCTGCTCGCTGAGCTTCGTATTCACAAACTCCGTCAGCTTTTGGAGATCGCCGCTCATGAACTCCTTGGAGGCCTTGTCGGATCCGCCCACTTGGACGGGGCCAGCGATGTTGAGGTCGAACGGGCGCTCAGAGGATTGGACCGAGGACTTCGTTCCGGAAAGCGAGGTGGGTTTGGTGACCGGGTTCTTTCCGGATTCCGACTTCGAGGTTTCCTTCTCGCCTGTGGCGGCTTTGGCCTTTTCAGCCTCAGCCTTGGCTACTTCAGCCTTGGCAGCTTCGGCCTTGGCGGCTTGAGCCTTTGCAGCCTCAGCCTTCGCAGCTTCAGCCTTCGCAGCTTCAGCCTTGGCAGCTTCAGCCTTGGCAGCTTCAGCCTTGGCAGCCTCAGCCTTGGCAGCTTCAGCCTTGGCAGCCTCAGCCTTCGCAGCCTCAGCCTTCGCAGCCTCAGCCTTGGCGGCTTCGGCCTTGGCGGCTTGAGCCTTGGCAGCCTCAGCCTTTGCAGCCTCAGCCTTGGCAGCTTCCTCCTTGGCGACTTCAGCGGCCTTGGCGGCTTCGGCGGCCTTGGCGGCTTCGGTGATCTTGGAAGAATTGGAGTCTTCCGCCACGGTCGCCGACGCGGAAGCCAGCAGCATGAGGATGAGCGTCCAAGACGGGATTCGAGAGTTTCGCGGGAGGTTCATGATTCGAGTCAGCAGGTGAAAGTGATTCTGGTTTGATGTGTCCTACCGGAGAATCCGCTGCAGTTTTCGTCGTCTGCACCAGGCATCTTCGACGGACGACCCATGGGTCGCAGCCGGCGTGCCAGCGAAACATTGTTATTGAGTTACCTACTTTTCGAGAGGGAAAACAGCCTTTTTAAAGTTCGAACTGACATCGGGTGAGATTCTGTTAGACGCAGTGCATTGCAATTGCATGACGACGATTTGGCATCCTCCTGGCCTTGAGCCGAAGGCGGTCGTCCGCCTTCGAAAACATGGGTTTGGAGTCGGACCCTGGCCGATTGAACGGCTTCCAAACCTGGATTTTGCCACGGCCGAGGGAATTTTTGTCGTTCCCGAAGCGGCGATCCGATCACCTGAATGGCCAGCCTTGCGGGTTCAGCTATCGCGGTCCGGGAGACTTTTTCTGGTGGAACTCGAAGCCACAGAAACACTTTCGGTGGTTGAAGCGATGCGCGATGGCGCCTTTGACGTGCTGGAAGCCGGGGAGCCGCGTTGGGAAAAGGCGGTGGCTTCCGCGGTCGATAACCAAAAGCTGTGGTTGCAGCTCTATTCGGGGCAGGTACCCGCGACGGATGGTCGAATGGTGGGTCGTTCCTCGCCCTTTCAGCAGTTGCAGCGGGATCTCGAGCGATTGGGGCCCACCGATGTCACCGTCCTCCTGCTGGGGGAATCTGGGGTTGGCAAGGAACGCTTCGCGTCGTCGCTCCACGCGGCGGGCCGGGGGGGACCGATGGTGTCCCTGAATTGTGCCGCGCTCCCAAAGGACTTGCTTGAAGCAGAATTGTTCGGCGCGGAAAAGGGTGCGTTTACAGGAGCCCTGAAGTCGCGCCCGGGATTGGTCGAGCAGGCTTCTGGTGGAACCCTCTTTCTGGATGAAGTCGGAGAGATGGATCTCTCGGTTCAACCGAAGCTCCTTCGTTTCCTGGAAACCCGGCGCGCGCGTCGGATTGGCGGTGAACGCGAGTATTCAGTCTCCCTGCGTGTGGTTTCGGCCACCAACCGGGATCTGGAGTCTGATGTCCGAACCGGGAAGTTTCGTGCGGATTTGTTTTACAGGTTGGCAGAGGTGACCCTTCGCATTCCGCCGTTGCGGGAGCGGGCGGACGACATTCCGCTTCTGGCCCAGACGTTCGTGGGTGCCGCCAGTGAGCGGTTTGGAAAGAACGTTGAGCGGCTGGAGCCGGGCCTGGTGCTGAAATTGAAGTCCTACGCCTGGCCCGGAAATGTTCGGGAACTCAAGAGTGTCGTGGACCGCTTGGTCCTGTTCCATGACGGACCGGTGCTGCGGGAAGGCTGGTGGGATCCTCCGCAGGTTCCCGCTTCGGTCGAGCCCGTGGTCGAGGCGGCGGCGAGGCCATCGCCGCAGGCACCGGCCGCTGCGTTGCCGGGAGGCATGCCGTCCCGTTCGGATCGAATCGCTTACGCCCGACAGTTGATCCAGGAGAATGGTCTATCCCTGTCCGAAGTGGCGGCTCGTTCGGGAATCCATCCCACGACGCTGTTCCGATGGCGAAAATCCGGAAAGCTCTGACGCGATCGTTGAAGAGGTGGCGCCCCCTCGCTCGCGGCTCCGTGGAGGGGGTGGTCGTGCTGCTGGCCGCAAACACCATTCCGGCACTTGTCCTTCTTGGGGCGGCGATTCTCCGGGAAACCCCCATTTTCTGGCGCAATGCCGGCGGGTATTCGGTGGAGCTACGGGACGTGATTCGGTTGGGATTTCCGTTCTTACTGGTGGCGGATGTCGTCCTGGTGGCGTTCCTCGTCGCAGGCTTATTTCGTTCGGGGGCGCTTCATCCACGGCAGGCCCGGGGCGCATTGGTTCTGGCGGCGATCCAAATCCTGTTGCTCGGGGCGACCACCGAACGGGTGGTTCACAACAACATCGCCAATCTCTGGAATGGACGCCCCCTCCATTGGAAGTCGCCCCTGCCTGCGGGATCCGGCTCAGTTCCCGATCGGAATTGAAGTGCCGGTGCTGTAATTCGGGTCCACGGCGCGTCCGCCCTCGTTGGCGGCGACGGTCCGGACAAACGTATTTACGGCCAGCTTGATGTATTTCTCCAGGGTGCTGTAGGGGGAGATCGGCACGAACACAATGTCCCTCGGTTGGAGACGCACGTCCGGTGCGCGTCCCTGGACGATGTCGCGGTAGTTCACCAAAGCGATCGAGGGAGTCGACATGGAGCCCCGGATGATAGCGACCTGGGTGAGGTAGGCATCCCGGGTGGTTCCGCGGGCGTTGGCAATGGCGGAAATCAGGGTGACTTGATCCTTGAACCCGACCGCTCGCGGCTGGCCGACGGCTCCTATGACGAAAACTTCGCTGGAGAGGGACGATGGAAGGTACAGAAAATCGTCGGGTTCCAGATAGATGTTCTGGGAGGTGTCGCCTTCCCGGATCAGTTGGTTGAAGTTCACCGGGAGATACTGGCCCTGGCGAACGATGAAGCTGTGGTGAAGGTCGGCCAATTCCTCGGTGGTCCCGGAAAAGCGTGAGGTGAACAAGCCCCCGGCCCGGGTGATGGCCTCAATGACCGTCATGGGGGCTTCCAAGGGATAAACGCCCGGGGTGTTGACCCGTCCCATGACCCAGACCCGGCGGCTTTCGACACCGCGCAGGGTCAGGGCGACCTTGGGATCCCGGATGTACTCGCGGAGGCGTTCCTCGAGCAATTGGCGGGTCTCTTGGAGGGTCAATCCCCACACCCGCAGGCCTGGAAGCAGGTCGAAGTAGATCTTGCCGTCGGGGCCGACGAAAGTGGACACCGGTCCCGATCCGTCGCCGAGGACTTCGATGTCGAGCCGATCGCCCGGGCCCAATCGGAACGGGGCGTCGGACGGCTTGAGCAGAGCGGGATCCAGACGGTTGGTAAACACGACGCCCGTCACCAGATTGGTGGCGGAAATTCCGGGGGGAGCGTTGGTGGCATAGGCATCGAAACGCGGTCCGAGCTTCGCGCATCCCGCGCCCAGGAGGATCGGCAATGCCAGGAGCGACGCTCTCAACCATCTGATGCCCGCCGCGTTCATTTGATGCTGGGGATGATGGGAGACGTGATGAACGGACCGATGTTTTGTCCGGCCCACACGTTGACAGCGGTGGTCGCGAAGGCGGTGATGGCCATGTCGAGAAGATCCTCGGCCCGGGCCCAGGGCCGGTCGGCGACGTAGACGATATCCTTCGGCAGAAGTGGGAAATCGGGAGCGGTCCCGCGCAGGACATCCGCGACATTGATCACAAACGTTTCGGGCTGGCTGAGGGACCCGCGGACGACGAGCACTTTCTGACGGTATGCCTTCAGCGTAAATCCGCCCCGGGTGGTAAGGATTCCGACCAGGCTGGACTGGTCCGTGACGCCGACGGTTCCCGGGCTCATGACCGAACCCAGGACGTAAACCTCGTTGAGCACCGAGGAGGGAAAGTAGATGTAGTCGCCGGGTTCGATCTGAATGTTCTGTGAGAGATCCCCATGTCGGAACAACCGGACGAAATCCACCGGCACCCGCTTTTGATTTCGGATGAGAAAGGCTCGCGGCAGGTCGGCGATCTCGACGGTATTTTGTTCAAGAAGTCCGGTGGCAATTCCTCGGGCGCGTGCGATGGCCTCAATGATGGTCATCGGTCGGTCGAGCGGAAAGGCGCCCCGATCAATGACCGTGCCCATCAGAAAGTATTTTTTACTGCGAAACGATGACGGGGTGACGATCACCCGCGCGTTTCGATAGTAGGCGGACAATTCCCGAGACAGGACGTCCCGCAGTTCGTCGATGGTGAGGCCGGCGGCCGGAATGCCCTGTACCTGCAGATAACTCAGCCGGCCGTCGGGCCCGATCGCAACGTCGGTCCGGGTCATTTCCTTGTGGCCGTAAACGGCGAGGTTGACCTGGTCGCCGGCCCCGAGGGTGAGTCGCTCCTGCCAACCTGCAAGACGAGGACCCTGGGCCATGGCGGATAGGAAGGCATTGGTTGACGAAGCGCCCTCGGAGGCGGGCGGCTCTGCGGCCATGGTGGCATTGAGGAATCCGAGCCACGCGCCGAGGGCGAGGACCAACCCGAAACGGCCGAGGTCAGGCCAGCGGAAGAATACCTCCGGAACCTCATTGGCCAGAACACCCCCGATTTGCGCCGTGCCCGACTGCAGCGTGGTTGCGGTCTCCCCGACGTCATCCTGGGAAGTTTGACCGGAGCGGCACACCCAGAAAACCTGGGGCAGCGCCTCCGCAAGGAGCCAGGTTTCGAGGCGGTCCGCAGGGGGGAGTTCCGCGAGGAAGGCAACCTGCGGGAGGGATGACCACAGGCCGGTCGCCTTCACCCATTGCACCCGACGTTCAGGGGTCCAATTCCAATCCTTCCCGGAAACCAAGGCGAGCCGGACGGCGCGGGATCCCTCCAGTCGCCGGACGACCTCCTCCGGATTCGCGAGGGCGCGGGTCAGTTCCAGGGCTTCGATGGCTCCATCGGTGGGATGCTGATGGGTCACAGTCAGCGTCTTCAGTCCCCGTTCGGAGGCTGCCTCTTCGATCAACTTCAACCAGGTGGAACGCCCTTCACCGGAAACCCCGGAAGTCAGGCCAGCGGTGAGGGACTGGGTGCGGGGATTTCCCGCAACATTCGACAGTTTCGACCAGGTTCGGAAGCGCCATACCACCTGCTCCTCGGCGCTCATGGCGTTCAGATTTCCCAATTTGGCCAGCGTGGGCGCTCCGAGCGCGCGCCGCATGTCCCCCGGGGAAACCAGCCGGGAATCGAGTGATTCCCGGACACCCAGAATCACTACGCCGAGGCCGCATCCGAGGACCAAACCGACGATGGCGAGGATCACCACTTTGCGACCTCGACTGCTGATGGTGACGTCGTCCGGGGTCGCCGGGGCGAACAGACGGTAGTATCCGGGGGAATTTTCCGCGAAGAGCTGCGCCTCCCGCTGACGTCCAGCGAGCAAGGCGCGCGCGGACTCCAGGGATTGCTGCCGGGCGCGGAGACGGGCATAGCGCAGGGCCTTTTCCGGCAGGGCTGTCAGGCGGTTCTGCACATTGGTCTTACGTTCCCCAAGTGGATCCGCCTGGCGGAGGAGAGCCTCCAGTTGCGCGCGAAGGGTGACCAGATCCACAAAAAGGGAATTGGCGACGGTATTGGCCCCGGGCTGAAAATCGGACGCAGCATTGGTCGCCGACTGGGCCTCGGCCTCCAGGCTGCGGATCCTGAGCTGCTGCTCCTGCACGATCGGATTGGACTCGGTGTACCTCAGCAGCAGTGTCTTCAATTCATTGCGTGCTGCGGCGAGCTGGAGGAGGGAGGGGCTCTGGCGGGCGAGTTCCTTTTCGATTCCCGTAATTCGGAATCGGATGGTCTCCGTCTCCACCCGGTTGGCCTGGACCTGGGTTTCGATGTTTCCGAGGTCCCGGAGGTAGGCTTCGACCTCCTTCTCCTCATTGTAGAAACTCGTCTCCTTGCTGAAGGCGGTCAGCTCTGCGCCTACGGCGGCGAATTCGGAGTCGGTTCTGGCGAGCTGGTCGCGCAAAAACCGATCCAATTCGGCGGCCTCCTGTTGCTGCAGGCTGCTGGTCAGCTCCACGACTTCCCGGGCATAGCGGTTGAGCAGGTCCACAGTGGGAACTCGTCCCTGGTCGTTGGCGAGGGTCACCGAGATCAGATCGGTGTTTTTCTCCGGTGTGATGGTGAGGCTGTCCAGCAGAACGGCCGCTCCGATCCGGGGCCGCGCCTCCGCCCCGACACGGGCGAGGAGACTGGGGGAGCGCATGATCGACACCACGGACGCGACCGACAACTGCCGCGGTTTGAACGCCTCGCCGATTTCGGTGACGCGAAAACTGTTGGGGAGTTCCCGTCGGATCAATTGCACGGTGGCGGAGTAGCTCGTTTGGGAGCGGATCCATGCCAGTGCCCCCAGGGGCCCGGCGAGGATGACGCCGGCCAGGAGGATCCAATACCAGCCTCGCGCCAGTGCGATCAGGATCCGGATGGGATCAAACGGGATGAACGCCAGCGGGCTCGGGCTCGACGGCGGAGGGGGAAGCTCCGGTTCCGGTTCAGGCTCCGGCTCGGGCCGGCGGCGTGGACGGGGAGAGGACTCGGAGGGGTTCATGGAACGTTCAAGGCGATGGGGTCCTCAGCGGGTTCCATTCGATACTGCGGCGCGCGCGTAGAGTTCCAAGGTTTGTTCCGCGCAGCGATCCCAGCGGAAACGCTGGGCGTTGGGAAGTCCCGCGGTGATCAACCTCTGGCGAAGGCCGGCATCCCCCCACAGCCTCGCAAGGGCCGAGGCGATCCCTTCGACCGATTCCGGCTCGACGATTTCCGCGGCGTTCCCGACCACTTCGGCCAGGGACCCACGGGAGGAGCAGAGCACCGGGCAGGCGCAGGCCATCGCTTCCACCGGCGGAAAGCCGAATCCTTCGAACAGGGACGGGTAGGTGAAGGCAAGCGCCGCCCGGTACAGGTCCGGGAGGACGGCATCTTCGACGAAGCCCAGGAATCGGATGTCAGCGGCATGAGCGGAGAGCCGGGCGGCTTCATGGATCGCCTCCGCCCCGTGCCAGTCGCTGCCCCCGAGGGCCAGCAGGGCGTCGGATCCAGTGGTTGCCTTGAATCGGGAGAACGCCTCGATGAGGCGGACGTGGTTCTTTCCCGGATGCTCAAGTCGCGAAACGTAGAGAAAATAAGGACGGTCCAGATTCCAGCGACGCGACGCCATTCTCCGAGCGGACTCGGCGTCGCCCGGATTGAAGCGTGTATGGTCAATTCCGTTCCAGACCACGGAGACCCGTTCGGGTCCGACCCCGAAGAATTGGCGGAGATCCCGCGCGGTGTTTTCACTGACCGCAAGAATCTGCTCCTGTCGATGGGCGAGTTGTCGAACCACGACCCGGCCGTAGAGCATCCGCTTCCAGTCGTACTTTCCCCGGACGTGAAAGGGAGCGAGGTCGTGAATCGTCGCCACGCGCGCGCAGGGACGCGGCCAGAGTAATCGTCGATAGCTCGGAGTATGGACGACGTCCAGTTTGAGGTTCCGAGCCAGGGCAGGGAACGTCTGCTGGTGCCAGAGAATATTTCGGACCGCAGGACGAAACCGCTCGGGAACAGGGACGATCTTCATCGAGCCCTCGGCGAAATCGAACAGGGGCCGGTCCTCCTCCAAGACGAAAAGGTGAAACACATGGTCGCGGGCGTGGGGCACCATCGCACGGAGCAGGGCGAAGACGTACTGCGCGATGCCCGTCTTGCCCCGCTGGATGACAGAGGTGCTGAAGCCGATTCTCACGACAATTGTCCCAAAAGGTATTCCTCGAGACGGGTGAGCCGAAGAACGTTGGATACCGCCGCCGTGGGGGAGGCGTAGGTCACCTTCACGCCGCGCTGCCAGGCCCTTTTCTTCAGTCGGACCATGAAACCGACGCCACTGCTGTCAGCAAAGGGGACGCCACTCAGGTCAATCACCACCTCCGTGCCCGGCGGTATTGCCGAGAGGCGAGACTCTGCGGGTTCCGAGATGGCCTGGACCGTGGCGGCGGTGATGTCCCCCTGCCACTGAAGGTGCTCCCCGCTCCCGTTGCTGGCCCGGGTGACGCGCGCGGGCGGGGCCCCGTCGGGTTGGCCTGCAATCTGGCGGACTGCCGCAGGAACATCCGGCGCGAATTCGAAAAACGAATCGAGCTTCATCAGTTGCATGGCCCGGAGCATGGGCGGGGGCGCAGCGGCGATGCGGAATTCACGGGAGAGCTCCCGGGCCCGCTTGCGAAGCCGGACGAGAAGTCCGACTCCGGTGCTGTCCACGAACGTGGTTCGGGCGCAGTCGACAACCACGGAGCCTGCTCCCAGCGCGTCGATCCAATCGTTCAGGATCACCGCAGCTCCGGCTGCATCGAGCCGCACCGGTGCGGAGACGATCCGGGGACCCCGGTCCGACGCCCGTACCGGTTCCAATCTCGGAGTGCTCTGCGGAAGGTCCTCGGGCCTGCCTGGTCGGTCCCGCAGTTCCCTTACCTGATTCAAGATGGCGCGGCTGAAGACAACGGAGTCGTGGCCGTATCGTCGGAGGAGTCGGCGCGGTTCCTGCAGCATGCGAAATAGCCATTCTGTTCCGGTGCGCTGCATCCAGCGCGGGGCGCGTCGAAAGGTGCCGGCCAGAAAATCAATGGTCGCCCCCACGCCTACGCTGACGGGAACTCCCAGGCTGCGATAATGCATGTTGATCCACTTTTCCTGCTTCGGACACCCAAAGGCCACGAAGAGCAGATCGGGGCGCGCCTGAGTGACGCGACGAAGGATGTCGTCGTGGTCCATTTCCAGCAACGGCTTGAACGGGGGAGAGTAGGCCCCTACCAACTGCAGGGCCGGATGCCGAAGTTGGGTGTTTTCGGCGGCCTTTTGGACGCTTTCCGCGGTTCCCCCCAGGAAGAAGACCCGCCATCCCCGAACCTCGGCCTCAGCCAGCAGCCGGGGAACGAGGTCGGATCCGGTCACCCTTCCCGGCAGGGGATTTCCCAGTTTCCGGGAAGCCCAGACCAAAGGCATGCCGTCACAGAGCACCAGGTGGGCGTCGAAGAGAATCCGCCGTAGTTCCACGTCGGCTGAGGCCTGAACCACGAAGTCGACGTTGGCTGTCGCCAGATAATGGGGCTCCCGGGAGGCGATCATCTCGGCAATGATCTCCACCGTCTCGTCCATCGTCACGTTGTCGAACGGGACTCCGAGAATGGCGATCGGAGACTTCCTGACCTTGGGGGCAATCTGCGTCGGGGCAGTGTGGATGCTCATGGCCGGCGTGTTTGCACACCCGGATGCGAAAGTGAGTTAGTGAGTGAGTCGAGAAGAATCGCACGCTGGATTTGCCTTCCGGGTTCGTCGCGGGATGGCGTAGTCTCCCACCCGGTGAGCTCCGAAGATCTCCTGAAGCTGGCGATCATCGGTCCATTGTTTTTTGTCGTGGCTCCCCTGGCGGGTGTCGCCATGAAGCATCGTCCGGGCGCCCAGCGGTGGGTCTTTGCGGCGATGTGCTTCATGACCATCAATGGATTCCTGGCCGCGGGAAACTGGGGGCTCACGCTTGGGTCCATCGAGAGCTACCGGGGGCACACCAAGGGCTACCATTTCTACTTCAATCATGCCCTGGCACTCGCCCTCATCGCGGCGCGTCTGGCCGAGGATGGGTTTCGGATTGGATTCCTTCCGCCAGGGATGGGTTGGCTCTTCGGCGCTTTCGGTGCCATGCGGGGCCGGCGTCGGTCGGTGAATCCCCGAATCTTCCGATTGGCTCCCCCGGGACTCCTAATCTATCTCGCCTATTGCGCGGTTTCCCTGCTGTCCATCGTCAACGCCCCGCAGCCCAACCTGACGTTGATGGCGGCGCATAAGATGTTGTTTGCCTCGGTGCTGATGGTGGCCTCCTACAACGTGCTTCGGACCGAGGCGGACCTGCAGTTCTTCCTCAAGGTCATGGTGGTCACCCTGACCTGGCAGTTCTTCGTGGTTCTCAAAATGAAGTATCTCGACGGGATGTACCAGGTTCGCGGGACTTTCGAGCATCAGAATCCCCTCGCCATGTATTGTGTGCTGATCGGGATGGTTTTTCTGGCCACGGCCCTGGGACCTCCATTTCCCGGATCCAACTGGGTTCTGTGGGGCTTCCTGGTGTCAGCCGCAATTGTTCAGAGCACGTTGTCCCGCGCGGCGCTGGCCATGTTCGCGGGGGGAACCATGGGTATCCTGGGTTTGAGCCTGATGGAGAAGCCGACCCTGCGGCGCCTGGGCGTGACGGGTTTCCTGGGCATCGTCGGGGTGCTGGGACTCCTGCTGTCGCTGGATACCATTGTCGCCCGATTCAATGACCACGGGAATGCCGCCAGCGGGGAGCTGCGGGAGGTGATGAACCAGGCATGCCGGCAAATGGCCCAGGACCGGACGCTGGGAATCGGTTGGAACAACTATGCCCTCGTGGTGAATCCGCCGTATCCGTATGCGGACATCTACTATGAATGGATCCGAGGCCGCGGCATGAAGGTGGACGAAACCAAGGCGAACGCCGTCGTCGAGAGCCACTACTATCTGCTGCTGGGCGAGACGGGGAAGCCTGCGTTGGTGATGTATCTGATTCTGATTGCCGGGGGACTTTGGCGGAATCTCGGTTCGGTGTTGTACTTCCCTCATTCATTCCTGAGATGTCTGGCCCTCGGGATTGGAACCGGTTGCTCCCTCAATTATGTCCAAAGCCTTCTGGAACGTGTTCTGGTCCAGCCAAGAAACCTCATGCTTTGGATGATTCTTTTTGGGATCTCCGCCCGGCTCGACGTATTGCGCATGGCGGGAGTCCGACCAGGAAATGCGGAACCGGGGAGGAGGACTTGATGAAGCATCGACCCGCCTGGCGGCGAAAACGGTTCCTGATTCCGGTCTTTCTGTTTGGCGTTCTCGTGCTGGGAGCCGGGGTGGCGTTCCTCCGTTCCGACGCGTCTTCGGTGGTCCTCTACAACCATACCGGGGCGGTGATCCCTGCGGTCCGGGTGGTGGCCTGCGGTCATTCCGCCACCTGTACTGCTCTCGGGGTGGATGATTCCTGGCGATGGAAGCCGTCCGGAGGCTCCGAATCCGACATCGCCCTGGAGATCGCCACCGAGCCTCCGACCCGGTGGGAGGGGGGACGGATCTCACCCAAGGGTGGCTACCGCATTACACTGCATCTATGGCCCGGGGGTGAGGTTGAGTACGATTCCCAGATTTCCATCTGGCGAAGGGCCGTCGGTGGAACCGTGACTGCGGAGGAATAGCGACCGGGGCGAAGGAAGGACTCCGAAGGGCAGGATTCCATGCGACCAGGATCCCCACCCTGCGAAGGGACTCTGTTCTAAAGTGCCACTGGGAGTTGCCAGGGATTGGGGGCGTCCAGCTGGTCGTTGTGGTAGAGCGCGATGACGGCTGCTTTGTTGAAGTGGCTCAGGCTTCCGTATTCGTGGACCCAATTGGCGCCGCTCCCGACTCGCTACCCGAAGGAATGCCAAGATTGGGGCGCTCGTTGGCACCCATTGGGAGGGCAACATTCATGGGGACTTCATAAGTCCTGTCCATCCTGCCGCCTTCTTTATCATTACCGCCGGTAGTTGCCGAGTTTCCACCGCGACCGGAGACTGCGCAATCACCGAGCGAATTCCCGAAGTTTCGTGGATCCAAATCGGCCGTCGCCCCGGAGGCGGGGCGCTGGGACCGAAAAAAATTTCGAAATACGTGGCGGATTCATACCGGGAATTTCGTAAGTCAAGTTTGAGGGCCCGGTCCGCGACGACCGCTTCCATTCCAAAACCGCAAATGACCTCCGTTCGAATCTCGTGCTGGCGGCTCGTCTGTCTCTGCACCGTTGTCATCGGCCTGCTGGGAGTGGCCACGAACCTGCAAGCGGAAGTGACGCGCGTCCAGACGCTTGAGCTCCAGGCGGGTTGGAATGCCGTCTATTTGGAGGTGGATCCATTGGATCCAACCCCCACTGCAGTGTTCGCAGGTCTCCCGGTCGAGACTGTTGCCACCTATTGGCCCCGGATCACGCCAGTTGAGTCCGTGAGCAATCCCTCGGATGCCTCTTGGAAACAGGAAGGGTGGGGCGTCTGGTATGCTCCACACCGGTTGGATGCGGCCATCTCAACCCTGCATGCGATCTCCGGACATCGGGCGTATCTCATCCGCGCATCCCGGTTCGCAACCTGGCACCTTACAGGGCGGGTCGAATATCGCCGGATCCGGTGGCAAGCTGACTCCTTCAACCTCTTGGGCTTTAGTGTGGACCCGGATCAACCGCCGACGTTCGCCAACTATTTTGAACCCTCGACAGCCCATGGAGGTTTGAGATGCCTGCGCTTGGTGAATGGTGTCTGGACTCTGATTCGGAACCCGGACGCGACTCCCATTCGCTCGGGCGAAGCCTATTGGGTCTATTGCCGCGGAGCCTCCGATTACCAGGGAACCCTTGACGTCCGAATCCAAGGTGCGGGCGGTCTCAATTTTGGGCCGATGACCGAGGGACTTGGAGTGTGCCTCGCCAGCCGGAAGTCTTCCGCGACAACACTTAGAGTTTTCGGTGATGTCCAGGACCCGCGTCCAGTACTACCCCTCGCTTGGATGTTGCGCGGGGGCCCAAGCATGGCTGCCTCGTGGTCACCCATCAGTGCGCCCGTCCAGATTCCCGCAACTTCACCGCGGGATTCCGTAGATGTGCTTCTACGGGTGGACTGGTCCGCTTTGGCAGTCGCATCAGATCGCGCGCTCCTCTGCATCTCTGAACCCGCCGGATCCCAAGTGTGGGTTCCTGTCCATGCCGAAACCCATGAGCCATGACTCTCCCTCCCATCGTGCGCCTGGCACTCTAGTGCTTGTGGCGGCCTTCCCACCTCGCGTTCCCGCCGCGTTCAGGGGAATGCTTCTCTCAGTCTTCCTCCTCCTGCTCCCAGGAACCCTTCCTGCTCAAATAGCTCGGCCCGGAATTGCGCCTCCGGGACTCTGGATCGGTGAGGTGAAGTTGAACCAAGTCACCGAATTGGGCGGGAACCCAATCCCAACACCAACCAAGGACACCGCTTCGTACCGGATCCTGATTCATGTAGGGGCCGACGGTTCGACCCGCCTGCTCAAGGACGTCACGCTGGCGACCATAGCCATCACCAATGCCGGAGTAAAATCACTCCGGGAGGTCCTTCTTACGGACGACCAACTCAACCGGGTTCGTCCCGAAAGTTTGAATGGAAAACCGATGGTTCAGCGCTACGGGACTGTCGCCTATGACTGGGACACCCCAGAAGGAACCAGGTATCTGCGTCCCTTTGAGGGAATTTTGGGCCCAAACCGGAACTGCCAGGTGAGGTTTCAAACATCGGCCAGTTCGCCAACCAATCCCTTTCGGCACTCAAAACACCCAGCACACAGCAAGGGGATGAATATCGATCGGACCCTGATCCTTAGACTCGGGACACAAGAGCCAGGAGGCAGCGATCAACAGACCTCTCAAAACAGACTTCAAGGAACCTTTGAAGAGTCCTTCGGCACCAGAATCATCGAGGGGGGGCGACTCCAAAACTTTGTGGTTCGAGGCAAAATTGACCTCACGCGAGCAAACACAATAGCCGCGCTCTATGGATCAAACTGATCTTGAGAATCTCCTCATCGGTTGTCTCACCACGACATCGCACAAAGCCCTCATGAAGAACCACATCAATCGTCCGGGCCTAATAAAACCTTTGGAATTTGTATTGGCCCTTTTGTCATCCCACGCGGTTTTTGCCTCTGGATTGATTATTCCAGAAATACAAGCTCCTCGCGGAAACGACAAGGCCCTCGTAGAACTGGCCATTACTGACCCAGAAGGTTCCATTTACGTTGCGGGAACATTCGTAGGAGGAGCCAGATTTGGTGAAAACATTTCCCTCGAATCTTCTGGTCAGACTCCCTTCGTGGCGAAGTTAAATTCCAATGGTCAGTGGCTATGGGCAAGGATTGGAGGAAACGCCAAGAACACGTGTGCAGTCGTGCGGAATGACGAGCTTCTTGTGGGCGGATATGGAGGGTCCGGCACCAATGCCTTTGGCCAGATAGAAATCCTTTCCGCAAACACTGGTCAAGTACGCCAAAATATTGTCATGGATCATATTGGCGAAGGACTCCGGGAAGGTTGGTCCAAAATCAATACGCTGGCCGTAGCCCGCGATAACTCAATATACGTCGGTGGAGATTTCACGAAAAAATTTCAGGTCGGTGGCAGTTTGATTCAAAACACAATTCGTAGGGCAAACATCGCCGACAATCAGAGTGAGGAAAACAATGCCAACCTTGTAATTATTAAATTGGATGCAACGGGTAACTATCAGTGGCACGTCGTCGCCGGTAGCATGGCCGATTGGGGTCCGGAAGCAAAGAACGGTCCCGCGACACTCTGCTCCACGGAAACCATGGAAGTGGATGGTGCGGGCAACCTCTATGCGGCGGGAATTCTGCGTAATAGCGGTTCGAGGGGGGGGGTCGGAGATTCAATCAACATCTATTCCAAATTTACACAAGTAGGTGCGCAATCCCAAATTGCCTGGGAGGGTGGAGTTCAGCCAAAAAATGGGTCTATCACTTGGGCAAGACAAGCCGTCTTCCTATCGAAAATTTCACCCGATGGCGCAATTGAGTACTTTAATGTTCATGGGTTGAATCACTACAGACGAGCATCTCCCTCGGATTCATGGATTTATAGCTATAATCCAGCCCAAAAGGAGGATCGCAGATTATTTTTTGAGTCGCGGGATCCTTCAATTCATTGGGTGTCGTCACTAAAGTATTCAAATGGATTTCTATACCTTGGTGGAATTCTCGAGCAGTTCTTTAGTCTCGAAAGAAATGAATGGGAGAATCAACCATTCCTTCTAGTGGGCGATAATCTTGATCTCGATGTTATTGCCCGGAGGGCAACGCAAAAGGCCGGCTTCGTAGCCAAGTTTCGGGCGGATACCGGCCTGAGGTTACCGACCGACCCGCGGGTAGTATTCGATGATGACCAGAGAAGGAGTAATGATTCTACCAGAAAAAACAATGTTCGTCGCCTGGAGGTTGGCGATGATTCGGTGTATGTCTCAGGGGACTGTGGAACATATCTTGGTGTGTGGACTGATATTGATCGGCTTCCCGAAAAGCCGGATCCGCAAACCAACTTAGTAAGCCTTCAGAAGAATATTTATGTAGCCGCTTTGGATTCTCAATTGAAGCCTAAGTGGCTGCGTTCCACTGCGGATCCGGCCAACGTTCCAGCCCCAAACGAATTAAATCCGTCTGTGCTGGTCTGGGATCAGTTAAATGGACGACTCTGGTATGGCGGCTCCTATGGGGATAGTCGAGACTATCCGAATCAACCGGAATTGGTATTGGGTGGTCTCTCGCTCAAGAGATCATTGAAGGTGCTGGGACGCAGGGTTGAATCGTTCCTTGGGGTGTTAAGACCTGATGGCGATCACCTGGAATCAGTGCGACTTCTGGTGAAATCTCGGTACGGTCCATTAACTATTAATGGGTTTCAACAGCTGGGGGAAGATGGTGGCACCGTTGAAGTTGAAATGCCAAGGGGAGGTTGGCTGACTAATGTGGTTCCGGCAGCAGTTTACCTTACGAGAAGCAATCGGCTTGAACTCGACGAGCGGCGTTCCGTTCAACTTCCATACAGGACTGAAGATTGGTCGGTGTCTGCGTCTGATCTGCTCGATTCATACAGGTTGGTATTCGAGGTTGGAACCAAAGTGACCCCATGGGGAATTATGATACAATCCCTACTTTCTGAATCTACCCTCGGCCTGATACAACAGCGATTTGTAAGTGTACCGGACTTTGGAGATGATTACTTGGGGTCGACAGACGAAATTGGTGCGGCAATTGCAGCAGAGCTTTCAAATCAAATTGCGACTAATAGAAGTCTCTATCTCCAATTCGCGGAATTAGTTCCGCCGGAGGTGAGAACTCCCCTTACGAGGGCGATTCTGGAGGATGGGTATGCGAGTGGGCATACAGCAGAAGCGTCCCGACGGTTTTTGGAGCACGCACAGAGCGAGAATGGAGCGTTCTTCTTCCGCGCGATTCCCGAATCGGAGGCACACTATGAGTCCCTGGCGAAGACACGGCGGATCTCCGAGGGATTTACCATTTTGACCACAGGTGATCGGGTTGCGGCAAATAGGTATTCATTTGCGCTTAATTCTGATCTTGAAATTGAAGCCGAGTGGAGTACTGACCATATTCTTGAGGTTGCGAACTATGTTTCTGATGTGGGAGTAGCAAATGAGAATCTTGGTAACCCCAGCCCTGCTGTTGGAAGACATTGGATTCGGGAAGGGACTCGACAGGATGCATTTATTGATGGGATTGTGAATGATCTTGATCCGGCCGCGTATGGAACGCGTTATCTGGCAGCCCAGTATGTTTCGGAGGGTGTTGCGAGGCCGCCCGGATCGGTGGAGTCGTCGGTCACTGTTAATTTGATTGAACCGACGCTGCTGTCGAGGCTCCAGGTGAGGCAATTTTCGATGACGGGACCTGCGAAGATTACGTATCGGTGGGAGAAGCAGTACCGAGTCCTCGTAAGCGCATCCACTGAGCGCGCAAACCGGCTTCCCTTCATTCAGACGAATTCCATTGGTTTCCAATCGTGGGGTGATGGAAGCGGGGAGTATTGGTTGCGAGCTGGTGCGTATCTTCAGATAGGCAGCAGGTCCGTTGGAAACAATAGGTCGCTGAGCGGGTGGCGAAATGGCATCGGTGAATTCCCAAGCTTGGAGGGTAGCTTGAGCCATCCGCGGCTCACCCACCTCACTGATGGCGGGGACCGGTACTTTCTCATCGTTACGAACCTGGGACGTCCAACACGAGTCATGTGGATGTTCGACAATCGGGTGTTTCGACAGGATGTAGCGATTGGAGGTGCTTTGGATCTGGCCTCGGTCTCGTTGGCGGTCGCGGCAGAAGGTGTGGGGAGTCTCGACCCGAATGTTCCGCCTGGAACCAAGACCATCGTAGATGCCCCTCCGGGTTCTACTGTGGAGGACATGGCGGTGTGGGATGACGTGGGACGGCGTCTGTATCCGGTTAGACCGGGTATCACTCAATTCGAGTGGGCTACAGATCAGAAGGATAATCCGATCGTTGTTCAGGTGGTTTCGGGATTTACTGGAGATCGGATTCCCGATTCTGATTCCGGATTTTTCCCCGACCCGGACGGCGCGGGGACGGATGCCTACCGTTACCGGCATCTGACCCGGACTCCTGGGGTGCTTTTGGATGCCAGTCCGACCGACGGCAGTTTTTTTCTGGGATTGAGGTATTCCGAGTCCGACGGATCAGCGGCTGGGGGAATCTTTACCGCGACGAGGCCCGGGCGATCGGTGCTGTTGTTCAGCGATTCGCCCATTCGTGACGTTGCCGCAGTTGGTAACCGGACGCAGGAGGCTCTCCGAGTCAGGGTAGTTGAAAGCCGTAATTGGGACCGTGAGTTGGACCGAATTTCCGGGACGAATCGCGCTACAGGGTCCTGGAATCTTCCCTGGAGGGAGCGGCTGCTGAGTGGGCCGGTGTCGACAGGGATCGATTTTACCCATCCGCTTCATCTGACTCCGATGCCTGTCAATGTAGTATCGGAGACGGTGGTGGTGCCGGGTGACTTTGATGGGGACGGCGTGAGGGACCTTCTTCTTTTGGGATTGGGTCAAGAAGTCCGCCTTCATCGAGGAGGACGCTTCGGGGAGTCACCGCAGATCCTTTCCAGCCTCGCCGAAACTCGTTTGGACTCGGCAGGAATTGCGGGAGATTTGGATGGTGATGGGGACCTTGATTTCGTTCGCGCGACGTCAGCGGGAACGGCTTATGTTTATTTGAATCGGGGCGGACCTCAACCATTCCTGGGCGTGGAACCCGAGGAGGTTGCGGTTGGAATTCCTCCCGTCGCAATGCAGTTGGTCGAGCTCTCGCATCCGGGGAGACTGGATCTTTTGGTGGCGAGTGGCGGAACGGTGTTGCGGTTCGAGGGCCGCGATCCGGCGAAATCCGGCCCCATTTTTGCAACCGAGCGGTCGGAAAATCTCGCGGCGAGGATTGGAGTCGTTGGCTCGGTGACTGCCTTGACGGTAGGAGACCAGGATGGTGACGGGAAAATGGATCTCGTGGTGGGTGAAGAAAATGGTGCCATCCATCTTCTCCATGGCCTCGGAGGGAAGGATTTGTTTGCCGCGGAAGTCGAGCACTTCGGGACAGGCAGCCGCATCGCGTCGCTCGCGCTCGGGAATGTCCTTGGGGATGGCGGACAGGAGATTCTTGCGCTGGTTGGCGGACGGGAGGGACCAGGGGAGATCCAGGTTCTCGACGCCAAAGGGGGCGCTCTATCCTTCAATACCTCGACCAATGGTGTCACCAGCCGGAGTTTTGCTCTGCTGCCCCCTGACGCATCGGGTCATTCTCCGGTTGTATTCGGCGGGACGGGCGGTGTTATTCAATGGGCCCCAGGTACAGATGAGGAGCGGACCCTGAATTCCACAGGAAGTGTGATCGGCTTGGGTTCACTGGGAGTTGGAGATCTGGATGGCGACGGCTTGGAGGATCTTTACGTTGTCGAGAAGACCCTGCCGCAGGTGAACCTTTTCCCAAGCGGTGGGAACGGCCCGCTGGCCAAGGGGCCCGTCGACGCCGCTGTGGGCAGTGCGCTCCAGAGTTCTTTTGATCGTTCACTCCAAGGGGCGGCCTATGTGCTTCCCGGTGTGAAGAGCAATGCACTTTACAACGCCCGAATTCACCCTCCGCGTGGCGTCACCGGTCCCATCATTCCCGTGAACGAGCGGTACGATCCGGGCCGGTTTGATGAGCTGGTGGTCGCATGGTATGAGGTTCGGGAGGGAATCGAATGGCCCTATCAACCTGTTCGCTACGAACCGCACTGGCCGGAGCACCCTGGGGGAGTTGGACCTGGCACGGGGACTCTACAACGGATTGTAATCGCCAGCAGGCTTGGTTCGGAGGGGATGACCTGGGGTGGACGCCTGCAGGGCGCCTTGGATCCAGAGCATTGGGATGGAATTTCTATCTATAGCCAGCCGGATCCAACCCTGCCGGGATACAATCCAAATGAAGAGCACGCACGCATCTATCCGTCGCTGCTGAGCGCGCCTGGAATTCCAATTTCGGCTGCATTTGCACTTCGGGACGACCTGAATGTCTCCAAGCGACTAATCAAGTCGCGCCCGGGAACGCTTCGTCCCAGTGACTATACATCGGATCCCTTCGTGCTGGTTGAGCACAGGAATCGTGACACAGGCAGCATCGGCATGACGGTATATGCCGTCGAACGGGAGGATCCGGATGCAGAGGACTCGCGTCTCTTGGATCTGCCGGGCGCCGTGGGTAACCGGTATGTCTTCCGGTACCAAATGAATGCCGGTGAGCGGGTGACCGCACCCTACCCAATGAATTTGGTCCTCGGCCTGTCTATCTGCGCGAACACGGTTCCTGATCCATTTGCCGTTGGATCCGTCCCAAATGGTACGGTGTATCGGAATGGTCCAGGAAGGCGGACCTACTTTGTGGATCACAAGGGTGAGGGTTGGGCGGTGTCTGGAGATGGAGTGCTGGACGTACATCTTTTCTATCGATTGGATCCTGACTTCTGGTATCCGACCTCGCTTTTGGACCCGGCCCGGAGCACCGGGGATTGCGTTCCGTGGCTGCCGACTTGGAATCCCATATTGGAGGGCAGCCCTGATCGCGGCTCGGTGCGGGGTGCCTTCGCGAATCGGATGGAGGATGCAAACTACCCAACCCGAATTGAATTCCTAACCTCGTGGCCCACCAACGCTCCGACGCTCAAGGCTGGAGAGACGCTAACGTTCGCCGGTGGCGAGTATAAGGCTGACCATCCAGAGGCGGTGGGACTTCCCGGGGTGGTGGGTTGGGCGGCGGGAGAAGTGGTTTTCGATTCACTGAATCCATTGATGTCGAGCGCCTCCAAAGGGAACTACACAGCGCGCGTGATCGCGCCCTTGGAGGAACGAATCATAAGTCTGCCTGTGGACACGCTTGCCGATCGTCTAAAGCCAGCGGCAGGGAATGTGACCGTGGTGGGTACCGAATATCGGTTTGACGAATTGCCACCCTCGCTGCGGCGCCGGATCTTTTATGATCCCCTTCGCTCAATTCAGGGCACGAACGGAGCACTCGGTCTTCGCGGCTATGTCAACGACCGGACGCTGGGCGATCCGGATCTTACCACAGCTCCTTCATCAGTGTACGTTCTGGAACCGAACATCCTCACAAAATCTGAAGTTGAACAACTTCGCGGACTCTCCAGGGACGAAGGTGGATGAGAGCTGGTTCCAATCCTTAATCGACTGGCCCGCAATCCTGGCGGACTGGATACCGAAACTGATCAGTACCTGGCCGACTTCAGGCTCCGTTGGAGTACAATCTGGATGGTACCTTGAAGACAGACTCGGAGGAACACCGGTGCGAAACCGGACTTCGAATGAGCCCCTCCAAGGCCTGGGTCCGGGCTTGGCGCTGGTTCCCAATCCCCGGTTCCTTGACCCGGAATTAGTTCTTCCCCTGACCAATTATGTCACCCTTGCGGAGAACAACCACGCTTCTTTGGGAGACGCACCTGTCGCTCTCCACGTTATCCGGGTGGTTCGTGACGAGTTGTACCGAGGTTCCATAAAGACCATCGCGTCGGAGAATGTGTTCGACGAGAAACTTAGCCTGCGTCACACGGCTGACTTTGGTGGCAACGTGGACGAAATAGCGTTCTCCTGGTGGAGTCGTGAGGAGGATGGCCGCTGGAAATTGTATGGCCCGTTACCGCCCGGATCCAGCGAGCTGTCGTGGAGAGCCGAGGGCAGCACGAATGGCAGCCCGGCTCTAAACTCGTTGGATCTGGTGGGCTCCAACCCCTTGTTGCTGGCCGATAACCTGTTCTTCGTCCGTTACCGACACACAAATAGTCCAACTGATAGGAAGGAGAGTTGGTCCGACTGGGCGGGTGCGGCCAATTCATCCCCGACGACCAACTCGGCCGGTCAGCCCGCTTTCCGTCCCCAACTCGCCACAGGCTGGGTCAAACGGGTTTTCAACCGATTGACTCCCTATGAGGCGCGCTTCAACGACTTCCGGAACAACCCTAGTCCCGCCACCTACGCCAGTCTGATCCAGCAGGCGGGCCCGCCACCGAGGGGTTCTGTCGCCTTGAACTCTGACAAGAATGTGATCGAGAGTGCGGGTCTGCTTGAGATCTATCAGACGGTGATTGATCGAGCCAAGGCGTTGAGCATTGATGCGACGCAGCCCGTGAATACGCCGGGTATTGCAGCGGCATTGATGTTGGGTACTACGCGGATTTCCCAGCTCTACAAGCTTCTGGGGGATGAGGCGGTGAGCGACGCATTTGATCCGACCATCGGATTTGGCACGTCCAGCACCGAGTACGGAAAACTGGCACCCACGATTTTTGCATTCCAGAACCAGGTTGGTTCCCTTCTGGAGGAGGAGCTCGCCCTATTGCGTGGACTGGACGAAGATCGCGCCTGGCCGGTGCATAATCGCCTGTCGTGGAACTTCACCCGTGCTGAGGGGGAGGCGGCCTACGCCATGAACTATGGCATCCGGGATGTCAACAATGACGGCTTCATCAATGAGCGGGATGGACAGATCCAGTTCCCGCAGGGGCATGGGGACGCCTGGGGACATTATCTTAGCGCGATTCGTCCTTACTATGAACTTCTCGGAAATCCCAACTTCAATTGGCAGACCCGGGCGGAGTGGTTCAACCAATCCGACGTCGTCCTTCCCGTGGATTACCTCGATGAACGGAAGTTCGCTGAACTTGCGGGCGCCCGAGCTAACGCCGGTGCTGAAATCGTAGGTTTGTCCCTTCGGGCCCTCTACACCGAGGACCCCTGGGGTCAATGGCAGGGCTACCAGGATGGCGACACCAACCGTGCATGGGGCACCATGGAATGGGCGCGTCGCGCCGGCCAGGCGGCCTTGTTGGACTGGGTCGTGGCCAATGCGCTGCTACCGAGCGTGGACACCAATCATCCGACGCTTGGTTCCGTACCGGAAACGGCCAGCGGCATCCAGAAGCTTGATCGTGCCTCGGTGGCCGGGATCGGAAGAATCTCGGCCGCCTTGGGATCCATTCAATCCACCTACGATACCGCCAACGGTCGCCTGAATCCTCTCGGGCTCGATCCCGATGTGGTGCCGTTCGATCTTGATCCGACCTTCGTGGATGTGGGGTCTACAGCGCAGATTGGGCGACCCGCCGTTCAAGGGTTGACGCATTTCGAGCAGATCTACGAGCGGGCCTTCGCTGCCGTGGACAATGCGACGGCGGCATTTGATTACGCGACGGAGCAACAGAACCAGCTCCGGCGCATTGGAGAGGATGTGGAGTCCAACCGAAAGCAAGCCATTGCCCAGGACACCGAGTTCCGGAACCGACTCATCGAAATCTTTGGAACTCCGTATCGGGGGACGATTGGCACCGGTAAGCCGTATCCACCCGGATATGAGGGGCCGGATCTTTCCCTTTGGATGTACGTGGATGTCCAGGGGGTCAGCAAGGACACCGTACCCGCATCGAGTACCAACTACTCCATACCCGTCACCTCCTTCAAGGCGGACCTGGTCAAGCTGAATGAAAAGTTTAAGAACCTGGCGGTGGAGGGATATCCTCGCGATTTCTTTAACAGAGCGGTGGCCAATTGGGACGCCAGCCTTCAGTCGTGGACCAGTGTCCAGTTGACGGACAACAGCGTTTTGGAACTCAACATGCCGGCGACCGCCCGGGCATACACGTTCCAGGCTCCGTCAACTTGGGAGGAACGGGCTGCCCCGGGGCGACTTCAGTCTTTGATTTCTGATATGGTTCAAATTGAAGCAGATCTGGCGTATGCGGTTGGAGATTATGACTATCTTTTGAATGATATAAGACGTTCCTTCGCGATCCTAAGCGCGAAAGTTGATTTGGCTAACTCAAGCAATCAACAGGGAGAAGATCAGTTGAAGGCGCTCAGGAATTTCAATGATAATATCCAGTCGCTCCAATCCAGCGCAGCAGCACTTGGAGCTCTAGCAGATTTTACAAAAGATATTTCTGATGGCATTGTTGAGGCCATTCCAAAGGTGTTGGGTGTCTCCTTTGACAGTACAGCTCCCATTCGCAGCGGGATCAAGATTGCGGCTGTGGTAGGTGGTTATGGAATTATGCGGTCAGGGGTCGTTGCGATGGAAAGATCGGCTGCAGAGTTTGAGTATAACAAAGAGGAAAATGCTG
>JAXMHR010000008.1:0-255983 GCA_046346705.1 Verrucomicrobiota bacterium | reverse complement strand
ATTCTCGCGTGGGAGGTCGTTCCTTGCAAGAGCGGGGCGGTCACCGCGGTGGTCTTCGAGGGGATGGCGCTGGAAACCTGCGATGGGCACTTTAGTGAAAAATGGCTTCGGGAAGGCTGGGTGCCTGGCGGTATTCGCCGCCGGCACCGCGCAGTTTGTAGACGGCCCGGGTGAATTCGGATCCTTGAGGAAAGGCCGACAGGAGGGTGATGCGGCGCGGAGCCAGTGCGGCAGCCACCTCGGGCAGGTCAGTGACCCGAAGGACGTTCAACAGGGCGGGACCTTGCCAGTGGGAAGCCGGAGGATCGATGAGGACGACTTCGTGGATCCGGGAATCCAGCAGGGCCGCATGAAGAACGACGGCGCCCTGGTCCCGCCGGCCGTAGAGAATGATTCTTCCCGGGCGGAGATGTTCCTCGGTGGTGACCCATTCCACCGTCCGCAGGACATCCCAGACCTGCATGCCAGCGATGGTGCGTCCGAGCCAGGCGGCCGTGCGCTCGATGTCGGTGTATTCGGAGGCGTGGAGATCGGTCTCGGTGAAGCGGGGTTGTAGGATGATGAGGTGGCACCGGCCCAGCAGCGGAGTGATTTCGTCGAAGTCACTGCTGTATACATTCTCCCCGGGACCCTTCACCCGGATCACCAGCGGTGCGCCGGTGACGTTCGTGGCCGCGCTGAAAACCTGGGCGTAGAGGCGAACGCCCGGTTCGGTCTCGAACGTTACCTGGCGTCCGTCGGCATACCGGCCCGCCCACCCGGCAGGTCCTCCGATCCGGTGGGTCTCGAAGGGGAGGTTCCCGGCTGGAAACCAGCGGAACACCCGGTCGCGCAGCAGCGCCGGCAGTTCGGCCTGCCGGCGCTTCCAGGCCTCCGGCGAGTCCGGGATGCGCAGGGTGACGGGACGCGTGAATTCGCGGTGGACGCGAAAGTTGGCGGCATCCCCGGGGATGCTGTTCAGGACCGCCAGTGCCTCAGGATTCTCGGGCGCGGGGGAATTCGTGCCGGTGACCGGGGCGAGGTCTCCCTTGAACCAACGATTCATCCACTCGCGGCTTGCGTTGAGAAATTGCGGTGGATCGCTGTGGCCCACGTCATCGTCCAACTCGCGGATGCGTTCCGGGGCTCCGAGCAGTTCGTAGATGCGCCGGGCGCGCTGGTAGACCTCGTGGTATCCGTCAGGTGGGAAAATGGTGTCCCGACGACCGCTGGTGATGAGCAGGGGCCGTGGTGCCACGAGCGCGGCCACGACGGGAAAATCCCAACCGAAGGCATTCGGGTAATAGTTGCAATCGCACTGGCCGCTCGCGAGCCTGTGCGCAGCCTGGGAGCCGTAGGTGAAGGTGGAACACGGAGGACATAGCTGCCGCGACGCGATCATCCAAGGCGGTGAGATACCTTCACGTAATCGCCCCGCCTCCGGATCCCGGTGACGCCGATGCGTTGGGAATCCACTTCCGGGCGTGCGGACAGCCAATCGAGGGCGCGCATGCTGTTCCACACTTCGACAGCACTGGCGGGGTGGTAGCCGAGGGAGGCCAGTTCAGGAGCGATAGATTGTGGGTGCCGTGATGAAATCTCGTGCGACCTCCCCGAACTCGAGGGTGTCGAGGGCGAGCACGCAGTAGCCGTGGGTCGCATACCAGAGGGTCCGATCCTGACACGGCCCAGCCCTGCGCATTTTTGACGCCGGCCGCACAGGCAGAGGACCGTGGGGACAGGTCCGGAGCTGCCCCGGGGCACGTAGAAGTTGCCCGTCACATAAAGTCCCGGACTGCTTTGGAAAACGACTTTTTCCACCCGATAACCGGGACGTTGCAGGATACCCGTGATGGACGCCTGCAGAGATCAGCGCGGGGGCAGGGGTTCCAGCCCCAACATGTCGGCCAGTTGACGCCGGAGTTCGGGGCGTCTGCGCCGCCAGTCCGGGTTGCGGAGGTTACCGAATTCAGGCAGCGCGCCCGGTCATGGCCGCGGCCAGTTGACGGAGATGGCTGCGGGCCGCGGCGCAGCGGCCGGCGGCGTCCCTCCTGAGCAAAGACGGCCTCCCGTCAATAGTCCCAAGCCCAGCAGAGGGCGCAGGGTGTTCACGAGGGAACACCCCCGCCGCCGGGACACGGGATTGCGATGGAAAATGCCTTCGCTAAGCGGCGACGGAGGGGATCGCGTTCGCCGGAACTACGCGCCCTGCCGGAGATCGAGCGTGAACGGGAAACTCCTTCGCGACTCTGGGGCGGGGGCACAGGGACGGTGGATCCCTGGGAGTGTCCGTGGATCTCGGGGAAGTGGGCCAGGCGCGCCGGCTCTCCGCCTCGTAGGCGTTGATGGGGAACGTCGCGTAGTTCCGTCCTCCGGGATGGGCGACGTGATAGGTGCAACCCCCGAGGCTGCGTCCGTTCCAGGTGTCGTGGAGATCGAAGGTCAACGGGGTGTGGACTCCGATGGTGGGTTGGAGGCAGTTGGGAGGCTGCCACGCGCGATATCGCACCCCGGCGACGCACGATCCGTTGGTTCCGGTCGGATGCAGCGGCAGGCGGCGCCCGTTGACCGTCACGGCGAAGCGGTCGCCGATCTGACCGGTGACCCGGACTTGAAGCCGTTCGAGGGAGCTGTCCACATACCGGACGGTTCCGCCGGCGGCTGCTTCCTCGCCGAGGACGTGCCACGGTTCGAGGGCGGACCGGAGTTCCACCCGGATGTCCCGCTGGGCGAACTCACCGATGCGAGGGAACCGGAATTCGAAGTGCGGGGCGAACCAGTCGAACTCGAAGGGATAGCCGCTGTCGCGCAACTCCCGGAGGACGTCCCGGAAATCGGTCTCGCAGAAGTGGGGCAGGGTCCACCGGTCATGGAGGTCGGTGCCCCAGCGGATGAGCGGACGCCGGTACGGTTCGCGCCAGAACCGGGAGACGAGACCCCGGAGCAGCAGGTGCTGCGCGAGGCTCATCCGGGCATGGGGCGGCATCTCGAAGGCGCGCATCTCCACGAGGCCGAGGCGCGAGGATGCCGACTCGGGCGGGAACAGCTTGTCGATGCTGAACTCCGAGCGGTGCGTGTTGCCCGAGGAGTCGACGAGAAGATTTCGGAACAGGCGGTCCGCCAGCCAGGAAGGAACCGATCCGCCTCCCTGCTCCCGTTGCCGGTCCAGTTCCTGGAAGGCGACCTCCAATTCGTAGAGGGCGTCATGCCGCGCCTCGTCGATCCGGGGCGCCTGGCTGGTGGGGCCGATGAACAGGCCGCTGAACAGCCAGCTGAGCGAAGGATGATTCTGCCAGTAGGACAGCAGGGATCGCAGCAGGTCGGGGCGCCGCAGAACCGGGGAATCCCCGGTGGTCGCGCCGCCGATGAGAATGTGGTTTCCGCCGCCGGTGCCGGTGTGGCGTCCGTCGAGCATGAACTTTTCCGTTCCCAGTCGGGTTTGGCGCGCCTCCTCGTAGAGCACTTCGGTCCGGTGAACGAGATCCTTCCACGAACTGCTGGGGTGAAGGTTGACCTCGATGACGCCCGGATCCGGCGTCACCGCCATCTTCTCCAGTCGCGGATCCCGCGGGGGCGGTTCCCCTTCGACAATCACGGGAAGGCCGGTCTCGCGGGCGGTGGCTTCCAGCGCCGTCACCAATTGCAGGTAATCCTCGGTGGTGGCCACTGGGGGAAGGAAGACATGCAGCCGACCCTGGCGCGGTTCGACGCAAAGCGCGGTCCGGATGATCCACGGGGCGCTTTGTCCGGACATCGGCTGGCGCGTGGTTCCGGTCTCCGATTCAGCCGGGGTCTCACGGTGCTCCTCCCCGGGTTTTCCGAGGGATTGACGCCGTTCCCCCGGACTTGTCCCCGCGGGTCGGGCCGCCGCCTCGCCCCGGAGAAAACGTTGTGCTCCCGGGAGAGTGAATTCTGCCGGCAGGGGCGGGAACGCGGCGGAAGGATCGCGCTGCCACGTCCAGGGGTATTCCCGTTCCGAGACCCAGGGGATGGAGTCCAGTGGCAGGCGAAGTCCCATCGGGGAGTCGCCGGGCAGGAGCCACAGGATTTCGTCATCCCGGAGAAACCAGGCGCCGGATTCCCAACGCCCGCCACCAACGGACCGGATGGGCAGGGCGTACCCGACCGTTTCACCGAGGCCCTTCTGGAACACGCGGGCGAGTCGTTCCCGCTCCTGGGCATCCTTCAGGTTGGACCGTTCCGGGGTGACATTTGACGGGAGGCGGCGCTCCTTCCACGTGTAATAAAAGACGTCCTCGTGCGCCGGAAGCAGATGACCCGGGTTGACGTCGAGCATCCGACTCAGGCGGTCCGCCCAGACACGAGCCTCCCGGATGCCGTATCCATAGTCCTTGGATTCGTCCGCGATCAGGGAGTCGTCCCGCCAGACCGGGACACCGTCCTTGCGCCAGAAGGCGGCTAGTGCCCATCTGGGCAGGGGTTCTCCCGGGTACCACTTCCCCTGTCCGTAGTGCAGCAGGGCGCCGGGAGCGAACTGGCGCCGCAGTCGGCGGATGAGTTCCCCCGACAGGATGCGCTTCTTGTGGGAGACCGCGGTGAAGTTCCACTCCGGTCCGTCCGGGTCGTCGATCGAGACGAAGGTGGGTTCCCCGCCCATGGTGAGACGGACATCCTGCCGGACCAGATCGGCATCTATGGTGGCCCCGAGGGCGTCCATCCGGGTCCACTGATCCTCCGTGTAGGGCTTGGTGACCCGGGGGGATTCGTGGATGCGACGGATGCGCATCTCGTGGTGCAGGGTGGATTTGCACTCGTCGACCGCACCGGTCACAGGGGCGGCGCTCGAGGGTTCGGGAGTGCAGGACAACGGAATGTGTCCCTCACCCGCCAGCAGTCCGGACGTGGGATCAAATCCGATCCAACCGGCGCCGGGCAGGTACACCTCGCACCAGGCGTGAAGATCAGTGAAATCCACCTCGGTTCCGCTCGGGCCGTCGAGGGCCTTCACGTCGGGGGTGAGTTGGATGAGGTAGCCGCTGACAAAACGGGCGGCGAAGCCGAGATGCCTCAGCACCTGAACGAGCAGCCATCCGGAATCCCGGCAGGATCCGCTGGCAAGGCCCAGCGTCTGCTCCGGGGTCTGGACGCCGGGTTCCAGGCGAATGACATACCGGATGTCCCGCTGGAGCCGCTGGTTGATGGCGACGAGGAGGTCGAGCGTGCGGAGTTTCCGGGCGTCGCCGGTTCCAGCCGGGGCGGGCGACTGCGGGAAGTGTCCGCCGTCGTGGTGCACGTCGGTGCGGTGGACCCCCGACGCGGAGGGGGCGTGGGTCAGATCCGCCGGGTGACCGATCAGTTCCGTTCGGATCTTCCTGAGGAACGTCTCCAGCGGCGGAGTGAGGGGGCAGGCCTCGAGAAACGGGGTGAGGTCCTTTCGGAGTCCCGGTTCGTAGGTGAAGGGGAAATGGGTGGCGGATTCCTCGAGGAAGAAGTCGAAGGGGTTGTACACCGACATCTCGGCGATGACCTCGACCTCGATGCAGAGCTCGGTCATTGCGTCGGGGAAGACGAGCCGGGCATTCCAGTTGGAGAAGGGATCCTGCTGCCAGTTGATGAAGTGTTCTCCTCCGGTGATTTTCTGGGAGAAGCTCAGAATTGGGGTCCGGCAATGCGGGGCGGGACGCAGACGCACGACGTGGGGCCCGTGGCCGACCGGACGGTCGTACGTGTAGTGCGTCTTGTGATGCAGCGCGACGTGGATGGGCATGACAGAAAGAGGTCGAATCAGGTTTTGGCCGAGTCACCGAGGAAGCGGATCCGCTTGTTCACGTCGGTGTTGATGGAGTGGTAAGGCTGGGTGAGGTTTGCGGGGGCGAAGAGCGTCTGGCGCAGATGCTCCATGTCATCATTGCCAATCGCGTCGGTGAAGATGGGAATGAGGTAGTCGATGCCTGTCTTTGAGGGCTTCATCAACACCGGGTCATACAGCTCCGGGTGCATCGAGCGGGCGTGGATGAGCCCCCAGCGGTCGCGGAACCGGTTGGCGTCATAGCCGGCGACATGGAATCCCTTTCGGGCGCTGTATTGCAGCACGGACACCGCGTTGTTGCGTCCATCGAGCAGGAGTTCCACCGCCTGGGCCCCGAGTTGGGCGGCATAGAATCGGTCGAACAGGATGGGCCGGCCCCCGCGCTGGGTATGGCCCACTTTACGGGTGAAGATGGCCTCCCGGGCGGTCTCCCCGCGTCGGTACAGCTGGAAATAGCGGTCGCCGATCATTTGGATCAGCTTCGCGCGAAGCGCCTCGCCCGCGCCGCTAAGGACAAGATTCCCGGCGGGATCCGAAGAGTTGGATTCCGCGCCCAGTTCGCGTCCTTGGGCATCCACGATGCCCTCGCCGCAGACGATGACCACATTCTTCTGCAGGTCGTAGATGTGCTTCACTCGCTCCACGAGGCGTTCGAGATCCAGCGGGTGTTCGGGGACGAGGACGATGTCCGGACGCCCATAGGTGGAGCCGAGGGCCAGGTACCCCGAGTGGCGTCCCATCACCTCGACAATGGCGATGCGGCGATGACTTTCGGCGGTGGTGCGGATGCGTTCCACGCCGCTGGCGGAGACGAAGACGGCGGTGGCGTATCCGGGGGTGGCGTAGTTGACGATCTGATCCAGGTCGAAGACTGCGCGGGACTCGGTTCGCTTGTACCGGAAGCCGGACTTCCGGGAGGTGTCCGCAACCCGCACCCATTCGTCCGGTTCGCTGGGGTGATTCAGCCCGAGGTCATTGTCGATGGTCTTCGGGGCGAGAACCGTTGGCAGCCGGTCGGCCAGCGGTTGGAGTCCGTTCAAGGTCCCGTCGCCTCCGACGCAGATCAGGCCTTCGATCCCGAGTTGGCGGAGGCGCCCGGCAATCTCATCCAGTTTTTCCGTGTGCCCGGGATCCACAAAGTCCCGGGAGGAACCAAGAAGCGTCCCTCCCTTGGTGGGATCCAGCTCGGGGATTTCCTGGAACAAGGGATTGAGAAATAGGTGTGGAACGCGCGGGTTGAAAAGGCTGTTGAAGCCCTTGATGAGCCCGACGATTTCAACGCGGAGCTGGTTGGCTCGGACGACGGCGCCGGCGATGGTGGCGTTGAGGGCCGGGGTGTCGCCCCCTGCGGTGAGGATTCCGATGCGTTTCATGGAGTGGGAGCCCGTGATCCACGGGCGACGGAGACACACCGCGGCGGAGCCGCGGTCAACGACGGACCTGCTGCTGTTGTTCCTCCTGCTGGACGAACTGCTCTTCGTCAAAGCCGGCGAACGACAGGAAAAAGTAGGAACTGAAGAGGGCGTCCCCGATGGAGTTGAGCTTCAGCTGGAGCTCGTCGAGGTAGCGGTGCAGTCCACGGCTGAAGATTTCGTCCACCGTGCTGAACTGCAGCTCTGCGAGGAGGCGTCCGGCGAGCTTCTCCGCGTCATTCACAAATCGTCCCTCGGCAACCCCGGAAATGCGGCGCAGGGCCGTATTGAGTTCCCCTGCGCAGAAACGAACCGAGCGCGGGAAATCCTCGTTAAAGAGCAGAAACTCAGTGACGGGTTTCGGATGGACCTCGGCGCCGTGGATCGATTTGTAGGCATCCCAGGCGCTGCAGGACCGGAGCACGGCGGACCACTCGAGGGCCTCCGCCTGGCTGATCGCCGCGGGAACTCCGCGTTCGGGAAGGGTCTGGTGGCGGACGTCCAGGATGCGCGAGGTTTTATCCGCCCGCTCCAGGAACTTCCCGATCTGGGTGAAATGCCAGCCCTGGTTGTGCAGGAGCGTGGCATAGGTGATCCCGATCATCTGGAGGGAGCTCGCCTTGATCTGCTCGAAGAAATAGCTGGGACTGCGGCGCCACACTTGGCGGGCCTCCGGCGAGGTCACGAACAGGTAGAGCCGGTTCAGTTCCTCCCACAGTTCGAAGGTGATCTGGTCCCGGACCATCCGGGCGTTCTCCCGCGCCTGGCAGATGGATTGTACCAGCGAGTTCGGATTCTCCTGTTGGAAGATCAGGAATTCGGTGACGGATTCACCGGTTGCCTTGGAGTGAAGTTGGAAAAACGCCGCCTCGTCGCCGGTGGCCTGGACAATGGGGAGCCAGTGTTGCGAGACCCGCTCCTCGTCGAGATTCCGGAAATCGAGGAGCAGCTGGAGATTGGTGTCCACGAGGCGTGCGATGTTTTCGGCGCGCTCCGTGTGACGGGACATCCAGTACAGGCAGTTGGCGACTCGGCTCAGCATGATTCAGGACCTTCGGACAATGCGATGGGCGGTGGGTGCGGTCTGGGGTTATTCGTCGCCGTACAGCACCCAGGTGTCCTTGCTGCCTCCGCCCTGGGAGGAGTTGACGACGAGGGAACCCTTGCGGAGGGCTACTCGGGTGAGGCCGCCCGGGACGATGACGATCTTCTCTCCGTAGAGGATGAACGGACGCAGGTCGACATGGCGGCCCTCGAATTCCCCGTCGGTGATGTGCGTGGGATGCCGCGACAGCGAAATCATCGGCTGGGCGATGTAGTTTCGCGGGTCCGACTCGATCTTTTTACGGAACTCCTCGATTTCCGAGGTGCTGGCCTTGGGGCCCATGAGCATGCCGTACCCCCCGGATTCGTTGGCCGCCTTCACCACCAGTTTTGAGAGGTTTTCCAAAATGTACTTCCGGTCGGCCTCCTCATTGGCCAGGTAGGTCGGCACGTTGTCGATGAGGGGTTCCTGATCGAGGTAGTACCGGATCATCCGGGGTACGAAATAGTACATCACCTTGTCATCGGCGATGCCGGTGCCGATGGAATTCGCAAGGGAGACGTTGCCCGAGCGGTAGGCGTTGACGAGGCCCGGGACCCCGAGCATGGAGTCCCGTCGGAACACCGTCGGGTCGATGAAATCATCGTCGATCCGGCGGTAGATCACATGCACGGGCTGGAGTCCCTGCGTCGTCCGCATGTACACCCGCGAGTCCCGCACGACGAGGTCGCGTCCCTCGACAATCTCGATGCCCATCTGCCGGGCAAGATAGGTGTGTTCAAAGTACGCGCTGTTGTAGGCGCCCGGAGTCAGCAGGACGACCGTCGGATCCGCCACCCCCGCGGGCGCGATGTATTGCAGCATCCGGAGCAGTTCCTGTGGGTAATGCTCCACGGGTTGAACCCCGACCTGCTCGAACATCGCCGGGAATGTCCGCTTCATGGCGCCGCGGTTTTCTAGAACGTAGCTGACGCCCGAAGGGCATCGGGCGTTGTCCTCCAATACCAGATAGCGGCCATCGTCGCCCCGGATCAGATCGGATCCACAGACGTGAATGTAAATGTCCTTGGGGACGTTGAAATTGATGAACTCCCGGCGGAAGTGCTTTCCGGAAAGCACGTACATGGGCGGGATGACCCCGTCCTTCAGGATCCGCTGGTCGTGGTAGATGTCGTGAAGAAACAGGTTCAGCGCGGTGATGCGCTGAACGAGGCCCCGTTCGAGCAATTCCCATTCGCGCGCCGGGATGATCCTGGGAACCAGATCGAATGGGAAAATGCGCTCAGCGCCCTGGGAATCGCCGTAAACGTTGAAGGTGATTCCCTGGCGCAGGAAGGCGAGGTCCACCGCCTGACGTTTCTGGTCAAAGTCCTCCCGGGGAAGGGGGGCGAAGCATTGCTGGAAACGCCGGTAGTGGGGACGGACCTCCCCGTCTGGCGTGAACATCTCGTCGAAGAAGGCCTCGGGCGAATACCGCTGCAGCACGGGCTGATTGCACGGTCATCCGGGTTCCCGGTTCAAGTCCCAAGTCCAGTAATCCCTCAGGATCGCGGTTCAGGGTTCTCATGGACCCGGTGGGTTCCATGAATGGAATGCATTCTTGGGCTCTGGAAGCCCGAAGGCCCGCGGGTCAGTAAGGAAGGGGGAATCGCGCCGTGAGGGCTCTGACCCGGTCCCGGACTCGGTGGGCGGTGGCCGAGTTGGCCACGTCCAGAAGAACCTCGCTGATCATGTCGGCGATGGCGGCCATCTCGGTTTCCTTCATGCCGCGCGTCGTCACGGCAGGAGTTCCCAGCCGGATTCCCGAGGCTTCGAAAGGCGAGCGGGTCTCGAAGGGAATCGTGTTCTTGTTGGTGGTGATTCCCGCCTCGTCGAGGGCGAGTTGGGACTGCTTCCCGGTCAGGCCGCGGGATCCGACGTCCACCAACATAAGGTGGTTTTCGGTGCCTCCGGACACCAGGCGGAATCCATTGCGGGTCATGCCTTCGGCGAGTGCACGGGCGTTGGCCACGATCTGTTCCTGATAGGTTCGGAATGTGGGTTGCAGCGCCTCCTGGAAGCAGACCGCCTTCGCGGCGATCACGTGCATCAAAGGTCCGCCCTGAATGCCTGGAAATGCCTGCGAATCGATGGCCTTGGCGTGTTGTGCACGACAAAGAATGAGTCCGCCACGGGGGCCGCGGAGGGTTTTGTGCGTGGTGGTGGTGACGAAGTCCGCGTGGGGCACCGGGCTTGGATGGATTCCGGCCGCCACCAATCCGGCGATGTGCGCGATATCGGCCAGCAGGAGGGCGCCGACCTCCTTCGCGATTTGTCCCATGCGTTCGAAATCAATCACCCGGGAATAGGCGGAGGCGCCGACGGTGATCATCTTGGGGCGGTGCTCGCGTGCCATGGCCGCGAGTTGATCGTAGTCGATGCGTTCGTCCTCCTTCCGGACGCCGTAGTGGACGATCTCGAAGAATTTGCCCGAGAAGTTCGCCTTGTTGCCGTGGGTGAGATGTCCCCCATGGGACAGGTCCATGGTCAGCAGCTTGTCGCCGGGTCGGAGGGTCGCGAAGTACACGGCCATGTTGGCGCCCGATCCGGAGTGGGGCTGGACATTCGCGTGCTCGGCTCCGAAGACCTGTTTGGCGCGGTCGATCGCCAGTTGTTCCACGACGTCAACGAACTCACATCCGCCATACCATCGGCGTCCCGGGTAACCTTCCGCGTACTTGTTGGTGAGTACGCTTCCTTGCGCGGCCATGACGGCTCGGCTGGTGAAGTTTTCGGAGGCAATCAGCTCGATGTTCTCCTGCTGACGGCGACGTTCGTTGGCGATGACCTCCGCAACGGCGGGGTCCACCGATTCAAGGGTGAGTTCGGGATGCATGTCGTCTTCGATCTTCTTCACGCGCCGCTCGTGGCGTCCGCCGGCAAACTCGGCGCGCAAAAAGGAATCCAGAATCTGGAGGGCCTGGGCAGGACTGCTGGTCCGCGCCCCCAGACAGAGCACGTTGGCATTATTGTGCTCGCGAGTCAGGGCGGCGGTCTCCGGATTGACCACCAAGGCGGCGCGAATGCCCGGAACCTTGTTGGCCGCCATGCTCATTCCGATGCCGGTGGAACAACAGAGGATGCCGAAGTCGGCCCGTCCTTCGGTAACGACGTGGGCGACGGCGTGGGCGTAATCCGGGTAGTCCGTCGATTCGGTGGAATGCGTGCCGGCATCGTGGACCGGAATCCCGCGCCGCTTCAGGTCCTCTAACAGGATCTGCTTTAGCGGAAATCCAGCGTGATCGGAGCCGATCGCGATCGTGGTGGTCTTGGAGGGAGGATCGTTGGGGTGACGCTGGAGATGGGCCATCAAAGCTTTGATTCCTCGGGAAATCTGATCGCGGCACGAAAGGTATCCCTCAAGTGGCCCGCCAATGGGATCCGCAACGTCCCATCCGTCTTCCGGCGTGGCCCCCTCAAAGCCGCCTAGCAGGAACACCTTGCCGGCGGCGTCAGGATAAAGGTACTGCACCCCTTCCAAATGACCGTGCGTCAACGCACAGATGATGTCCGCCTCCCGAACGAGGCGGCCGGTGAGCATCTGGGAACGGTGGCGCGAGATGTCGAGACCTGCATCCCGCATGGCACGCACCGCGTGAGGACTGGGAGGCTGTCCGTTGATCGCCCCTATGCCCGCTGAAAGCACCTGCCAGGTTCCGTTGTTCCCGAGGGCACGACGCGCCAAGGCCTCTGCCATAGGGGAGCGGCAGGTGTTACCGGTGCAGACAAACAGGATCGTCTTCATTCCGTCGCGCGGCGGCAAAACTGGAATCCCTCCCGTGGATGGTCAACGGTCGAATACCCGGAGGTCTAAATTCCGAAGAGTGAGATTCGGATGACTCAAGCCGAGCCTGAAGGGGAAGTAGTCGTCTCCTATTCAAAAAAATTAAAAAAGCACTCGCTTCTAGAAAGACTCGCAGCTAAATCTTTCGGCGGTGACCAACCCCGCCGAGACATTTTTGCCGATTAGAAATTTCCTGCCTTGAAGCAGGAGATTTCGGCTTGGGGGTCGTTTTCGGATGTTCAAGATGGTCGCTAGGTGCGCGCGACTCGCGCTGGCAGGCACCCTTTTTCTGAACTCGGTTTATGCCGAATTTCAGCCTGTGTGGCAGGTTGGGGTGGAGGACAATCCTCTTCTGGGTTCCTACAATCCGATGGGGGAGTTTTCCTCGCAGAATAATCTGCAAGACCCGGCTCCGGGGGCTGTGACACGGGTTCCCGGAGACCCACTCTATAGCGCGTCCTCCAATCCCGGCGCAGACGACGATTTTTATTTCACTGGAGTCTTTCCCTCCGGGTTTAACGGTCTCACGACTCCTCTCTCGGTTCCGTTTTCTGAACCGTCCTCCGCTTGGGAACGTGCCTTGACCCGGGGAGATCCGTCGAATCGGATTCATTTTTTCCTGACCAGTTCCCAGGTGGCACCGGCAACTCCGTTGCGCCTCGTCTTCGAATTTCCTTCGGCGGCGGCAACCGTGTCGGGTTCCGGCACAACCTCGTTCGGAGACCATGACATCGTGGTGCGCCTTAGGAACGCAGCGGGAGCAACAACACTTCTGTACTCCAACCGGGTTTCCTCGCCGACGCGCGTCTCCCTTGATTTTATGGCCTCGAACTCGGTGGCGAAGGCCGGACCGAATACCATTGAATTTGTCCGGGTCGGGCCTGCGGTTACCGGGGTGTCCTATTGGATTGGGTTCAATTTCGTCCGCCTTGAAGCGGATGTCACAGGGCTTGCGGACAATGACAATGACCGACTTCCTGCCACTTGGGAGGTGGACAATCACCTGAGTGATTCGAACGCGGCCGATGCCGCAAGCGACCGGGACGGAGACGGACTGACCGCGCTCCAGGAATATAACCAGGGAGTGAATTCGACGGATCCCAATCGGTGGGATACCGACGGAGATGGCCTCAGTGATGGGCAGGAGAGGGCTTTGGGCACCGATCCGTTATCACCCGATACCGATAAGGATGGAATCTCAGACGGGGACGAAGTGAATGGGTCCCCGTCTTCGTCCCCGCTCCTCGCGGACACCGACGGGGACGGGGCATGGGATATTCTGGAGCGGAGAATGGGAACCAGTCCGACCAACGCTTCACAGAAGCCGTCCCTGTTTCGGGGAGCAGTGGGAATCCATTTCGTCTCGGACACCGATCCGGAAGGTGGGCTGAGCACCAATTCCCTCGCCGGAGTCATTCCTCAATTTCGATGGAATGATACGCGTCCGATGCGTGTCTATAATGTGCCGAGTGGGAGCACCGCCGATATTGCCCAGCCGCTGGCCGGTCAACTGGTGCGATGCGACGGGGTGGTGCTGCCCAATATGAAGATCGGGTGGACCTCTCTCGCGACTGAGAGTAGCCGAAATAAGGGTTCGGCGGATCAGGTGCTCATGAATGGGTTCCTGCGGGCGTCGACGGCCAATCCGGTGTCCCTGACAGTGACCAATGTTCCATTTGCCCAGTATGACCTATACGTGGTGGTAGGCGGGTTTTCGGACGGCTACCGCGGAAGGGTCCGTCTCGGTAATGACCCGACCACGGATCGGCTTTTTGTGACCCAGTCCTCGTCGCCTCAAAAGGAGTTCATCGAAATTCCCCCGGGAACCACCTATAGGAAGGGTAATCTGGTCCGTTATTCGAATCTCACCAGTCCCAACGTTACGGTCAACGTTTCGAACATTTCGGGTTACGCGCTCGGAATTCATGCCATCCAAATTGTCGATTCGCGCTTGGATGGGGATCTTTCCGGAATCCCCGATTGGTGGGAGGTGAAGAATGGACTTCAGCCCGGATCCACGGCGCTGGCCGCGGCGGACACTGATGGGGACGGGTTATCGAACCTCCAGGAATTTCAGCGGGGAAGTGATCCTCGCAAGGCGGACACTGACGGCGACGGCGTTATTGATGGTAATGAGTCGGCGGCAAATGTGCTTCGCCCTGACAGTGATGGTGACGGGCTCTTGGATGGCGAAGAATCCTTCGGTGCACTGCCGTCGAACCCAAACTTGGTGGACACGGACGGCGACAGTGTCTCTGACTCCGATGAGGTTCGTTTCCGAAGCGACCCTGGATTCAATGAAGCTTCGTCGCCCACGTTCACCGGTTGGACTCCAAAATATACCGGGACGACTCCCAAGTGGGAATGGAATCTGGAAAATGTTCAGTTGGTTTGGGATCACGGCGTCGGAGCGCTCTCCCCGGACGATCTAAATGAGGATAGCCTGATCACGTTTGGAGTTCGGAACACCAGCGGGGCGGACCTTCGTTCCATGGCGATGGGCCTCAGGTCCTATCGAGGCGTGCTGAGTTACTTGTTTTCTTCAGAAGCCCCGGGAGCCTTCAGCGCACCTGGGAGACCGGGGGTAGGATTAAGAGACGCACCCACAGGGACTCGGGTGCCGGACCTGGCCCCAGATCTCGGTTTCAGTGGATACGGACCGGGGGATGTTTCGGACCGCCTTCAGTTCCGAATGGTTGCCGTACGCGGGACTGGCAACTCTTGGACTTTGACGTTTGAACTGCGCAATCAGACGAGAAATAAGCAAGTCGTCTTCCGTACATTTCTGAATTGTGTGGCGGCGTCCCCGGTCGATTTGGGAACCGCCACATGGATGGATGGCGATGGGATCCGGGATCGTGCCATTCTCGACGTTCACACGGGGGTTTCGCTCTATTTCACACCGACAAGTCTCGTCTCTTTCCCACGATTCGCGCAGTTTCGGGACACCGACAAGGACGGGATTCCTGATGCTTGGGAGGTTGCCAATGGATACGATAAGAATTCTCCAAGCGACGCCGTCGAAGATCGGGACGGAGATGGCTTGAACACTCTCGAGGAGTGGATCCACGGGACCAATCCCTCCAGGCCGGATACCGACGGAGATCGAATTTCAGACGGAGTCGAAGTCGCAGAGCGTTCAAACCCCTTGGATTCTTCAAGTCGCCCCCAATTCGCTGGCGCCACCCTGCCGAGCGGTGAGGATTTGGACGGCGACGGCTTTCCTGATTCGTGGGAGGTGCGATATTCCGCATTTAACCTCCTGCCTTCAGGTGATGCCGACGGCGATGGTCTCACCAATTTCCAAGAAGCACTTTGGGGAACCGATCCCTTTGATGCCAATTCCAAGATATCACTTACGTTTACGCCGCAGGCTCCTGACGTGATCCTAAGTTGGCCGAATCAACCCGGAAAGAAACAAACCTTGTTTTGGAGTTCCGGAGGAAACCCCTGGGTCGAGTACACCTCGCCCCCTCTGACCATCGGTGGGATTTCACGCGTGGTATTGTCCAATCGTCTCGATCTGGTTTCCTCGGAGCTCTATCGGGTGGATACAGTTGACATCGATTCCGATGCTGACGGGCTCAGTGATTGGACAGAACGGGTGCTGGGAACTGACCCAGATCGAGAAGACAGCAGTCGTTCCTCCATGAGGGTCATTGCTGCGGACGGTTCCATTGTAAGCAAGGTTTCCGGGGATTATTTGAGGTACGTGGAGCAGTTCCGGGCAGGTTCCACCGCAGCGGGACAAATGGTATCGCGACTTCAAGCGGCGCGCTTCCTCGAGCAGGCTACGTTTGGACCCACTCCGAGGGACTTGGATCGAGTTCAGAAGATGGGCTTTGCCGGATGGATCGATGACCAGATCAACCGGCAGCCCCCCAGCTTTCAACTTCCCTATCTCAGTGGTATAGTAAAGGACTATTACGGCCCGCGGACGGATCTCACATATAGCTACAATGCATCCGGTGAGATTGTGCGGTCCTCGAACCTTTCGACGAGCTTTGCACGCGCCGCGATTGGCGGTCCCGATCAGCTTCGGCAAAGAGTCGCATTTGCCCTGAGTCAGATTCTGGTCATTTCAAGGCGCCACGACCAGTTCACTTTCCGTCCGCAGGCAGTCGGAAGCTTCTATGATGTTCTGGTCCGGAATGCTTTTGGAAACTATTACGATCTTCTTCGGGAAGTGACCTTTCATCCGGCAATGGGGGTATACCTCAGCCACCTCGGAAACGATAAAGCAGCTCCGGAGGTCAACCAGTATCCCGACGAGAATTATGCTCGCGAAGTCCAGCAGTTGTTCACCATTGGACTTTGGGAACTGAATCCTGATGGCACGCGGGTTTTGAATTCACTGGGGCAGCCCATTCCGACCTATGGCACCCGGGAGATCACGGAATTTGCCCGCGTCTTCACCGGACTTTGGTACGGGGGCATGTATTGGGGGCGGGGCGGCGTGAATGACGAGGATTTTAACATTCCAATGGAGATGTGGCCGGATCATCACGACTTTGACGCGAAAACCCTACTTAAGGGTTACGTCATCCCGGCTCGGAATCCGAGTCGCGTGAATGGGGAGCGGGATGTCGAGGACGCCCTCCGGAGTTTGATTGACCACCCAAATCTAGGACCATTCCTCGGTACGCAGCTCATCCAGTTTCTGGTTACTGCAAATCCCTCTCCGGCCTATGTGTCGCGTATTTCTAGCGTGTTTTCAAACGACGGGTCGGGTCGCCGGGGCAACCTCGGTGCAGTGGTTCGCGCCATCCTCTTGGATCCGGAGGCCCGCGATGTTCAGCGCGCCTCGGCACGCCCCTCTTATGGTCGACTCAAGGAACCGGTGTATCGGGCGATGGCCTTGGCTCGGGTGGCGAAAATGGACCGTTTTGATAATCTGCTTTGGTGGGATTTCGGACAGTTTATGGATGCTGCCCTTCAGGAGCCGGTCAATTCCCCCACAGTGTTCAATTTCTTCCGACCCAATTACCAACCTCCCGGGCTGATGTCGGATAACGGTCTCTTGGGTCCGGTGTTTCAGATCACTGACAGTTATTCGAGCATTGCGTTTCCAAACCGTCTTTGGGACATGATCGACAACGGGATTTTCTATTTTGGGAGTTATCAGTTTCAGCCCGATTTCACGGAATTGATTGCCATTGCGGGTGACACCGGTGCCCTGCTGGACGAGTTGAATCTTCTTTTCTGTGGCGGACAGATGTCGGCGATGACTCGGGGCCTGATTCAGGACGCGCTGGTCCAGCTTCCGAATTACGAACGTGCGATGCGCGTTCGTCTCGCCGTTTTTTTGGCAACCTCATGTCCCGAAGGAGCGATCCAGAGGTAGTCTCCAAACGAATCTCTTGCTTATGAATTCCCTCTCTCGTCGCGGATTCTTGCGGCAGCTCAATTGTGCGGCTGTGGGTTCCGGGGCTTTGTTGAATACGTTACTCAACCTGAAGCTGGCAAACAGCCTGACCGCTCAGACCGCACCAGGTCGAAAAGCGCTGGTATGCCTTTTTCTCAATGGGGGAATGGATTCTTTCAATTTTTTAGTGCCCAATGATTCTCGCTATTCCTCTTATTCGATCTCACGCGGGTTGGCGGGGACGGAGGGAGGGTTGGCCTTGGCGCAGTCTTCGCTGCTACCACTTGCGTCTCCGCTTGGAGGGTATGGCCTGCATCCGTCGTGTCCCCAAATTCGGGACATGGTGAATGGAACGGGAGCACGGTTTTCCGGGAAACAGCGACTCGCGTTTGTGGCAAACGTGGGGACCCTGGTCCAGCCCATCACGAAGTCCCAGTACAACGCGTGGGAACAGGGCAGTAACGTCGCCTTGCCGGTGCCACGGTCACTATTTTCGCATTCGGATCAGGCGGAGCAGTGGCAGACCGCAGTTCCCCAGGGGTTGGGGCATTTGACCGGATGGGCAGGAAGGGCATCGGATATCCTGAATTCGGCCAACAACCAAGGAGGGATTTCCATGAGCATTTCGCTTAACGGCAACAACGTCCTGCAGGTGGGCAATCAGACGCAACCCTTCGCGATTACCCCGAACGGTTCATTGACATTCGCGGCGGACTCGGGAGGGGCGGCGGTCAATCCGCTCCAACTCAAGAATGGCGTCCTTCGGAGCACGCTGGAGCAGCATTATTCCAACCTGCTGGTCGAAAGCTTTTCCAAAATTACGAAATCCAGTGACGAGGCACAGCAGTATTTTCAGCAACAGTTCGACTCTACCGGAGCGTCGCTCGGAGCGACGGTGGACGCGCTTTTCCCGGCGGCTAATCCTTTAGCGATGACGCTGAAAACCGTGGCTCGGACGATCAAGATCAGCAGTCAGCTCGGTCTCAGCAGGCAGACGTTTTTTGTCAACATGGGAGGGTGGGATCACCACGGGGAATTGTTGGATACTCACGCGGGAATGCTTTCGACCCTTGATACGGCAATCGGGGCGTTCCAATACGCTCTGGAGTTGCTAGGCTTGTCTAACGACGTGATCACCTTTACGGCGTCAGACTTCGGGCGGACCCTGAGGTCGAACGGCCGCGGAAGCGACCATGCATGGGGCGGTAACGCGTTTGTTTTCGGCGGGCCGATTGACGGCGGGAAAATTTTCGGGACATATCCGGATTTGGCTTTGAATGGGCCAGACGACGTGGGGCGCGGCGGTCGAATGCTTCCGACCACACCGATTGACAAGTACTTTTTGGAACTCCTGCAATGGTTTGGAGTTCCGGGGGGGAGCATGAATTACGTCCTGCCCAACGTCGGAAATTTCTCCGCCCTTCCCGCCTTGGGGTTCATCAAACCGGCCTAGGATCTGGAAAACATTTTTATTGATACGTGGAATGTCCTGTGGGACAAATCGTTCGTTTGGATTCCCTTCTGCAAGTCCTCCCGTTCGTTGGTGGGATGAGAGTCGGAAACCCGCAGGGCTTGGACTCCGATGTCCAAATCCGGTGACCTGTCTTGTGAATTGCTAGTCCCAGTATGGCGGGGTCGTTTCCTGCCTCCGTCGGCTCCGGATCCGTTGCAGGATTCCGCGGGCAAATAGTGTCCAGAAAATGCAACTTTTGATCGAAGTGAATCGGCGTTCGGTGGTGGCTTACTCGAGTCTAGGCCCGGAAATGGGCGCCTTTTTGCTTCCCGATTTCAACCCAGAGCAGGCAGCCCAGAGGAAACGTAGTTCAGGTCGGATTCGACCTTTCAGGTTTTTTCCCTCTCCATTATGATTTGCTTGCTGGGTCATTCTTTTCGACGCGGTTTTCTCGCCGGGCTCCTATCAGCCCTGATCGGATTGTTGGTTTTGGAGTCGAGTTTACGTCTTGAAGCGCAGGTACCGGGACCATCAGATTTCGTGGTGGATCTCGGAGCCACAATTTCACCCACCGCTCCGTATATTCGGTTGTCATGGAGCCAGCGTCTTCAGGGAAATATTACGGCTCAGCGAATCCATCGCCGGCTGAAAGGGGAGAATAACTGGGTTACGTTGGCTGAACTCGGTTTGACGACGACCGCCTATTCGGATCCGACCGCCGAAATCGGGGTGGAGTACGAATACTGGCTCGAGCGGACGTTGAATGCGACCCCGGCCACGGTCATGCCGCAGACGGCGATGGGATACCTCAGTGCCGGAGTCCGTGTTCCTGCGATTGAAGACCGGGGGACGCTGTTGCTGGTGCTGGACCAGACTCTGGCGCCGGCATTGGCCGCCGAGATCGCCCAATTGGAACAAGATCTCGTCGGGGACGGTTGGAAGGTTGTTCGAATCCCGGTGGCGAGAGATGCGACAGTTCCTTCGGTCAAGGCGCTGATCCAGTCCGCTTACAACGCGGACCCTGATAATGTTCGCATGGTTTACCTGCTGGGGCATGTTCCCGTTCCTTATTCCGGAAATAATGCGCCCGACGGTCATTCCAACCATGCAGGTGCCTGGTCGGCGGACGGGTACTATGGTGACATGGATGGTATTTGGACCGATGTTTCGGTTAACAACGTGGGTGCCAGCAATCCCAGGAATCATAACGTTCCTAGGGATGGAAAGTTCGACCAGTCCCTATTTCCCAGCCCTCTTGAACTTGCGGTCGGTCGGGTGGACCTCTCGGGTTTGACCAAGGCACCTTCCACGGCGTACACGGAAGTGGATTTGATGCGTCGCTATCTGGCGAAGGCGCATGCCTACCGGTTCAAGATTGGAGTCTACGCTGGAATTCAGAGGCGGACGTTGGTCTACGATGCATTGACCGCTTGGATGACCGGGCTTACGCCGTGGGGTTGGTCGTACTCCACGATGGGACGTCCGCCCATGGTGCCCATCGACGTCGCGCCGTCGGGTCAGTGGTTCTCCACCAATTATGCTGGTGGGAAGAATTATTTGATCGGGTATAGCGGAGGATATTCGACCTATGAGTCTACTTCCGGCCTGGGTACTACCACGGATTTTGGGACCAAACCGAATCGGGTGGTCTTCATGGGAATGTTTGGAAGTTACTTTGGGGACTGGGACTCTCCGAATAATTTGATGCGGGCTGTATTGGCCGGAAATGCCAATGGAGATTCCCTGGCCCTGGCTAGTTCTTGGGCCGGAACTCCCCACTATTTCATGCACAACATGGGCATGGGGGAGACGGTGGGTTATTCCGTGCGCGCCTCCCAAAATGGACCAATCCCGGGAGGTTCGGCGCTTACCCCGGGTGCCCCTCGATGGGGATGGTCGCCACCCTTTGGTGGGACACACACGGGACTCATGGGGGATCCTGCGCTTCGCCTCCACGTGGTGGAGCCGGTGAGAAATCTTTCCGCTTCCAGCGCTTCTGGGAAAGTGACCCTCGTTTGGTCGCCGTCCACGGAAAATGATCTCGCCGGTTATTATGTTTATCGAAGTGCTTCTCCGACTGGGCCATTTGTCCGACTGACAACGTCGCCGTTGAACACTGCAACGTTTACGGAAACGGCCACTGCGGGACAGACGTACACCTATATGGTCCGGACATTGACCTTGGAATCGGTGCCCGGAGGGACCTATTACAACTTGAGCCAAGGAGCCCAAGTGACTCTCTCGGTGAACGGAGGATCCAGTTCCACTGGAAATCCCGCTCCGGAGCTAAATCCGTTCAAACTTTTGTGGCAGATCGGGCAAGATGACAATCCGACTTCGGTTCCCTATATCCCTTACGGTGAATTCACCATCGAGAACCGCATCGACGATCTGGCCCCTGGGCGGGTGACTCGCCTTCCCGGGGATCCACTCTACTCTGCGACGGCAAATCCCGACCGGGACGACGATTATTACTGTAAGGGTATATATCCTGTGGGATTTAATGGGCTCACGGCGAATCTTAATGTTCCCAATCAGGAGCCATATGCTGCATGGGAAAGGGCCCTCTCCACCGCCGATAAGACCAACCGGGTGCATTTTATACTCGGAGTGAATGACGCGAATCCTGCCTCTCAACTCCGCTTGAGTTTTGAGTTTCCCATTGCCGGATTTCGTTTTGGGGCGCCAATAAATCGGATGGGTGTCGGATTTGGGGTCCACGATGTGGTGGTTCGTTTCCGAAATGGGAAAGGGGTCTCCACTGTGATTTACTCCAATCGTTTGGATCGTGCCACAAAGGTCAGCGTCGATATCCCGGTGGCTAAGGTCGCTGCGACGGCGGGTGCCAATTCGATTGAGTTCGTGCGGGTTGGGCCAAATCCCCTGGCGACCTCCTACTGGATTGTTTTCGATTACCTCAGCTTGGAATCTGCGGTTCCCAAGACGCTGACTTCCCTCGTCGGGGTTCAAAGCGACGTTCAGTCCGCACCTACCGCGGCCGCGGTGGGAGGAAGGGTGGCACGAGCTTCAGGTATTTTGCACTCGGATTCAGCCGCCCGTTCCCTGTCCATAGGCGACCATGTCGTTCTCCATTCGGGTGAGTTCGGAGGATTGCAGTATCTGACCCTGACCTATAACCGGCCGGAACCTGCGCCCGATGGCATTGTCTACCGGGTGGAGGCATCGGGGGATCTGCAGAACTGGTCCGGGAATGGAGTCATCACAGTGGAGGACATTTTGGAGGGGTCAAATCGAAGAGTCACGGTTCGCGACTCCATTCCGTTGTCGATCACTCCCAGACGTTTTCTGCGACTTCGGGTGGACGCCCAAGATCAGGATTCCAGCATTCCCGTGCCCATGGGCGCCTCCGAGTGATGGGGGTGTCGGTTTGATGGTAACCAAACCGCGTGTCAAAAGGGCATGAACCGAAGGTTCAATGCCCTTTCCGTCATCCAGCCGCCCGCAATCGCCATTATCACTGTGGATACGATTGGGATCAACGCGTGCCGGTAAAAACGCGTCTTCCGTATCAACAGAACCAATGGGAGGAAGATTGCGACGATGGCGAGCTGGCCGGCTTCGACTCCCGCGTTGAAGCCGAGGAGTGGACGCATCAGACCAGTTTGTTCCAATCCGAGGTTCTGCAACGCGGACGCAAATCCGAATCCGTGGATGAGCCCGAATAGGAAGGCAACGACCCAGCTGCGCGGTCGAAATCGCATGAGACTGTCTGAAATCAACCCGGCGCCCGGGTCCCACAGGCGATGGCCGGGCAGAATGTTGGCCAATGCAGCCACCAGAATGCTTGCGGCAATGGTGGTTTCGACAAGCCGAGGCGGAAGGTGAATCAGGCCCAGCGTTGCCGCGCATAGTGTCAAGGAATGGGCAACCGTGAACGCCGTCACAACCTGAAGCACCTCACGGAGGATGTCTCGGGACCGCTCCCTGGGAGTCCATTCCTTTCCCGTTTGGCAGAGGACGGATGGCAACAGGAGGGTGAAGAGAAACAGAAGATGGTCGTATCCCGTCCAGATGTGGCGCATTCCTTCTGTTACCATGGAGAACCAGCTAACTCTTCGACTGACTGCCCATGCGGGCGGAAATGAAACCTCCTCTTTGCCGCGGCCGGCAATCCGGGTTTCACCCGACCACGACGCCTGAATCAGGCATCGGTGGAGCGAGTCCCGGTCCACGAGGATTTCATATCGGAGATGGAGTCCCTCATCTTTGAAAATCGGGGATGCTTCCAGATCGACGGATACAAAGGCCTCTCCTTGATGCCGCGAGACCTGGATGGGGGCGAAGTTCACTGGAATCACTCCATGATGGGTTTCGAAGACGAGCCGTTGTCGAATGTAGTTTGATAGGTCTCTCTCGCGTTGACGGATTTCGCCCCAGGTCAGGACACCATCGTCGTTGGCGTCGAGTCCCAATTGTTCGTCCAGGTCACGCAAGGGTACTTCGATCCGTGCGTGAAGGGCATCGTCGGCCCGATCTAGGTGAAGCAGGGACGTGCTCGAGGAATGGGCTGAGACCGTGGTGCCACCTGTCAGAAACCCGAGGCCCAGCAGGATGGGACATATCGGGAATCGTGTCCCAAGGAGACTCTGGAGAGTCGCTGGCGCTCGAATCAGAATCTGGAGAAGCGGGTTCATGGCTTTACAGGTGGGGGGTAGCGGAATGATACGGAATGTGGATGTCCTCCAGTCTCGTGGACTCCATCCAGATGCGGACCGTTTCCATGGCATTCTTGTTCCTCGCCGCGGTGGCTGCTTCGAACAGGATTCTGACGTCCGGCGGCTCTCGTTGAATGGCCCAGTTTTCGATAGCCAGATCCAGAGCGCGTTCGGGGTTGTGGCGAGTGTGGAGCTCGAACCGGGCCGCCTCGCGAAGGTGCAGGCGTTCACCACGTGCGAAGGCTGCGTCCAGGCGATCCCCCAATTTGCGGGCGAGCGTGGGGTCTCCGCTGGCCTCCACTCGGCGCAGGAGCAGGGCGTCAGCGTGTTCCCAGCCCAGGAGCCGTTCGGCTGCCTCGCCGCGCCGGCCTTGGTCGAGCAGGAAATCCGAAAATGTGGCGAGCAAGTAGGGATCCCGCGGACGGAGGTCCAGTGCCCTTCGGAAATGAATCTCGGCGGAAGTGAAGTCACCTCTGCGATCGGAAATTTCGGCCGCGAGCGTCTCCGCCCAGAGCATGAGGTGGGGCGAGGTGCCGCTGGATCCGGACGATAGAAGCTCGTTCAGGCTGCTTTGGGCCTGGGCGGCGTGTCCGGTCAAGGACGCGATTTGAGCGGCGAGTGTGAGTGACGTGAAGGGGTCCGAGAGTCTGCCCAATTGGAGCGCCGCGCGCCGGGCGTCCTGAAATTGGCCCCGGATCGCGTACAGGGTCGACAGGGTGAGCCACGCCTGGGTGTGCCGGGGGTTCTCCCTGACAGCGTCCTCAAGATCGCGGACGGCGGGTTCGAATTCGTGAAGACTTTGTTGAACGGTGGCGCGAAGGACCCGGACGTCCGGACCCGGCTCGGGATCCGACCACCACGGGGCGAGCGCCGTCATGGCCGCACCGAGTTGACGGGGATCCGCCTCATCCCGGGCGCGTTGCACGCAGCGTCGGGCAAATGAGAGAGCGAGCGGAAGATTGGTGGGATTTTTCGCGAGGTCCAGGCGGACCTGCCGTGTTTCCCGCTCGGCGGCTGACAAAGCCCCGGGTCGGAGTTTCGCTACAACATCGGAATCGAATTGGGGCCGGCTGGGACTTTCCTCTGGCTTTGCTGCCGCGCTCCGGAACCCCGCCGTGGCGGCGATCCCCCCCACGAGAATGGCGACAATGGACGGCAGGAGAAGGTGGCGGTGGAACATGGCACGGGGGCTGAAGTGACGGCGGGTCCTGCGCACACACGGGGCTTGGCGCAGGACCCGCCCGGGTCCCTCACCCGAGGGACGCCAAAGTCTTATTTAACGCCGGCGGAGAGTGTGCCAGGCGACGCGATGGGTTCGCTGAGGGACACCCTGGAGTCACTCCTGACGCCCAGAAACCCTGAGTTTCCCTCTGGTGCTGAGACGGTGAGCCTCCGTGTGACTGGGTTGTAGGTTCCCGGCACGGCCTTGAAAGGAGCATTCAAGGTTGGAGCCGTTTGCGGCTGGATTGTGATGCTCAGGTCGTTCGGAGATCCTGCCAGGGGGGTGCCCAGATAGGGAAATTGATTTGAGAAGAACGACGCGTCGACGACCGCTCCGTCGGTGAGGGGAGCGTCTCCGACTGGAGCGTCCTCCGGACTCAACAGTTTGCCCATCACAACCCGGAGCGCGATGTCCACGACGTCGTCACCGGGTCGGCGGCCATTCGGAAATCCGGCGAGGTCCGCCTTGGACGCGTCGAGAACACCCTTGGTGATCCCGGCGATTACACCGAGATTGTTTTGATGGTCGCGGGGCGTTGCCGGAATGGCGGTGTTGAGACGCTGCATCTCCGCAACGGACCCGTTTTTGTTGAGTCCATCGATCCCTGTCGCAAATGCGGCGACCAGATCCCCGCGGGGAAACACCTTGGGAGCGGGGACGTTGAAAAGGAGTTCCAACAGCGCCGGCAGGGTTGGGTGTGTGACGTAGTCCACAAACTGCGCATCATCCTTGGGTTCCGACGCATTGAACGCGTCCTTGTCCTTGAGACCGATGACCAATTCATTGACGAGGGGCATGCCCAGACGCGAGACCTGAGTGATGGTGTCCCCGTCCACACGGCTGGCGGTGGTCCAGGCACCGATTACGGAACCGCTTCCTCCGGCCAGGAGAAATTCCTTGGGAAGTTCGAGGCACAGGGCGGTGATGTTTTTGTCCGCGAGCGTGTCCTTGGCGCCATCTACCGGACCGAGAGGATTGAGATTCACCAAGTCAAAGACCTCTCCGAGGTTGACGACGAACGGGTCCTTGCGCTGCCCGACGAAAACCCTTCCCTTCTTTTCAGTTCCAGGGAGGGAGATTTCGTAAATGTACTGTCGGGCATAGGTCTCGTAGTCGGGGAAGGTCTTGTTTCCGACATTGTCCTGCGGTTTCGTGAAGGTCTGGGAGTGATCCAGCGGATTTAAGACGGGAATCACCGTGCCAGAGCGCCGGGGGCCTCTCACCACATTGAGCGTGTAGGTTTGGTCTACATTTAATGCGGCCGTGTTCCCCGCCGTGACCTGACCCGCCGCGAGGAGTGGGATGGCGTTGGTGCGCTTGTTGTCGCCAGCGCCGATGACGAGGGCGACATTTCTCCCGGTGTTGGCAAACTGGAACCGAAACGTCAGGTCCTCGATGGCATCCCCGTTGTTGTCCACGTGAATTTCATAAATGCCCTTCGGATCCATTTGGAAGTAGTTCGGGCCACCGTAGGCATCCTGAAGCGGAAGGTAGTTCGCGACGAAGGTGACATAATCTCCTCGTCCGGATTCGTAGCTGCCGAAGGCGTAGAAATCGGTACAGTCCAATTTCGGCGTTGCCGTGATGAGGGGGGCCTCCCGGTGGCTGGATGCGCATGCCTCGGGCAGACCGAGTCCTGTGGCCAGGGTCAGGAGCAGGATGGGTATGGTGTAGGATGAGTTTTTCATGGAATGGAATCAGTTTCCAGTTTCGCATCTGATACGGATGGATCCCCGCGATGGATGCCATCCAGCGCTGTTTTTTTCTGGGGTGGCGGATCAAGCGGGGAGACGGAATGAATTGGCCGCGGGGGATGTATCGGTAGTATTTGTCCGTGCCCCTCCGAAACTGGTTCCTGCTGGTATGCGCTGCGTGGATATCGGCCGTCAGTCTGTCGGCGAATCCCCCCGCCGAAGAGACCGATGACGCGTTCCTGAATCGGTTGGAGCGGGCGGCTTTCGATTACTTTTGGACCGAGGTGAATCCCAGAAATGGTCTCATCCGGGACCGATCGCGGATCGAATCCAAGTGCAGTGTTGCGGCGGTCGGGTTTGGACTTTCCGGAATTTGCATTGGAATCGAACGGGGATGGATAAGCCGTGAAGTGGGGCGGGAACGGGTTTGGAGAACCTTGGGAACGCTGGTGGATGCGCCTCAGGGGCCGGCTTCTTCGGGCGTCAACGGCTACCGCGGCTGGTATTACCATTTCCTCGAAATGGATACCGGGCTCCGAGCGTGGACCTGCGAACTGTCATCCATTGACACTGCCTTGTTGCTGGCGGGGGTTCTGGATGCCGCCGAATTCTTTGACCATTCTGACGCGACGGAAACGTCGATTCGGGAGCGAGCGGGGAAAATGATGGGGCGGGTCGATTGGGCGTGGATGGCTCAGGGACAGTCGACTTTTTCGATGGGGTGGCATCCAGAGAAGGGGTTCCTGGCTTCCCGATGGGTGGGATACAACGAGGGAATGATCCTTTACCTTTTGGCGTTGGGCGCCGGAGAAGAAGTCGGGCGAGGAGGGAAGACTTCCGTTTCCTGGTCCGCATGGACTGAGGGCTATCAATGGCGCACCAACCATGGGCAGTCCTACGTTCAATTCGCCCCGCTATTCGGGCACCAGTACACCCACTGCTGGGTGGATTTCCGTGGGATCAGTGACGTTTACCTCAGGGATCGAGGGATCACGTATTTCGAGAATTCACGCCGGGCGACTCTGGCTCAGCGTTCCTATTGTCTATCCCGCTCAGGACGCTTTCCCAATTATGGTCCGAACGAATGGGGATTGACCGCATGTGATGGTCCCGATGGGTATTCCGCCCGCGGCGCTCCGCCGGCGGAGAACGATGACGGGACCCTGGCGCCTACAGCCGCGGGTGGTTCGCTTTCCTTTGCACCCGATGTCTGCCTGCCCACGCTTCGAGCCATGGAACGAAAATACAGGGAACGCCTCTGGGGCCCCTATGGATTCCGGGATGCCTTCAATCGGGACCGCGACTGGTGGGCTTCAGATACCTTGGGTATCGACCAGGGGCCGATCCTGATGATGGTGGAAAACCATCGAACCGGAGCGGTGTGGCGACGGATGCGCCGCTGTGAAATCCTGCAGCGGGGCCTGAAAAACGCCGGATTTGCACCATTTCCCTAGCGTCCGTGTGAGAAGTGTTCGGGGTGGATGCGCGTGATTTTCACGCGCCGCGGTAAAAGTTCCCGCAGGCAGCCTGCCTGATGTGTTCCCGGCTCGTCGGGATGGGAGCGGGTGAGTCGCGGAGTTGCGGGATTTGAGTCCTCTGTGGCAGAAACACTTCGCGGGGGATTAATCTGGCATTGGACTTGCGAGCCGTACGATGTCCTGCCGGGTGGCAGGATTTGTTAGGGTCGTTTGGGTGGAACGCCGCTTCCTGCGAAGGGGGCGGCGTTTCTTTTCCTATGTCCTTGGGAGGGGAGCGGATGTTCCGCGAGCGTCGTGGATTGACCGGAGCCGGATGCCGGTCTCCTCTTGTGCCGGGCGGAGCCATTTGAATGCGGTGCCCAACTGAAACCCGTATGTCTTCAATAGAAGTAGCCACCCAACTTGCGCTCTTCCTGAACAACCGTCCCGGGGCTCTCGCGCGGGTATGTTCCGCATTGTCGGAACTGGGGGTGAATATTCTCGCGTTTTCAATGAGTGACACGGTGGATCACACGGTCCTGCGGATGGTGGTCAGTGATTCGCGGAGGGCGATGGCCGTGTTTGAGGAGCGTGGGGCGCTCGTGGTGGAGACCGAAGTCATCCTGATGCAAGGGGACAATCGGCCGGGTTCCCTCGCGGAAATCGCCCGAAAACTCTCGGTGGCGAGAATCAACATTGAGTACGCCTATAGCGCTACCAGTCCTGCCGCCCGTAGCGGGTTACTCGTCATGCGAGTGACCAATACGCGGAAAGCACTCAAGGTTTTGAACACGCAGGGAAAATAGTCCGTCTGTTGCGCAATGAAGGTTCGGGAATTCCGGAATTCATTCGAACAAACAGTTGCCTGTGTCGTCGTTTGACGCTAACAATTTTCGGTCCAAGGTTCGTCAGCCCTCAATGGAGTTTTGATCCAGGGCTGCTTCCCCAAGTTCGGAATTCCTGCGGTTGCATGGAGTTTGCGCCGCTTCTCCCTGGGTTCGAACCCTTTCTGGACGGGTTATAGATCATATGAGCGATAAGAGTGCACAGGTTCCGTCTCCGGCTTCCGCCCCTGCGGATTGGTCTCCGGGAAGTGCGGGAGGATCTGCGGAAGTGGGTGCGGTTCGGGCTGCTGCGACGCCTCCCAAGGCCGCGACTCAGAATGCAAACACGGGAGGAAGGCCCTTGGGCGGGGCGGCGAGACCGAGTGCGCCGGGTGTGCCCCGCCCGAACCCGGGTTCCGGCCCGCGCCCTCAACCGGGGCAGGGGCAAGGACCGCGTCCGGGGGGACCGCCCCAGCCGGTTCGACCCGCGGGACCTCAATTGGGTCCGGATGGTCAGCCATTGATCCACGAGGGCTTCCTTGAAATCTCTGAGAAGGGCTTTGGTTTCCTGCGGTCAGGCAAGGCCCATTATGCGCCCAAACCTACCGATGTCTTCCTGACGCCCGATTCCATCAAGCGCCTGGGTCTTCGCGAGGGGTGCCACATTGAGTGCACTGTGAATCCCCCTCACAAGGGAAACAGTCCGCAATTGCGGGAGGTTCTCCGGGTGAATGGCAAAACCTATCAGGAGTACATCCATGCCATCCGGTTTGAAAACCTGACCACCATTGATCCGGTGGAGAAGTTCCGCTTGGAAACTGCTCCTGACCACCTCGAACAGCGCATCATCGACCTGGTGACGCCCATCGGAAAGGGAACCCGCGGCCTCATTGTCGCCCCTCCCCGTACCGGGAAAACCACGATTCTAAAGCAGATTTGCAACGCGATCACAACCAATCATCCGGAAGTGCATGTCGTGGTGTTGCTCATCGACGAACGGCCCGAAGAGGTCACGGATTTCCAACGCAGTGTGAAGGCCGAGGTGGTGGCCTCGAGCAATGATCAGGACCTCGAAACCCACGTTCGCCTCAGCCGTTTCATGATTGAGCGGTGCAAGCGGATGGTGGAGGCGGGACGCGATGTCTTCGTGCTTCTGGACTCCATCACCCGAGTGGCGCGCGCCTATAACTCGGTCCACGGTGGCTCCGGTCGCACGATGACCGGCGGTGTGGATGCTCGGGCACTCGAGATTCCCCGAAAGATGTTTGCCGCCGCCCGAAAGGTTGAGGAGGGCGGTTCGCTGACCATTTTGGCCACGGCGTTGATCGACACCGGGAGCCGAATGGACGAGCTGATCTTTCAGGAATTCAAGGGCACGGGTAATATGGAACTCATCCTGGATCGAAAGCTCAGTGAGCGGCGCCTGTTCCCTGCCATTGACATCCCGAAGTCCGGCACCCGCAAGGAAGAGAAACTCTTCCCGACGAGCCAGATCGAGGCCATTCGCAAGCTGCGCCGAATGCTCACCGACCTGCAGTCCGTGGAGGCGATGGAAACTCTGCTCGCGGCGCTAAAGAAGCATAAGACCAACGACGAGTTGCTCGCGAAGCTGTCTTGAGCCGGGGTTGGTGCGAGCTCGTTCCGGCTTAGAGTCCGTCTTATTCAGGGTCCCCGGGGGAAATCTCTGGGTTTAGCGCCTCCCACCATTGGTGGTAGAGGCGTTCCATGGATTCCCTGGGATCCTCCAGCAGGAGGGTCTCGCGGATCTGTGTGGCGTACATGGCGAACGAGAATGGGGTCACGTGCGGAACGGTTCGGACGCGGACGGGGGAGCCCCGATCGTGGAACTCGTTCAGAAACGCCAGCGCCGCCGGCGCATCAAGAAAGTTGTCCAAGGTATCCCGAAGGGCCTCCCTCATGAGGACATGGTCCGGTTCGTGTTTGGAAAGTACGTTAAAAATCACCTCCGAAGACCACTGAACTCTCCTCAAAGATTTTCGGGTTCCAAAGTAGTTTCGATACACCATGAGTCCGGTCTGGGCGGATGACCGGAAGTGGTATTTCAGCAGTTCCGAATGGCGGAGCGATTCTTCGAGTCGTTCGCTGAATCCGACCGGCGAAAACAGTTCGTTCCAGGGTATCGACGTCGTGCGGAGCGGTTGAGCCAACGTCAGGACAAAACCATAGTCATCCGGCGAGGCCAGAATGTTTCCGACACCGAGGGAAGCGAGACGGAGCGCGACCACCCGGCTCAGGGCGTCGTTGGAGGCGCGCCCGATGACCGAATGGAAGAAGTAGTGGAACGGTCCATGCGGGCCGGGGAGTCCGTCGGCTGTGCCTGTCTGCGTCCTGGAGCGGGCCCATCGACGACGCTCAGAGGCTGGAAACAGGAATGAGCCTTCCCGCTCCTTCAGCGGGTCTTCGGACCGGACGAGATCCGAGGGAATTGGTGCGCGATTCTCAGGACCTTCGACAAGTTCCTCGATGAATAGGTAATCGTGGGTCGGGATTTCACTGGTTTGCCATTGGGTGGCGTGCATCCGGAAGATGATGGTGGCGTTGTCGACACCGCATTCGAGTCGTTCCGCGACCCAGGGAATGAGCGATGGCGATTCCCGGAAGGGGATCTTTTCCATCCGCGCGCGGAATTCGGCGCGAAAGTCCATGATCTCCCGGCCCACCCGGTTCGACAGGGGCATCTTGTTGGCTCCCCAACGGGGTACTGTGGGCTTTTGGCCCACCGCCCGTTCTACCCAGGCTTCCAGGGTTCCCACCCGCAGCAGACGCAGCGGTTTTCCGGCGAGGCTGAAAATATCGCCGGCCTTGAGACCGCGCAGAAAGGATTCCTCGACAGATCCGAGGGTTTGCGTCCCGAGACGTATCCGCACGGACCCGTCGGAGGGAATGGTGCCGACGTTCTGAAGAAAATCCCGCCGGGGCGCTCCGTCTCGTGCCTCGTAACGGTTCTGCTCCCGGAACCGGGTGATTTTTCCGAAAGTCTCCGCATACTGTTGCTCCAGGGAACGTCCCCCGCCGGCGAGGTAGTCGAGCACGGCCTCGAAATCGGCCTTCGAAAGACTGCGGTAGGGCCATGCGCGCCTGACCAGTTCAAAAGTTTCTTCAACGGAGACTTCTCCGAGGCAGCCGAGTCCCATGAGGTGTTGCGCAAGTACGTCCAGGGGAGCGGATGGAATCCGGAGCGACTCGAAGCGCCCCTGGCGCGCGAGTCGGGCCATCACGGCGCATTCCACGAGGTCGTGGACATTGGTTGCCATCAGGAGTCCGCGACTGGTGGCTGTCAGGCGGTGTCCGGCGCGTCCCGTCCGCTGGACGGTGCGGGTGACTCCCTTGGGGGTGGAAAGCATCACCACGAGGTCGATGCTGCCGATGTCGATTCCCAGTTCCAGGGACGTGGAGCAGACCACCGCGCGCAGGTCACCCCGCTTCAACCGGTCCTCAACCTCGAGGCGAAGATCCCGGTCGAGGCTGGCGTGGTGACATTCAATTCGATCCGCGAGTTCGGGCAGATGCTCCCTCAATCCGTGGGATGTGGCTTCAGCTCCGCTCCGGGTATTGGTGAAAACCAGTGTGGTGCCATGGGACTCGATCAAGCGTGCCAGTTCCGCGATCAAGCGGACACCGGTGAAGCCTGCCGGGGGATAGGGATTTCGTCGCAACGGAGTGTACAACTGCAAATCCATTGGCCGACGGGATTTTGCCTGCACGATCTGGCATGTGCGGCCGCTTCCGACAAGGAATTGGGCGGCCTCCTCGAGCGGATACACGGTGGCGGAAAGACCGATCCTTTGAAGGGGGGCTGGGGTGGGGGTGTCGGGGGCCGACCTCCTCAGTGCGTCAAGGCGCTCGAGGCTCAACGTGAGGTGCGCCCCTCGCTTGTTTTCCGCGAGGGAGTGAATCTCGTCGACGATCACCCAGCGAACCCCCTGCAGTGCCGAGGTCCAACGAGACTGGCTGAGCATCAAGGAAAGGCTCTCCGGGGTCGTCAGCAGGATGTGGGGAGGACGGTTTCGCTGATGTTCCCTCTCGCCTATGGGGGTATCTCCAGTCCTCAGACCCACTCTCAAGGGCGAATTCGGGCCGTAAACGCCCTGGAGAGGAGTCGTGAGATTGCGATTTAGATCGTATCCCAGAGCACGCAGCGGGGAGACGTAAATGCACTGAAGGCGGCTCGGAAGTTGGACTGCCGCCGCTTCGGAAGCCAACTGATCGAGAATCGGAAGGAAAGCGGCGAGGGTCTTGCCCGTGCCCGGCGGGGAAACGATCAGGAGGGACTTTCCGGAGTCGATCCACGACCAGGCTGCGGACTGCACTTCGGTGGGTTCGCCCAGGTGACCGAAAAACCAGGCGCGAAACGGGGAGGAACCGGACTCCATGTGAGTCGGATCTTATCGGTGTGAAGGTGGGAGGCAACCTGCGCAGTACCCTCCGGGAGGCGGAGCTGGATCACGCAGGATCCGTTTGCCCGGTAGCGGCAATTTGGAGTTTATTGGGGAATGAAGATGAGGGGGATGGGACTTACCGCAGCGTTCGCAGCGACGTGCCTGACGGTTGGATGCGCGGGCCGAGGGCCGGATTGGAATGCGCGCATTGGAACCATGACGTACGATGAGGCGCTTCTCGAACTGGGGCCGCCTTCCAGCGTGGCCTCTCTCACGGACGGGACACGCGTGGCGGAATGGCTCCAGTATTCCAGCCGGGTCTATTCGGCGCCGGGGGCAGCGGTGGGAGGCTGGGGACCGTACTGGGGGTGGGGCGCTCCCAGCGTCTCGTCAACACCCAGCGTGTATCTCTTGCTCACGTTTGCTCCCGACGGCAAGCTGAGCGCGGAAAGAAGGGTTTACCGATGAGCAGCGCTTCAACTCACGAGGAACACGGCCCCGGGCTTTGGGGATACGCGAACCGACTCTTGATGGCCTTGATTGTCCTTTCACTTTTGGCGGCCGCGGCGCTCAGCTACCTCCCACTGATTCAGCAGAATCGAAAACTTCGCGGACGCTTGGAAATGGTGAAGGCGCGATACGAGCAGTGGGACGCGGAATATCGTGATCTACAAGCGCAGATCAACGCTCTGCAGCGAGATCCCAAAGCCGTGGAGCGGGCGGCCCGCGAACTGGGCATGGCCCGACCTGGGGAGATCATCGTCCGTTTTGAACCAGCGCCGGGCCGCTGAACCGGCGTCCGGTGAATCGGATTCTTGCGTCGGGGGTCGTTTTCCCTCGAAATCACCGCGCCGTCAAATCGGCGGCACCCATTTTTAAAACACCATGGCCAAGGCAATTGCCGAGATGCTGATTGAGTCCGCGAAGCTTGAACTTCCTGACGTGAAGACCGTACGGCTGCAGTGGCCCGACGGTTATGATCCGGGGGATTTCAAGACCGGACAGTTCATCACGGTGTCATGGCCCCACAAGCCGAAGTACCGCCGTGCCTATTCCCTCAGCTCCTGCGCGCTCGACCGGGGTTTTTTTGAAGTGACCGTGAAGCGGGATGGCAAGATGGGCACCAGCGTGGTGGATTGGGCCGACGCGGGGGACAAGATGATTGTGATTCCCCCGACGGGCCGGTTTCTGCCCGTGTTTGATCCTCCGGGCAAACACCTGATTTGTGTGGCGGGAGGTTCGGGGGTGACTCCGTTCCGGGGGTTCGTTCGCGAGGCCACCGCCCGCGGGCTCGATACCCGGATCACCATCCTTTACACGGTCCGCACCACGCGCGACATCATCTTTGCCGATGAGTTTCGGGAGTTGGAATCGAGGAACCCGAAGTTCAAGTTCCTGGTGACCTGTACCCGCCTTGCGCCTGAGGATCCGTGGACAGGCCGGCGAGGGCGCATCACTCCGGAGTGGGTGCGCAGTTTTGTGGACAATCCGGCCGACACGGTTTTCTACGCGTGCGGTACCAACGATATGGTGGAGGCGGTCGAACACCTGGTCATCGAGGATCTGGGACTGCCCAAGGAGCAGATGAAGACCGAGAAGTGGGGTTGATTGGTCACTGGATTCCACCCAAAACCATGCCCCTTCTTCGCACCCCACTTTTCCAAGCCCATCAGAAACTCGGCGGCCGACTCATCGAATTCGGTGGGTGGGAAATGCCCGTCCAATACTCGAGCATTGTGGACGAGCACCTTTGCGTCCGAAGGGCTTCGGGAATCTTCGACATTTGCCACATGGGGGAGGTGTTTGTCGATGGGACGGCCGCTGCGGACTTTCTCAATGCGACCCTTGGCAATGACATCCGAAAACTCGCCGTGGGGCAGGGACAATACACCCATCTCTGCAATGAGGTTGGGGGAACGGTGGACGACCTGTATGCTTACCGGCTCACATCGGAAGGGTATCTGCTGATCATCAATGCTTCCCGAGTCGTCCCCGACACCGAATGGTTGTCCCGGCGACTCTCCGGTTTTCCCGCGCGCGACAGCGTTCGTCTGGATCCCGCGTCGGACCGCATGGGGGCCGTCGCAATCCAGGGACCCCGCGTGGTGGAGTTCATCAACCTGTTGTTTCCGGGGGCATCCGAGGCGGGAACGCCGGCGAATCAGGTGACGAACCTGAAGAAGAACGAGGTGGGGGCTTGGAACTTCGGCGGGGAAGCGCTGTGGGTGGCGCGTACCGGGTACACCGGGGAGGATGGTTTCGAGGTAGTCGGACCGGCGAGTGTTATGGAAGCCCTTTGGAGCCGTGCTCTGGCCGTCGGCCATGTGGGTTGTCTGCAGCCCTGCGGACTGGGCGCCCGTGACACGCTGCGGACGGAAGTCTGCTTTCCCCTTTACGGACACGAACTGGATGAGGCCACCTCCCCGATCGAAGCGGGACTCGGAGTCTTCGTTTCCTTCGACAAGGGCGAGTTTGTGGGGCGCGAGGCCCTCTCGCGGCAGAAGGCGGACGGTGTGAGTCGAAAGTGCGTTGCCTTCCGGATGACTGAAAAATCCCCCCCGCCGCGCCCCGGCTACGCAATCCTCTCCAGCGAAGCCCCCGTGGGGACCGTAGTCAGCGGAACGCAGAGTCCGTCCCTGGGGATCGGCATTGGCATGGGTTATGTGCCCCCGGCGCTGGCCGTACCGGGCACCCGCATTGAGATCGAAATCCGGGGACGACGAAGCCCCGCGGAGATCGTCAAGAAACCGATTTTCCGTAAAGCCTGATTGACCCGGATCCCCCGGGGTTCCCACCCTTCCCCCGCATGAGCTCGCAAGTTCCCAACGATCTCCGTTATGCCAAATCTCACGAGTGGGTCCGCGTCAATGGAGACGTCGCCACGATTGGCATCACCGACCACGCCCAGCATGAGCTGACCGATGTCGTTTTCGTGGAACTACCCAACGTCGGACGAAAGGTTCGTGCCGGCGAAGCCTGCGCGGTGGTCGAGTCCGTGAAGACGGCCAGTGACATTTATTCCCCAGTCAGTGGTGATATTGTCGGGGTCAACAAGGCGGTTTCCGATAATCCGGCGCTGGTGAATTCCAGTCCCTTTGGAGAAGGATGGTTCTTTCAGGTCCGGCTCGCCAATGCAGCCGAGGTGGAGGGGTTGCTGACTCCGGAAGCGTACCGCGCCCAGATTGGAGTTTGATCCGCTCAACGGGTTCTCCGGAAGGCATCGCGTTCCCGACGGTTGTACCGAAGCAATTCTCCGGCGGACTCCTGAAGCGTGGATTCCACCTGTTGGATGAACAGACCGCAGCTGGACACCAGACCGCCAAATGCGGAAACGGTATCGCGCTCTGCAAAGTCGTCGGTGACCACCAGGACTTCCCCATAGGGACGCATACGAACTGCGGTCCGCTCGATCAGATCGTCCGCCGTCCTTCCCTGCCGGGAGAATAGGATCTCCAAGTCCGAGGATGAATCCGGACCCGGGGTGCCGGTAGGGGCGCCCTGTCCGTCAAAGAAGACGGTGATGGGAACATGGGTCGCGTCCCGATATTGGCGGAGGCGGGCAAGCAGAGCCTCCCGGGCCGCGGAGGAATGGCGGGGGCGTCCCGGCGCGAGATCCGGCCAGCGATGCAACAGGCTGTATCCATCGATGAGGATCCGCACCAGGGCCACGTCGCGGAAGGTTGGCGGAGGCAGAGGTCGGGGGGAAGTCCTGTTCCGTCGCCTCCGGTCAATCCTCGGGTTCCAGAAACCGTTCGAGAATCCGGCGATCGCGTTTGGTGGGGCGCCCAAATCCCCTGGGCCGAAATGCCGGAGGGGGGACCTCGGTCCCCGATCCGGTTGCCGGTGGAGGGGGCGTCAGGTCCTCCGCAAATTCCGGGACGCGGGGGGCACCCACCCGGGAATCGGGAAAACCCAGAACGCGGTAGGTGCGCGTGACCCGTCCGGTGACGGCGGTGATTACTTGTCCCACGGCGACGTTGCGGGCGGGCTTGACCGGTTGGCCGTCGATTTGGACCTGACCGTCCCGAATCGCGTGGGTCGCCAGGGTGCGTGTTCGGTACAACCGCACCGTCCAGAGCCATTGGTCAAGACGCATGGGACGGCTATCCGTTCCGGACTGAACCGGTCTCCGCACATCGGGAGCAGAGCCCGAAGAACTCCAGACGATGCGTGATCGCCTTGAAGCCATGTCTGCGAGCCAGTGCCTGCTCCAATTCCACCGGGAAGCATTCCTCGACCTCCACGATCAGGGCGCATTGCTTGCAGATGAGGTGGTGGTGATGTCCCTCCTCTCCTTCGGGAACGAGTTCGAAACGCGCGGTTCCATCCCCAAAATCATAGCGTCGGACCAATCCCATGCCTTCCAGGGTGTGAAGATTCCGATAAACCGTGGCCAGATCGCAGTTCTCCGGACCCAGTGCCTGATGGATCTCCCGATTGGCGAGGGGATGCTGATGCTGGCGCAGGACTTCCAGAATGGCCTGACGCGGACCAGTGACCTTGCGGGAGTGCTTCCGGAGCGCGGCGGTCAGCTCACCCATCGGCGGCGGAACGAGGCGATGGAGGTGGGGCGGGCAGCTTCGGCTCATCGGGACGGTACAGGTTCGGCAGGCGGACGCCGTCGCAGGGACGAGATTCCCAAGGTCGTCAGGAACAGCACCACGCATGTGAGGACAATGCTAGGGCCGCAAGGCAGGTCGAATTGGTAGGACAGCATCACCCCTCCTCCTCCACCGACCAGCCCCGCTCCGAGACTGAGCGCCAGCTCTTGGCGGAGGTTGCCAGCCAGGTTCCGGGCGGCGGCGGGAGGAATGACCAGTAACGACGTCACGAGAATGATTCCTAGTAAGCGGATGCTGATCGCGACCACCAGGGTCAGTACCACGACAAACAGGAAGTTCAGACGGCGCACCGGCACTCCTGAGACGTGGGCAAGGTCTTCGTTGGCGGTCACCAGCGTCAGAGGACTCAAGCCCGAGAAAAGCAGACCCAGAACCAGGGCGCCGAGTCCGGCCGCAAGGCCGACGTCCTGGGGGCCAACACTCAGGATATCTCCGAATAGATAGCGATGCAGTTCCCCACGGAAACCCCGGAGCAGACTGAATCCGACAACACCGGCAGCCATGAATCCGGACATCAGAAGCGCCATGATGGTATCCGTCAGAAGTTCCGTGTGTTCCCGAAGCCAGAGAATCAGCAGTCCTACCAGGAGGCTGACTCCCACCATCGGCCAGGACGGGTTCCACCCGAGCGCGAGTCCGACCGCGACCCCGGCCAGCGCTGAATGCGCCACCGTGTCGCTGAAAAACGACATCCGCCGGGCGGTCACGAAGACTCCAAGCGCGCCACACACGGGGCCGAGGATCAGGGCGGTCAGCAGAGCCCGCTGCATGAAGGGTTCCCGGAACATGACGTGATTCTCAGGGATGCGAGGCGACGTGGTGGTGCCCCGGACCGTGGTCGTGGTGATAGGGCGTCACATGGATGCCGTAGGCCTGGCGAAGCGAATCGGCGTTCATGACCTCCTCGGGGGTCCCCTCACAACAGATGACTCCATTGAGGGCATACACGCGGGCGGCGTGCCGGTACACCATGGAGAGATCGTGCGACACCAATACCACCGTGAGCTTTCGCTGCCGGTGGACCTGGGTGATCAGCTCGTAAAATGAGTTTTCTCCCGGGGTGTCCACGCCGGCCGTCGGTTCATCCAGGAGGAGCACTTCGGGGGAGCCGAGCAGGCTGAAGGCGATCAGGACCCGTTGAAGTTGTCCGCCGCTCAGGCCGGCGACAGGGCGATTCAGGAGGGGCTCAAGACGGAGATCCGGGAGGGCGGAACCCAGAAGTTCATCCGTTCGTCGCCGGGATTGCCAAAACCAATTCCGGGTCGCGGACAGGCGAAGCGCGAGAAATTCCCGGACACTGAGGGCAAAACTCCGATCCAGGCTCAGGCGCTGGGGAACGTAGCCGACACGCTTCAGAACCGAGGGGCTTATGCGTTGGCCAAGGATCCGAACTTCCCCGGCGTCCGCCTTTTGCATTCCGAGCAGGCAGCGCAGCAGCGTCGTTTTTCCGGACCCGTTGGGGCCGATCAAGGCGACCACCTGTCCGCGCGGAACGTGCAGATCCACTCCCCGCAACACCGGCGTCTCCCCGAGGGTGACCCGGAGGGAGCGGACTTCGAGGGCAAGTCCCGCAGGATGGAACTGGATGTTCGCCATCGCTATTTCAATGCGGTCCGGAGGACCTGCAGGTTCGCCCGCATGCCGTCCTCATAGGCACCCGGAGCGAGGCGGCCGGTTTCCAGCGTATCCAGTTGCGCGACCGCAATTCCCAAGTCCACGGACAGCTGCCGGACCAGCTTCGGGTCGGACTGGGGTTCGATAAACACGACACCGACGGACTTGGCGCGGACGGTGGCGGAAAGCTCGGCGAGATATCGCGGAGAAGGGGAGGTTCCGGGCACCTCTTCAATGACACCGACGAGGACGAGTCCGAATCGGCGGCAAAAATACGGGAAGGCATCGTGGAAGGTGACCACCTGAGGCTTTGCCAAGCGGGATAGCGCTGCCCGAAGGTCGCGTTCTAGCGCATCCAGCGTGCCGAGGTAGTGTGCCGCATTGGCGGCGTACCCTGCGGCGTTGATTGGATCCTCCCGTTGGAGTGCAAGCAGGAGGTTGGTCACTCCATTGCGGGCGTACTGGGGATCCAACCACAGGTGTGGGTTGGCCTGCGTGGGGTGCGGATGGGATTCCGCATCCGTCGTCCCGAATTCTAGCTCAGGAAGGTCGTAAATGAACTGGTTGGTGGAAATTCCGGTGGCGACCTCAACAATCTTTCGGGCGGCAGTGGGGTCGTTGGCTGTGAGGACTGTTGCCACCCAGGACTCGAGTCCCAGTCCGTTGAAGAACAGAAGGTCCGCGGATTTGAGCTTTCGGAGGTCCCGGGGACGCAATTGGTAGTCGTGCGGGCTGACGTCGGCGGGGAGCAGGTTTTCGACGTCCGCCAGGGTACCCGTCACTGCTGTCGCCCAGGAATACAAGGGGGCGATCGAGGTGACGACCTTCAGGCGGCGCCCTTCGGCGGCCGAAACAGGAAGGGCCAGCGTGGCGAGGATCAGAGCGAACCAAAGGGACCGGAACCGGGATGTCACGGACACCAGTCTCACCGTTTTGCGGTTGATTTGCAAATGACGGACACGTTCCGGAAAGAAAAAGGCCCGCCGGCGGTGCGGCGGGCCCGGTTTCGGAGTCCGTTCCTACTTCATGAGGAGCATCTGGCGGGCGCGCTTGATCGCGGTTGACAGGCGCCGTTGGTAGGCAGCCGGGAGTCCGGTGTACTTGCGGGGAAGGATGCGGCCGTTCTCCGTCACGTACTGCCGGAGCAGGGCGACGTTCTTGAAATCGATGGCATCAATCGTGAAGTCCACCTTTGGTTTGACGCGCGGAGTGCGCGGGGAAAGGCGGCGCTTGGACTTCGAGTCGTCGAGCTTGGTCTTGCGGGGCATGGCTTACTTGATTTCGCGGTGCACGGTGTGCCGCCGGAGGTCAGGGTTGTACTTCTTCTTCTCCACCTTTTCGGTCTGGAGCTTTTTATTGCGGGTCGTCTGGTAGCGGCTGGGGGATTTTCCCTCCTTGCGCGCTTCCGTGCATTCAATCGTGACGATTTCGCGGGGCATGGCAACTTACTCTTTCTCTTTGGCGGCGGGGCGTTCCTCGGCCTCGTCATCAGAATCATCCGAATCCGATGCCGTGCCGGTTTCTACGCTGCCGAGCTGGCCCAGGCGACGCTGTTTCAGGGCGCCTTCCTTTTCGAGTTGGGCCTGTGCTTCCACCGTGAACCGCGCCCAAGGAATGGCATCCAAGCGTGCGCGGGGAATGGATTTCCCGGTGAGTTCGCAGACGCCGTAGGTCGATTTCTCGATCCGCTTCAGCGCCTCCTCGATCTCGTACAGGGCGTCCTGATCCGAAGACAGGAGGCTCAGTGCGAAATCGCGGTCGAAATTATCTGTGCCGGAGTCGCCCATGTGGAGACTGTAGCTCTCCATCTCGCTCTGGGACTCCTTGGCGAGCCCGCTCATCTGGTCCCGGAGCCGGGAGTGCAGTTCGAGCAGGTTTTGGTAATATTTCTGCCACTCCGGCTTGATCCGGGCAACCGGGGTCCACTGGGACGTGGCACCTTTGGTCTGGCTCGCGGGGGGGCGGCCGAGGATGGACGCGGCGCTGGCTTTGCGGGCCGGCTTGCCACGGGTCACGGCGGGTGCAGCCACGGCTGGCTTCCGCGCTGCGGCCTTGGGGGACGCTCCTTTTTTGGCGCTCACAGTCGAGTTCCCGGTTTAAAAATCGCTTTCGGAAAACTATTCAACGTCCGAAAAACCATAGGAGTTTCGGAACGAAGGCCGCGCAACGTATCAAACGATCTCCCCTTGGCCATAAAAATCTTGGAAAAGATGGGATTTCGTCCCGTTCCTCACGGCCGGACGCCCACCCAGCTGATGGGAATCCGGACGAAGACAATCCGGGCATAGTCGTCCGCCTCAAACAGGCAGCCGATCCCGCCCCCGGGCAGAACCGTCAATGCGCTATACGCAAAGAACCCATCCCACAGGAGTCGGCTTGTGGGCCACGATCTCCCGTCGTCCCAGCTCGCGTGCAGGGTGCCCCGCTCCCGTCGCGTGCCGAAGGGGCCGCTGAAGACGATCAATTCGGGGGAGACGCCCTGCGGATCCGACACGCGCAGAATGGCGGCATTACAACTGGGGTCGGGGAGTTCCGGAACATCTTCCACGGTGGACCAGGTCTCCCCTCCGTCATGACTGACTGCGGTCTTCCGGAGCGGCGCCCCGGCGAACGGCCGACTGTTCAATCGCACGCTGCCGTCCGAAAGTTCCACCACCTGGACCTCATTGATCTGGCTTCGGGGCCCCGAAGATCCCGTATGGACGACTGCGCCAGGCACATTTGCGCCCGCCTTCCAATGCTCTCCATGATCGTCGCTGTAGATGGCGTAATTGTTCCACTGATGGTAGGGACCTTCGTTGAACGGGATGATCAGGCGGCCGCCCCAGGCGCCTCTTTTGAGTTGGATTCCCGCTCCGGGTCCGCTGGCGACGGTTGTCGCCGTTTCCGGCCGTTTGGTGGAGCGGGTGATGTCGCGCGGAGCGGACCAGGTCCTCCCGTCATCGTCCGAAACGGTCAACAAATTCCGGTAGATGTTGGTGCCCTCCCATCCCGTGGCGGTTTCCCGGCTGGTTTCCTTCAAGTGTGAAGGAATCCGCTGGTAAACGAGGAGGATCCGGCCCGTGGCATCATCAACCACTGATGTCGGGTTGTTAAGGGAATGAGCCCCGTCCTCCTGGACCACCTGCAGCGGACTCCAGGTGCGGCCGCCATCCTGGCTTCGTCGCAATACGAGGTCGTTTCCCGCCTGATCCTGGGGTGCGCCCCGGCCTTCGGCGAAGGCAAGCAGGGTGCCTTGGCGGGTGGTTGCGAGGGAGGGGATCCTGATGGACCGGTATCCTCCGTCCCCGGCCACGAACACGTTGGTGAATTCCAGGTTGATTTCCCCGGCAACAAGGCCGGGTCGAACGAGGGATCCGATGAACGCAAGAAGGGCCGGCAGGAGGATGGCTCTTATGGTGCCGGAAGTGGGTTTGGGAAGAATCATTGCGTTCATTGGGGTTCCCGCGTCCGTGACCGGATCCGATCCAGCAGCACCGCTCCAAGGATCACCGCTCCGAGGACCACCTTTTGCGTGTAGCTCTCGACGTTGGTCAGGTTCATTCCGTTTTGAATGACGGCGATGGTGAAAGCGCCGGTAAGAGTCCCCAACATCCGGCCTTCGCCGCCGCTCAAGCTGGTTCCCCCGACCACCACCGCGGCGATCACGTAAAGCTCGTACATGTTGCCGTAGGTCGCGGAACCGCTCTTCAGTTGGGATGCCATGATGACGCCGCCGAGACCCGCCAGAAGGGCGCTGGCGACATAGGCCGTCAGCAGCACTCGTCGGACAGGGACTCCTGAAAGTCTTGCCGCCTCGCGGTTGCCTCCCACCGCATAGAGATAACGCCCGTGCTTCGTCCGCGTCATCAGCAGGTGGGCCAGCGCGTAGAGGACTACCATGAGAACGACAGCGTTGGGCAAGTGTACCAGGTCCGCTCCACGGCCAAGCCAGACAAACGAATCTGGGAGCTGATAGATCGACTGTCCTTGTGCCAGGATGTAGGCAAGTCCGCTGGAAACGAGCATCATGGCAAGCGAGACGATGAAGGGCGGAATTCCGAAGCGGGTGATCATGCCGCCGGTAAAGGCGCCCAGAAGTCCACAAGCCGCGATGGCGGCGAGCGAGGAGACGACCATTCCCCAGGTCCCGGCCCCGGTGCCGCCGGCATAGTCCCGAATGAATCGCGCGGTCAGCACCGCCGACAAGGCGATCAGACTTCCCACTGAAAGGTCGATGCCACCGGTGATGATCACGAATGTCATCCCGATCGCCACAATGGCAATTACGGCGATTTGATTGGCGATGTTGAGCAGGTTTCCCGGCTTCAAGAAATTAGGCCAACGGTGTTCCTGTGGGACAATCCGGTGCGGATTCCCGAGGGCGGGAAAATCGGTTTGCAGATCGGAAAAGACGAGCCAGGCCCCGGAGGCGGGAGTGCATGCGATGACGTCGAGGCGACCGCCCCTTTTTTGAATTTCTTGGAGGGCATCCCTGGCCTGGCGGGGTTCTCCCCTGGCTACGCCGAGGATTTGGGCGCCCGAACCCGCGAGAAGGCGCTCCAGTTCCGCGGCGAATTCCGAATCCCCGGGTTGGTTGCTGACGGCAAGGAGAACCCGGGGCGATCCCCCGGGCGTCGAGAGAATGGTGTCGGCCACCTGGCGGGCCGCCTCCGCTCCGGTCGCCGACTGGGAGGTCAGGGTGGCCACGCTGAAGTAGGCGCAGAGCAGCAGGAGGACCAGGACCATGCCATGGTCCGCAAGCAGGCGGGAAAGGCGGAGCTTCAGGGTCATGCGACGGCGAGATGGAGGATCTGTTCCTGGGTGGCCCGCCGTGAGTCGTGGATTTCACCGGCGATTCGTCCCTGCCGCATCACCAGAATGCGGTCCGCCATGCCCAGCACCTCCGGCAGTTCGGAGCTGATCATGATCAGGGCCTTCCCGGCGGCGGCCAGTTCGTTCATCAGGAGATAGATTTCGTATTTCGCACCCACGTCGATGCCGCGGGTGGGTTCGTCGAAGATCAGCACCTCGCAGTTTCGGGCCAGCCATTTCGCCAGGACGATCTTCTGCTGGTTTCCCCCCGAAAGATTTCCGGCGCGTTCCTTGTCTCCTGGAACCCGGATTCCCAGACGGCGGGAATACGTCAGGAATTCGGAGCGTTCCCGCCCAAGGGTCAGAAAGCCCCGCCGTGAAAAGCGGTCGAGGTTGGGCAATCCGAAATTCTCGAGGACGGAGTGGCGGAGCACGAGTCCCTGGAGTTTTCGATCTTCGGTCAACAGTCCGATCCCGGCGCGGATGGCGTCCCGGGGAGACCGGATGTCGAGGACGCGCCCATCAAGCCGGATTTCACCGCGGTCACGTGGGTCGGCGCCAAAAATCAAACGGGCCGTCTCCGTGCGTCCTGCTCCGATCAGACCGGTCATCGCGAGGATCTCCCCTCGGCGAACGGAGAACGAGACGTCGCGCACGGTGTGCCCGCGGTGCAGGCCCGAGACCTCGAGTCCGATATTCCCAAAGGCGGCGGACCGGGGCGGGAACTCGTCCTTCAGTTCACGTCCCACCATCATTCCGATCAACGCCGTCCTGGAGATTTCGCCCACGCGCGCATTGCCGACGTTTTGCCCGTCGCGCAACACGGTGATGCGGTCGGCAATGCGTTCGATTTCGTCGAGGCGATGGCTGATGTAGATGATGCCGATGCCCTGCTGTCGCAGGTCCCGGATGATGGCGAACAAACGTTCCACCTCATTCGTAGTCAGGGCGGCGGTGGGTTCGTCCATGACCAGAATCTTCGCTTCTTGGGCGAGGGCCTTGGCGATTTCCACGAGTTGCTGTTGCGCCGTGGTCAGCGTGCGACACGCGGCCCCGGGATCGAGATCCGCTCCGAGGCGTTCGAAGTGGGCTCGCGCCGCGCGGAACTCCTCCGCGCCCGTCACAAAGCCGAAGCGGGACCTTTCCCTGCCGAGGAATATGTTCTCTACCGCGGACAGGGATGGGACCAAATTGAACTCCTGATAGATGACCGCCACTCCGGCGTGGCGAGCCTCCATGGGATTCCGGAATTCGGTCCGATGTCCCTCCAAGGACAGGGTCCCTGCGTCAGCGGGGTGGGCGCCTCCCAAGACCCGCATCAGTGTGCTCTTGCCCGCGCCATTTTCGCCCAGCAAGGCAAGGATCTCTCCGCGGTTGAGAGTCAGGTCCACTCCCTGCAGTGCCCGGACTCCGGGAAAGGACTTCGTGATTCCCCGCATCTCCAGCAGGGGGCCTGGAGGGGCGCCTGGGCGTTCACAGGACTGCCGTGATGGGGTTACCGAAATCACCGGAGGAGGGACGCGAAGCCACTCATGGGACGGGGAGCAACGGGGCCAGAGTGCGGGCTACGAGCCCGGTCGCGTCGTCCCGACGGTTCCTCGAGTATTGCCGGGAGATTTATCGAAGGTTGGGGTCTGCAGCGCCGTCGGCACGGCGGTATAGCCGCGTTGGGATCAACATCTGGGGCGGGAGCGTCTCCCCTTTGGAATGCCGGATGATCGCGTCCACGATTTGGAGTCCCATCTTGTCCGGGAATTGGATCGGATCCGCGTAAATTTTTCCGTCCTTGATCGCCTGCTTGCCTTCGGGTTGCCCGTCAAAGCCCACGAGCAGGACTTGCGTCTTACCCGCCTTTTCCAAAGCCGCGCGGGCACCGAGGGCAGCCGGGTCGTTGATGGCAAAGAGTCCCCGGAGGTCGGGATGCGCCTGCAGGGCATCCTCCGCCGCCTTGTAGCCCTGATCCTTTGCACCACCGCTTTCCAATTCGGTGACGATTTCGATTCGCGGTTTCCCGGCCGCATTGTGGGCGTCGATCACTTCGCGGAAGCCCTTCACCCGAAGCTGGCAGGACTCGGCCTGCTTGAAGTGGAGAATCCCGATTTTGCCGCCGGAAGGGCCCAGCGCCTCGATCATGGCGGCACCGGCCTCCCGGCCGCCGCCGAGATTGTCGGTTGCCACCTGCGTCACGATTTTCACCCCGGGCTCATTGCAGGGAATGTCCACGGTGAATACCGGGATTCCTGCGGCGTTGGCCTCCTGGATTACGGGAATAATGGATTTTGAATCGCACGGACTGAGGACGATCGCGCTGACCTTCTTGACGATGAAATCCTTTATTTGGTTTCCCTGCTTGGCGACGTCCTTGTCGCCGCTGACGACCACCGCCTCGTAACCACGCTTCCGGCCCTCGGTCGTGATGGTGTCGCCAATGACCTTGAAGAAGGGATTGTCAAGGGTCAGCAGGGAGACGCCAACGGTGCCCCGGTTCATAGCCGGCGAAGGGGAATTGCCTGCCGGGGTGCCGGTGGATTCGGCGGACTTTCCGCAGCCCGCCAGAAAGGCGGCTGCCGCGAGGAATAGGGCTAGGGAAACCGGATATCGTTTCATGCGAGGGACGGAGGATTGGCCCTCAAATTCCAGCTGGTGTCGATTCGAAGTTCGGGGCGGGATCCGGGTCGGCGGGGTGCTGGCCGGGCTCGAGGTTTGGATTTGTCACCCCGGGTTTGAATTCGTAGTGCTTACCCATGCCGGCCGTCGCACCTCCCCGTATCGTGGTTCTTTCCGGTGCAGGTTTGTCGGCGGAATCCGGCGTTCCCACCTTTCGTGGCGCGGACGGATTATGGGAGGGGTACCGGATCGAAGAGGTGGCGACCCCCGGCGCGTTCCAACGATCTCCCGAATTGGTACACCGCTTCTACAATCTTCGGCGAGCGGCATTGAAGACGGTGCAACCCAACGCGGCCCACCTTGCGCTCGCGCGATTGGAATGTGCGTGGTCCGGAAGCTTCCTCCATGTGACGCAGAATGTGGATGACCTCTGCGAACGCGCCGGTTCTCATCGGCTTCTGCATTTGCATGGAGAACTGCTCCGGGTGCGCTGTGTCGCCTGTACCTGGGGATCGAGATGGGAAGGGGATCTGCATTCCAGCAGCTGTTGCGAAAAGTGCGGGCGATCCGGGGTGCTCCGACCTGACATCGTCTGGTTTGGGGAGACGCCGCTTCATCTGGACGTCGTGGCGGAGGCGCTTCAGGAGGCGGACCATTTCATCTGCGTCGGAACGAGTGGCCTGGTTTACCCGGCGGCCGGATTCGTGCGGATTGCCGCCGAAGCCGGTTGTCGTCGTCGGATCGAAATTAATTTGGATTCCACGGGTATTACCCGGGAATTCACCGAGCGTAGAGTGGGGCCGGCTACAGTCGAAGTGTCCCGACTGGTCGAGGAATTGTTGTCAGAATCACCTTGATCCTCCCGGCTCATGATTCCCGATACCGGAAAACGTGAGGCTACTCCGAGATCTGGGAGGAACGCGTCGATAGCCGCAGTCGAAGGAAGCGATGGCGTCCCTCGCCGATGGCGACGGTGTCCCGGACCGTGACGGTCGTCAGTCCGTCCACCTTCTCTTCCCTGACCGGCACCACTGATGCCGGGGTCCAGGTCACGAGATCTTCGCTGACCTCGACGGTGCAGTTCGAACCTGAGGGTTGGGTGTAGGTCAGGGTCAGATACTCGGCGTTCTCCACGGCGGCATGACCCGGAGCCAGGGCTGGAGGCCGCCCGATGGTCTCGGCCGGCGGAACGCCCAGCGCCCGCACGCTGAAGGTCGAGACATTTGAGGCCGGGATCACCGGTGCGCCGGGTGTGGCGAGCGACTCCAGGCGGACATAGTCATAGGTGATCCAAGGTTGCACCCCAGTATCCCATGGTCCCGCGCGGACGATTTCGATGCTGTTCGCCCCGGCGTTTGCACCGACGTCGGTGGCGGCGAATTCCGCCCAAATGTTGGTGCGTTGAGTGAGGCGTCCCGAATAAATCACGGTTTGTTGTCCGGCGCCGTTGCGGAAGCGCGCCACCATGTCGTGGGTGCCGAAGCCGGGGATGATCTTGCCCGCGGACATCGTTCCCCCGGTTGGAAATTCAAAGCTGAGCCGTAACCGTGCATTCGCGGCCACCTGATCCGCGCTCAGAATAAAATGGAACCGGTTCGTCGAGTCACCGAGGGCATGGTCGTATTCCCATGCGGAGGTCGGTTCGTCGTTCGGAACAACGAGGGGGACGGTCAGCCCGTTGAATCCAATGGGGTAATCGCCCTTGAAATAAAAGTCATCGTCCGCAGTTGGATTCGTCGCCGCCACATAGAGAGGGTCTCCCGGGAGGCGGGTCACTGCGCCCGGACGCGCATCGTTTCGATAGTTAGGTGGGGAAAACTCCGAATAATTGGAATAAATGCTCGCCGAGGGCGGAGCATCCTCGCCGATCTTCCACACATTACGGGCCGCTCCCGGTTGATCCGCGACCTCGAGAACAATCACCGTGAATTGAAGGGTCGCACTCAGCGGAGGAGTCCCGTTGTCGGTCACCTTGACCGTGACAAGATTGGTGGAGGGTCCCTGAGTCTCGCTGGGAATCCACGAAAGCACCCCGCTGAAGGGGCCTACCGTCATTCCGTCGGGGCCACTGACAAGCGAATAGGTCAGCAGGTTTGCCGGGACGTCGGCGTCATAGGCCTGAAGGGTCGTGGACCATGGAGAAAGTTCCGGAATCGTTTGAGTATCCAGGGGAGCGAACGTCGGCGCGGTGTTGGCGGCACCTCCCAATGATTCCAATCGGACTACGTCGTATTCGAGCCAATAGGAGGTTCCGGTAGCCGCGGGGCCCGTACGGGTCAATTCGATCGTATTTGGCCCTGCCGTCGCCCCCACGTCCGTCGCGAAAAACTCCAGCGTCGCATCGGTGGGCTGTGTTAACCGTTGAGAATACAACGTGGTGGCCACTCCCGCTCCATTTCGGAAACGAACCAGGAAATCGTGCGTGCCATAACCTGATACACCGACACCATTGACAGCGGTGCCGGCGGTCGGGAGTTCAAATCGGAGCCGGAATTTTGAACCCGCAGACACTTGGACGGGATTGAGGATAAAATGGAACCGGTTGACCGGATCGCCGAGGGTGTGGGCGCGTTCCCATGCCCAGAATGGCTCGTCAGACGGCACCGTACGAGCCGTCACTAGGCCGTTGAATCCCGCCGGGTAGTTGCCCGCGAAGTAGAAGTCGTCATCAGCCCCAGGATTGGCGTCGGCGATATATTCGGGGTCTCCGGGCAATCGCGAAACGGCCCCGGGGGGCGGATCCACCTTGCCGTTTTGCAGGGAGAATTCTGCAAAGGTTGAGGGAGCAACGCTTCCGGGGGGTGCATCAATCCCGATCTGCCATACCGTGCGCGTCACCGGCGGGGCGTCGGGAACTTCAAGCACGATCACTGTGAATTGCTGGGTCGAGCTGAGCGGAGGAGTTCCATTGTCCGTCACCTTCACCGTGACCAGGTTGGTAGACGGACCTTGCGCCTCGGTCGGGGTCCAAGAGATGACGCCGGCTGGAGAAACCGCCAGTCCGTCCGGTCCGGTGACAAGGGAATAGGTGAGAGTGTTGGGTGGGACGTCAACGTCGGTTGCCACCAGGTTTTTGGACCACGGGGATAGTTCTGGAATGTATTGAGTATCCACCGCCGTGAAGACGGGGGGCGTATTTACCGGTACCACCTGTTCCAGTCGAACGACGTCGTACTCCACCCAATAAGAGGTGGTCGGCGCCGCAGGTCCTGTGCGCACGAACTCGATGGTATTCGGGCCTGGCGTCGCGCCGACGTCCGTCGCGAGGAATTCGATCGTTGCATCGGTGGACTGGGTGAGCCGTTGGGAGTAGATGGTTGTGACTACCCCCGCGCCATTTCGGAAGCGAATGCTGATATCGTGGGTGCCGTATCCGGACTGGGTGACGCCGCCGACGGCAAATCCCCCGCTTGGCATTTCAAACCTGAGCCGGAATTTGACCCCAGAAGCAACCTGTGCCGGGCTGAGGATGAAATGAAACCGATTGACCGGATCGCTTAGGGTGTGAGCCCGTTCCCACGCCCAGGACGGTTCGTCCGAGGGCACCGATCGTGGCGCCGTCAAGCCGTTGAATCCGGTGGGATAATTCCCAGCGAAATAGAAGTCGTCGTCAGCCCCCGGGTTTGAGTCCGCGACGTACTCCGGATCCCCGAGTTGACGGGTCACTGCTCCCGGCGGTGCATCCACCTTGGAATTTGGAAGCGAGAATTCAGCGAAGGTGGTTGGTGGTCGCGTGCCCGGAGGAGCATCCTGACCGATTTGCCAGACTGTGCGATCAACGGTGACGGTTACGTAGCTGTTGATGAACTGCTCCAACAATGAAACTCCCGCGGTGTTCAGGACGAAGGTCCCGAGAGGAGGCATGTGGTTTGATCCCATTTCGGCAACCCGCTTCCACATGACCGAGGAGGCTGGATCGCCAGGCACGATTACCCGTGCTCCGGGAACTCCGAGATCGTCGGTCACGTTCCCGTTGATGATGCCCGACTGGTCCAGGGGAGTGGCAAAACGGCCATCCCAAACGCCCCGACCAAGGCCTCCGGGTTGATGGCAGTAGGAGCAGTTCACCTCGATGTAGGTCTTGAAGCGCGATTCCAGCGAGGCCGAGGTGTCGGTGATGCCCGAAAGTCGGGGCATGCTCTCGGGACTGGCGATGGGCGTATCGAACATGCCCAGTCCGGAGAATAGTGAAAGTTGGTTCACTGTGGTTCCAACCCCATTGGTCACATTCCGGTTGAGTTGGAGCGCGTTGAATCCGAGAACGTGCCGAGCACTTCCATTGTGACAGGTGAGACACTCGGATCTCCCTGGATATCGCCATACCTGGGTGCGAATGATGCCTCCGTCATTGATCAGCAAGGATTCGTTCAACCCGGAATCGGGTACGAGATCCGCGTCCAATCCGTCGGGGCGCCATTTGTAGGTGATTCCGTAGGTCGCGTCAGCGGTCTTCATCAACACCCGAGTTTCCAGCCGACGGCGCGACGCGGGGTTGCCGACCTCGAGTTCTAGATCGAAGTGCTTCACGAAGACGGTGCCAGTCGGATAGGACCACTGTTCGCTGGCGTCGCGCCCGATCCGATCCGTTGAGTTCTGCATGAAGAACCACCGACGCTTGATCGCGTTGTCGGACCAGAAGGTTGACGTGACTTCGTAAGGGACCGCTCCGGCGGCAGGTGTGAGGGCAGCCGTGTCCGAAAACACCCGGGATGCACTTAGCGTGGCAGGAATCGTGGGATCCCCCGCAATGGATGTCCGCTGGAGCTTGGCGATCCTTCCCCCAAACAATTCGCACAGAAGAATCTCTCCTGTGCCCGGATGAAGCGCGAAGGAACTCATCCCGCGATTGGAGGTGGCGATTCGGGTGACCGTGGGCGGACCGGTCGGATTCAAAGTCATGGCCCACACGTGGCAGGAGAAGACATCTCCAAAAATGTATTTTCCGTAGAGATCCGGATAGGTGGTTTGCCGGTACACCAGTCCGCCAATGACCGCATGCCCTGTGTAATTCGGATCATCCCCGGTGTGCGGGTACGTGTAGATCGGCGGGATTGAGGTGAATCCCGGGGGCGGTGCACCGATGGCTGCGTCGGGATTCGTCAGATTCCCTTCGAAGTAGGCCCATCCGTAGTTGCCGCCCTTTACGAGGTGATTGACCTCCTCCTGTCGTGAGCCACCCACATCGCCCCCGTACAATTCCCCGGTAAGGGAGTCGATGCAGAAGCGGTGCGGGTTTCTCAGTCCCACGGCCCAAAACTCTGTTCGGACGGAGGTCGGGGAAACAGGAAGTCCATTGAAGCTGGTGGCGCCAATGAAGGGGTTGTCCGGAGGAATCCTGTATCCGGTGCCGATCGCGGAATGAGGATTGGGCGCTAGGCTTCCCGCCCGTCCGTCCACGTCGATTCGGAGGATTCCTGAGAAAAAGTTCTGGTCGATGCGCTGACTGTTCTTGAACTGGTCATTCTGGGTCCCCTCGTCACCCAACGAGACATAGAGGTAACCGTCCGGACCAAAGTGCAGGTCGCCCGCTTGGTGAATGTCATGTCGGTCCCACTGCGAGATGAGGATCTGTTCCGACTCCGGGAGCGCTCTCCACGGATTGGCAGGGTCGGTTTGGAATCGTGAAATGGTGTCGTAGGTTTTTCCCTCGAGGCGGTTTGTTCGGGTGTAGAAGACGTAAAAGTAGCGGTTCTGGGCGTATTGGGGGTGGAAGGCAAGTCCGACAAATCCAGACTCAGACAGGGTGGCTCCCGGTGCGAACGTGTTCGCAGAAATGTCAAGGAACACGGTCTTGTTTGGAACCAAAAGGTTGGTAATGACGTACACCTTCCCGAACAGTCCGCCGATGAAGAGTTCGTTCGTTCGGCCCGGCGGGGTGGCCATCGTAATGGGAGCGTCCGTGGCAAGCGGGAACGAAAGTCCAGGGAATGCGTCGACCACCGTGTAGGCCGCCTGAGGTGCCACCGTGGGGAGAGGGGAAGGACCTCCGGTCAGCCATTGTGCGTAAGAATACGCCGGGAAAAAGGCCGGCAATAGCATCAGAATCCACCAGCGAAAGTAACCTCTGCGCACTAAACTCATGAACCATAGAGAGCAATAAATGCGTTCAAACACAAGTCTGATTGCGAAAAGGGGTCCTTCTGTAGTGAGTAAGGATTGGTTGGATGACCGAATCCGGAGTGAGGAAGGACGCGGTGGATTGGCGCGTTCGATGCCTGGGAATTTTACGGAGGGAAATCCGAGTAGGTGCCTGTGCCCCCCCTTCAATCGTGGGCTACAATTCGCGGAAGACGCGGGTTTTGCCCGCCCTTATTCCTGAGTGTCCCCGGAAAGGGACTTCTTGAAGCCGATCCCGCACCCGCCGTGATTCTCAGCGTTTGACGTTGACCAGCTTCAGGGCGCCGATGCCGCCGGGATTCCAGGCGGTGAAGACGATGTACACTTCCTGATGGCGACCCTTTCCGGGGACGTACCAGCAGGCGTCGTGCATGTGCTGGGCGAAGTCGTATCCGAGGTCCTCCTTGGGTTTCACCACGCTGACAATCGCGCGTTTGCGCATATTGACGATGTACAGGGCTCCGGGTTTCCCGGCGGCGCTGTCCAGACAGGCGGCGAGGGCGTAATCACCCCAGAGGTCCACGTCGCACACAATGCTTCCCGCCGGGAGTCCCAGCACCTGGAGAAACTGTTCCTTGACCGGGTTCCATTGCTTGATTTGAGCCTCGGGGCGAGCCGAGATCAGCAGGGTGCGATCGTCAGGGGACCAGGTGATGCCGTGTGGAGTCTGGGACATCGCCTTACCCCCAAAATATTTTCCGGTGTAGGCAAACGGCTCCAGCGTCGTCGGCATGAAGTAGGCTTTGCCGTAGCCGTCCGTGACATAGAGTTCATTTTTGCCGGTGAACGCCACGTCCGTCGGGGCGAACCCCTTTTTATCCGCATAGGGGGGCAGGGGAGGGATGCCGAGCTTTTCGACCTTTTGAAACGTCGTATCGGTCAAGTAGACCTCGCCTTCGACGTTGTCGGCCGCCGCAATCAGCGGAGCTTTGCCTGGGCGGGGAAAGATGTCGGCTCCGTGCAGATTGCCGCGGCGGAGTTCCGGGCCGGCGTGAACCACCCACGAACTGGAAAGCCGGTTGCTGAATCCGACGAATCCGATGTTTTCAAGGCCCCAATACACGGTGTCGGTGGGGTAATCTACGAGCACGGTTCCATGGGCCCCCTTGATGAACGGCTGGGTTTCGATGGGCAACGGCAGCACATCGGGTACCGACGCGAAGGTCCAAAATCCCTGGCCGCTGGTTTTCAATCCGGCACTGGGTGCGATGGGCTGCGGCGCGGAAACCGGTCCACGGGTCTCCAGCAGCACCGGGAGCGCCAAGGGTGCGGGGCCTGCGGCGGAGTTGGTCGTGGTTTGGTGGGCTGTGGCCGGCAGGAGCAGACTCATTGCGGCGACACCGGTGGCGATTGCAGTCGGGGAGGTATATGGGAACTTCATGGGACTCGCGTGGATGATTTCCATCCCGGGTGTGGAAGCAAAGAGGAAGTTGAGGAGTGTCGCGGAACGTATTGCCGGTTCAGGCACGGGTTGCGGCGAAGAGGGTTCGCCAAAGGAAGCCGCTCTTCTGATGAACATGGAAGAGGAGTGTCGGGGCCACCGGGAGAAACAGCAGGCGTTGCACCCATCCCGCAATCCGAAGTCGGCGCGAAAAGGCCCGGGTTTGCCGATATCGGACCTCGCCGCAGACGCCCCTCCAACTTAGCCGTCCGCAGGCGAAGTCAGCGAGTGGACCCGTTGCGAGATCCGAGAATTCAAGTGCCAACGACATTCCGTTTCCGGTGAGGGGCGGGATCATCGCGAACGCGTCCCCCAGAACAAGTTCGTCCGCGGAAGATCTTCCGGGAAGACCAAGGTCTAGGCCTCCGACCGCGCATCGTGACGTGGGATCAAACTGGGCGTGACGGAGGCGCTCTTCAAGGGGCGAGTTGCCTCGTCCCCGCAGCCGGTCGGGGACGGATTCCACGACGGTTTCCGGCTCCCCGGAGCGTCTTCGGAAAAAACCGCAAACGTTGACCCGGTCTCCATCGAGCCTGCAGATGCCGACATAAGCCTCGGGGGAAAAATGCATTTCGAGATCGGCGGACAAAGTCACCCCTGTAGCATGTGCCTTGATTCCGAACCAACGGCAGAGTCCGCCTGGGGTTGCGATTCTCCGCCCCGTTGCCCGAACCCACCCGTCGCCGAGCATTCCAGTTCCAACCCGCGTGCCGGTTCTGAGTTCACCGCCACGAGCCTCGACCTCGGAGGCGAGCAGGGCGTCCAGTCGGTATCGGGATAGACACAGTGCGGGCTCAGGCAGGTTCCGCACCGGTCCCAATTGACGTGGTGTGGCAAAGCAGACTGTCGTCGCCATTCGCGCCCCCGCGGAATGGCATCGCGGAAGAAGCCCGAGGTTTGCCAGAATTTCCACGCCGCGTCCGCTCAGGAATTCACCGCAGACCCGATGCCGGGGGTAGCTGCCCGCTTCCATAACTCGGACGGGAATCCCAGCCGTTCGGAGGGACAGCGCAAGCGAGAGGCCTGAGAGACCACCCCCCGCGATTTGAATCATCCTGCCATCCGTCATCGAGACTCCCTCCTGCGGGCGACAAAGATGTGCGAAAAGAGGTTTGCGGCATGCTCCTGAAGGATCCAATGCCCGTCGCTGGGCCACGCCCGGGACAGTTCCAAGTCACGGAATCCAGCGTGTACGCTCCGGACCGCGTCGTGACGGGTTACCGCATTGCACCCGAGCCATCGCAGCATCCTGGCGCCCAGCAAGGCCGCGGCGGAACGGCGGGGTTCCACCAACACGACCGACTCGGTTCGACGAGCGAGTTGAGACAAGAGTGTCGATAGAGTCTCCGAGTTGAAGTGGTGGAGAAAGAGATTGGCATAAACCAGGTCCACCCGAGGGGACGCAGAAGTTTTCAACCAATTCTCGAAGCGAGTGACTTGAACCTCCGGATTCCAGTTCCGGGCGCGCAGTCGGGCCAGGGCTTGGGGATCCGTGACGTCGACCTGATCCAACAATTGAATCCGGCCGCTGACCGCCGGAGGAGGCAACCGGTCCCACACCCGGGCCGCCAGAGTTCCGTCGCCCGCACCGGCTTCAACCACGGTCCAAGGCCGATCAGGAAACGTGGGTAGCAGTTCACGAATTTTCGAGGCCAATGCCCCGGCATTTCCCATCAGACGATTTATACGGCGAAGGTCGCGCCGGGATCCTCGGGCTGCGGCGTCGTCCGGGGGGAGTTGGTCGAGCAGTTCCGGTTGGACGCGGCGGGTCATGGTTCAGGGCAAGGATGAGTCAACCTGTAGCAGTGCCCCATGACAGCTGAAGCCAGCGCCAAAGCTGGAGAGCCACCACCAACCGTCTGGAGTATTCTCCTCGAGCGCGGAACGCAGGGCGAACAGGACGCATGGACTGCTCATATTGCCATGGATCCTCAGGACTGAGGCGCTGTGGCGAAGATCGTTCTCGGCAAGTCCGAGACCGGTTTGAAGGGCGATCAGGACGTCCCTTCCGCCAGGATGAAGGATCCACTCCCGGATTTCAGTTCGGGGGAGCCCCGCGTCGGTCAGCATCCTGTGGCACAGGGCGGTCACCCGTTCTCCTGCAAGGGCGGGAACTTGGGGGGTGAGGATGTTTCGCAATCGTCCACCGCGCGTTTCGAGGCGGAGCGCCTCGCGGTCGGCCGGGGTCAGATCGGAGGCGGATGAAATCCAACGGACGGATCGCCCCCGGGTTGGCGGGGCGGTCGTGCAGATGGCAGCCGCGGCGCCATCGCCGAACAGACAGGCGCTGATCAGCACCCCTGGATCGTCGTCGAGGTAGAAGGCGGCGCTGGACACTTCGACGCAGATGCAGAGAACCGTCCGGGCGTTTCCGGCGGCGAGGATGCTTTGGGCGGTTCGGAGCACCGGCACTGCGGCTCCACAACCGAGTCCCACCAGATCCAGCGCGAAGATTCTGGGGCTGAGTCCGAGTCGTTCGGTGACATGGCTGGTGAGGCCGGGGCAAAGATAACCGGTGCACGTGGCCACCAGTACGGCATCGATATCCCCTGCGCCTATGCCGGCGGCCTTCAGGGCGTGTTCCGCGGCACTCGTCGCAAGGGCGGGTGCATTCCGGGAGAAGCGCTGATGCAGTGCGTCGTGCTCCTGGACAAAGGCATCCTCAAGCCGGTCGAGCGAAAGATGGCGGGCTTCGATTCCGTTTCGTCCGAGGAGGACCTTCCGCAGGAGCGCCTGGGAACGCGGGGCAAGCTGGTGATAGGCCCCGGAGGATTGGAGAGTCTCCCAACACTCCGTCTGTCGGTACCGCGTTGAGGGCACGGAGCAACCAAGTCCTGCGAGAAACATCCCACCCACCATTCGCCGGGACCGGCTTGCGGGCAACCTCTTTGGAATGGGAAGCGAACGCCGGGCCTTTCCATTTGTCCCGCGGTTCGTAGGATGGCCGCGACGATGAGAGGCATTCTCCTGGCCGGGGGCGCGGGATCGCGGTTGTACCCACTCACCCTCGTGGCCTCCAAACAGCTCCAGCCGGTTTACGACAAGCCGATGGTGTACTACCCGCTGACCAACCTCATTGAGGCGGGCATCCGGGAGATTTGTCTCATTTCCACCCCCGCCGACCTTCCCCGGTTCCGGGACCTGCTCGGCGACGGGGAACGTTTTGGAGTGCGCCTGGAGTATCGCGAGCAGCCGCGTCCGGAGGGTATTGCACAGGCCTTTCGGATCGCCGCGAATTTTGTGGGAACGGAGCCCGTGGTGCTGATTCTTGGGGACAACCTATTACTCGATTCCACGCCACTCCGGGAAGCGGTCCGCTCATTCAGTCGGGGGGCGACAGTCTTTGGGCTGTCCGTGCCGGACCCCGAGCGGTACGGGGTGGTGGAGTTGGACCTCGACGGGAATCCGGTGGCGCTTGAGGAGAAACCGTTGAATCCGAGGAGCGAATGGGCGGTTCCGGGCATCTACCTTTATGACGCCTCGGTCGTGGAAATCGCGCGGGCGATGAGCCCCGGACCGCGCGGTGAGTTGGAGATCACCGACGTGAACCGTGAATTTCTAAGGCGGGGACAACTGACGGTCAGGTGCCTGCCGTCGGGCACGCTCTGCCTCGACGCCGGGACGAGTTCGAGTCTCCACGAGGCGTCGGTGGCGGTTCAAAGAACCGAGGAGTCCCGGGGAATTCGGATTGGATGTCCGGAACTTGCCGCGTTTCAGTCCGGATGGATCCCGCGCGAGGTCATGGGGGCGGTGGTGGCCAGGATGCCCCAGTGCGAATACCGGACCCGATTGGAGCGGATCCTTGAAGGGCCGCGTCCATAATGGACATCGGACTTCTGGCGGGTTGGACATGGCGATGGACCGCCGCCCGATTGCGGTCAAGAATGGCCCCGGCCATTGCATGATGAACCTTCTTGTCACCGGAGGCGCCGGATTCATCGGCTCGAACCTGATCGAGCACATCATTGACCGCCCGGGCATCGGGCGATTGGTGAACCTTGACTGCCTGACGTACGCGGGACATGCCGCCAATCTCCGGGCGATCTCGGGACATCCACGATATGTGTTCGAAGCGGTCGACCTCCGAGATCGCGCATTGGTGGACCGCGTCGTGGCCGTGCACGGCATCACCCACGTGCTGCATCTGGCGTCGGAGTCCCACGTGGATCGCTCCATTCGTGGTCCGGAGAATTTCATTACCACCAACATTGTCGGAACCTTCAATCTGTTGGAGTCCTGCCGTACCGCTTGGACGGGCACTTCAGGGGCGCGGAGATTTCATCTGGTGAGCACCGATGAGGTCTATGGATCCCTCGGTCCGACCGGATATTTCACCGAGGAAACTCCCTATGCGCCCAATTCCCCGTACTCGGCGACCAAGGCTTCGGCAAACCTGATCGCCCGGGCCTACCACCACACCTACGGATTCCCTGTGGTCACGACCAATTGTTCCAACAATTACGGTCCGCGCCAGCTGCCGGAAAAGCTGATTCCAGTGGTGATCCAGAGCCTGCTCTCCCGTCAGCCGATTCCGGTGTATGGGGACGGGCTTCATGTCCGGGACTGGCTGTTTGTGCGGGACCATTGCGAGGCGCTCTGGCAGGTCCTCACCCGGGGTCGAGACGGTGAGGTGTACAACATCGGAGGGCACAACGAGCGGGCGAACCTCCGGTTGGTGGAGGAATTGTGTGACCGCATCGACGAATTGCGCCCGGATCTGGGCGGGAATTCGCGACGTCTCGTCACCTTTGTGGCGGATCGCCCGGGACACGACCGCCGCTACGCGATTGACGCGGGCAAGATTGAGCGGGAATTGGGCTGGCGGCCGGCGTACACCTTTGAGCGGGGCATCCGGGAAACATTGCAATGGTACCTCGACCACGCGTCGTGGATGGACGAAGTGCGTGCGGAGATGGTTTCACGATCCGGTCCTTAGCCCCCGTCTGTAGCTGACGTGGTCACGAGACACTCTCTACGTCATTCGGCGCTATCGGAGGCCCGGGAGCGGTCGGCACGTCGTTCAGTCCTGATCGAGTTTCGCCAAAAGACACTTTCGGGATTGTGACGTGTGAAACCCGGGACCAGACTCGCATCCGTTCCGGTCGGAATCCGGCCGCATTGAAGTTTTCCAGCATCATCGCCTGCCATGAAGAAGTCCTCCGTCCGTCGCGTTCCGGCCCGTGCCGCCGCGTCCCAGGCCCGGTCCGCCACGCGGGTACGCGGGCGAATTCATCCGGTGGTGATCTATCCGTTCCGGCATCCTGCCGACCTTTCCCATCTGGAGCGCTTGTATCGGTGGGTGGCGGAATTGGCTGCGGAACCCGAAACTTATGCGCGTCCGGTGACCGTGGTGGATCGCAAGACCCACCATTCCATGGCAGGCAACCCGGCGTACGCCGGATTCCGGGCTGAGACCGTGGGGGTGCATTCGGAAATCCTGGACGCGTGGTGTGTGGACACCTGCCAGATGTGGTACTCGGGCCTGGGCCAGGCCTATGACCGCGGGGATGCCGACGACGTGTACTGGCTCATCCCGGGCGATTTCAACTATGGCTCGCAGGTGGGGCAGGAGGTGCTGAGCCGTCTGCATGATCTTCCGGAGATCCTGCTCGATCTCGACCAGGACTTCTGTGTGGGCGAGATCACGACGGATCACAACAATCCGAAACAGTTGATCGATACGTACGGGACCTTTGCGTTGCTGTACACCTGGTTCCCTAGGGAAGCGCAGGAAATCCGTGAGTACACGGAACGTCCCCGATCGGAATTCTTTGCCATCCGACATGAATTCCTGGGTCACATTTTGCGGCAGCGCTGGTTTGCATATGAGCAAACCATGGTGACGTTGCTGCATGCGGTTTTTCAACAAAAGCGCATCAGTCGGTTCTGTGTCGGCCAGATCACGGACCTCCATGACGGGGGGGAGACCCTCGCTTCCGCCCTCCAGCAGGTGGAGCGCACCGAGCGGGTGCTCAAGACCCTTTGGCGGGCCCGGCATGAGTCGGATCCGGGCTGGATTGCGCATTACCGGGATTTGGAGCGCCAGTCGGAGATTGTCCGACGCACCGCGCAAACGCTGCTGCAGAATCTTCTGACCTGAACGAAACCGAACGCGACCCCGCCGACTCAAGATTCCAGGATACGACTTTTCATGACCCCACGGACGACGATCAAACCGATCAACTTTTTGTGCATGGCGCCCCAGGCCCAGGCGGTGAGCCTGGTGGGGGATTTCAACGGGTGGAATCCACAAGCCCATCCGATGCGCCAAGGTCCCGACAAGGCGTGGACCATTACTGCGGATTTCAAGCCGGGGCATCACCGGTACGCGTTCCTGGTGGATGGCGTCCTGACGCTGGATCCCCGGGCTCAGGGCATCACCCGAAATGACCAGAATCAGCGGGTCTCCCTCATGCCGGTGAGTTGAGGCATATTAGGCCTGAAACAAGTCCGCCGGACGGGAGCCGTCCGGCGGTGTCGAAATCGGGACCCGGTCTAAAAAACAACCCGGTCCTTTGAGCGTTTCCTGCCTTTAGGCCAGCGCTTCCTCGCCTTCGAGGAAGCCATGGAGTTGTCGGAGGCGGGTCGGGTGGCGCATCTTGCGGAGCGCCTTGGCCTCGATCTGGCGGATACGCTCGCGGGTCACCTTGAACTGCTTGCCCACCTCCTCGAGCGTGCGGCTGTAGCCGTCCACGAGACCGAAGCGCAGTTCCAGCACCTTGCGTTCGCGCTCGGTGAGCGTGTCGAGCACCTCGGTCAACCGCTCCTTGAGCAGGCTGTAGGAGGTCATGTCGGACGGATTCTCCGCCGACTTGTCCTCAATGAAATCGCCGAAGCTGGTGTCGTCGGAATCGCCGACGGGGCTCTGAAGCGAGATCGGCTGCTGGGCCATCTTGAGCACGGCCCGGACGCGCTCGACCGGCATCTGCATCTCGTCCGCGATCTCCTCCGGGGTTGGTTCCCGGCCGAAATCCTGAATGAGCTGCTTCTGCACCCGCATCAGCTTGTTGATCGTCTCGATCATGTGCACCGGGATGCGGATGGTGCGGGCCTGATCGGCAATGGAGCGGGTGATGGCCTGGCGGATCCACCAGGTTGCGTAGGTGGAGAACTTGTAGCCGCGGCGGTACTCGAATTTCTCGACCGCCTTCATGAGGCCCATGTTGCCTTCCTGGATCAGGTCCAGGAACGACAGGCCGCGGTTGGTGTACTTCTTGGCGATGGAGATGACGAGGCGGAGGTTGGCTTCGACCATCTCGGTCTTGGCCTGCAGCGCCTTCTTCTCAAACTGCTTGAGCTGGTTGAAGGCCTCGAGGTAGCCGGCGTGGGTCATCCGGACGAACTCCTCCAACGCCTTCGTTTTGCGCTCCTCGGCGTGGATGATGACCTGTGCGTGGGCGTTCTTCTTCTGGCCCTGGAGTTCGTGGATGGCCCGTTGGCTGGTGTGGAACTTGTCGTGGATGTTGTCCGCGACGAGGCACATTTCCTCGATGACCTTCTGCTTATAGTAAAACTTGGGGAAAGAGCGCTGCAGCTTGTCGTCGAGCTTGCGGTACTCGGCCTGGAGTCGTTCCTGCTTGCCCTTGGAATTCGATTCCTGGAGATCGCGCCAATGCTCGTCCACCTGCTGGTCGATGGCCCGGACGTCCTTGACCAGCTTGCGGAGGGCCTTGAGATGCTCGTCGCGGGTCTCGATCTTTTTGTCCACGATCACCCGGTCAAAGCGTTCCTTGGGAGGCTCGGAAATGAGCTTCTCGGCGAGGGCGATGTGCTCCTTCCCGGCGAACCCGAAACTGTAGATGATGCGCTTGACCTCGTTTTCGTTGTCCTCGATGCGCTTGGAGATCTCGACCTCCTGTTCGCGGGTCAGCAGGGGCACCTGGCCCATCTGCTTGAGGTACATGCGGACCGGATCGTCGAGAATATCAAGTCGAGCCTTGTCGTCGGGCTGTTCCTCCTCCTGTTCCTGGGCTTTGGGTCGATCCACCTCAGCCTGGTCGACGATGTCGATCTCCAGGTTCCGAAGCTTGATGTAGATTTCGTCGAGATCCTCGGCGGCCAGATTCTCCGGGAGGGCATCGGTAATGTCGCCGTAGGTCAGGTAGCCCTGTTCCTGGGCGAGTCGGACGAGTTCCTTGATCTTCTCGGTCAGGTCCACGCCGGCAGAGCTCTTGATCGTGCCTAGCGTGTTCGGAAGTCCTTCGAGGTCAATATTGCCGGCTCCGGATGCGGCCCGGGCGACCAGCGCCTGGGCGACTCCACGCACCGATCCGACGACGATGGCTTCCTTGATGGTCACCATCTCGACGGAGGCGGCCGGAGATCCGGTGACCGGCGCTTTGGCGCCCGACTTTTCCGCGGGTGTCGAGGCTTTGAGACTGGACTTGCCGGCGGCCTTCTCCACGGGGCGCCCGGCGGGTTTGCTTCGGGAGGGTTTTTCGGCCGAACGGGCGGAACTTTGGGCCGCCGTGGGGGTGGAATGGGCGGCGGGACGGCGGGGCACGGATGATTTGGCCGGCGACTTCTTCTCTTTCGATTTAGGCATAGCAAAGGCCACCGGTGGCACTGTCCCGGAGTCCAGAAACGAGCGGCGGACTATCCGGGGATGTGTTTCATCCGTCAAGGCTTCGCGCCGGTCGATTTGGGTCCTTCAGGGGCGCACGTCGCTGGTCCGGGGGTTGGGGTGAGGGGAGATTCCGCCATGGCGCAATATCAGCGGGGGAAGCACCAGCAGGCTGAGTACGGTCGAGGTGAAAAGTCCGCCCAGGATGACCACGGCCATGGGGCCCTCGATTTCGCGTCCAGCTTCGCCCGCTCCCCAGGCGAGTGGCAGGAGACCGAGTCCGGTGACCATCGCCGTCATCAAGATCGGGACGAGGCGTTCTGAGGCTCCCCGCAGGACGGTGTCCCGGTTCCAAGGAGCCCCTTCCACATGTACAAGATGATCGTAATGGGAAACCAGCATGATGCTGTTTCGCATCGTGATGCCAAAGAGGGTAACGAATCCCACCCACGACCCCAGGTTGAGTCCGTTATTGCCCCCCCCCATCCAGCTTGAAAGCGCGACGGCGGCCACCCCGCCGACCAGGGCAAAAGGAACGTTTGCGAGAACCAGCAAAACCTGGGCTCCGGAGTGGAGCGTCAGAAACAGGACAAGAACGATACCGACGGCGGCCAGGGAAGAATGGATCCAGAGTTGTCGCGTTGCCGAGTCCGCCGCGGCCGCTGCGCCGTTGATCGACAGGTAGGTGCGAGGAGGCAGGGAAACCCGTTCCCGAATGGCCTTGGTCGCATCCCGGGTGAAGGCTTCGACATCCCGGCCGGTGATGGCGCACGTCACCACCTGGCGCCGACGAACGTTGTCGTGGAGAATCGACTGGGGACCGGACGCCAGGGTAATCTCGGTCAGTTCCCCGAGCGGGATCCGCTGACCTTGGGATCCATACACGGGGATTGTGGAAACGTGTTCCGGTTCCGACCGGAGCTCGTCAGCCAATTGCACGGCAACGCCTGTCACCTCATTGCCGCGGTAGGTTTGCGCAACCACGAGTCCCTGAAATGACGCCTGAACGGCGTCGAGAACGTCGCCAGGATGAACGCCAAAGTTCTCAAGGCGATCGGGTCGCACCCGAATGTTGAGCCGTGGGGATCCCGGAGGTGATTTCACCTGGACCTCGGAGTGCCCGGGCACCGACTCCAATACACCGGCAATCCGTGCCGCAGTCCGGTCCAGCGCCGTCAGATCATCGCCATAAATGCTGATCACCACCGGGGAGGTTTCTCCGCTGATGGATTCGCCGATCCGGTCCCCCAGAAACGTAAGGACTTCGAATTGGATGCCCGGGAAGCCGGCGAGGACCTTCCGGATGGCGTCGGCGGCGGAATCCTGATCGTGGGCTGGCGCGGGCTTCAGCTCCACGTGGAATTCGCTCCGATGAGGACCCCAGGTGTCCTCCCCCTGTTCCGCCCGTCCTATCTGCTGTTCCACCGTCGCCACTCCGGGAATGGCGAGCAGTTCCGCAGAGATCCGTTTCCCCAGGCGGACCATTTCAGGGAGGGATGTTCCCGGCGTGGTGCTGACCTGGAGAACGTAATGGCCTTCCCGGAATGGTGGCAGGAATTCACCGCCCAGATGTGGGAGGGCCGCTGCGGCCGCAAGACAGAGCACGATGGCGGGAATGATAACGACCGCGGAACGATTCAGCAGGTGGCTCAAGGCCCTTCCATAGAGATCTCGCAGCCAGGATTGAAACCGGGGCTCCCGGGGTTGACGTCCAGTCCGGGCAAGCAGAATCAGGCTCAGGGCGGGCGTCAGGGTCAGCGCAACTCCCAAGGAGGCAAGGACAGCGAGAAGGTAGCTGCGGGCGAGTGGTGCGAAGAATGCACCCTGGAGCCCAGTGAGCGTCAACACCGGGAGGAAGACGATGCCGACGATCAGCGTTGCGTACACGACCGCGCTGCGGACCTCCAGGGAGGCGGCGAGTACGACGTCGAACGCGGGGAGCGGTTCGGAAAGAACTGCGTTTTCGCGGAGCCGGCGGGTGATGTTTTCAACATCGATGATCGCATCGTCCACGACTTCGCCGATGGCGATGGCCAGTCCGCCGAGCGTGATGGTGTTTAGCGTGATTCCGAAGTGATCGAGGAGGACGACGGCGGAAAGAAGCGAGAGGGGAATGGCCAGCAGCGAAATGATGGCGGTCCGGAGGTCGCCGAGAAAGAGTATCAGGATCACAGCCACCAGCAGGCCTCCCAGCCAGAGGGAGTGCCGAATGTTCGCGAGAGCGGTTTCGATGAAGGTCGCGGGACGGTGCAGACCGGGAAAAACGGAAATTCCCTCGTGATCCAGCAGGGGCCTCAATTCCTCCAGCGCCGCCTCCACGGCGCGGGTGGCGTCCAATGTATTCGCTCCATACTGGCTCGCGAGCGTGAGGAGGACTCCGGGTCGCCCCATGACGAGTGCGTCGCCAAATTTGGGTTCAGCCCCTTCGAGCACACGGGCAACGTCCCGGATCCTGACCACGGTGCCGTTGGTTGATCTGACCAGCGGAGCATTTCCCAATTCCGATGCCGTCCACGCCTGCCCCTCGGTTTGAAGCACAATGCGTTGGTTGGAGGCCTCCAGAAATCCCGCGCCGCGGATCCCGGTGGCGGTGCGGGTGGCATTGACAACGTCCTGGACTGTCAGTCCATGGGCAACCAAGCGGTCGGGAAACAGCTGCACCTGCAGTTGGCGGACCTCGCCACCAAACAAGCTGCACTTGGCGACTCCCGGGACCGCGAGCAAACGGGGCCGGAGATCCCACTCCGCGAACGACCTCAGTTCCATGGGCGTGAGGTTGGTGGACAACAATCCGACCTTCAGGAGATCCATGGTCGCCGAAGTCAATGGAGACATCCGCGGAGCCTTAATGCCCAACGGAAGCGTTCCCGCAATCTCCGCGAGTCGCTCGGAGATCAACTGCCGGGCGCGGATCAGGTCCGTTCCTTCGGCGAACACGACGGTGACAATGGAGAGTCCCTGGATTGACTCGGAGCGGAGGGATTCCTGTGCGGGGAGCCCGGCCAGTGCCGATTCCACCGGACGGGTCACGATGGCTTCCACCTGTTCCGGAGCGAGGCCGGGCGCCTCGGTCTGGATGGTTGCCTGGGGAGGAACAAAGTCTGGAAAGACGTCCAGTTTGGAGTGCGACGCCACATAGATCCCATGGACCAGAAGCATCGCCGCCAAGGCCACCACGATTCCGCGGTGACGGAGGGACAGGAGGACAAGCCGGCTGAGCATGGCTTAGTCTTCGGCGCCCCGCGACTTGAGTTCGTTGGACAAGAGCACCTGTGCGCCGGTCACGACGATGGGTTGTCCATTGGCAATGCCCGAGGTCACCAGCCACCCTCCGGGGACCGGCTGATCCAAAACCACGGCGACCCGTTCGAATTGCTCGGGTCCGGTCTTCCGGTAGATGAAAGCATCTCCTTCATGCCGCACCACCGCTCCGGAGGGGACGAATGCGCCCGTCCGAGGGGGCTCCGGCGAAATCGCGCGTGCAATCAATGCCGTTCCGGGTGGAAGCCCGTTCGTCCGGACCAGGGCAAGAAAGGCCGATCCCTGGGTCTGTGGATCCGTGCTGGGGGCGGGTCCCAGCCATTCCCCGGGAATGTCGAGTTCAGGGGCGTTGAGGGGTGTCAAAAAAAACGAAGCGGGTGGGGCAGTCCATCGGTGTCCGACTGGGAATTCGATCCTGACGAGCACCGTTTCGAATTGGGACAATTTACGGCCGAGATCTGGGAAATTCGGTCGTGTGACGAGATTTACCCCTGGCAGTCCGTTGAGCCGCATCTCAGCATCCCGGATCAGGACCTCGTTCCGCTTCATCGCGGCTTCCGCCGTTTCGAGGTCGCGCGCAGTGGCGATTTGGCCGGTTGTGAACAGCGTTCGGAGCCGCTCCCATTCCAGTCGTGAGTTTTCGAAGGCGATCCGATTGAGCGCAACCTCGTTCCAGACTTGCAGCAGGGGCGCGGGGTCCAGCACGCGGGCGTCGCCGCGAACCACGAAGGGAACATTGGTGGTGGCGACGGATTCCACCACGAGTCCGATCCGGGTCTGGGTGGTGGAATCCAGATGGAGCGCGTTGGTTTCGCCGGTGTGGGCCGGCTCGATGCCTGCTGTCTCCCCGGAGTGGGGTAGGCGCATTGCAATCCAAACCGATGCGCCTCCAACACTCAATCCCACCAACAGGGCGACGAGGACTCGTTTCATCGGGCAACCCCGATCAATGGTTGCTCCGGTGGGGAGAATTCCATTCCCGCGTGGGGCATTGAAACCGGAATACGGGGACAGGACACGGGTCCTTTCTAGCGAAGTCTGCCCTGATGGCAATGCGCACGAATTTTCCGATCAAGGCTCCATCAGCCAGGTTCGATGCCAGTGGTACTTCGGGAGGTCCGTGCATCGTTGGAACCCTGCCGCGGTCGCCATTTCGTGGATGGCGGCATTCGACTCGGGAAAATCGCGGGTTCGGATGTGTTCCTCGACGGATGCTAGGTCGGTTTCGGAGAGGGTTCTCCAATCGGAGCGGATCCAGGCGCAATAGTTGCGCAGGTACTCCGGGCGATCCTCGTCCGGTTCCCGGGAGGTGTCCGCCATTAGGAGGCAACCGCCCGGCGCGAGATGGTATCGTGCCTCCTTGAGAAAGGATTGCTTGTCCTGCGAGGAAAGGTGGTGGACCGCGAAGCTGGAGAAAATGACTTCAAAGCGCCCATCGTCGCGACGAAAGGCATCCTGGAAGTCGGCTTGGCGCAGGTCCACGGGGCAGGAAAGGGATGCAAGATGATCGCGTGCCTGGCACAACGCGGCGGAGGAAAGGTCGTATCCGGCGTAGAGGGCGGGGGCGCACGGACGCAGGGAGGCCGACAAGTGCCGGGCATTGCCGCAGCCGAGGTCGAGAAGTCGATACGATCCCTGAGGGTAGCGGGTGGCCAATACGGCAGAAACGTCGCGAAAGATCTCGTCGTGGAACATGTAATTCCGCCCGAGGATCCGGTCATACAACGACCAGGTATCGCGGAAGATCTCGATGTCTTGGACGGTCATTCCTGCGGCGCTTGTACGGACTCCGCTCAGGCATTCCAAGCGGGATGATCGCGGGTCTCGACCGAATGCCGCGGATTTGGGGTGGGATCGATGCAGTGGGTCGTGAGAACGCGGGCTGCCGCCCCCTACGCTGTTCGCTGGAGATGCAGGTCCCCGGGGCAGTGAGGGCCGGGGCAAGCCGGTCTCGGGAAAAATGGCATTAGGTCAGTACGTCCCCTGAACCCAATGCACTGAGTGACGCTTTGGACGGTGGCTTCGATGGAGTGACGATCAAGCTCCTGAGGACGGAACAGTCCCCATCCCTCTTCGCCGATGCGGGCAACCCATCAATCCGCTTCCCAGCCGTCGCGACTGTGGTAGGCCCACCAATCCTCCTCCTTCGGATTCCCGCGGACCCGTTCGGAGTGGCCGTCGGCGAGAACGAGGTTCATGCCGATATTGTGCGGCATGGTCTTCGCGTCCCAATAGGGAATTTCCCAGGTCAGGGTGGCTTTGGACGGATTGACGATGGCGCTGTCGCTCCGCCCGCTGACGGGATGGGCGACGTCGTATCCCGACCGGTCCCGCGTCAGATAAATGTGATTCCAGACGTAGGTGACGCCGTCGTTTCCGAAGAACTTTTCGTCGGTGAATCCGGAGCCGGGAGCCCCCGGCTTCAGCTTCACGCGAATCGCAACCGGGCAGGAATAGATTCCCTGGCGCGGCTTGTACTTCGCGGCGGTGGTTTCGTTCGTCGTGGGTTTTGAAGTGTTGGTTCCGATGTAGGGAGACAGGATCTCGGGCATCCAGACCGGATCGTTGCGGAGCGCGTGGTCACCCGCCCAGTTCTTGCCCCAGTTTCGGCAGAGAGGAATCCGCTGCCGGTAGTCCCCCCCGTAAAGCGAAACGGCGATGCCGATCTGGCGGGTGCTGTTGAGACAATACGCCTGGTTGGCCTTGGCCTTGGCCTTCGCGAGGGCCGGAAGAAGCATGCCCGCCAAAATGGCGATGATGGCGATGACCACCAGCAGTTCGATCAGGGTGAATCCGCGAAACCGGGCGCGGAGTTCCTTCCGGAGGAGGTCGGAATGCATCGATCGGAATGGACGACAGGTCGTGGGGACACTCCGAATCCATCTGCCCTGGGAGCGACGGGGAGGAGCGACCGGGAATTGTGGCGCAAGCCTTCGCTTTAGGCTTCGCGGGTCAACGACAAACTCATGGACTCTGCCCTGGGCTTGAAATTGTCCGGACATCCGCTGTTGTGGAGTCCATGAATTCCGGATCCGGCAGGGGAAGGAGCAATAAACCGTGGCGTTTCAGAATGGCTCTCGTCGTCGTGGCCGCGGGAACGCTGGGAGCCATCTCGGCGGACGATTGGCCGCAGTGGCTGGGACCGAATCGGGATGGTCATTGGCGCGAAACGGGCATTCTGGAATCCTTTCCTGAGAGCGGACCGCCCCGACAATGGCAGGTGCCTCTCGGTACCGGGTATTCCGGACCTGCAGTCGCCGGAGGCCGGGTTTACGTCATGGACCGGAAGGTCCCCGAGGGTTCGCCGAAGCCGAAGAATCCATTCGATGCGTCCTCGATTCCCGGAAATGAACGCGTGGTCTGCCTGGACGCTACGGATGGCCGGTTGGTCTGGACCCGGGAATACGACTGCCCTTACACCGTGAGTTATGCGGCAGGGCCGCGAACCACCCCCGTGGTTGCGGAGGGAAGGGTGTACACGCTGGGGACCATGGGACACCTCGCCTGTCAGGAAGCCGGGACAGGGCGACTGATCTGGTCGCGAAATTTTGTCACCGACTTTGGCCTGAAGATCCCGACCTGGGGCGTTTCGGCGCATCCCCTACTGGATGGAAATCGCCTGATCTGTGTTGTGGGCGGGGAGGGCAGCGTGGCCGTGGCCTTTGACAAGGACACGGGCAAGGAACTCTGGCGGGCATTGTCAGCGAAGGAGCCCGGCTATTGTCCACCGGTCATTGCGACGCTCGGAGGGCGCCGCCAGCTCATCATCTGGCATGCGGAAGCCGTCAATGGACTGGACCCCGAAACCGGACGGGTGATCTGGACGGAGCCCTGGAAACTGAATTACGGCATGGCGATCGCGACACCCCGGGTGCTTCCGGACGGGCTCTTCCTGACCTGCTTCTACAATGGCTCCATGAGACTTCGTTTTGAACCCGGTCATGACATCCCGGTGGTTGCCTGGAAGACGGCGAAGCAGAGCGAACGGGACACCGTGAATCTGAACTGCACCATGGCCACTCCCTGGGTCGAAGGAGACTATGTGTATGGGCCGTGCAGTTACGGACAGTTTCGCTGCATGAAGTGGGGGAACGGGGAGCGCCTCTGGGAAACCTTTGCCCCGACGACGGGTAAGTCGGAGCGCTGGGGAAATTGCTTTGTGGTGAAGAACGGAGATCGGTGGTTTTTGTTGAGCGAGACGGGCGACCTGATCATCGCAAGGTTGTCGCCATCCGGTTACTCGGAGATCAGCCGCGCCCACGTGATCGATCCGATCAATACGGATCCGGGTCGTCCCGTCGTGTGGAGTCATCCCGCGTTTGCGAATCGCCGCATCTATCTCCGCAATGACCGGGAGATCGCCTGCTACGATCTGTCGGTTCGGTGACAACTCCTCCCGCCGACGGTCCGATCTAGAATGGCCCTTCGACGCGATACCATCGGTCGGTATGGGCGTCGGCTTCGGGGTCGGTCCAATCGAGGGGTACGGATTGGAGATTCACTTCGCCCACCCTCGGCCAGGAGGTCCCAGGTTGGAGTGCGTCCTGGGCGCGGATTTCGTAGCGGCCTCCCCCGGGGCCCGAAATTCGAACCACGCCCGGATGCGCCATGGAGGCGGACAGCAAATCCGGTGACTGACGGATGGAACCGTCGAAGTTGACCGCGATAAAATGCCCTGCGAACGGAACCATCGCGCGGATCACTCCGGGCCCCGTGGCTCCACCCGGGGACCATGCGGATCCGTCCACTGACATTTCAGGCGGACCTCCTCCGGCTGCGACGTGGATGCCTTCGCTGAATGCGAGGGCTCCGGGTCGGAGCCCGCTCAGGGCTCCACCTGGGGTCCAGTTCGTGAGGTCTGTTGACGAGAAGGATCGCGTCCCCACGCCCGTTCCGGAGTGGATGCCGATCACCAGGTAGCGGTCCCCGCCGTAGCCAATTGAATAGATGATTTCGGCAGGCCTCGGGTGCTCGGCCCAATGGATGCCGTCCGTGGATTCCAGGATGGATCCGGCCGAGAAATTGAGCTGGGCTGCGAGGAACCGGCCTCCTCCGACTGCCAGAATCCCCGGGCTGACCCGATTGATTTCGGCGACCCGCGTCCAGTTTTCGCCATCAGCGGAATACCAGGGGGATCCGTCCGAAATGGCGACAAACATCCCTGTGTTGAAAGCAAAGGCAGTGACTCGCCGGGGAAGGGGCTGTCCATTTTTAAACCACTGGGCGCCGTCAGTGGATTTCAAGAGTGTCCCGTCCGATGTGGATGCCACCCAGATCCCCCCGCCGAAACCCACCGAGGTCAGGGACGCTTGGGAGGTGGGCACGGATTCCAGCTTCCACGTTTCTCCATTGGGCGAGGAAAGGAGCGTCCCGGAATCTCCCACCGCGATGACCAGGCGGTCACTCGCGGCGACACCGTTCAGCGGGGGTGAGCCCGCGTGCCGGATGATCCAAGGGGACTGAGCCCAGGCGGCGGTGGATACCAGAATGGTCGCGGCTAAGACGCTGTGAAGCGAGGTCATGGGCGGCAAGCTGTCTTGGGTGGACTGCCTTTAGGATTAAGTGTATGCAAACAGGCATACAGCTGTTTGTCCATGGAGATCTTGAATTGGAGGGAATCCGGTTGCCCTCGGCTCCCGAAAGTTCGCCCGAGGAGGGTGGGGCGACCCACTTCAGTGAGGCGGAACGTAAAGCCTCTCTTCCAGGGCAATCCCGGTGGAAGCAATGAATCCGGAGGCTTGATGGGACGCGCAGACTCCTCTCCTCCGATGATCAAGGCTGTCGGGGCAACACGAAGAGCCTTCCATCGCCGGGCCCGAAGGAAAGCTGAAGTCCCGGGAGTTCGGGACTGTCGTCCACGACGGGCGCCGCGTGGCCGGAGTCCTTGCTGATCTCCAGGACGGAACCGGGTGGAGCCTCGAATTGGACCGTGGGCCAGGCGGTGTAGGCGATGTCGTGATTGACGAGGAGGACGGCCCTGCGTCCGTCGCTGTGGGTGAAGGCACCGGCAATGAACGTGCTTTCCGGATCGGTGCCCACGCGGGCGAGGGAGCGGATGGGAAATCCCGGGATTGAATTTGCTGCATTCGTGGCGGTGTTCAGCCTGCGAACTCCGGTGTTGGTCAGTTGCATCAGGGTCGGTCCGAGGTGCAGCAGCTCCGCGTTGATTCGTCGCGCTTCGTCATAGTGCCGGGTCTTTCTTCCCTCCGCCGTCAGCAGCGCGCCGCCCTTCGGAAATTCACCAGTGCCGGCGTTTCCCTTGCCCGGAGTCCAGTAGCAGAAATAGAGGATGCCCCGCGCTCCGTAGGCCAGGGAGGTGAAGATCTGCCACCGGATCTGCGCCTCCGTCGGATCGATCCGGTCGGCAAAGGGCATTGAATGGAAATAATTCCAGAACGGGATGCCGGCCCTGAGGGATTCGAGGCGCAGGACTTCCAGGTTGTCGCAGTAGGCGTCCCGTCGATCTGCGTTTGGACTCATCACGGGATAGTGATCCATGGACAGCACGTCGGGCCGGACGGTTTCCACGAAGGCGGCGACGTACGCCGGATAGGTTGGAGTCCCGAGTTGCCCGGTGCTGGCGTAATTCGGAAACAGGTTCACATAGCCGAGTCGTCCGGGGCGCTTTTCGCGGAGCGTGGCGACTATTGTCGCCAGTCCCGGAAATGCCGCGGCATTCGGTTCATCCGTCAGGAGATAGCCCCAACACGCAGGGCCGTCCGGGAGGGTGTCCACCGGACCGCTTCCGGAAACAATGGCTCGGAGTCCATGGCGCTCGCACAGGGCGAGTTGGCCGATCGCGTTGGTGCCCGCGGTGCCGATCACCACCGTAAAATGCGCATCGGCGATCTCCCGGTACCGGGACTCCAGGTCCACATCCGTCTGGGGAGGAACCCACATGCCGATGGCGAGCCGGTCCTGGATGAAGGCGTGCGGTTCGGCCCTCACGGACGCCGCGATCGCAGCGACCCCGAACATCAGCCCAAGAACCACAGGGTGTCGGAGAGGGACGGGGAATTCCATGGCGTTACGTTGGGCTTGGCCTTCGCGAAGGCTCAAATGAAAAGGAGCGGGAGGGAAAGGGCATCCTGCTTCCCAGGGGCGGTGCTTGTCCGGATTCGGCAATGGCGGGTAACTAGGGGTAATGAAGGCCGGACCTGAAATGGAGTTGCTCACGCGTTACGCCCGCTATGGGGAGGATTCTGTATTTGCGGAGATTGTTCGTGGTCATCTGGACTGGGTTTATTCCGCGGCGCGGCGGATCGTGGTGGATCCCCACCTGGCGGAGGATGTCACCCAGTCCGTCTTCGTGACCCTCGCGAGAGAGGCGGGTGCAGTGGCCCGTCGGCTGGGCGAAGGAATGCCGCTTTCGGCGTGGTTGCATCGGACCGCCAGGAATGCCGCTGCGAAGATGGTTCGCACCGAGGAACGCCGCCGTGCGCGGGAACACCAGTTTGTGATGAACCCGGATACTTTGGAAGCCAACGGAGGGGATTCCCAGGGATGGGATGACCTGTCGCCTCATCTGGACGCCGCCATTGCGGGCCTGTCGGACCCCGATCGCGATGCCCTGCTGCTGCGCTACTTTGAGCGGCGAACTTCACGTGAAATTGCAAATCGTCTGGGCATTGGCGAAGAGGCGGCCCAGAAGCGGGTGACCCGGGCCATGGAACGACTTCGGGACGGACTCGCCGCACGGGGAATCCCGGTTTCGGTCGCCGCGTTGTCCGGATCCGTCGCCACGCAAGCCGTGCAGGTGGCACCGGCGGGACTGGCCGCCGCGATCCATGGGCTCACGGCCGGAATTCCCGCGGCGACGGCGGGCGGTATTCTTTCCTGGCTCTCCCCTAAAGCCTGGACGGTGGGAATCGGAATAGTGGCGGCTGGTCTTGGGGTGACGGTTGCGTGGCAGGCCCGGGAGCAACAGTCCCTTCGTTTGGAACTGGCCAGAGCGAAGGTTCCCGTGGAAGCCGCACCGGTGCTCGAGTCCCCCACCCCTATGGGAAACGCCGAGGAACACGCTGAAGTGCTGCGGTTGAGGGGAGAGGTGGCGCGGTTGATCCGCGAACGCGACGCCCTCAAGGCCCTCGCCTCGGGACGAGGCGGGGCTCCTGCTGCCTTGAAGGAATCGGGAGCGGCGTCCATGCCGACCGACTATGAATCCTTCAAGAGCGCGGGGATTCGGAAGCTCAATGAGTCCAAGAACTGGGTTCTGGCCTGCATGCAGTACGCCGACGCCCACGGGGAACGCTATCCCGAGTCACTGGCGGATGCTTCCGGGTATCTTGACGCGTCATTCGACGCCTCGGAGGCGGGGGCTGATCGCTATGAATTGGTGTATCATGGAACGTTGGCCGAGGTGTCCAATCCCTCCCAAGTGATCGTTCTGCGGGAAAAGGAGCCGTTTCAGAATTTTCAGCGTCCGGGACTCTCCCGCACTTACGGGTTTCTTGACGGGCATGCGGAAATCCACAATGCGGAGGACGGGAACTTTGAAGCGTGGGAGGCAGAACGGGTCCCGGTTCCCCGGGCGCCGGGTGCGACGGTCCGCGGGGCGTCTCCCTAGGCGCAGTGGGGAGGCTCGGGTTTGGAGTGAATGGCGATGCCGCCCTTCGGCAAAAACCGGTGGTGAAATTCGTGTCTCCGGCCCATGGTCACAAAATGGGCGTCGGGCCTGCAAACGTGACGAGCCAACCAACGGTCCGTGTTCGGCTGCGCGACACCGTTCTTCGTGGTGCGGAGCCTCCGCCGGTGGAGTTCCTGACGCGACGCCCGGAGTATCCCTGGTGGGTAGTGGGCGTGACCTGCGTCGGGGCGTTCATCGGTCAATTGGACGCCAGCATCGTGCAGTTGGCGCTGCCTCATCTTCGTGACGTGTTTCACTCGAGATTGGACGAGGTCAGCTGGGTTTCGCTGGCTTACCTGCTGGCGTTCGCGTCCACCCTGCCGATCTTTGGGCGGCTGTGTGAGCTTTTCGGGCGGAAGCTTCTGTACCTGGTGGGATTTGCCGTGTTCTCAGCCGCGTCGGCGTTGTGTGGTTTTGCAGGAAGCCTTGAGGAATTGGTTGGGTTCCGGATTTTGCAGGGCATCGGCGGGGCCATGCTGGGTGCAAACAGCATTTCGATTCTCGTGCGTGCGGTCGATCCGGGAAGGAGAGCCCGGGCCATGGGAATCTTCGCCGCGGCACAGGCGATTGGCGTCAGTGCAGGGCCGATCGCAGGCGGCCTGTTGCTCGGGGCACTGGGATGGCGGTGGATCTTCTGGGTGACCGTACCGTTTGGCGTGATGGCCACCGTGCTGGGATGGTTGATCCTGCCCCGGACGGAGCGGGCTGCGGGAGAACGTCGGTTTGACGGGTGGGGCGCCGTCCTGCTGCTGCCCGGATTGACGGCGCTGATGCTCGTGCTCAATCAGTTCACCGTCTGGGGAGCGATGTCGCCGCGGATTTTGGGCTGTGCCCTCGCGGCCGCCGTTCTGATTGCGCTGTTCATCCGACATGAAGTCGCCTGCCCGTATCCCCTGGTGGATCTCCAATTGTTTCGCAGTCCTGCGTTCACCTTCGGGGGCATCGGCGCCATCCTGGAATATGCCCTGCTGTACGGGATGTTCTTCGTCGTTTCCTTCGCCCTGGTTCGCGGATATGGCGACAGTCCCGAAGTTGCGGGAATGCGTCTGGCGGTGCTTCCCGCGTCGCTCGGGATCGTTGCGTCCCTGTCAGGAGGGTGGACCAAGCGTGTTGGAGGCCGAAGACTTTGCATCCTGGGGATGAGCTTCTGTGGGGTCTCCCTTGGCTGGTTGGCGGTATGCCTGTCCACTCCGGCCCTGGGTCGGATCGCCGACCTTTCTGCGCTTGGCCTCTTTGGGGCGGGGTTGGGATTGTACATCGCCCCCAATAATCATGGCACGATGGAGGCGGCACCCCCGAACCATTCGGGTCAGGCCGGCGCCCTGCTGAATCTGCTGCGCGTGTCCGGCACCAGTCTGGGGGTCGCATCCACCTCGGCGGTTCTATCCTGGCGCCTTGCGGCGGGAGGAGATTTCCAGATCCCTACTCAGGGGTTTGCGGGCGCGGAGTTGCTGCATGCAGCGGTGGAGACCCTGACGCTTCTGGCGGGGTTCGCCGTCCTGGCGGTTGCCGTGTCCCTGGTTTCCAGAAAGCCTTCGGGTCAAGCCCGCCCGGACTGAGCGGGCCTCCGGTTAATGGGAGCTGGGACGGACGGGAAGACGTCTGCGCCATCCGTCCTCCTGCAGCCCGATTTGTTCCAAAGGCAGTTTTGGGAAGCCCGCCTTGAGGGCGGGAGATTCGTCCCGGAGGGCAAAATCCGTCGCGCGTGCCGGAGATCCGGGAGCCCGCACGAAACCCGGGTCCGCGGACAGGATGTTGTCTTCGACCACGACATCGCGAGGCGTCGCGTTCCATCCGACCTCCATCCACTTGCCGACGGCGAGATTGGCCTTCACCCAGTTGCCGGAGGGCGGTACGCCGTGAAATGATTCTCCCGTGAGGGCGGGACCTCCCGGAGGGCCGTAGTCGGCATCCAACGATTTCAGGTCCGGATACCGTTCGCGGTACAGATCCGATGGAACCTCCGCGAGACTGGCGCGCATGGTCTTGTCCACCATGTCGCGCCAAACCGGGGAGCGGTCGAGACCACGTCCGTCCAGTTGCACCGCCGGATTGCAATCCACGAAGACGTTCTCCAGGACGCGGTGATCCCGTCCGCCGCCGAGGAAGACTGCGCGCTGGACTTTGTAGAATACGTTTCCCGTGATTTCCGTCCCGCTCACGCAGTCGTCCATGTACACCCCCATCGAGCCCATGCCCACACCCCCGGTGTCGTGGATGAAGTTGTTTCGGATGCGGTTGCCCCGAAAGGTGAAGTTGCGACCGGTGTAGATCGCGCCGACGTCTCCGGTCTCGAGCGCGACGTGATGGATCTCGTTGAAGTCGATCCGGTGGTCATTGCCCCAGAACAGAATTGCGCAGTGCGGGTGGTCGTGGATGAGGTTGTGGGAGGCTCGAAGTCCGACTCCCTGCAGTTGAATGGCGGGTGAATAGCAGCGGGACCAGCGGCCCTGGCGCTGGAACCGGCAGTTCTCCACGAAGTGGCCGCCGGAGATCAGGGTCTGACGGTCTCCGCCGGACAGAGAAACTCCGGAATCCCCCTCATCAAAAAGATCGCATCCGGACACTCCATGGCCGGTTCCCGATTCGACGACCACACCTGTGTTGCCGATGTTTCGGAGGACGCAGCCGGCGATGAGATTTGAGGACCCTCCCCGGATCTCCACGCCGCTCCCTCGGGTGGCCTCGAGGATGACGCCGGAGAACACCAAGTTCGAGGTGCCCGTCATTCGCGCGAGAGGTCCATCGAGCAGGGAGAGCAGGGTTTCCGAACCCCCGCCCACGACGTTTGGCGGCCAGAAGTAGAGCATTCCTGAGTCCGAATCGAGAAACCACTCACCCGGTTCGTCGAGTTCCTCGAGAATGTTCAGGAAGAAGAAACGCTGTCCCTTGCGAAAACCGTAAAGTCCGTAAGGCGGTGCGGTCCGGATCCGCCGGGAGTCCGGATCCAGCGAAACCACCCGTTCGTAGGAATTGGCCCAATCCCATGCCCAGTAGCCGTGCACCCAAAGATTCGTGGAACTCTTCCAGGATCGGGGACGGTCCCCCTCGTAAACGAATCCGTCTTCGAGGCGTCCAATGCTGCCACCGTGATCATCATTGTGGCCTGACGCGTCGGGGAATCCGGCCAGGGTGGTGAATGACCCGGCATTCGGCCATCGGGCAAGCGTCATGGGTTGTCCGCCATGGAAAAGTTCGCAGTGCGCGACGGTCGTCGGCCGGCTGAATCCGCGGGACTTCATCTCCCCGAAATCACGGATGCCAAGGGCACGGAGATCGCAGGCCAGGACGTGCATGCGGGCCGCCGGGGCGAGGCGGCGAAGGACCTCCGGTTCGGTGACGGACTTGAATCCGCTCAGGCGGCGTCCCCCGAGGAGCCGCGTTTGCGCTCCGGGTTCCGACTGCCAGATCACCGGGGCTCCGGGGAGTCCCGAATCGCTTCCGGTGAGTTCCAGGGTTGAAGTCTGGACGTAGTCACCCGGGCCGAGATGGATGACGGCGGAGCCCGGGCTGGGGTTCGCGCCGGCCCGAGTCGCCCGCAGGAGGTCGCGGGCCCGTTCCAGGGTGGCAACGGGAAGGGATCGTGTGCCGGGATTCGAATCGGATCCCGTGGTTGCCACGAAGAACTCCGGCGTGGGGCCTGCTGGAACAGGATGGAGCCCTCCGAACATCAGAAGGGCGATGAAAACGGGAAGCGGGAGGCGCGACCCTGGGGGACGGTGCAGGTTCAGCGAATTCACTTGAGCCGGAGAGAGGGATGCCGAAGGGAACGATGGGACCGGTGGAATGGAATCGCGTGGCAGGAATCAAGGCGCAGCTCCGGCGCGAGCCCGCGAGATGGCGAATGCCACCAACTCTTCATTTCGGAAAAAGGCCTCGGCGAAGTTGTGCCCCTGGCCGGGAAGAACGATGAGCCGGATCAGGGATTCGGCGCCGGCGTCGCGGTATCGACGGACCATCTCGGCCGAGTTCTCGGGCAGGGGAACGACGGTGTCGGCATCGCCATGAACGAGGAGCACGGGTACCCGGGCCGTAGCGAGGACGGAGACGCGTTCCACGGGATTGAATTCAGCGGACCGCGCTCCGAGTTCGTCCGGGGATAGCCCGTAGGCCGAGGCGGCCCGGGAGAGCCCGGGGTATGAACGGAAGTCAATCACCGGATAGATGCCGGCGATCCCCGCCACCCGGTCCGGGTGAGCGATGGCCCAACTGGTGACCCAGAGTCCGCCGCGACTACGTCCAAGGAGGCAGGGGCGGGGAGCGAAGCCCCGGAACTCGACGAGTTCGCGATGGAGACGTTCAAAAGCGTCGTGTGTCTTGGGACTCCCGTAGCCCTCCCCGACGTCCACTCCGGCAATGGCAATGCCCTCCGAAAGGAACCGCTCATGCATCCAACGCTCCGCGCCGTCCGGAAGCCCGGGAAGTGTGGGAGCATAAAAGATCCATGGCTGGGGTTGGCGGCGCAGCGGCGGCGGCGGTAGAAAGAGGAAGGCGCGATGACCGCCAACACTGAACGGTTCCATCCCGGGAGGCTCATAGGCTCCGGAGGGGGTTCGTTCCAGCCCGAGTTCGGAGCGGGGTTTGCAGCCCATTGTTTCAAGCCAGGGGGAAACCTTTTCCACCCAAAGACGGGCGTGGGCCCGAAGTCCGTTTCCGTTGAAGTGAACTCCCTTTCCGTTCCCATCCCGGTATGCGGTTGTCAGCGCATCCGTGTCGGGTCCTTCGAAGGCGATTCCAGTCTTCCAAAGGGCCGCTTGGGCGGACCGCAATTCCGGGGAGCCCGGATCGTCCGGCGTGTGGTAACTCACTTGCGCGACAAACCAGGGGATGTCCCAACCCGCCGCCCGTTGTGACGCTCGGATTAATCGTTCCATCGACTCCCGATAGAGCGTTCCGGTGAGCGTCCGGGTCGGATCCTGTTGATGGGCGTCGGATTCGCCCTGGTGCCACAGCACGGCCCGCGCACCGTGCGGTCCGAGTTCGCGAAGGCGGGTACTGAGGTTGTCGAAAAGGATCCCTTTGCTTTCCCAGTTCCCGTCCGCGGTGCGCTGGACATTTGCGGTGACGGTCGGCGGATTCGGAAAGGTTGATCCCTTGGGAAGCCATTCGCGAACGCTGGTGCCTCCGGCGCCCACCGCAACGATTCCGACGGGGACGCCGAATCGGGACGCAACTGCATCCGCGAACGGAGGGATGAAGCTGCCGCCGTTCCCGCTGGCACCCGGCTGGGGGTCATGGGCGGCCTGCCATCGATTGCCGGCCAGCGCCGAGACGAGCCCGGAAGCGGTTCGTTGTTGTTCCTCTCCGTGATTCGCTGAGTTGGATTGACCGGCGATCACGAAGACTTCGCCGACCCCGACATGGGCCACCTCGGTTTCGAACACGACATCCCGATCCCTTCGAATCCGCACGTGCACCCGTTGCCATCCTCCTGCGGGGGCAGGGAGTTCGGCTCGGAAGAGCGTTTGTCCCTGGGTGAAGGTTGCGAGGGGTTGCCAGTCTTTGGCGCCTGGATTCGTTCCCAGGCATCCTTCTAAGACATCGCCTTGGGCGGCCGGGGCAGAATGCCCGGAGACAGGAATCGTCCCTCGATCCGGTTCGGAGCGCTGCACCACCTGGTAATCGAGGGGTGCGTCCAGGGCGGTGTTGCCTTCGCCGCGGACCCGGTGTGGCAGCGCTGCGAGGGACCCCGCCAGCGCCATCAGAAACCAGGAGCGGCGCAGCATTGGGTTCCAGGAAATGCGGGAATCCGCCGGAAGCGCTCAGGGCTTGGCCGGGAGCGGACGCAGCTTGATGTTTCGGAACGAAACCTGCCCGTGATCTCCCTGGAGTGCGATGCGGCCTTTGGAGGACTTCGCAAACAGGGGCATCGAGGCGAATTTGCTCTTCGCCACGCGCGCGTTGAAGTCGTCACTTCCCAGAACGTAGGTAAAATACTTCACGCCGTTGATCTCATGGATGCATCCATCCGGGGAGATTACCAGTCGGACGTGATTCCACTGGCCCGCGGGCTTGGTGGCGTCGAGTGGTTTGCCGGTCTTGGGATCCACGGGCGGTTGATACAGGGCGTAGAGCCATCCGCACCGCTGCGGATCGGCGGCCTTTGCGTTGTCCTCCAGTTGGAACTCGGGTCCGCTGGCCCAGGCGGCATTTCCCTCGTCGGAGACGTGGTACATGATGCCGCTGTTGCCGCCTGCGGAGATGTTGTAGTCGAGTTGCAACTCAAACCAGTCGTAGGAACCGGGGCTGACCAGGTCTCCCGCGTCATGAGGATCGACGCAGACCAGGGCACCGTCCTGGATCTTCCAACCCGGGCGCACCTTGGGGCTCTTGAAGTTCGTCCAACCGCTGAACGTCTGCCCGTCGAAGAGCAGCGTCCAGCCGGCCGCCTTTTCCTGCGCGGCCAGTTGATTGGGAATGGCGGAATCCGCCCCCCAGAGTGACAGGGCGGCGACAAGGGAGGCTCCAAGGACGGAGAAGGGCTTCATGGTCAATTCAAGGTAGGGCGGGCGCGGCCGGCGGGACAAGTTGAAGATTCCCGGGCGGGACTGCTGGGAATGGGATCGAACCTACAAGGTCCAGGGGCCGCGCATGGGTTGGAGGATGTACTTGTTGGCGTCCGCATCGTCCACGAAACGCTGCGTGTTGGAATCGAATCGGAGGACCCGACCGGTCTGCATTGCGGTCTTGGCGAGATTGACCAGCGTGCAGGATCGATGGCCGTTGAGTTCGTTGAGTGCAAATTTCTTCCGGGTGCGGACGGATTCCAGAAAATCCGTAATCTGCGGTTCCGGTTCCTTCATTCCCGCCAGCTTGGATTCGAAATCGACGATGTCCGATTTCATTCCCTTGAAGATCTTTCCGTTGGGGCCCTGGAGGAAGGCGGCGGTCTTGTCCCGGTTTTCGCCATCGAGGATGATTTCGCAGCCGTCGCGATATTTGAGACGGATCACGCGGAAGGTCCCGACAGCGTCCGAATCCTGTTTCGGAGCGTCGGCCTCAATTTCCACCGGACTCTCGTCGTCCTTGCCGAGGATGTATTGAACGGGATCCAGGTAGTGCTGGCCCATATCGCCGAGTCCGCCGCCGTCGTAGTCCCAATAGCCCCGGAATGTCCCGTGGACCCGATGGGGGTGATACGGCTTGAACGGGGCCGGCCCCAGCCAGAACTCGTAGTCAAGTTCCGGCGGCACCGGCTGCGGGGTTAAATCGGTGCGTCCCACCCACCCAAACTTCCAGTCAAATCCAGTCGTGGCACTCAGGGTCGCCTTGATCGGCCAGCCCAACATTCCGTTCATCACCGCCTTGCGAATGGGTTTCACCGGAACCCCCATCCCGTAGAAGCCGTCCTGAAACCGGAACCAGGTGTTCAACCGGAAGACTCGGTTGTTTTCGCGGACGGCGGCGATGACGGCCTCGCCTTCACCGATCGTTCGGGTCATGGGCTTTTCACACCAGATGTCCTTTCCAGCGCGCGCGGCGGCAATGGAGATGATCGCGTGCCAGTGAGGCGGCGTGGGGATGTGAACGATGTCCACATCCTTACGGGCGAGCACTTCTCGGAAGTCGCGGTATCCCTTGCAATCGGGTCCGCCCGCCTTCACGGCCTCGGCGAGGTGATTGGCGTCCACGTCGCACACGGCCACCAATTTGCAGGCGGTGTTGACCGATTTCACGTGTCCCATTCCCATGCCGCCGGTGCCAATGACGGCGCGGGTCGGGAGGTCATTGGGGGCGGTGAAGCCCGGGCCGCCGAGGACATGGCGCGGGACGATGGAGAGGGTGGCTAGCGAGGCAACCGAGGTCCGGAGGAAGCTGCGGCGGTGGATTCGAGACCGGGTGTTCATGACGGGGAGGTGAGAATGCTGGGCTTCGGACGCGGGGAAGGCACGGGAATTCAATGGATGGGAGGCGTTATCCCAAATTCTTCGCGTGCGCCCGCCGCCGCTCAAGCAGGGCGCCCGAGCAGCCCGGCCAGGATTCCCGCAACCGCGGATATGATGGCGACGGAAGCCGGTGCCTTCCAGTCGCCGGCCGACACGGTGACCCCGTCGTCGGAAAACAGAATCATGCCGATTGCGAGAGCGCCCGAATAGACCAGGATCTGAAGCCACCACGCTCCGGAGATCCTCCGGCCGATTTGGACCGTGGCGAGCGGTCCGAAAGCGAGGAAAAGAAACAGGGCCAGGAGTTGGGAGTGGGCGATGAGTGCTCCCAGGAGAATTCCAGCCAGGACGACGACCAGGGTCTTGAAAAGTTCCCGGGGTATTTGTGATGAGTGTCGGATCGGGACGGTGCGCCAGCCGCAGTGGGGACATGCGGTTGGTATCTCCACCGGGGAAGGGGACTGCGCTCCGAGTGGTGTGGCGCAAACGGGACACTGAAATACCCGATTCATAAATGTGGATCGCGCGGATTCGGGAGCGATTTCAGCGGTAATTGAGGAATGAAGGGTTCGCAGTCCGTGAGCTCAAGCGCGTGGCTTGCTTGTCCTTCTTGCTTTGGGATAGATTGGATCCAATGAAGCCAACGTTGCTGTTCCTGACTCTTGTGTTGACGATGCTGACTGCCTGTTCGTCTTTGGATTCGCGGACGCGGAAGCTTCAGCTCGGAATGAGTCGGGAGCAGGTTGTGAAACTCCTGGGGAGCGACTACACGGTTGCCGGAGCGCGGAAGGAAGCGGACGGAAGCGCCATTGAAATTCTCCGTTTCGGCGAGAAGGGAGCCGAGCAGGTGTTTGTCTATTTCCGGAATGGGCAGTTGGTGCAATGGGGCGACCAAAAGCTTCTTGAGAACGCTCCTCCGGGAAAGTGATTGAGGGGTCGGGACACCGCTTCATGGGGGTCTCGGGCTGGGTGCCTGCCAGTTCTTGTGCCACGTGGGATTCCAGAGCCCTTCCAGGAGCGTCGGCGCCACGTGGCCGTCGGAGAACGAGAGGTTGATGGCTCCCGGGAGTCGGGCTCAGGGGGTAAGGTTTTTCGGCACACCCCGGGATCCTGAGCCGTGGCGCGCGATGGTCAGGCAGGAAATGCTCCCGAGCGTGGTGGCCCCTTCCAGAAGGTTGCGAGCCGGACGATCCGTCTCCTTTGGCCACGCGTCGACCCACATGGCGTCAAAGAACACCGGGGTTTGTGTGGGGAATAGGATGTCTGATTCCCGCCGGAAGGCATTTCCCACCTGAGGTCGGTTGTCCTGGACCGTCCAATCTCCCTGGTACATCCACCCGTTGAATCCGTAACTGCCGGTCCATCTGGGTTCCCCGGTTCCCGGCAGGGTTTCCCCGCTCCAAACCCAGGCAGTCGTCGCGGTGCCCCTCGGGGTTTGCCTCCGATATGGCGCCGTCGGGCAGATCCGAATGCGATCCACCTGCGCGTATTGTTGGATCAGCCCCTGCATCCAGAGGTTGCCTGCAATGCTATAGGGAAGGGTGGTTCCCAGATCGCCTGCATACATCACATGGGCGAGTCCGATCTGTCGGAGGTTGCTGGTGCATTGAACCTCCTTTGCCCGGCTCTTGGCCCGTGACAGGGCGGGAAGGAGCATGCCGGCAAGGATGGCGATGATGGCGATCACCACCAGCAGTTCGATCAACGTAAACGCTCGACGGCAGGTGTAATCCCCGTGAGACCAACCGAAAGCAGTCTGTCCACACGTTGTCATTTGATGACCCTCAGGAGCTTGGCAACCGTTCAGACCGGGATGTCCGTTGTAAAGAATCAAACCCGGGTGACCACCCGGGCGGAATTGGCTAGAATGAAGGATCTGCGCTTGCCACGCCTTGGAAAATAGGTAAGCTTCGCTGTCGCCCGAATATGACACCCTGGTCTCAAGTGAAGGTTTGGCTGGTGGAGGGGGATTGGCCTGAGTTGTGCCGCATCTACCCGGTCATGGTGGAGCAGGCCTGCGTCAAGGACGGCTGGATTGAGGAACTGGCCTTTGTGGAGCCGGAGCGGCGGTCGGAGATCGACGCGATCGCCGCCGAGTTTGCGTCAACCGGGGATTTGCCTGTGTTGGAGCCGCTGGATCGCTGCCTGTTTTCATTGCGGTTGGATTTTGCTCGCGGGCTTGCGATCGCACTTTCGGCTGCCGAGTCAGCTCCCGGAGGACGCTTGCCGGTCCGGGTACCGAGACTCTTTTCCCGTGCACAGCGGGTCCGGTGGCTATTGGTGGATGCCTGGGCCACCATGGGATCCCACCAATGGGAGGGATTCGGATATTGGCTGAGTGATTGGATGCGAATTGCTGAAGAGGCCTCGGAGCGGCGTATTGGCTCTGATCGGTAAAGACAAAGCAGCCGGTATTGGGGGACCTTCCCCTCCTCTCAGGAAACGATGGCGCGGACCACGTCCCCGGACACGTCGGTAAGCCGGAAGTGGCGGCCGTTGTGGAAATAGGTGAGGTGTTCATGATCGAATCCCATCAAGTGTAGGATGGTGGCGTGGAGATCATTGACGCTGACTCGGTCCACGGTAGCGCGGTGCCCGAGTTCATCCGTCGAACCATGATGGATTCCACCCCGGACTCCGCCCCCGGCCATCCAGTAGGTGAACGCGTGTGGATTATGATCCCGGCCGGGTTTTCCCCCTTTCTGGGAGACCGGAAGGCGGCCGAATTCACCGCCCCAGATCACCAGGGTTTCGTCCAGCAGTCCCCGCTGATCGAGGTCGGCAAGCAGCCCAGCGATGGGTTGGTCCGTTTCGCGGGCGAACCCGCGGTGGTTTCCGGCAATGTCCTCGTGGCCATCCCAGCTTCTTTGGTTCTCCATTCCACCTGAGTAGATCTGAACAAATCGAACCCCGCGTTCCACCATCCGCCGTGCCATGAGGCATTGCGCGGCCACATGACGGCAATGGGGCTGATCAAGTCCGTAGAGGCGTTGGACCCGGTCCGGCTCGCGGGTGATGTCGAAGGTCTCCGGAGCCGCGGTCTGCATCCGGTACGCGAGTTCGAAGCTCCCGATGCGGGCCGCCAGTTCCCCTTCAATAGGGGATCCGGCCATCTGGCGCCGGTTCAAGCTGGCCAGTAGATCCAGCTGTGCCCGTTGATCCGGTGCGCCCGCACCGCCAGCCGGACGAAGATTGTCCATGGGCTCACCCTTCGGGCGTAGCCACGTACCCTGATAGATGGACGGAAGAAACCCCGCTCCCCAATTGCTCGCATTTCCCTTGGGAAGTCCCCGGTCCAGCGGGTCGCTCATGACGATGAACGCGGGGAGGTTGCGACTCTCGCTGCCCAAACCGTAGGTGACCCACGATCCCACGCAGGGAAATCCCATGCGCGTCGACCCCGTATTGATCATGAAAAGCGCGGGACTGTGATTGTTGGACTGGGTGTGACAGGCGTGCAGGAACGCCATCTTGTCCACATGCCGGGAAAGATGAGGAAACAGGTCGCTGACCCAGGTGCCGCTTTCCCCGTACTGCGCCCACGAGAAGGGCGACTTCATAAGCGGGCCGACCGAGTCCGCGAAGAACCCGGTCTTCTTGTCAAAGCCCTCCAGTTCCTTTCCGTCGTTGCGGATCAACCCGGGCTTGTAGTCCCAGGTATCCACCTGGCTTGGCCCCCCATTCATGAAGAGCCAGATGACGGAGCGGGCACGGGCCCGGTGCGGAGCCGGACGCGCGAGTAGCGGGTCGGAGGCGGTGACCCCGGCAAGAAGACGTTCCTCGCGCAGGAGTCCCGCCAGGCCCAGCAGCCCAGCTCCACACCCGGCTCTGCGCAGGAGGTCGCGGCGGGAAACCGGGTTGAGGTCAGTCCACATAAATGCATTCGTTGAGGCACAAGACAACCTGGGCGAGGTCTGCGAGCGCCGCTTCCCGAGGATTGGGGTTTCCGGCTGCGCGATAGCGAGCTTCCTCGGTCTCGACGTAGTGGATCGCATCCTCGCGTTCGGATTCAAACGGGACGCGGTTCAGGGCGAATCCGTAGGCGCGGAGGATCGGGGCCACCAAAGGAACGGTCGGGTCCGGGTCGATGCGACGGGCGAAATTCGTCGCCCACTCGCGAACCTGGGGACTGTTCATCAAGAAGAGGGCCTGGGGCGCGACGGTGGTGACCGGGCGGGTCCCCTGGCTGACCAGCGGTTCGGGAGAGTCGAATGCCTGAAGCACGGGAATCAGCTCACTTCGCTTGACGGTGAAGTAGATGCTCCGGCGTCGATTCGACGGGTCACGCGTCCCGGGTCCGTGCATTGATGAATCCAGGCCGCCAGAGATAAAGAGAAGTGAGTCGCGGATGGATTCCGCCTCGAGTCGACGAGGCACCCACTGACTGAAATGGGCATTCCCAGGGTCCGTCGCATCCGCTAACGGACGAATGGACTGACGGTAGGTGGCGCTGGTGAGAATCAGTTGATGGATGGGCTTCAGTCGCCAACCGGACCGGATGAGTTCGCCGGCGAGCCAGTCCAGTAGTTCCGGATGGGAAGGCCGCGCGCCCTGGGCGCCGAAATCGTTGGGGGTGGTGACCAACCCGCGACCGAAGTGGTGCTGCCATAGACGATTGACGATCACGCGCGCGAGCAAGGCTCCGGCGCCGTTCTCCGCGTCGGTCATCCAGGTCGCGAGGGACCGGCGTCTCCCGGAAAACTGCGCTCCCGAGGGAGGCTGCCAGTCCCATTTGGAATCGCCCGTGGCACTTCCCGGAAACACGTGGAGGTATCCGGGTGCAGCAACGCCGGATTTGAGGTCCGTGCTGCCCCGCTGGAGAAAATAGGTTTGGGGAAAGAAATCGGCACCCTGGGTGTTCATTCGAAGGGCCGGATATCCTTCGGCGCACACCAGAACTCGGGTCCGGTTGGGCTGGGGAGCCTTGTGCGCGTTTTCGTCCAGCTTGGATTGTAGGGCCGACCATCCCGGATCCTTCCGCTTCCACCATTCCCGAAGTTGGTCTTTTCCGCCGATCGGCCACTCCGGGGACCCGGATCGGGCCTGCGCCAGGGCGAGCAATGCCGGGATTTTCTGGGACGCCGGTTCGCCATCCAAGGGCGGGTGGGGATCCGCGCTGACGGAAATGCGCGGCCGGCCTATGCCATGGCGGGAATTGACCTCAAACTCGAGGCGCACTGTGAGGTAAATACCGCCGGACTCTCCCACCGGTTGTGGGAATTCGAACACTGCGGCGTGGTTGGTTCCAAACCGCGGATCCACGGCCCAGCCCGTTTTCGGGTTGTCGTCTAGGGCCGAGGAGATCGACAGGGCGCCGGCATTCTGTTCGAACGTGGCCCTCGCGGACGTGACGGGGAGTTCGTTGGTCGGGCCTCCGGAGATCGGTGACGAGAAGATCCGGATCCGACTCAGGCCGAAGTTCCCATTGTCCGCCCGCCCGGGGCCCCCATGCGGCAGCGAGGCGTCTGAAAGTGCCTCGAGTCGCAGGGATCGAATTCCGGGAGTCCGGACCTCGGCGCGAATCGTGTAAACATCGCTTTCGGCGTTTCGGCCCTCCGCTAGGTCCGAGCCGTCTTCAAGGTGGCGGAACCGGGTCCCCTCCCGGGATTGGATTTCGAGCGCGTCTGGCAGCGTCCAGGCGGGAGCCGGCTCCGGCGCTCCCGTTTTGAGCCATTGCTCAAACCGGGCGGGGAGAAACCGCTGTTCGTAATCCATCAGTTCTGCGACGAGATCCTGTCGGTTTCGTTCGTACTCGGTCCGAATCCGCCGGGTCTCCTCGGGATTCAAATCCAGCTCCACCTCGCTTCGGACCGTGCTCGTGAAGATGGAGAGCATCCGATAGTAGTCGTGGGTGGGGATCGGATCGTATTTGTGGTCGTGACATCGGGCGCATCCGATGGTTAGCCCGAGAAAAGCACTTCCGGAAGTGGACAGCATGTCGTCAAGTGCATCGTAACGGGTTCGCTCCACTTCGTTCGCCGTGATCTGGGTGGGGAACACGCCCGCCCCGAGAAAGCCGGTGGCCATTAATGCCAGCGGCGTCTCGGGTTCGAATTCATCTCCCGCAAGCTGCCAGCGGACAAACCGGTCGAAGGGCATGTCCTCGTTGAACGCGCGGATGACAAAATCCCGGTAGTGGAACGCCGAGGGACGGTCGGTGTCGTGTTCGAACCCTGAACTTTCCGCGAACCGGGCGACGTCCAGCCAATGGCGTGCCCAGCGCTCCCCGAACCGCGGGCTGTCGAGCAACCGTGCGACAAGACGCGGCCATGCGTCTGGCGAAGGATCTCGGGTGAATTCCTCAACCAGATCGGGTTCCGGAGGCAACCCGAGGAGATCCAGGGAGGCGCGTCGAACCAGCGTGCGGCGATCTGCCTCGGGCGTTGGACTGAGCCCGGCTGCTTCCAATCCGGTAAGAATGAATGCGTCGATGGGGTTTCTTGCCCAATCCCGAGCGCGAGTGGCCGGGGTCGACGTCGGTCGAAGGGGTTGGAAGGACCACCATGCAGATTCCGGAGTTTGGGTCCGTGAAGTCTCTGAGAGCGGAATGCCAGCCGTGACGGCCAGAGTTTGCACCATCCCGCTTTGGAGGCGGACGACCTGTTGCTGTGCGGCCTCGAAGGAAAGTGCGCCCGGTGTCGTGATGGCACTGACGACCGCCGTGGTGAGCAATCGAGTTCCAAATCGGGAATTCATCGGCGGGACAGAGGTCGGGGAATTCTGTCCGCGGCGCGTTGAAAGCACAACTGTTCGGTCCGGAAGGTGAATCGGGAATTGCTGGCGCGGGGAGGTGCCCCTAGCGTCCCCGTCAATGAGCGGCTCTCCTGAAACCCACAGCAAGTTCATCGGCTATATTCTTTGGATTTTTGGGTTCACGGGTTCCCACCGATTCTACTTCGGGAAGCCGATTTCCGGGATGATCTGGCTCCTGACGGGGGGGCTTTTTCTGATTGGATGGATTGTGGACGTCTTTTTGATTCCCGGCATGGCTGGCAACGCCGACCGTCGGTTTGTCGCGGGGCGGTTGGATTACTCTCTGGCGTGGATTCTTCTCACCTTCCTGGGGCCCTTCGGAATTCACCGCTTCTATCTTGGTAAGTGGGGCACGGGGATTCTGTACTTGTTGACCGCGGGCTTGCTCGGAATTGGTGTCATCTACGACTTTTGGACGTTGAATTCGCAGGTCAGCGAATTGAATCAGTCGAAAGCCGGTTCGTGACCCCCGGGAACGGGTTCGTGAGGTGATCTCAATCGCGGTCCTGCGACCAGATCGTGAACGTCGCCGGTCGGCCGGAATGAAGCGGACTCGCGAACCCCCCCGGATTTCATGGATCGACGAAATGTTCTGGTGAGCAGCCGATGTCATCGTGTCCCGGACGGTTATCCTCGCCGGGACATCTGTGACGCACTGCGGCGCAAGGAAGATGAGGTGGGGTGTGAAAATGTTCCCGTTTTCGAAGATGCCGAGCCGGCACCTGCCCTGCGAAGGATGGGTTGATGAACTTTGAGAAGTTTACGATCAAGGCCCAGGAGGCGATCGCCGCGGCACAACAAGTCGCGCAGGAAAAGAATCACCAGCAGCTCGACAGCGAACATCTCCTGGTCGCGCTGGTTCGCCAGGAGGACAGCCTGATCCCGCAGCTTCTTCAAAAGCTTGGCGTGGCGATTCCCCAACTGGTTTCCGATCTGGATCGCGAACTCGGACGGAGGGCCCGGGTTACCGGTGCAGCGCAAGTGTATCCGACCCAGGATCTCCAGAATGTGTTTGCTGTCGCCGTCAAGGAGGCGGGAAAACTGAAGGATGAATATGTATCCACGGAGCATCTGCTGCTCGGTCTCATCGAGAGTGGTGGCACGGGACTCAGGGGTGTCCTCGGAAAACATGGTCTTTCCAGGGATCGGGTCCTGAAGGCTCTGGTAGAGGTGCGGGGAAACCAGCGGGTCACCGACCAGAATCCCGAGGGGAAATTTCAGGCACTGGAAAAATATGGCCGGGATCTGACGGCCTTGGCGCGCCAGGGGAAGATTGATCCGGTGATCGGGCGGGATGACGAAATCCGGCGGGTGATGCAGGTGCTGACGCGGAGGACGAAGAACAATCCAGTGCTGATCGGCGAGCCTGGAGTGGGCAAGACAGCCCTGGTCGAGGGGTTGGCCCGCCGGATTGTGAATGGGGATGTCCCAGAGTCATTGAAGGACAAAAAGGTCATCGCAATGGACATCGGCTCCATGATTGCCGGAGCCAAGTTCCGTGGGGAGTTTGAGGAGCGGCTCAAGGCGTTCTTGAAGGAAGTCACGTCCAGCGAGGGAAAAATTATCCTCTTCATTGACGAATTGCACACGATCGTCGGGGCGGGTCAGGCCGAGGGCGCGGGCGACGCCGCCAATATGCTCAAGCCACAGCTCGCGCGGGGTGAGTTGAGGGCCATCGGGGCCACCACGCTCGATGAGTACCGAAAGCACATCGAGAAAGATCCCGCACTTGAGAGGCGCTTCCAGCCGGTGTACGTCGGCGAACCCAGTGTCGAGAATACCATCGCCATCCTGCGTGGGCTCAAGGAGCGCTATGAAACGCACCATGGCGTTCGGATCCAGGATGGTGCATTGGTGGCCGCGGCGACCTTGTCCCACCGCTACATCGCCGATCGGTTTCTTCCGGACAAGGCCGTTGATCTTGTGGATGAATCCGCGTCCCGCCTTCGGATGGAACTCGATTCCAAGCCGACGGCAATCGATCAATTGGATCGGCAGATCATGCAGTTGGAAATCGAGAGGACGGCGCTGGCTAAGGAGCGCGACGCCGCGGCTTTGGAGCGATTGAAACGGTTGGACGCCGATCTTGCCAATCTCCGCGAGCGACAGAAACAGCTGAATGCCCAGTGGCAGAATGAAAAGGCGGCCCTTGACGCCGTCAGCGTAGTGAATGCCCAGATCGAGGAGACCAAGGTGGAACTGGAAAAGGCCGAGCGATCCGGGACGCTTTCGACCGCTGCAGAATTAAAACATGGGCGCCTGCCCGAACTTCAGCGGAAGCTTGCGGCCGCGGAACAGGCTTTGAAGTCGATTCCCGGCGGGCAGCGGCTGTTATCCCAGGAAGTGGCCGAGGACGACATTGCACGCGTGGTAGCCAGTTGGACGGGGATTCCTGTCACGAAGCTGCTGGAGGGTGAGCGTGAGAAACTGGTGAAGATGGAGTCCCGACTGGGAGACCGCGTCATCGGTCAGTCGGATGCGGTTCGTGCCGTCTCCAACGCCGTCCGGCGGGCGCGGTCCGGCCTGCAGGACCCCAACCGTCCCGTGGGATCATTCATTTTCCTGGGTCCTACCGGCGTGGGTAAGACGGAACTCGCCCGAGCCTTGGCGGAGTTTCTCTTCGATGATGATCACGCGATGATCCGAATCGACATGTCGGAGTACATGGAGAAGCACTCGGTTTCGCGCCTGATTGGTGCGCCGCCCGGCTATGTCGGCTACGATGAAGGCGGACAACTGAGTGAGGCGGTGCGGCGTCGTCCGTACTCCGTGGTGCTGCTGGATGAGATCGAAAAGGCGCATCCAGATGTCTTCAATGTGCTCCTCCAAGTCCTGGACGATGGCCGTCTTACGGATGGGCAGGGCCGTACGGTGGATTTCAAGAACGCACTGGTGATCATGACGTCCAACATTGGTTCCCCCATCATCCAGGAGTACTTCATGGACGGGCGCGCCACGGTGGGGGCCCGGTCCGCGATGGAGGACAAGGTCAAGGCGGAGCTTCGGAAGCATTTTCGTCCGGAGTTCCTGAACCGGGTGGACGACGTCATCATCTTCCACAGTCTGGACGAGGAGGAGTTGGCCAAGATCGTCGAAATCCAGCTTCGAGGTGTGGAGCGTCGTTTGGCCCAGCAGAATCTGTCGCTGGTTGTGGATGACAAGACCAAGGCCTATCTCGCTCGGGAAGGCTATGACCCGCAATTTGGGGCCCGACCGCTCAAGCGGGCGATTCAGGAGCACCTGGTCGACCCACTGGCCTCGCGGATCCTCGAAGGAGCGTTCAAGCCGGGGGACACCATTCAGGTGAGTGCCACGAAAAACGACGGGCTGTCGTTTGATCGGGCGTGATTCCCCTGGATGTGCTATTCGGCGACCCCGTGTCATCTGGCATGAAGCCCCGATCCGCCGCAGTCGCTTGGTTCAGGACTACGTGGAATGCACCGGCCTGCGCGCCCGAACTCAGTCCGGTCGAGTAAATGTGGGCAATTCTCAAGACACACCAGATCGGCAACCTGATCGCCACGAAGGCCTGGGACTTCAGCGTGCTATCCACCGCAGCCGTGCGAGGTATGCATCGCCGCATGGTACGAACGGACCACTCCTTCATTGGTGACCGCCGTGGATGCGAAATGAATTTGGTCGAAGCGCGGTCCGATCAGCCCGGAACCCGTGATGATGTGGAGTATCTCGCTTGAGACCAGGGTTCCTGCTGGGACCGTGGGAGCCTCGACTCCGAGGGAGCCAAATGGGAGAGATCCACGACTGCGGACGTGGCGGACGAGGATCGGAACGAGTCGACGCATGGAAGCAGGAGAATTCGGATAGTGAGCATGTGTGGCGAATACGGGGACCCGGCAGACCCTTCGCGTCCGGGGTCATTGGACACGTCTTCGTTCCATTTTTCGGGGGCCTATAGAGCCAAGGCTTGAGCGCTGCCGGGCCCCGGATACGGTGGGGCGCATCATGGAGAGGATCCGAGGATTCGCGGCGTTGAGTTGGCTGGCGTTGGTTCCCGCGCTGGAGGCGTCAGCCCTTCCCACTCCGTTGCAGGAGTCGGTCACCATGATTCGGGCGGTCGGACCCGAGGGACGGGGCAATGAGCGCGCGAGTGCTGCGCTCGTCGCCCTCTCCTCTGCAAATGCGGAGGCGATTCCGGCCCTGTTGGAGTCCATGGATGGCGCCAACGAGTACGCTCTCAATTGGCTCCGAAACGCGGTCGAAGCAGTCGTGCAACGGGAGAAAGCTGCGGGACACCCGCTCCCCCTCGACGCATTGGAGACCATTCTCCGGGATCGTTCCCACGAACCCAAGGCGCGACGGATGGCCTATGAACTGATTCGACAGGGAGACCCGGCCCGGGCTGGACGCCTGCTGCCCGAATTTCAAAATGATCCCGGAGCGGAGCTGCGCCGCGACGCGGTTACGGAACTGGCACGCGGGGCGGCCTTAAAGGCGTCCAGCGGGGACCGGGCGGCCGGAGTGGAGACCTATCGGCGGGCCCTGGGATTTGCCCGGGAAGCCGACCAGATCGATGAACTGGCCAAGGCGCTCACGGATCTGGGAGCGACAGTCGATCTTCGTGACGCGTTTGGATGGGTGTCCCGATGGAAGATCATCGGTCCGTTCGACAACACCGGGGGGGCGGGCTTTGGCCAGGCCTTCACTCCAGAGACCGGGGTCGAACCCACGGGGGAACTGGATGGCAAAAAGGGGAAGGTCCAATGGCAGGACTATGAAACCAAGGACGACCACGGACTTGTGGATTTCAACCGCCCGCTTTCCCCGCTCAAGGAAGTCACCGCCTATGCTTGGACCGAAATTTGGACCGACCGCGCGCGTCCGGTTCAAATCCGACTCGGGTGCAAGAACGGGTGGAAAGTCTGGCTGAATGGCCGGTTTGTTTTTGGACGCGATGAATACCATCGAAACATGGAGATGGACCAATACCGGCTGCCCGTGGAACTCAAGTCCGGCAGGAACACGCTGCTGGTGAAATGCTGTCAGAACGAACAGACGGAAGACTGGACCAAGGAATGGGAGTTCCAGCTGCGGATTACGGATTCGGAAGGGACGCCAGTACGCTCCAGTCGCTAACAAAGCTCTATCGAAATCCATGAATCTTCGTTTCCATTTTTTGGCGGTTCTGGGTGCGCTTTCTCTGGGGGCGGCGGACTGGCCGCAGTTCCGCGGACCTCTGGGCGATGGCATCGCAGCCGATGCCAAGCTGCCGTCGAACCTTGAACCGCGTTCTGTGGCGTGGACGGCCGAACTTCCCGGGCGCGGACTTTCCTCTCCCGTCATTGTTGGGGATCGGGTTTTCGTCACGTCCACCAGCGGTGCGAAGCAGGACCGGCTTCATGTCCTCTGCTTCAACCTCGCCGACGGGACGCTTCGGTGGGAGCGCCAGTTCTGGGCGACGGGACGAACCATGACCCATGAGAAGATCAGCGGGGCCACCCCGTCGCCTGCCAGCGATGGGAAGCACATCTACGCCCTGTTTTCCTCCAACGACTGCGTTGCCCTGGATTTCGATGGGAACCTCATCTGGTTTCGCGGCTTGGGTCGCGATTATCCAAACGCCAGCAATTCCTTGGGGATGTCTTCGTCGCTCGTCGTGTCGGACGGAACGGTCATTGCCCAGATTGAGAACGATGCGGAATCGTTTACTGCCGGGCTCGACGCGAAGACCGGGATCAACCGTTGGAAGCTCGACCGCCCCAAACGGTCCAATTGGACTTCGCCGGGATTCCTGCGCGGACCGGACGGGCGGACTCAGATCCTGCTCCAGTCCTCCAAGGGAGTGACGGCGGTGGATCCGGCCTCGGGGAAGACGCTTTGGAGTTATGACGAAGGGGCGTCCACAGTGCCTTCGACCACCGTCAGTGGCGGTCGCATTTATGTTCCTTCACAGGGTTTGACCGTGCTGGAGCCGGGGGTGGAAGGGAAAGCGCCCCGTCAGGTTTGGCGGTCGGCACAGCTGCGTCCGGGAACCTCAAGCCCTCTGGTGGTTGGTGACCGCGTCTTTACGCTCAACGACGGGGGAATCCTTACCTGTGGGGAAACCAAGGAGGGTGCCCGGCTTTGGCAGTTGCGGCTCAAGGGGCCGTTTAGCGCGACGCCGGTCTCCGCGGGCGGGTTGCTCTATTGTGTGAACGAGAAGGGACTGGTTCAGGTGGTCGATCCGACCAAGCCGGAGGGGGCGGTTGTCAGCGAACTGGACCTGGGCCAGGTGGTCATCGGGACGCCGTCCATCGCCGCGGATTCGTTGTTTGTGCGCAGCGACGGACGTCTGTGGCGCATCGGCCGACCGACGTCACTTTGACCGCGTGCGGCCTACTTGAGGTTCTCGGGATTGAGTCCGCGCAGATCCTTGGGAAGAAACAATCCGTCGCGACGAATGCACTCATCGTCAAACCATACTTCGCCGCCCCCGCATTCGGGACGCTGAATCAGGACCATGTCCCAGTGGACCGCGGACCGGTTTCCGTTGTCGCAGTCCTCGTAGGCCTGTCCGGGGGTGAAATGCAGGGATCCTGCGATTTTTTCGTCGAACAGGATGTCGCACATGGGGTGGAGGATGTGCGGATTGAATCCGAGGCTGAACTCCCCGATGTAACGGGCGCCCGCGTCGGTATCCAGAATCTCGTTCAGCTTCCTCTCATTGGACCCGGTCGCCTTCACGATTCGACCGTCGCGGAATTCAAGCCGGATGTTCTCGAACTTGGTGCCAGCGTAGAGAGTGGGGGTGTTAAACTGAATGGTTCCCTGAACGGAGTCTCGAACCGGACAGGAGAAGACTTCTCCATCCGGGATGTTCCGGGTTCCTTCGCACGGCTTTGCGCCGATGCCCTTGATGCTGAATCGGAGGTCGGTGCCGGGTCCCTTGAGATGGACCCGGTCCGCGCGGCTCATTCGGCGGGTCAGGGGAACCATCGCCTTCGCCATTCGGCGATAATCCATGGTGCAGACGTCGAAATAAAAGTCCTCAAAGGCCTCGGTACTCATGTTGGCGGCCTGGGCCATGGACGGCGTGGGCCAGCGGAGGACGCACCATTTTGTCCGGTTCACCCTGTAGTTGAGCACTGGCCTCAGGGTCTTGGAGTACAATTGAAGGCGGTCGCCGGGGACATCGCTGGATTCGGAGGCATTGTGGGATCCTCGAATGGCGATGTAGGCGTTCATCCGGCGCATTCTCGCGAGCTCAAGGTCCCGAACGAGGCGCGCGTGGGTTGCGTCCGTGTCCCGCATGGCTTCACGGATCAGGCGTGAGTGCCGGACCTCGACGATCGGGACCGCTCCCGCCGCCCGCGCGGCCCGGACGAGGGCAACCCCCATCTCGTCGGGAATGTCCACGAGATCCAGAAGGATCCGCTCCCCCTTTTTCAGGTCACAGGAGTAGTTGATGAGGAGATCGGCGAGCCGGGAGTAACGGGGGTCAGCCATGAGTTTTGCGAGGCAATCTATTCCGGGATGAAACGCGATGAAACGGAATTTGTCTTAATCAGCGGGCTGCGGGGCTGCCCGTTGAGTCCGCCTTCGGGGAAACGCGGTTTCCTCGTCGGATTTCGGCGCGAAGGAGACTTTCCGCCGACCAGCCGCGTTCCGCAGCATTCCTTCGCCAGGTCGAAGAATCTACGGGCGGCATCCTTTCGCGTGATTCCCGATGTTCGACGGCTTCCGCACAGGGATCAATCCGGCCTGGGCGGCCTTCTTGATGAAGCACCCCGGGCCGCATCGAGGGAGGCGAGCGGGATGGGTGCCGTCGAGGGCGGCCGCTCAGTCAGGGAACCCTTCTTTTCAGCCCGTTTAATGCGTTCCCAGTTCGCCCAGACGATCGGTGTTTTCCCTGGACGCTCCCGAAGACATGCGGGTGTCGGCGGATGGGTTTTCGACGATTCTCCGGCGGATGTCATCGAAGTCGAAGGCGCCGCTCCCCGGCGAGTTGGGCGTGGAGAAGACAACCTACGGAGGAGAAGATGCCCGAGTTCTTCCGCGAGTTCGAAAGCGTCATCCCCCGCCTCAATGGCGTCCAGGAGTTAAATAAAGCCTCCTCCACGGCGTGCCATCGAAGGGATCGATGGTCCTGGTCGCGGTCCCAAGGACAGCCCTTCGGAGATCGAAGGGCGGCCATGACTCGATCAGTTGGCCGAATGGGGGCGAGGCGCCGGGGAGGGGTATGCGGGGATGTCGACGGAATTTGGGGACTACCAGGTTATTCCGGTGGATCACCTCGGTCTTGACTGAGGACGGCAGCATTGAAAGAGGCACCCGCACCAGGCCACGGGCGAACTCAACACGGTCCATTCCCCAGAATGCTGACCACGTCTCCGCTTCAAATTCTCCGATCACGGACCGGATTCCAGGACTCAGGAGGCTCCTTCCGTCGGCGGCGATGGCGATTTCAGGCCGTCGTCAACCATCAGAGACCCGCGGGGACGGTCAAAGCAATCCAACGCTTCCGCGCTGGCGGACGTTTTTCGCCGGGAAGAAAAAGCGTTCCCTCGGATTCCCCCCTGAGAATTCGAGCCAGGGCATCGAATTTTCGCCCCGAAGCGATCACAAGGGGGATCCCGGATCGGGTCGCGATTCGGGCCGCCTGAATTTTGGTCGTCATGCCGCCGACCGCCGTGGCGCTCGTCGTTCCGCTGGCCATGCCGGCAATCGATTCGTCGATTTTCTCCACCACTGGCAGGACGCGTGCGTCCGGACCCCCAAAATTATGAATCAAACCGTCCGCGGTGGTGAGAATCACCAACAGGTCGGCCGGCAGCAGACTGGCCACGAGCGCAGAGAGGCGATCATTATCCCCAAACTTCAGTTCCGTGACGGAAACCGCATCGTTTTCGTTAATGACTGGCACCACGCCGCGGGCGAGGAGGGTTAACAGGGTGTTTCTGGCGTTGAGGTGACGGGCATGATCGGCGAGGTCATCGTGGGTGAGGAGCACCTGGGCGATGGAAACGTCGTAGTGGCGGAACAGGGATTCGTAAAAGGCCATCAGTCGACTTTGACCCACTGCGGCGCAGGCCTGAAGTTCGTGGAGTGCCCCGGGCCTCCGGTCAAAGCCAAGAACACCCATACCGGCTCCGACAGCACCCGAGGTTACCAGGACGACCTGACACCCTTTGGCGCGCAAGGAGGCGATTTGCGCGACCAACTGGGTTACCTGGAGGGGATCCAGACGTTTCTGGCTATCGGTTAGGACCCCGGTTCCCAATTTGATGACCAGTCGGCGGACGTTATGGAGAGCAGCGCGCACGGCAGACCATTTCTATCGGCCTCGGTCAAGGTCGTCGAGAGTCCGCAGGGGAATGCTGGGTGAACCGATTTCCATCAGAGTGTTGATTTGAATCATCCCAAGTACTTGCAATTCCCCTGATTTCGTGCGAATGCAGGCTTAGGAAAAGGATGGAGGTTGCCCTAGGAAATCGCCGACGCCGTTCGTCAACGGTGGGACTGGTTTTGTGTATGCTTGGCGTGTGGCTTGGCTACGGCCCTTTGGCTCTCGCCCAGCCTGCACTTGTAGGTCAGTGGCCTGACGTTCTCCGAGGAGCGGAGGCGCAGTCGGTGGTCGTCAACAATGGTTTTGCTTACGTCGCTGGAGGTACGGAGGGACTCTTCATCCTCGACATTTCCAATTCGAGCCAGCCCCGGTTGATGAGTCAGCTGAACACGGCCGGTTTCGCAAAGGATGTGGCCGTGGTGGGCGGAATGGCGTGTATTGCCGATTCAGAAAACGGTTTGGTGATCGCCGACGTGTCGAATCCGTCCAGTCCGATGGCCGTCGGCCGACTCGATACAGACGGTTTTGCCGAAGGGGTGGGCATTTCAGGAAACCTAGCCTGCGTGGCGGATGGAATGTCGGGTTTGGTCATTGCGGATATTTCGAATCCTGCCGCCCCGGTGCGCAAGGGGGCTATCGCAAGCCAGGGACGGGCGGGTGCAGTTTCAGTTTCGGGTTCTCGGGCATACGTCGCTGAGGGAACCGCGGGGCTTCAAGTCTATGATATCTCCAATCCAGTGCTTCCCGTTCGCCTGGGTGGATTGGATACTCCCGGGTTTGCCTATTCTGTTCAGATTGTTGGCTCCACCGCTTATGTCGCCGACGGGCCTTCAGGTATTCGGATTGTGGATTGCACCGTGCCATCCGCACCGACGACGCTGGGAGTATTGGCCACGCCGGGTGTGGCGATGGATGTCAGTGTCGCAGGGAATCTCGCTGCGGTTGCCGCGGGAGAATCTGGATTGGTCCTCGTGAATGTGGCGAATTCGTCGTCGCCGTCCCTCTCAGGAGTTCTTGCGACCCGTGGGGCATCGTTCGGTGTCTTCCTCCAAGGTTCGGTCGCGTATGTCGGGGATATCCATTCCGGGCTTTTGATTGCCGATGTCTCGGCGCCGGCTATCCCGAACCGCTTCGGACAAATCGCGATCACGGGTGAAACCCAGGGCCTGCAAGTGGTAGGCGGTGTGGCGTATTTGGCTGATTGGAATGGGGGTGTTGTCGTTTTGGATGTCTCGAATCCCGGGGCACCGCAAAAGATTGGGGGCTACGGAAGCGGGACGTCGGTTTCCGATTTGGTTATCAGTGGGAATCTGGCCTACGTGGGTGATTATCGGGACGGAGTGGTGGTGTTGGATATTTCCAATCCGGCAGCGCCAGTTCGAATTGGCGCCTATGCCGCGGTTAGCCAGGTCGTCGACGTTGAGCTGGCGGGGACGCGTCTCTTTGTCGCTCACGGGACTGGCGTGGAAATTCTGGATGTTTCGACCCCTTCCTCGCCCGTTCGCCTCGGCGGATACGCCACCGATGGGGATGCATTCCGGGTCAAGGTGGTGGGCTCCACCGCCTACGTCGGGATCCGCGACTCGGTGGTCCGCCCTTCATTTCAGATCCTGAACATCGCAAACCCGGCTGCTCCCAGCTATCTGGGGGGATTTCGGACTGGTTCGGAGGTCAGCGGGATCTCCATCGTGGGCAATCTCGCGTACCTTGCCACCTTGGATGGCGGTATTCAGATCCTCAATGTCGCAACGCCGGCAACGATTACCCGACTGGCCACGGTGGCCACTGCGGGCAATGCCCGCTCCATCGATGTTCAATCCTCGACTGCGTTTGTCGCAGAGGACGCTGCTGGCTTGGGCACGTTTAATGTGCAGAACACTTCCAACGTGGTCAGGATGTCCCTGACGAATACCCGCGGCACTGCCATGGGTTTCCAAATTGATTCCGGAATGGCCTACGTGGCGGACGGTCCGGGAGGTCTGGCCATCATGTCCCAGGCCGCTCCTGCCAACACTCCGCCCGTGTTTGGATCGATCGGGGTGCAGCAAACCGATGAGGGAGTTCAGTGGCAGTTTACGGTCACCGCGCAGGATGCCGACGTCCCTGTCAATAATCTCACCTATGTTCTCTTGGATGGTCCTGCGGGAATGACCATGAGTTCGTCCGGAACCCTGACTTGGACGCCTGGCGAGTCCGTTGGACCGGTGACAAACCTCGTGACCGTTGCAGTGAATGACAATGGGTTGCCTCCGTTGAGTGCCACGAATCAATTTCAGCTGGTTGTGAGGGAGGTGAACCGCCCCCCGCAGCTGCCCAACTTAGGATCCCTCCAGATTCCTGAACTCGTTCCATGGAACCTCCAGTTGTCCGCCATCGACCCGGACGTTCCAGCAAATCTATTGTCCTTCTCGTTGATCAGTGGTCCTCCCGGACTCGTTGTGAGCAGTTTCGGCTTGGTCAGTTGGACTCCTTCGGAAATCCAGGGCCCTTCGATCTCCAAGGTGGTTATCCGAGTCACCGATGATGGGATTCCCTCCCTGAGTGCCACCAATGAGTTCACAATTTCGGTGGCGGAGGTCAATTCTGCGCCATTTCTGGCGCCCATTGCGAATCAGATCCTGCAGGAACAGTCGCCCCTTCTCCTCAACTTGAGCGGTGGCGATTTGGATTTCCCAGCCAACGGTCTGGAGTTCTCCCTCGTCAGCGGGCCCGCGGGGGTGCAGGTGACCCCGGCCGGGGTTCTTTCATGGATTCCCACCGAAGAGCAGGGACCTTCGACCAACTCGATATTGATCCGGGTGACGGATGATGGAAATCCGAGGCTCAGCGCTACCAACGAATTTACTGTCGTCGTGACCGAGGTGAATTCCGCCCCCGTGCTTTCGTCCGTCGGGCCGGTTACCGTCGATGAATTAAAGACACTGTCGATCCAGTTGTCCTCCGAGGATGCGGACTTCCCGCAAACCGTGATGACCTATGCTGCAGTCAGCGTTCCCGATGGAATGACGGTGGCTTCCTCCGGGGCGATTTCTTGGACACCGAGCGAGGCCCAGGGGCCATCGACCAACACGGTGGTCGTGCGGGTCACGGACGGCGGTGTGCCACCGCTCAGTGCAACGAATCAATTCACCGTGGTGGTCCGGGAGGTGAATGTGGCGCCGGTGATGGACCCCATTCCGTTGCAATCGGTCACGGAAGGGGAAACCTTTGCCTTGTCCCTCAGCGGTTCGGATCCCGATTTGCCCGCAAATGTTTTGACCTATGAATTGGTCCGCGGTCCGACCGGACTGACCGTATCGGCGACAGGGGCCGTGGCATGGACGCCGTCGGAGGATCAGGGTCCCTCCACCAATACCGTGGTCGTGCGTTTGGCGGACGACGCAAATCCGTCTTTGTCGGTAACCAACGAGTTCACTGTGGTCGTGCGTGAGTTGAATGCCCCTCCGGTGTTCCGCCCGGTCGCCCCGTTGACCGTGGACGAGTTGGCCCACTTGACGCTCCCGCTTGAAGTCATCGACCCGGATAAGCCGGCCAATGGGCTGTCCTTTTCAATCTTATCTGGGCCCCCGGGTATGACGGTGACCGGAGCAGGTGTGGTGGAATGGACCCCCTCGGAAGAGCAGGGCCCGATGTTGGCCACGGTCGTCGTCCGAGTGACGGACGACGGGAATCCGCCCCTGAGTGCCACCAATCAATTTTTGATCACCGTCAATGAGGTGAACAGTGCGCCGGTGTTGGTTCCCGTCGCGGATCAAGTCGTGGACGCCCTCGCCCCCCTGGCACTTTTTCTGACGGGATCGGACATCGATCGTCCCGTAAACACTCTGTCCTACGATCTGGTCTCGGGTCCTGCCGGACTGACGGTCAGCGCGACTGGAGCGGTTGCTTGGAAACCGTCGGCGGATCAGGTTCCGTCAACCAATACGGTGGTGGTCCGGGTCACGGATGATGGAGTTCCTAGTCTGAGTGCCACAAACCAGTTCACGGTGGTGGCGTGGGAAGTGGAGGAACGTTCGGTGATTCAGGTCGGTGTTGATGATGATCCGGCGAAACTCCCCTACGCCCCTCTGCGCGAATTCCAAGTCCAGAACAACAGGAACGATCCGCCGCCCGGGAGCGTCACGCGCCTGCCGGGAGATCCGTTGTATGACCCGGCAAACAATCCAGGAGCGGACGACGATTTTTATGTTCGGGGTATTTTCTCCCGCGGATTCAACGGCTTGACGGACCGGTTGGTTGTTCCGAATGACGAACCTTCCGTTGCTTGGGAGCGCGCCTTAACCCTTGGGGACCTGACCAATCGGTTGCACTTCCGCTTGACCGAGGCTCAAGGCAGCCCGGGGACATGGATCCGTGTGGTCGCGGAGTTCTCAAATGCGGGGTCATTGATTGCGGGTCAACCCTTGCCTGGTTTTGCTGAACATGAGGTCGCCCTTCGTTTTCGGAATGGTGCCGGGGAAGTGACTCTGTTGAAAACGATGACGCTCACGTCGGCGACCGTCATGACCGCTGAGTTTTCTGTGGCGGACGTCGGGGCGCTTCCGGGTGGGAATTCAATTGAATTTGTCCGCACGGGACCGGCAGTTCCGGGCATTTCCTATTGGGTCGGCTTCGACTTTGTGCGGGTGGAAATTGATTCTGGGGGGAATCAGACGCCAGTGTTTACGGATGTGGGGCGGCCTGAAGTGGAGGAGGGGAGCGCGTTGGAATTGAAGGTGACGGCGGTGGACGGGGATGAGCCTCCGACACCACTGGTCTACGAACTGGTGAGTGGTCCGAGGGGGATGACGGTGAGTGCTGCGGGCGACTTGAAGTGGACGCCTGGGGAGGATCAGGGGCCATCGGAGAATCCCGTGATGGTCAAAGTGACGGACCAAGGGATACCGGCGAAGAGCGCGACGAACAGTTTTGTAGTGGTGGTGCGCGAGGTGAATCGGTCGCCGACGTGGCAACCGATTGGGGATCGGACGGTGGCGGAGTTGGACACCCTGGAGGTGGAGTTGATGGCGGTGGACGAGGATTTGCCCGGGAACAGTCTGCAGTATGAACTACTCAGTGGACCCGAGGGGATGGTGGTTCATTCCGATGGGCAGTTGCTGTGGACGCCGACGGAGGAGCAGGGGCCCTCGGTGAACGAGGTGGTGGTGAAGGTGACCGACGGAGGGGAACCTCCGCTGAGTGCGACCAACCGGTTCGTGGTCACGGTGAGGGAGGTGAATCACCCGCCGAGCATTTTGGCGGTCCCGGATCAAATGGTGGATTCCCTGAGTCCTTTGGACCTCGAACTTCAAGGGATGGACCCCGATATTCCGGCAAATAAGACAACGTTCGAACTCTTAAGTGGGCCTGCCGGCTTGACCGTGAGTCGTTCAGGGGTGTTGAGCTGGCATCCAGGGCCGGTTTCGACCCCGTCCACCAACCAAGTGGTGATTCGGATCACCGATGACGGAGTTCCAGCGGCCAGCGCGATCAGCCGCTTTGCAGTGGTCCAGCTTCCTGTGGAGGAGCGCTCCGTGATTCAAATCGGTGTGGACGATGATCCCGAAGTTTTACCCTATGTCCCTTACCAGGAATTTCAGGCGCAGAACAATCTCGTTGATTTGCCTCCCGGCTTCGTGACGCGACTTCCTGGCGATCCGCTTTACGATCTGTTGAACAATCCGACGCCGGACGACGATTTTTACGTGCGGGGGATCTACTCCCGTGGCTTCAACGGACTCCTGAATCGATTGGTAGTTCCGAATGATGAACCTGCATCAGCTTGGGAGCACAGTCTGACGATTGGTGATCCTATCAATCGGTTGAACTTTCGTTTGACGGAAGCGCAGGCGGTTCCCGCGACTTGGATCCGTGTTGTGGCGGAGTTCGCGACGGGCGGGGAGGCCGGTCCCGACAATGTTTTGCGAGGCTTTGGAAATCACGAGGTGGTGTTCCGATTTCGGAACGCAGCTGGGCTGGTGACGACTGTAAAGTCCTTGCAATTCTCCTCACCCACCGTGATGACCGCGGAGTTTTCGGTGGCAGACGTTGGAGCGCTTCCGGGTGGAAACAGTATCGAAATTGTCCGTTCCGGTCCCTCGGATCCTGGGGTTACCTACTGGGTGACGTTTGATTATCTCCGGGTGGAAATTGATTCTGGGGGGAATCAGACGCCAGTGTTTACGGATGTGGGGCGGCCTGAAGTGGAGGAGGGGAGCGCGTTGGAATTGAAGGTGACGGCGGTGGACGGGGATGAGCCTCCGACACCACTGGTCTACGAACTGGTGAGTGGTCCGAGGGGGATGACGGTGAGTGCTGCGGGCGACTTGAAGTGGACGCCTGGGGAGGATCAGGGGCCATCGGAGAATCCCGTGATGGTCAAAGTGACGGACCAAGGGATACCGGCGAAGAGCGCGACGAACAGTTTTGTAGTGGTGGTGCGCGAGGTGAATCGGTCGCCGACGTGGCAACCGATTGGGGATCGGACGGTGGCGGAGTTGGACACCCTGGAGGTGGAGTTGATGGCGGTGGACGAGGATTTGCCCAGGAACAGTCAGCAGTATGAACTACTCAGTGGACCCGAGGGGATGGTGGTTCATTCCGATGGGCAGTTGCTGTGGACGCCGACGGAGGAGCAGGGGCCCTCGGTGAACGAGGTGGTGGTGAAGGTGACCGACGGAGGGGAACCTCCGCTGAGTGCGACCAACCGGTTCGTGGTCACGGTGAGGGAGGTGAATCACCCGCCCTTGTTCCTCGAAATTTCGGATCAGACGATTCCGGAGCTTCAACCCTTTGAATTTGCGCTTTCCGCATTGGATACGGACATCCCGGCCAATGCGTTGGAATACTCCTTGGTCCGTGGTCCGGCCGGGCTGAAGGTCAGTCCGAAGGGTCTACTCACCTGGACTCCTTCCGAGTCGCAGGGGCCTTCGACGAATCTGGTAACTGTTCGGGTGAAGGACGACGGTGAGGGGGCTTTGATTGCGACCAATCAATTCACCATCGTCGTGTTGGAAATCAATTCTCCGCCGGTCTTGTTTCCCATCGCGGATGTCGAAGTGCCCCTCGGTGAATCGATCCTCATCCCGCTCGACGTGACCGACGAGGATGAGCCGGGTCAGGAAGGTTTCGAATTTAGCGTCACAAGTGGCGATGCTTCCGCATTTGTGGACTCCGTTGCCCGGGTTTTTGAATGGACGGCGTCGAGCCCCGGCGACCATTCGTTTGAGGTGGAGGTGGGGGACAGTGGACTGCCGCAGGGGCGGGATCACCAGCGGTTCATGGTGCACGTCTCGGGGCCGGTCCTTACAGTCCGGGTCGAAGAAGGACGGGTTCGAGTCGAATTTAATACACTTCCCAATTGGAACTACCAGATCCTGGGCTCGCCGTGCACCGTCCAAGGGGAATCGAGGGAGAATTGGGGAGCGGTGCTGCCTTCCCCCATTCATGGCACCGGCTTCCGCGTTACGGTGGACGTGCCGGTCGCGAGATACGAGGGGGGAGAGTTGTTCCGCCTTGAGGCTGTGGAGCCTCCGGCCCGCTGAACCGGGATTTATTTGCCGATCAATTCGCGCCGAATGGAAGCATCCGCGAGACGGCCGAGGAACGCCGCTTCTGAATCGAGTTGCACTCCGAAGTCCCGTTCCATGCCGGACCGAACCGCGTCCAACCACTCGGGACGAAAGATCTCCTTTCCATAAAGGGCACCCACAAATGCCCCGAGGAGTTGAGCGTAGGAATCCGTGTCCCAACCCCATTCCTGAGTGAGTTGGAGGCTTGCCAGGGGTTCAAATTCGCAGATCGCAAGGCAGCCAATTATCACGACGAATGGTACCTGCGCCTCCCATTTTGCATTCTCACGGAATTCAGATTGCCACGCCTCGAACATCCGGGCGGGGCGGCCCCCCGCGTCTCGGGCGGTTCGCAGGGCGTAGTCGAGCCATCGATCCACGGCGCGTTGCGTCCAGCGGATCCCCGAATAGCGATAAGGGTCGCAGGTTCGCATGGTGGATATGATCCGGTTCCATGCCTCGCGGGGATTGGATCGATCCGAAGGAAGTGTTAGCGCCGTTGACAGACCCGCGACGACGGCTGCATTCAAGTCCTTGCCCCAACCGTTGTCAAAGAATCCAATCTTCCATGCGGCCTGGTACGCCTCCGTCGGTCTGCCAGGAAACAAGGCCGCCAACGGCAGAGACGTCATCTGCCCGCAGCAGGTGGGGAGTCCCTGCCACATCCGCTCCGGGGGTAGGGCCTGCTGAGGATCACGTTCTCCCAGAACCCAGCGTGCCGCCAGTTGCCACTCTTCCAGCCAATCGGCGGCGAGGGCAACGTAGCCAGGATTCCCCGAAATGGCCTTTCCTGCGGGCCAGTCCAGAAACGCACGTGCCATTTCCCGGGAACCGACCGGCCATTGTCCCATTCGGTCTGCTTTGTGGAGGGCGTCCAGGAGAATCAGCTTGTGGCGGGTGTCGTCGGTGATTGTGCCGGGCGCCGCATGGGAATTCCATTGTCCGTAGGACTCGGGCGTGGGCCGAAGCGGATCGTACGAACGCAGCTGCATCCTTGCCGCAAGGGCTTTTCGTTCGTCCGGGCCGAGAGCTTCGTCGGGTAGCCAATGATGGGGAGGACGCGGGAGTTTTTGGACCAGTTTTGGATCCTGGAACTCGATGGGGCCGCCAAGGGCATCTCCGAACGCCGTTCCATAAAGCATCCCGCTGATCCGTCCCTCTAGGTCTGAGGCTGCCGTGTCGTGCGCCCCGGTTGTGAGAGGGGCAATGGACGCCGCCAAGGTCGTGGTCCTCAGAAACGTTCTTCGGCTGAGAGGATTCATGGTTCTCCTGAACTGGAATCGGAGGCGATTCCCTGGCTACTCGGGAGCCTGGGTGTCTGCAAATCGCGCCCGCTCATAACGCCGCAAGGCCTCTGCGGCGAAGTCCGCGTCGACTCGTTTCGGCGCGGAATTTCGAAGGAGTTCCTCAAGGGCCCGGGTCAAAGCCGCCTCATGTTCGCGTCGAAATCGGTGAATATCCGCGTGGGATGGATTCAAGCCTCCGGCCAAATGGCGTGCGAGTGGTTCCTCCTCGCACAGCGCCTCGATGTCCCAGGACGAATATCGTCCCGTGGCCAGGCACCACAGGAGTATGCCGGAGAGGCGGCGGGCGGCAGGGATTGGGGCTGCTTCGGGTGATAGATGGTCCGCCGCCTCGGCAACGAGTCGGACAAGCCGGACCGCCGGCTGCCAATGCCTCAGATCCTCAGGGATCCCCTGAGGAGACCCGTCTTCGAAATTGGCCTTCCGGTAGACCATCGTTTGGTCCGGATCATCAGGATTCTCGTGCATAGGCGCTTGATACCCGGCTTGGGTGCGCAGGGGGAATTGGAAAACTGCGGGGAATCTGCGGGGTCGCTCACTCCAGAGCGGCGACAGAACCCCCCCTCAACCGGAGAATCCTGCGGCAACGTCGTGCCAGCTCCAGATCGTGGGTCACCAGCACCAGCGCTGTTCCCGCTGCGGAGTTCAGTTCGAAAATCATGTCGGCAACATGTCGGGCGGTGTCTCCGTCCAAATTTCCCGTAGGTTCGTCCGCGAAGAGAAGTTGTGGTTCTGTGACGAAGGCACGGGCGAGGGCCACACGCTGCTGTTCGCCTCCGCTCAGTTGAGCTGGGTAATGTTGCAGTCGTTGCCCCAAACCCACCTTGGCGAGCAGGTTCGCCGCCCGGGGTTCCGCTGCGACCGAGCCCCTCAACTCCAGGGGCACCAGCACATTCTCGAGTGCATTGAGCGTCGGAAGCAGCTGGAAGTTTTGAAAAATGAATCCCACGTGCTCATTCCGGATTTGCGCCCGAGCGTCCTCGTCGAGGTCCTCGAGTCGTTTTCCGGCAATGGAAACGCTCCCGGACGTCGGTTCGTCAAGTCCCGCGCAAAGTCCGAGCAGGGTCGTCTTTCCGCTCCCGCTGGGTCCCACCACGGCGAGCGTGTCCCCCGCTTCGAGGTCGAAACTCACCGAGTGAAGCACGGTGAGGCTTTGATCCGCCGTTTCGTAGGCCTTGGTGAGCCCGTGGGCTGAGAGGATCGGGCTGGGGGGCATCGGGGCGGCGGGCTGAAAGATCAGGACGCGAGCGAGGGCTCTGCGCCGAGCGTTCCCCGGAGGGATTCAAGATGCGAGGGGCGCTTCACGCGGTCGAGCATGACCCGCGCGTGGCTCAGCCGTTGGCGAATCCCTAGGCGCTCGCACTCGGCGGAATAGTGGGGCTTGCTGACGAACTTCTCGAGGTAGGCCACATGGCGTTGCCAGAGACGGACATCCACTTTCTGGCGGGCCGCGAGCCGCGCCGTGTACCAATCGCTTACCAGCAGTTGTTCCCGGTTGAACAGGGCGCGGATGTCCGGATGCGAAACCGGGCGTCCCTCGAAATGTCCGTCCCGCATGCAGTGCAGCAGGGCCCGCAATGGGGGGCAGGCAACCTCGATCGAGCCATCTTCAAAATACGCGGATGCCACCCTCTTGTGGGTTGCGACCACATTCTCAACGGCATCGGCAAATTCCGCCGGATTCTGCCGTTCCGGTCTGAGCATTTCCTCTGGGAGGACGGCATGCGGGTGATTGAAGATTCTGCCGAAGAACCGGTTTACGAAGCTGTGCGTGATCCGGTATCCGAGGCGGCTGGCAGGAATCTTCCGCCCCTCGAATTCCTGGTCTGGAACCGGCTCCAGCATGCCTTCGGCAATGAGCCATGCAGGGTTCCGCTCAGCCTCGCCCATCCGGCACCATACCTCGGGGACTAGGAGGGAAATGTCGTGGTCTACCCGGACGTGGGGACCGAGGCACCCGGCGCTGGTCAAGAAACAAGGGTAACCACTCACAATGTATCCCACCAATGCGGCATTCAGATCGTAGGCGGGCAGCAGGGCGTTGAACGGCCCCTTGGTGAGGGCCCCTTCGCTGCCGGCTCCCGTGGTGGACGGGGATTTTCCCGTCATGGACGAAATGAATTCCATGAACAGTTCGGGAAGCTCCATGTAATGGATGGGGCCGTAGCAGGCGAGTGAACGAATCTTGTCCTCCGCCGGGTTGTTGCGCCGGCCTGCGAGGATGGCGCGCACCGGAACATGGAGCGGGCGTTGTGGAGGCAGCCGCCGCGCCAGTCGTTGGGACAGTTCGGCGAGACGGACGGCCACTGGATCCTCGAGATCCGGTCGGCGCTGAAGGTATCGAGGATTTCTGGAAGGTTTTCCGTCCACGATCCGGGGAAACGCCGGACAAACCAGAAAAGACGAATGTTCGTTCGTGGCGACTGATTCAATCAGATCCTGAATGGGGCGCGTAAATTGGTGAAACCCGATGGCATCCTCGCGGATTGCCCGGGCATCCTCCTGGTTCAGGGGTGCGTAGTTGGAGAAAAAATTGCCGGCTTCGGCAAACTCGCGCTCGGTCTGGTGATCGTAGCCGCGGACGACGGCGTCGTCGGGGCGCTGGAACAGCCGGTTCTCACAATTCAGGACAAACTTCAGCGAATGTGTTGGCGGATTTTCGGGAGCGTCGGCACCCAGGGCCGATCTGGGGATGACGACAGACGCGGTAATGTCGTCCTCCGCCTGAAGCTTGGCCGCGGGATGAAAATCCTTCCGGAGTCCAAACGTCCGCCAGGATCCTCTGTATCATATCCGATCCGCAGGAACTGGGTTGCCAGTTTCTTGCGTCCGAGCCGGAGCTCGTTGGACGGCGCGCCGTTGACGATGTCCACGGCGAACTTGTCCCGCCATTGGTCACCCCACGACGGCTTCCAGAAGCGCTTCACGACAAACACCAGTTCCTTGATGTGCTGGGGAATGGAGTTCAGCCATTCGTTGTACGGGTCGTTGTAATCCTCGCGGCTGGGAGTGAGGAGTTTGATGACGCTGCCCAGGGATCGCAGCGGGGACAGGATGCTGCGCGTGTCCTTTCCATTCCGGGACGGGTCGCGGAAGCGGTTGGAATAGTCGCGGTGGATCAAGGCTTCCACCTCGTCGAAGTCCTGCTGGTAGTTTGCGACAAACACCGGACCGTGAATGATTGCATCGGTGATCGGTTTGGAGATCTCGGATTTCCCTCCTCCGCTGACCGTGCACGGCTTGTGGCAGAGGGTGCCGTCCGGACGGGTTCCTATGAGCCTCCAGGCCCGGTTTCCCACGGGTTTCTCGAGATGGATCGCGAAGCCGCTCGGAAGCAGATAATGGTGGTCCAGCAGAAGTTTGATGGTCCGGATTTCACCTCCGGATTCCCAGGTGATGGTCTGCGTCTCCAGTGCGAATCGCGCCGTTTCAGGGACACAGATGATGGTAGGGATATTTCGGTCCACCGCGTATCCCTCGGGGCGAAACTCCAGATCGTCCGCGAACAACGTACTCACTTCGGCGATGCGATGCGGAAAATCCTGAAGTTGTGCGCGGCCGTCATACTCGCCGGCGAGATCATACCGCGGGAACACAAGCGCCCCGCCGGCGTGCTCCTCCTCGGCCAGACCGAACAGGTTTGCGGCGAAGCTGATCTGGGTCTTCACCTCCTTTTTGCAGTAGCCGTAATAGTTGTCCCCAATGATCGTAAGGATGGTTCCCGAAGCGTCGCGGGCGCAGAGCTTGAAGGCCTGTCCGTCGTTATAGAACTCGGCGGGATCCTTCCAGCACATCCCGTCCGCCCGCTGCCGTTCCGTCGCATCTTCCCAGCGGGGCAGCCCAAGTTCACGTTTGGTGATGGTACCAATGAGGTGGGGGGCCAGGATGACGCATCCCGTGTGGCCGGACCAGTGCTCGACGTCGAGGGCGGCGTCGTTCTCGGGAAGATTCGGGTCTCCAGCATTTCCGAAAATGGATTCCACGAAGTCCAGATTGCTCACCAGGGTTCCCGGGACAAAGAAGCGGGTTTCCATCCGTTGCTCTGCGAGAACTCCCGAGACCTCGGGACTGACCACGGGACGCAGGTAGAGGGAGACCCAGCAATGGGCCTGACGCTCCTGGCTTCCGGTGAAGGGAAGTTTCAGAAGATCCTCCGGAGCCTCAAACGCCCTGCGGAGAAGTCCCGCAAAGACCTCGCGGGGAACGGCCTTTTTGTCGGCGGGAATAGGCAGGCCACCTTCGGCGACGTGAAAGATGCCCGCCGTGGTCCGGCGGTCGGATCTGGGATTGTGAAGGACTCCGTTGGCGGTGCGATGACTTGCGACAATGTCGCTGCGGAACTCGTTGCGATCCGGCGGGAGCGAAGCAGTCCGGGCGAGTCCCGCGCGATCCAGCATCAGGGTTTGTGCGGGAAGACGTGGGGGGACCACGAGGTCTCCGAGGTAATCGTAGAGAAAAGATTGGATCCGGGCATCGGGAGGGCAGAGGTGCGCCGCGAGGAGCCGGTCCTTTTCACGACTACGCGCGATGAAGGACGCCATGATCGCGGCGGCTTCCGGGTTGACCGCCGCCTCGTAGACAGGAAGTCCGAGTTCGGCGAGTTTAAGATTGAGGTGGCGGATCTCCGCGTTGCTCGAAAGCGGGCTGGTCATGGTGGGGAAGTTCCGGACGGATGAAGGCGTCGTCGCCGACCGACGCAGACCTATCTTGGGAACCCATGAGCTGCAAGTCGCGCTTCGACATTTTGCGTGGCTTCCGGCCGACACCACTTGACGGAGTGAAAGACGTTCCGTGAGATTCTTTCATGCTTCAGTCCGGAATCCTGAATCCGCACCTTCTCAATCTCCTCGCGCGGGTTCGGCACACCAATACGGTGGTGATCGCCGATTCCATGTTCCCCTCCTGGCCAGGACTCATTGAGGTGGATCTTTCCCTGGTCTATGGAATCCCTTCGATTCCCCAGGTGCTTTCTGCGATCCTGGCGAATTGGAAATGTGGCGTGGCCCGGATGGCCTCCGAATTTGAATCCAACAATGACGCCGCGGTGGTCAGTGAGTTCCGCCGGGTGTTGGGGAAGGTTCCGCTCGAATTCGAAGCGCACTCGGTTCTGAAGCAGCGGGTCGCCGGCGCCTTGGGTTTGGTTCGGACCGGCGAGGCGCGGATCTACACCAACGTGATCCTTGAGTCCGCGTAGGTCGCCGTGTTCGGGTGTTTCGAGCCGGGACTTGCTGCCGCAAAACGATTCCATAGGGTCCGCGCCGATGCGTCCCGAGTCCCTTGAATTCCTCGAAACCCTCGTCAACACCCCGAGTCCCACCGGCCACGAAACCCGGGGACAGAAGGTCTGGTTGGATTACGTGACGAAATACTCCGACGAAACCCGGAGTGATGCCTACGGAAACTGTGTCGCAGTGGCCAATCCGGGCGGCCAACCGCGGATCATGCTCGCGGCCCATGCCGACGAGATTGCGATGACCGTCAATTACATCACGGACGACGGTTTCATCCACGTCCGGCGCGCCGGCGGAATCAATCCGGGCATTACCCGGGCCCAGCGCGCGGTGGTTCACGCGCGCGGCGGTCCGGTGCCGGGGGTGTTTGGATCCGTCGCTCCGCACCTGACCAAGGGGGACGACAAGCGGGAGGAACCCCGCATCCAGGACCTGTTTCTCGACATCGGTGTTTCGGGCCGGGACGAGGCGCTTCAATTGGTCCGAATCGGGGATCCCGTGACCCTTTCGGATCGCTTCGATCGTCTTCGTGGAGACCTCGTGGTTGGGCGGGCCTTGGACAATCGGATTGGGACCTGGGCCGTTGCCGAGACGCTCCGGCGGCTCCGCGATCATCCGGGGAAACTGGCTGCCGAAGTATGTGCCGTTTCCAACGTTCAGGAGGAGGTGGGATTGCTCGGAGCCCGGCAGATCGCCTATTCCCTGAAGCCCGATATCGCTTTGGTCGTGGACGTCACCCATGCCACCGACATTCCCACCGTGGACAAGCGACAGCACGGGGACGTTAAACTGGGGAGGGGCCCCACACTGACCCACGGAGGCTGCAATCATCCGGAGGTGGTGGCCCGACTGGAGGCATGTGCCGCAACGCTGGGAATTGAACTTCAGCATGAGGCGATGAGTTCCACGAGCGGCACGGATACGGACGTGATATTTTGGACCCGGGGAGGGATTCCGAGCGCCCTTGTCAGTCTCCCCAACCGGTACATGCATTCCCCGGTCGAGGTCGTGTCCCTCAGGGATCTGGACCAAATTCCCGACCTTTTGGTCGCCTTCGTCCTCAGCGTGCGATCCGGCGAGGAGTTCAAGGTGCGAATCTGAGCACCCGGTGGGCTTATGGCATGGAGGATGCCGACGGGTCGGCGGACCATCCACCGCGCATCAGGATTTCGATCGCCAAGGGCACGAGTTGGGTAGGGGACGTGACTCGCGAGAAGGTGCGATTGGTGATTCCGAGCTGGAAAGTGCGATCGCGGGCGGGGTTCCGAAGATCTCGGAAGGCGATTCGGCCGAGGGTAAGCGAGAGGCGGTCGATGCCGTCGAAGCGATCCGCGAACTCCAGAGCCGACAGGAGGTTGGTGTTGGTCGGACCCGTGGTGAGACCGCGCGCCCGGGCTGCATTTCCCCCCAGAATCATGACATTCGTCCGGCCCGAGGCGTCCACCTCCACGTTGAGTTCCTCAAGGTGGAGTCGTACCTCCCGAAATCGGACTCGGTTCGATGCTGCTGCGATTGGATCGTAGGAGACGTAAAGTTCCGGAAGCACCAGCAGGGCATGATGGTCGAATCCGGGTGGATTGCTCAGGACCAGATTTCGCAGGAGCAGGGAACTGTCGCGAAATCCGAGGCGGGCTTCATCCAGGCTCACACCGGCTCCTGTTTGAGCGGATAGGGCAGCCGCCAAAGCGCTCCGGGTCAGCCGGTCCAGATTCGCTATCAAAATCGCGACGAGAAGGAGAGCGCCACCCGCGAGGAACAAGAGGACGAATCCAATCCTCCGCAGGAGCTTTCGGTTCACAGGACGATGTCCTCGGGCCTGACTTCAAGGCATTCATCCTGATCCTCCCAGACGACCGCCGGATAGGATTCCAGGAGCAACGGGACCAGGTCGTGCGCGGCTTCGGCGAGCAGTTCCTCGGCTCGTTGCGCCGCATTCTCGAAGGCGGACTCATAATCCCGGGATTTGCGCCGCTGCTTGTCGTCCCAGTGGGCGACGTCATGAACCGGGGCGTAAGTGTCCGCCCAATTCCGATACCGCGTCTGCAATCCCTTTGTAAGTTGATCAAAAGGGACGGCGGTTTCGTTGCAATGCTGGCAAATGAGGCCGGAAGCCGCGACGTCCCGGGTGAACAGGGGAAGCAGGGGAGCTCGACAGCATGGGGCTTCCACGTAACCAGCTGGAATGTTGACGAGGCGCTTGAGCCAGACCTGCCGATCATGGGCGAGTTGGGAACCCAGTCGATAGGCGCCGACCAATGGGTGCGACAGCCGCCAGGCGCGTCCATGGAGTTGTCCAAGAGTCTGGGAACACCAGCGGGCCAGCGTCAGGTCGTCGAAGTCCCGGAAGCTGCGGGCGTATTCCTGCCACAACTTGTCTAGGGCGGACTCTTCCTTCGTTTCAGGCACGACGTGTACATAGCGAAGAAATGGACAGGTGGCGAGCAGGGAGCGCTCGCGGGGGGACAGGGAACAGGGGGCGGAGATCGGATTCCGGACGATTGCGCTTTCCGGCGTTGGGGAGGCTTCCGCATGATTCGCGGAACGATTGCCCATGTCCTCTCCCGCCTACTCCGGCTTTGTCTGGTGGCGTCTTTTAAACCGGTACCAGTGGTTTGTGCTGGTGGTCGCCTCGCTCGGATGGTTGCTCGATTGCATGGACCAGCAGTTGTTCAATCTGGCGCGGGTGCCGGCGATGAGGGAGTTGCTGGCGGCAGGATTCGGGCGGGTCCCGAGTCAGGCTGAAGTTTCCGAACATGGCGCGTACGCGACCTCGATCTTCCTGTTGGGTTGGGCCACGGGAGGGCTGATTTTTGGCGTTTTGGGAGACCGCTGGGGCCGGGCGAAGACGATGCTGGTGACCATCCTGTTGTATTCCGGGTGCACTGGACTGAGTGCGTTTGCCACGCGGTTTTGGGATTTTGCCCTGTATCGGTTTTTGACGGGCCTAGGGGTCGGAGGCGAGTTCGCGGTGGGGGTGGCCCTCGTGGCCGAGGTGATGCCCGACAAGGCGAGGCCCTATGCCCTCAGTCTTCTCCAGGCGTTGTCCACAGTGGGAAACATTTCGGCCGCCGTGACGGGGATGTCCCTGGGCCACCTTGAACAGGCGGGCGTCCTTGGAAGCGTCATCGGATGGGCGGCATGGCGATGGATGTTCGTGGTGGGGGCGGTCCCTGCCATTCTGGTGGTGCTCGTCCGGCGGCGATTGAAGGAGCCCGATCGCTGGCTGGAGGCGCGGAAAAACCCGGAACTCCGCCGAACGATGGGTGATTACGGGGAGTTGTTCGGAAATCCGAACTGGACGAAACCTGCCTCCGTCGCGGGTGCGTTATTGTTGGTGGGCATTGGAATTGGGTTTTTGGGGCCCGACGCTTGGGACAAGCGGTCCATTGTCGCGGGCTTCGCCGTAGTGGCACTGGCCGCGGGGTTGGTGACGGTCTTTGGCGGCGGCGGCGATATTTCCTACCGTCGGCGGGCCGTCGTGGGATTGCTGTTGGCGTTGAGCGGGGTGATTGGTGTTTGGGGCATCGGATTCTTCAGTTTTGACCTGGTTCGGTCGGTCCTGGAGAAGCAATTGAAGCTGGAAAACATGGACCCGAAACTCATCCCGGGAACGTTGACCTACTGGACCGGGATTACCTCGATGATGCAGAACCTGGGGTCCTTCTTTGGGATCTATGCCTTCGGGTTGGTGGCGCAGCGGTTTGGACGGAAGCCGGCTTTCGCCGGCGCCCTTCTGGCTGCCATGATTGCCACCGCGTCTGTGTTCGGATTCTTTCATGATAGGAGCCAGATTTTTTGGCTGATCCCGATCATGGGATTTTCCCAACTCGCCCTCTTCGGCGGCTACGCGATCTATTTTCCCGAACTGTTCCCGACGAGGCTCCGGAGCACGGGGACCAGTTTTTGTTACAATGTCGGCCGCTTTATTGCCGCGAGCGGGCCTGCCGCGCTCGGGTTGCTGACCCGGGCCTACCGGGATACCCCGGAACCCCTGCGCTATGCGGGGGTCACCATGTGCTCCGCGTTCCTGATTGGAATGGTGGCGCTCCCTTTTGCCCCGGAGACCCGGGGCCAGCCTCTGCCCGAGGAGGAACGGCCCGCCGTTCACTGAGTTGAAGTCCGCATGCGCATCATTGGTGGACACGCCGCGGGACGAATCATCCGGGTTCCGGAAGGACTCGGGGTGCGTCCCATGCCCGACAAGGTCAAGTTGGCGGTGTTCAATTCGCTCGGGGACCGAGTGGTGGACGCACGGGTTTTGGACCTGTTTGCGGGGACTGGTGCCCTGGGCCACGAGTGCCTCAGCAGGGGCGCCCGGTCGCTGTACAGTGTCGAACGATCCGAAAAGCATGCGCGATGTTATCGGCGCAATCTGGCGCTGACCGGACTCCCGGAATCCGCGGTGGAGCTCCGGGTGATGGACGTCTTCAGTGCGCTTCCCCAGTTGTTGGAGACCGGTCGGCGGTTTGACCTGGTGATTGCGGACCCCCCTTATGGCGAGAAGAATGTCGGCCGCCGGTCCCGGTCTGCTGCCCAACGTCTTTTGGACGATCCAAGCCTCCCGCAGTTGATCATCCCCGGGGGGCTGTTCATTCTGGGGCATGCCCGCCGTGATACGCTGGAACTTGGGAGTCTGTGGGGGGAGCGGCGGACTCTTCGCCACGGTGACACGATTATCCGCTTCCTGGAGGTCGCGCCGACACCGACTGCTGCTCCAGAAACTCCCGGTTGATGCCTTGAAGTGCTTTCGGCGTTGGTACCTGCCGTTGCTCGCTATCCTAAGTATGGTGGAGATGGGAGTTGCGTATGAATCCGGAATTGGGCGCGGGATGGCGTGGCCACCTCCGAAGTCACCGGTTCTGGATGCCCTTGTGACCCGAGCGGTCCAAGGGGTGCTCACGAGCTTCGCGGCGCAGGGACTTCGGACCAACGAGATTGCCGTTACCCTCGTCAACATGACGGATTCCTCGCGTCCCACCTGGGCTTCGTATCGGGGCGGAGAGCTGATTTACCCCGCGAGTGTGGTGAAACTCTTCTACCTCGTGGCGGCGCATCAGTGGATGGAGGAAGGAAGATTGGAGGATACGCCGGAACTTCGTCGAGCCCTGCGCGACATGATCGTGGATAGCTATAATGAAGCCACGCACTATGTCGTTGACCTCCTGACGGGAACCACCAGCGGTCCGGAGTTGACCGAGGACTCGCTTCGCGCCTGGTCCGACCAGCGCAATGCGGTCAATCGCTACTATCAGTCCCTCGGATTCGGTGGAATCAATGTCAACAAGAAGCCTTGGGGTGAGGGGCCGTACGGTCGGGAGATGCAGGCAATCCAGCGCTTTGAACCGAAGAGGAATTGGCTGACTACGGACGCAACCGCGCGTCTGCTGGCTTCGGTTGCGGCCGGTCGGATGGTCACGGCGGATCGCAGTCGGCAGATGATGGAATTGTTGCGTCGGGATGTTTTTGCCCCCGTGAAGGACCCTGAGGATCAAACCCACGGCTTTACCGGCATCGCCCTGCTCGACCCAAGGCGGGAAGGGGGCCGGCTTTGGTCCAAGGCGGGTTGGACCAGTGAAACCCGGCACGATGCCGCCTATCTGGAGCTTCCGGATGGAAGGAAGTTTGTCCTGGTGGTTTTTACCACGGGACATGCGAATGAAAGGAACATTATTCCCGGGGTGGTTCGTTTGGTGGTGGATGGGCTCCCGAACTAAAGCCAAGTCGATGACATCCGTTGGAGTTCCCGTTTTGATGCGGGTCGGCTTGAAGGAAAATGGGCGGGATTTCGTCTCTGCAGGTGAGAGCGTTTGCAGTCCAAGCACGGTCGCAGGTGCGATGGAAATGGAGTCTATAGCACGAGCGCCAGTCCGGCTTGGCAGAGCTTGTGAAATCTTTCACGAACAACTTGACCCTCCCGGGACCGTTGATAGTTTCGGCCTACTTTTCGCAGGAAAATAGTCAAAATCTCAAATGAACACGATGCTTAAGCTTGCTGCCGCGGTTTCCGTGGTGGCCCTTCCTCTCACCGCTGCCGAAGTCACTGGAAAGGTGTCCCTGAAGGGGACGCCCCCTCCGGAAAAAGTGATCGCGGCCGTGAAGGCGGACGCCAATTGTGGCAAGGTGGCCCAGGGGGAAGCCAAAACCCGCATCTACGTGGTCGGTCCGGACGGCGGGTTGGCCAACACGATTGTTTACGTGAAGAAGGGATTGGAAGGGAAGACCTTCCCGGCTCCCTCCTCGAAGGTTGAAATCGACCAGGCGGGTTGCATGTATCAGCCGTACGTTGCCGCCGCGATGGTGGGTCAGACCGTGTCGATCAAGAACTCGGATCCCTTCATGCACAACGTGAACGTCCAGCCCAAGGTCGCGGGAAACAAGGGCTTCAACATTGCCCAAGCCACGCAGGGCAAGGTCGATGAAAAGTCGTTTGAGAAGCCTGAATTGGGCATCCGTTTCGCGTGCAACGTTCATCCTTGGATGATCGCCTACGTGAGCACCTTTGAGAATCCGTTCTTTGCCGTCAGCGACGACAAGGGCAATTTCACCATCAAGGGCGACCTCCCGGATGGCAAGTACACCTTGGAGGCTTACCACCAGAAGGGTGGCGCGGTGACCCAGGACATCGAGGTCAAGGGTGGCAAGGCCAAGGCGGACTTCACCATCGAGGTCAAGGCCGCCCAATAAAAGGCGCCGCTTAGGGGCCGAATTCCCGCCCGCTTCGGGTGGGGATTCGGCCCCGTGCTTTCTGAAGGGTCCGGAGCTGCGACGGATGACGAAACCTCGAAAAGCGTTGTTTGCCTACGCCGTGTTTACGGCGGTCGCCACCTTGGGCCTGATTTGCATGGGAGGACTGGTGACGAGCAAGGGGGTCGGAATGGCGGTGCCCGATTGGCCGACGAGTTACGGGTACAACATGTTTGCCCTGCCAGTAAACCAGTGGTTCCACGGAGGGGTGTTTCATGAACATACGCACCGACTTTGGGCTTCAACGGTCGGAGTGTTGGTGGTCTTCCTTGTCCGGGTTCTCGCGGGTTCGGAATCGCGACGGCCGCTCGGATGGATCGCCGTTGCGGAGATCGCTTCCGGGGGGGCTCTTCTTGCCTTGGGCTCAGAGTGGAGGGGGGCAGGGCACTTTCTGATGGGAATCGGAGGGGTTGTCTTGGTGGCGGCCCTCGTGGGGTTCCAAAAGGGGGCGGAATCGGCACCCCTGCCAGCGCTGGGCTGGATGGCGTTTTGGGCCGTCCAGATTCAAGGGCTTTTGGGAGGACTTCGCGTGGTTTTGGACCAATGGACGGTGGGCAATGTCACACTGGGCGTTGTTTTGGGTCTGGTTCACGGTTGCCTTGGACAGGGTTTCTTCGTCCTGCTGGGAGTGATCGCGTTGCGTCTGTCCCCATTTTGGAACTCCGTATCCGCTTCCAAGAATGAGCGACGTCGCACGGAACAGCCGGCCTGGTTTGGGATCGCCGTTGGGTTGATCGCTCTGCAACTGGTCCTGGGAGCGTCCATGCGCCATCAGCATGCGGGGTTGGCAATTCCGGACTTTCCGACCGCCTATGGTCATTGGTGGCCTCCGCTCGATTCGGATTCTCTGGTTCGGTATAATCAAAATCGGTCCGATGAATCGACTGTGACCGCTTTTCAGATTCTGCTTCAAATGGCTCATCGGATGGGTGCCGTCGCCGTGGTCGTCACGGTGGCACTTTCGCTTCGTGCCTCGCAAAAGCTGTACGGGAGGAATTCGCCAGTAAGCCGGATCGCTGCTGCATGGCTGGGACTTGTGGTGGGGCAGTTTATTCTGGGAGCGACGATTCTGTGGACGCACAAGGCGGCAGACGTTGCGACCGCCCACGTTGCCCTGGGAGCGACCTCGCTCCTTGTTGGTACGGTGTTGATTCTTGTCGCGAGGAAACTCACTCTGTTCGAATGCGACACGGCGACCGCCGGGATGATCCCTGCGTTGGCCAGTCGTTCCGCCCGCTAAGACATGGACGCAAAGGCCACCGCAGCCGCCCCACCGCTTCACCCGGTTTCGACCGGGCTTCGCGGCAAGCCGGCCCTTTCGGTGGTCGGCGAGTTGGTGAAGGCACGGCTGACCTTCCTCGTGGTGTTGACCACCAGTGTCGGCTTCTATTCGGGGTCCTCAACGCCCGTGGATTTTTCGATGCTGCTCCAGGTGACCTGGGGGACTGCGCTTCTTGCGGCCGGAGCGGCGGTCTTGAACCAGTTCATCGAGCGTGAGTTTGATGCCCGGATGCGCAGGACGTCGGACCGGCCACTTCCATCAGGTCGGGTGAATCCCACGACGGCCCTGGGTATTGGGGCGGGGCTGTCCATTTTGGGCATGGGTTGGCTTTTGATGGCGGTCAACCCCCTCACAGCTCTTTTGGGGGCGGTCACCCTGGTCAGCTACATCTTTTGCTACACGCCGCTGAAGCGGGTGACGGTGTTGAACACCGTGGTGGGTGCCGTTCCTGGAGCGCTTCCCCCGTTGATGGGATGGACTGCGGCGACGGGCAGTCTCACGGCACCGGGGTGGGCGCTTTTCGGGATCCTGTTTTTCTGGCAGCTACCCCACTTCATGGCGATCGCCTGGCTTTATCGGGATGAGTACGCCGGGGCCGGATTTCGGATGCTTTCAGGGGACGATGCCGATGGGCGTCGAACCGCGGGTTCTGCCATCCGGAATACGGTGGCCCTCCTTCTCGTGAGTTTGTTTCCGTATCAGTTTGGACTCGCCGGGCGCGGGTATCTTCTTGGGGCGGTCCTTCTGGGAGTTGGGTTCCTTACCATGTCCATCCGATTCGCCCGCCTGCGGACCCCGTCGGCAGCCCGGAGACTCTTTTTCGCCAGCATTCTCTACTTACCCCTATTGCTTGGACTTCTGGTTGGGGATAAGCCGACCCGGAAATTGACTTCACCGGCCGTGACGTCGTTAGCATCCTCGCCTGTCGGAGGCACTGGCCTGGCCACAATTTCGTCCCATTTGACTCCTTCGAACTGAATTTCTATGCAGACAGCCATCACCCACCCGGGATCCGGTGCGGCGCATGCCGACAGCCATGCGCATGATCACCATGAACCGGCATTCCTGACGAAGTACATCTTTTCGTCGGACCACAAGATCATCGGGATCCAGTACGGCCTGACCTCCCTGCTGTTCCTGTTTTTCGGTTTCATGCTGATGCTGGCCATGCGCCAGCAACTGGCCTATCCGAATCAGCCCATTCCCATCGTGGGTGGCCTTCTCAACCGAGTCTTGGGGGATGACATGGCCGCAAAAGGAGTGATGCAGGCTGACCTGTACAACTCCTTTGGTGCGATGCATGGGACGATCATGGTCTTTCTCGCGATCGTCCCCCTGGCGTTCGGTGCGTTTGGAAATTACGTGACGCCGCTCCAAATCGGCGCTCCCGACATGGCGTTTCCCCGCCTGAACATGGCCAGCTACCATTTCTTCTTCTGGGGTGGGGTCGTGATGCTCTCCAGTTTCTTCATTCCCGGTGGCGCGGCGAAGTCCGGATGGACGAGTTACTCCCCTCTGGCGACGGTGGCGGATTTGAACAACTTCATTGACGGTCAGACCCTGTGGCTGATTGGCATGGTGTTGCTCATCACCTCGTCCCTGCTGGGTGCGGTCAACTTTATCGCCACCATCATCCAGCTCCGGGCCAAGGGGATGACTTGGATGCGCCTTCCGTTTTTTGTCTGGGCGCAGTTCGTGACCGGATTCCTGCTCCTCCTCGCGTTTCCCCCGCTGGAGGCCGCCGGCCTCCTCCAGTTGTCCGACAACATCCTCGGCACCTCGTTCTTCCTGCCCACCGGACTCGTCTACAACAGCAAGCAACTCGACATCTCCGGAGGTGGAAGCCCGCTGCTGTGGCAGCACCTGTTCTGGTTCCTCGCGCATCCTGAGGTGTACGTCCTGATTCTCCCGGCGATGGGTATCGTGGCCGAGATCATTGCGAACAACACCCGAAAGCCGCTTTGGGGATACCGTTCGATGGTTTATGCGGCACTGGCCATCGGGTTCCTCGCCTTCATCGTCTGGGCGCATCACATGTACATGACCGGCATGGGGACCAAGATCGCGACGTTTTTCCAGACGACGACCATGATGATCTCCATCCCCTCGGTGATCATCCTGACCGCCCTTTTCATCTCGCTCTGGGGCGGATCCATTCGGTTTAACACACCGATGCTTTTTGCGCTGTCGTTCCTCCCGATGTTTGGAATTGGAGGTCTCACCGGCCTCCCGCTGGGGTTGAATGCATCCGACATCTATCTGCACGACTCGTACTACGTCATCGGACATTTCCATTACGTGGTTGCCCCGGGAACGATCTTTGGCCTTTTCGCGGGCGTCTATTTCTGGTTCCCGAAGATCACCGGGAGGATGATGAATGAGTTTTGGGGGAAGATTCACTGGTTCTTCTCACTGGTTGCCATGAATTTGATTTTTGCCCCCATGTTCATCCAGGGCATCCGGGGCATGAGCCGACGCATGTACGACGGTGGAGCCACCTATTTCGGTTCCGGAGTGGGAGCGGATCCCGGAATTCTTTGGCTGAACAAGTTCATCACCCATTCCGCTGTGCTCCTAGCGATCGCGCAGGTGCCCTTCATCATCAATTTCTTCTGGAGCATCTGGAACGGGCGTAAAGTTGACTCGGATAATCCGTGGCAGGCGACGACTCTGGATTGGCAGACGCCCACCCCGCCGCCGCACGGGAATTTTGCCACGGTCCCGGTCGTTCATCGGGGGCCCTATGACTACAGCGTTCCGGGGGCGAAGCAGGACTTCACCCCGCAGAACCAGCCGAACTGAACCCTCGTCTCGATCCCAACACCTTTCATTGAGCTGAAATGGAAATCCCCTACGCCGTTAAACCGAGGCCGGATACCGGCCTTTACAACGCCAAGGTCGGCATCTGGTTGTTTTTGGCCTCGGAAGTCATGCTCTTCGGGGCGTTCTTTTCGACCTACATCCTGCTGCGCGTCCAGGCTCCCCATGGATTCTGGCCGGATGTCGCTCTTGGATGGCCGCACGGGCTCCTGAACATCCCGATCGGCACGTTCAACACTGCGGTTCTGATCACTTCCTCGGTCACCGTCGTCATGGCGTGGATCGCGCTTAAACAAAACCAGTTTGCCCGTTTCCGTAAATTCATGGCGGTCACGGTCCTCTGCGCTCTGGGGTTTCTGGCCATCAAAACCTTCGAGTACCGTGAGAAGTTCGGACACTACGTGATCCAGTTGACGGACGGTTCGAGGATTACCGGGCATCTGAATGTCAACGGGTCCTCCCCGTTGCTCTGGACCCTTAAGGACGTGGAAGCCGCGAAACTTGAGGCGCTCAAGGTCGAAGTCGATATTCCCAACAAGTTCCGTTTTCCGGTCGGTCACCCCATTCCCGAGGATATTCACAAGGCCCATCAGAACGGTGAACATCACCGGGAGAGGGAAATCAAGGTCTCGGATATTGTTAGTCTGAAGGCGTTCATTCCCTCGACCCATCCCTTCTTCGCGATCTATTTCACAATGACCTTCCTGCACGGTTTGCACGTGTTCGGCGGGGCCATGGTCTTGTTCTATTTCGGGTTCATCGGAAGCGGAATGTGGAAGACGGATCCCGAGCGGTTCACGAACCGGATCGAGGTGGGGGGCCTTTTCTGGCACTTCGTCGATCTGGTTTGGATCTTCCTGTTCCCGGTGGTGTACCTCCTTTGATCCCTTTTTCATTCTCCCCATGAGTGACCCCAAACATTCCGCCGTCGCTGACGCTGGACACCATCACCATCATCACGACTACGATTTCGTCGCCCACAAGAAGGTGTATTGGGCGGTGGGCGCAGCGTTGTTGATTGGGACGGTTATTACCGTTTTGGCGCGGGAGTGGGAATTTAGCAGCGTCGCCCTGACCATCTCCGTGGCCTTGTTCATCGCGTCCATCAAGTCCTACCTGGTGTGCGCGTATTTCATGCACCTTCTTTCCGAGAAGAAGGCCATTTACCTGATCATGGTGACGACCGTCGCGTTTGCCATCGGGATGGTCGCGCTGATTCTCTCCTCGGACAAGGACCCCATCCCGGGAACCCGTCCCAAGACTCATTATGTCCCTTAAGGCTTTTCACGTCGTCTTCGTTTCCGTTTGCATCCTGCTGACCTTGGTGGTCTCCAGTTGGTGCTTCGGAAATTATTCCGACGGTGGAACGGCGCACGATCTCGCCTGGGGAATTGTCTCGTTGGTCTTCGGGGCGGGACTTGCGGCCTACGGCAAAATCTTCCTCAAAAAATTCAAGAACATCAGCTACCTGTGAAACGGCGCGTTTTCCACCTTCTGAGCGCAGCAGCAGCGGTTCTCACCGCCCCGGGAGCCATGGCCTGTGCCGCGTGCTTCGGGCGTACCGATTCGCCGCTCGCGTACGGAATGAACGCCGGAATTTATGCCCTGCTGGCCGTGATTGGCACCGTGCTGGGGCTGATTGCCTCTTTCTTTGTCTTTGTCAGCCGCCGGGCCGCCCGGGTCCGCGAAACTGGTGAAGGCGGCTCCCTCGAATAAACTTCCCTCCGCTATTTTCTGTCATGAGTCTCTGGCAATATCTCTTCCCTCCCGCCAACGCCTCCGCCCACGGCAAAAGCACGGATGACCTGCTCCTGTACCTCCATCTGCTGATGGCGGTGCTCTTCGTCGGTTGGTTGGCCTACTTCCTCGTTGCGGTATTCCGATTCCGGAAGTCGGCTAATCCGAAGGCCGACCACGTTGGAGCGCGGTCTCATTTTTCGACCTACGCTGAAATCGGCGTTGCGGCCGTTGAGGTGCTTCTGCTTCTCGGATTTGCGGTTCCGCTGTGGGCCAAGGCGGTGGACCAGTTCCCGGTGGCCACCGGGAATCCGGCGACCGATCCCATTGAAATTCAGATCATGGCCCAGCAGTTCGCCTGGAACGCGCATTATGCCGGCACCGATGGAAAATGGGGCAAACAGGACATCAAGTTTGCCGAAAAGAATCCCTTCGGACTTGATGCTGATGACCCGAATGCCAAGGACGACGTGACCTGCCTCCGGGAGCCGTTTTACCTGCCCGTCAATCGCGATGTCATCTGCCGCATCTCCTCCATGGATGTCATCCACTGCTTCAAACTTCCGCGGATGCGCGTGACGCAGGATGCGATTCCGGGAATGTCGATTCCGGTCCACTTCAAACCGACCACCACGGGCGAGTACATGGTGATCTGCGCCCAGTTGTGCGGGAATCTCCATTCCGGCATGAAGGGGGAGTTCCGGGTCGTCAGCGAGGAGGAATTCTCCAAGTGGTATGCCGAAAAATCCAAGGCGGGTGGCGCTTCGGGATTCGAGTGATTCCTCCGCCTCCGGCGAACGCGCGCTGTCAAACGCCGGTGTCGCGGGCGATGACCTGAGGAGAGAGTGAAACGGGCCCATTATCTGCTTTGGGCCGGTTTTTTGGTTGCTCTGGCCACCCTGACCGGAATCGCAGTTCGTCGTCACTGGGCGGAACCAGTCCCAGGATATCTGGGGCAGGTGGGGCCCTTTCAGTTGACCAACCAACTCGCATCGAAGGTTGGTTTGGACTCCCTCCGCGGGGACGTGGTGATTGCCAACGTGATCTTTTCTCGTTGTCCATCCCAATGCCACCGCCTCTCGCAGCAGATGGCGCGAATCCAAAGCCAGACGGGGCCGGGGATCCGACTGGTGTCTCTGACGGCTGATCCCGATTACGACAGTCCGGAGATTCTCCGGAAATACGGGGTACGGTATGGGGCGGATCCCAACCGTTGGTGGTTCCTCACCGGAGCCAAGGCGGAGTTGTACCGCTTCGCAGAAAAGGACCTTCTCTTTACCGTGATGGATACTGGCGAAAAGAACCCGAAATTGGAGGACCGCTTCATCCATTCCGGGAACTATGTGGTTCTCGATCGACAGGGCCGTCTCCGAGGCGTCGTGCAGTCCGAGGAAGCGGGAGCAGAGAAGCAGGCCGTGTCGCTGGCTCGGCGATTGCAAAGGAATCCAGAACTATGAGCCTGTCCGATTTTCCACTGTTGAACGCCGCTTTAAACGGTCTGAGCGCCGTCCTCTTGACGGTGGGATGGGGCTTCATCCGGTCCGGCCGCCGTACTGGCCATCGGAACTGCATGGTGGGTGCGTTCCTCAGTTCCACCCTCTTTCTCGGATGCTATCTATGGTATCACTTCCAGATGCAGCGGCTTCACGGAAGGGCCCACACCCGCTTCGTGGACCCCGTCTGGTTCCGCCCAATTTATTTCACGATCCTCGTCACCCATCTCGTGGGTGCGGTGGCGATCCTGCCCCTCATCGCGGTGACTTTTGCCCGGGCGCTTCGGGCGCGTTTTGAGGAGCATCGAAGGATTGCTCGATGGACTCTGCCCATCTGGATGTATGTGTCCTTTACCGGGGTGCTGATCTACCTGTTGTTGTACCAGATTTTTCCACAGGGAATTTCCAGATGAGTTTTGGTCACGGGGATTTTGCCATTTCCCGGGACTGCGTGACGGATAGGGTCCTTATTTGTTGTGGGAATCTCACCCAAGGAATTCGCCCGCCTCCAGGAGCGGGTGTCAGGACGCCGCATCGCCCCGGCCGCGGAGTCGTCCACCGCTGTCGGACCGCTCTCGTTTCATCGTTTGATCGGCATTGACCCGTCGCTTCGGGGAACGGGATTGGGCGTCTTGGCTGTCGACCGGGGCCGCCTTACCGCGTTGCACCAGGAAACAGTGAAGTGTCCCGCGTCTTGGCTGCGCACCCGGTGTCTCGGCCGGATTGCGGAACGGGTTCGCGACGTCATTCAAACGTTTCATCCCGAAGTGTGCGCGGTCGAGGGCCTGTTTTTTGCCCAGAACCTGAGGACGGCCCTCACCATGGGGGAGGCCCGTGGCGCCGCTCTGGCGGCCGTCGCCGGTGCGGGACTGCCCGTGTATGAGATCGCACCACGCAAGGTGAAACTGGCGGTGGTTGGCTTTGGTGGGGCGCAGAAACTTGCCGTCGCCAAGATGGTCCAGCGGCTTCTGGCGCTTCCGGGGTTGCCCGATCCTGACGCCGCCGATGCCCTCGCGTTGACGATTGCCTTCGCCCATGAGGCGCGTCGATCCGGCGCGTTGATGCGGGCACAACTTTAGGAAAATGAGTGCTGCGCCGCGCCAGAGGACTGGATCCACAGGACCTCCTCATGGTTGACTTCCGACGTGTCTCCGGACCGCTTTGATGCCATTACCTCCCGCTATCCCGACCTCCGTCTCGTGGTGGCCGGGGATTTCTGTCTCGACCGCTACTTTGAGATCGATCCCACGCGGTCGGAGAAGTCGATAGAAACCGGCCTCGAGGTTTACAATGTCACGGCGGTGCGGTGCCAGCCGGGGGCTGCGGGAACGATCCTGAACAATCTGAGCGCGCTCGGAATCGGGACGATCCTTCCCGTGGGTTGCTGTGGCGAGGATGGCGAAGGTTGGGAGCTGCGGCGGGCCCTGGAGGCGCGGCCGGGGGTCAGTCTCGAATTCTTCGAGACTTCGCGTCTCCGCCATACGTTTACGTACTCAAAGCCGCTGGTGATCCGTGCGAATGAACCGCCCTTGGAACTCAACCGTCTCGATCAGAAGAACTGGGGTGAGACTCCGGAAGAACTTCAAGGCTCCCTGATTACTGCCTTCCGACGCGCGCTTGAGGGGGCATCCGGAGCGATCCTCATGGATCAGGTCGATCTGCCGGAAACCGGCGTGGTCACGTCCCGCTTTCGCGCCGAGGTGGGCGTTCTGAAAGCTGCCCGGCCCGGATTGCTGGTGGTTGGCGACAGTCGTCAGGGACTTCGAGGTTGGCCGCCAGTGATCTTCAAAATGAATGCACGGGAACTGGGGGCGCTCACGGGCCGTGAAGTGTCTTCACTATCCGATATCCAGGCGGCGTGTGCCGGATTGGCGCGGGGCAATCGAAGTCCGTCCTTCATCACCCTGGCGGAATTGGGAATTGTGGGGTCGGATGCGGACGGGAACGTGGCACACGTTCCCGCATTTCCTGTAATGGGCCCGATCGATATTGTCGGAGCCGGGGATTCGGTGACCGCCAATCTAACTGCCGCGTTGGCAGCCGGAGCCAGTGTGACGGAGGCGATGGAACTGGCGATGGCGGCCGCGAGCGTCGTCATCCATCAGTTGGGAACCACGGGCACCGCGACGGTGGCGCAGATTCGGGAGCGAATGCTGTGAGTCGAATCGTCCTGGGGTTGGGAGCAGTCCTATTGTTGCTGGTCGGCTGCCGGTCTGGACCGTCCAGAGGCCTGACGCGCTTCGAGTATGAGCGTCCGGAAATGGGTCTCCCCTTCCGGATCATTCTTTATGCCCCGGACACGAACAGAGCGGCGGCAGCATCAGAGGCGGCATTTGCCCGCATTGCGGAGCTCAACGCTTCCCTGAGCGACTACGATGAACAGTCCGAATTGAGTCGGCTCTCCAGAACCGCCGGAAGCGGCCGTTGGGTCCTCTTGGGACCGGATCTTGCGAAGGTGCTTCGGGCGGCGGAGATGGTTTCCCGAGCGTCGGACGGTGCCTTCGACGTGACCGTGGGGCCATTGGTGCAGCTTTGGAAGCGAGCCCGCCGACAGCGGCAACTCCCCAGCGAGGCTTCGCTGGCGGCAGCCCGTGCTGCGACCGGGTGGACCAATCTCTCTCTCCGTCGGTCGGGTGCCGAATGGGAGGCCCGGCTGGAACGACCCGGAATGCGACTCGACCTTGGTGGAATTGCGAAGGGCTATGCTTTGGACGAAGCGGCAAAGGTTCTTCGCCAGAATGGAATGAGTCGATTTCTCGTCAGTGGGGGAGGGGACATGGTGGTGGGGGATCCTCCTCCGGGCGCCCATGGGTGGCGCGTGGAAGTCGGGGTGTTTGACGTTCCTCAACCCCCGGAATCGCGGTTCGTCTTGTTGAGAAATGTGGCGCTTGCAACGTCCGGGGACACGTTCCAACGGGCGGAAATCGGAGGGCGTCGGTATTCCCACATCGTTGATCCGCGAACTGGTATTGGGCTCACGGACCATGGGTTGGTGACGGTGATCGCCCCCTCGGGGATGGATGCGGATGCCCTCTCCAAGGTTTTTAGTGTGCTGGGTGCCGACCGAGCCTGGCTGATGGCACGGCGGTACGGAGTCGAGGTATCCTTGCTTCGAATGCCCGGGGATCGGGTTGAGAAATGGAGTTCACCTGGGTTTCACCGTTGGTTGGAGCCGAAGGCGACTCCTTGAACGTGGGTTGCGGTACGAGTGGAGGTCGGTAGGCTTGGCGTCGTGTTCCGAATCCTACGGGCGATCTTCGCCGCCGCAATGGCTGCGGGGGTGCTGGCATGGGGGGACGAGGTGTCCCTCGTGGGCGTCGGCGACCGTTGGAAGTATCAATCCGCGGTGGACGGTGTACCGGACTCCTGGAGCCGACCGGAATTTGATGACGAGGGGTGGAGTGCTGGAGAGTCCGGGTTCGGGACCAGCACCTGGGGGGAAAACACCTTGTTTGGAGATATGCTCCGAGGGGAGGGGGCGATATTTTTCCGTAAGAGCTTTCGAGTGGAGGAACCGACAGGAATTCGGTCGCTGACATTGCGCTGTGACTGGCAGGGCGGGTTTGTCGCCTATCTCAACGGAGTCGAGATTGCGCGGCGAAATCTTCCGGGGCTCCCCGGCACCCCGGTCCCCCCGGAAACCCAGGCGTCGGTGCGCTATGCCGGATGGGCGGAGGACATGCCCGTACCCGGTTTTCAGGCGTTACTTCGCCCGGGAACCAATGTGCTCGCCATCCAGGCTCTTCCCCATGAATTGGGTTGGATGGACATCGTGCTGGTGCCCGAACTCCTCGCGAATTTCACCCGGGGTCCCTACCTCCAGAACGTCCAGCAGGATCGAGCGATAGTAGTTTGGAGAACTCCGATTCCGCAATCCGGCCGGGTTGAGTATGGACTGGATGATTCGTTGGACTCCGTCGTCACCGGGGAGGCCTCCCTAGCCGCCCAGGCGGTCCATCTGTCCGGACTGCTGCCTGGACGTCGCTACTCCTATCGGGTTCGGACAGGACCAGACAGCGACCAAGCCGTCTCTCCGGTTTCTTCGTTCCGAACGCTTCCCGCCAAGGGTGACTTGGAGTTTGCGGTCTTGGGCGATTCCGGTTCGGGCAGTGCGGCACAGTTTCAGGTCGCGCGACAAATCACGAAGGCCCGTCCTGAATTGGTCGTGCACCTGGGGGATGTGGTCTATCCCAGTTTTGCCGCGGGGCGCGCGGATACCCGTTGCCTGAGTGTCTATCGCGACTTGTTCCGAACCACTCCCTTCTTCGCAACGTGGGGGAATCATGACCTTTATGCGGGGCCTGAGCCATTTTTGGATGTCTTTTGGCAGCCCACGAATTCGACCCCGGCGGCGGATCACCTCGCGGAAGGAACCCGTCCGGAATTCTATTACTCATTTGACGCGGGCGACGCCCATTTTTCGGTCCTGTTTTGGCCGTACTCGAGCCAGTACTTCATGCGGGACGGCTGTCCACAATTGCGATGGTTGGAAACCGATTTGGCGGCTTCGGAAAAGCCGTGGAAATTCATCATGGTCCATCACCCGGTCAACACATCGGGGGCCCACCGTTTTGACGACTACAACCACAATCAGATCTTTGACCGGGTGGAAGTGGCGGACCGGCTCATGCCCGTGGCCGCGAAATATGGGGTACGGATGATCCTTTCCGGTCATGACCATAACTTTGAGCGCTTCCATCCCGTTCGGGGGACCCACACGGTGGTTAGCGGGGGAGGTGGCATCATCCTTTACGGCCTTTCCCAGCGGGATACCAACAGTGCGATTTTTGATCCGCGGTGGCATTTTACGTCCTTCCAGCTGAAGGGGGACATGTTGCGCATGGCTGCCGTGGATGCGCAGGGGTCGGTTTTTGATGTCCTCGAATTTCGACGCACGGCGGCGGAATCCGGGGACACAGACGGCGACGGACTCAGCGACGCAGCGGAGTCTGCCTTGGGAACCCGGCCGGACGATCCGGATACGGATGGCGACGGACTGCCGGATGGATGGGAATTCCTGCGGGGATCCGATCCGAGGATTCCCGATGTGCGGCCTCCTGGCCGGAGGTTTGCCGAACTGCTCGCGGCTCCCATTCCGCGGCCACCCGCGGAGCTTGCAGGTTTCGTCAGGCCGGAAGGGGGAGTCGAACTTCGGTGGCTCCAAATTCCTGGATTCCAAGCCGTGATCGAGGGCTGTGACGAGGTCGGCGATCCTTGGGAGATTCTGGCACCCGGGGAAACCTCCGGAGGACTCGATGGCAACACCCAGATTTGCGGACTGCCCGTGGATTCGAATCGGCGTTTTTTCCGGATCCGGCTCGTGGCCCAATAGCTCCTGTCTGTCGTTTTCTATTGGCAAGTTTCCCGAACCGGGCCGGAATTCGCGTCCCGATGAAGTCGTATCGCCTCAACCGTCTTTTCCATCCAGTTTCCAGACGCTGCTTTGACGTCGCCATAGATCACGGATTCTTCAACGAGCGGGGGTTCCTGCTCGGCATTGAGAATCTGGAGTCTGCCGTCAAGACGGTCGTCGCGGCGGGCCCCGACGCTATTCAACTCACAGTCGGCCAAGCCCATTATCTCCAGTCCCTCCCGGGCCGCGCGAAGCCGTCGCTCGTTCTTCGGACGGACGTCGCGAATGTCTACGGTTCCGAGCTCCCCCGCACATTGTTCAGCCGCATGATCGATGCGCCCGTTGAACAGGCGATCCGGCTTGATGCTGTATGTGTCGTCGTGAACCTGTTCCGAATTCCAGGGGAGCCCGAGGTCATGGACCAATGCATCCGCAACATCCTCCGGATCAAGCCGGAGTGTGATCGCTACTCGATGCCGCTCATGGTGGAGCCCCTGGTGTTTCAGCCCAATGCGAAGGCGGGCGGGTACATGGTGGACGGCGATCTGGACAAGATCCTTCCCCTCGTTCGGCAGGCGTGCGAACTGGGGGCCGACATCATCAAGGCGGATCCCACGGATGATGTCTTGTTGTATCATCGCGTGGTTGAAATCGCGGGCCGAATTCCTGTCCTTGTTCGGGGAGGTGGGCGGGCGTCGGATTCCGAAATCCTGGGCCGAACCGAGGCGTTGATGCAGCAGGGTGCCGCTGGAATCGTCTACGGGCGCAACATCATTCAGCATCCCAATCCAGCGGGAATGACGCGGGCGTTGATGGCCCTGGTCCATGAGGGGGCGTCCGCCTCCGCTGCAGCCGCCTACCTGAAGTCGGGTAGGTCCGTGAAGAAATCGGGGAAGGGGGTCTGATTGATTTTTGGGTAGTTCCGGAGGTTTTTCAGTGAAATTCACCGGTTTTCCCTTGCCGTTCGCGGCGCCACCCATTAAACCCGCCGGCATTCCGTCCTCGTCCAAAGGCGGTCACAACACAACTAAAACAGTCTTCAAACATGGCTAAAGCCCTTACCAAGTCCCAGATCGCGGCCACCCTCGCGGAAAATGTCGGCATCACCAAGAAGCAGGCCGTCGCTGTTCTCGAAGAGGTCGCTACGCTGGCCTACAAGAACGCCAAGAACACCTTCACCTTCCCGGGCGTCGGCAAGCTCGTCCTCGTCAACCGCAAAGCGCGCATCGGCCGTAACCCGGCCACCGGTGCTGAGATCAAGATCCCGGCCAAGAAGGTCGTGAAGTTCCGCGTCGCCAAGGCGGCCAAGGACGCCATCCTCGGCGCGAAGTAATTGGAAGTTATTTTCCGGGCGGCACTCCTTCGGGGGTGCCGCCTTTTTCTTAAACCCGCCTTTGCCGCCTTCGTGGGCGGTCTCCATTCACTTCATCCATGAAGATTGCCATGGTGGGCTGTGGGGCCGTGGGCAGTTACTACGGCGCCCTGTTGAGCCGGGCGGGGCATGAGACGCATTTCCTGCTGCGGTCAGATTACCAGGTAGTGCACCGGAGCGGGGTCCGGATTCTGACCGCCTCCGGCGAATGGGCGGCGTTTCCTCGGGCCGCCCGGGATCCCCGAGAGATCGGTGTCGCCGATCTGGTGGTCGTGGCGCTGAAGACGACGTCGAACCAGGCGTTGGTAGACTTGTTGCCGCCGCTCGTGGGGCCGTCCACGGCGATCCTGACGCTTCAGAACGGCTTGGGAAACGAGGAGGCCCTTGCCCGGATCTTCCCAGACCGGCAAATCCTGGGCGGTCTTTGTTTTGTCTGCCTGAACCGGGAGGCGCCTGGGGTGATTCGCCACATTGCCCACGGCCGGATTCTTCTCGGGGAGTTCGGCCGCACTGCTTCGCCTCGCACCCATTCCCTGGCGAACCAATTCGTGGGAAGTGGTGTGCCCTGCGACGTGACCGACGATCTGGACGGCGCCCATTGGGAGAAATTGGTTTGGAACATTCCGTTCAATGGACTCGGCGTCGCCAGTGCTGCGGGGTGGGATGCTGTTTCCGGACAAATCTCGGGGCCGATCCAGGTTGTGGATCGCCCCCGGTCGACGGATCAGCTTTTGTCTGACGCCCGGTGGTGCGGATTGGTTCGGGAGGTCATGCAGGAGGTCATCGCGGTTGCCCGGGTGCTCGGACATCCAATACCGGACTCGCGGGTGGAACATGAAATCCGCCGGACCCTCGAGATGGGGGCCTATCGTGCCTCAACCCTGATCGACTTCGAATGCGGCCGGAGCATGGAGTTGGACAGCCTGTTTCTTGAGCCTGCGCGGCGTGCCGCGGCTGCGGGAATCCCGACGCCCCGGTTGGAAGCCATCGGACGCGTGATCACCGCGCTTTCGATCGGGATTTCAGGGCCGTCTGGGGGGACGGGGAGTGGTGGAACCGGGTCTGGAATTCCCCCGAAGAAGTGATCTTGGGCTCTCAAAACGCTTGCACCGGATTGGGTGCCCGGTAGTTTCCGGCGCGCTTGAGGGCGCGGGTTGGTAGCTCAGTGGTAGAGCAGCGGCCTTTTAAGCCGTTGGTCGTGGGTTCAAATCCCACCCGACCCACCAGTACCATTTTATAGAAGACCCCATCGTCTAGAGGCCTAGGACACCGCCCTTTCACGGCAGTAACCGGGGTTCGAATCCCCGTGGGGTCGCCAACTTCGGAGAGCCCGCAACCCAATAAGGTTGCGGGCTCCTTTGTTTCGGGGTGCAGGGTGCGTGGATTTTTGTAAACAAGTGTGAATTTTGCGCGCTCCGGGAGCAGATGGCGATGCGGGAAGGAGTTTCGGCGCCGGATTTCAGGTCCCTGGCTCGGGAAAGTGGTTAAGGATTTGTTCCAAAACAGTGCCAATGATCCGTGGATGAACACTGGCATTGCGGCTGCTTAAGGAGAGGGGAAGGCGAACGCCGCCGGATCGTTTCGGCGTGCGGACTCTGTTAGATTCGAAGGGATTCCTTCGTTGTCTTCCTGAGAGATCGCCCGATGCATCGGCCTGGCTCCCGGTTCTGAACCGGGTCTTCCAGGGTGATGTAGGCGAATTTGGCGGTCACCGGGCCCACGGGTCGTTACCAAAGGGGAGCGCATTTGAGTGTTCCAACCGGTGGCCGCCATTCTGTTTCTGGATTGCAAATGCAGTTCCAGAGGTGCCAGGAAACAAGGGTCTTCGACTAAACGGGGAGAGGGGTCCTCCGGGGACATGGAGGGCCGCCTTACCAGGATGGGAGCGGGTCGCGCCCAATTTTCCCCCTAGCGTCACTGGGGATCTGCCGCCTACCTTCCGCGCCCGATGTTCGAAGCCACCCGGGCCAATCTGGACGCCCTGACGTCCAAGCTGAGCCAGTTGCGCAAGTTCGTGGATCTTCCGGGCGCACAGCGCCGGATTGCCGAGTTCGACGCGCAGATGGCCTCCGACTCCTTTTGGGCAAATCAGGAGGCGGCGAAGAAGGTGATTGAAGAGGCCAATCAGCTGAAAAAGAAGGTGGAACCCATGGTGGGATTCGATCGGCGGGCGGATGACCTCAGGGTCCTGTTGGATCTGGGAGAAGCCGAACCGCCGGCAGGGCAGGATGCCGTGCAGAAGGAGGCGGACGCGGAATTGGAGCAATTGAACCGGCAGGTCGATCGGTTCGAACTGGAGATCCTCCTGACAGGGCCCCATGACCATCGGAACGCCATCTTCAGCATCCAGGCGGGCGCTGGAGGGACGGAAGCACAGGATTGGGCGCAGATGCTGTCCCGGATGTATGAGCGCTGGTTTGAAGGCCGTGGCTGGAAGTTTGAGTCCACGGACGCGCTTCCGGGGGAGCAGGCCGGGTTGAAGAGCATCACCTATCGCGTCGAAGGGGAAAATGCGTATGGGTTCTGCAAGGCCGAACGCGGGGTCCACCGGTTGGTTCGGATCTCCCCGTTCGACTCGAACAAGCGCCGGCACACCAGTTTTTCTAGCGTCGATGTCATCGCAGAAATTAGTGACATCACCGAGAGCGACATCGTAATTCCGAAGAGCGAGATCCTTCGGGACACCTTTCGCTCAGGCGGCAAGGGAGGTCAGAACGTCAACAAGGTCGAGACTGCGGTTCGCCTGACCCACATCCCGACGGGCTTGGTGGCGGCATCCCAGGCCCAGCGAAGCCAGGCGCAGAACGAAGCCACGGCCATGGCCATGCTCATCTCCAAGCTCTATGCGTTGAAGCTCGACCAGGCCAAGGGGGACATGGAGCGCTTCTACGGGGAGAAGGGCAGCGTTTCCTGGGGCAACCAGATTCGGAGCTACGTCTTCCAACCCTATCGCATGGTCAAGGATCTCCGCACCGGGGTGCAGACGAGCAACGTTCAGGCGGTCATGGACGGGGATCTGGATCCGTACGTCAACGGCTGGCTCCGGGCGGGGTGTCCGCTCAAACGGATCCCGGGCCTCAAGGATGAGGAGGAGTGAGTGTGAATATTCTCGAGACCATTGTTGCCCGGAAGCGCGTGGAGTTGGATCGCTTGCCGGCCGGGTCGATCGGAGCCCACCAGCTCCGTGAAGCGATTCGGGCACGGGGCGGCGGCGTCCGGGATTTTTCCGAGGCACTTGCCCACCCGCGTCGCGGGGATATTGGGCTCATCGCCGAGGTAAAGAAGGCGTCCCCGGAGCCCTGGGGTCATCTGCCCGGATTTTGACCCGGTCCGGATCGCTCGCGCCTACGAGGATGCCGGGGCGAGTTGCCTTTCGGTTTTGACGGATGAACCATTCTTCCAAGGTTCCCTGGAATACCTAAGGGCGGTCCGCGGCGCCGTCGGTCTTCCGCTGCTCCGGAAGGATTTCATTATCGACGAGCGACAAATCCTGGAGGCCATCGAGTGGGGGGCGGACGCGATCCTGCTGATCGTGGCCATTCTTACGGATGACCAGTTGATGCACTTTCATTCCCTCGCGGACGCCGCCGGACTGGCGGCCTTGGTGGAAGTGCATGACGAGCGGGAGTTGGAGCGGGCGCTCCGGTGTGGTGCCCGCCTCATTGGGGTCAATAATCGGGATCTGAAGTCCTTCACCGTTGATCTGTCCACGACCGAACAACTGGCGCGCCGGCTGTGCGATTGGATCCGCGGATCCGGATCCGGCGCTCCGATGCTGCTGGTCAGCGAAAGTGGAATCCATTCACGGGGGGATGTGGAGCGCCTGAAGGCCTGCGGGGCAAGGGCGATCCTCGTGGGGGAATCCTTGATCAAGTCCGGGCGCATTGCGGAAAAGGCGGCCGAATTGTTGGGAGTGAATTCCCGGTGACGACGCTTGGGGAGTGAGCCAGCCTCCGGGATCATGATGAACCCGGTTCGCGCGCTGATTGTTTTGGTTGCCGTTGGCTTGGGGCTTCTGCGCCCCAGTGCGGAACCCCGCCCACTTCCTCGCAACACTCCGGAATCCCAGGGCGTTTCCTCCCAGGCCATTCTGGACTTCGTCAACGACGCCGACCGTTCCCTCGATTCCCTGCACAGCCTGATGATTCTTCGCCATGGCCGGGTCATTGCCGAAGGCTGGTGGGCACCCTTCGATTCCCAGACTCGGCATGAGCTGTACTCCTTGAGTAAGAGCTTCACGTCCACGGCGGTGGGGCTCGCGGTTGCGGAGGGAAAACTCAGCGTCGATGACGAACTGACGAAATGGTTCTCCGCGGAGCTGCCCTCCGAGGTTACCGCAAACCTTCGCGCCATGCGGCTCCGGGATCTCCTGTGCATGTCCGCAGGTCACGGCGCCGAAATCGGAACGGGGCCCACCGCGATGACGACACGAGCGTTTTTGGCACATCCAGTGCCGTTCAAACCCGGAACACGGTTCCTCTACAACACGCCCGCAACCTTCATGTTGTCGGCATCGGTCCAGCGCGCCACCGGACAGACGGTGCTGGAGTATCTGCGGCCCCGGCTCTTTGATCCGCTGGGAATTGAGGACCCAAGCTGGGATGCCAATGTGGAGGGGATTTCGCTGGGCGGATACGGCCTGAGCGTCCGCACCGAGGACATCGCGAAGTTTGGCCAGCTTTACCTGCAGAAGGGCAGGTGGGACGGGCATCAGATTCTCCCTGAATCCTGGGTGGATCTTGCCACGTCTAGGCAAACCTCCAACGGAAGCAATCCGAGGAGTGATTGGGAACAGGGCTACGGATTTCAGTTCTGGCGTTGCCGCAACGGTGCTTTCCGGGGGGACGGGGCATTCGGCCAGTTCTGCGTGGTGATGCCCGCCCAGGATGCCGTGGTCGTCACGACCGCCGGACTCAAGGACATGCAGGCGGTCCTGGATCGCGTCTGGCAACACCTGCTGCCCGCCATGAAGCCTGGCCGACTGGCGCGAAATCCCAAGGCCTTGGACGCGTTGTCCCGCCGATTGGGTTCGCTCCGGCTGCCCGTGGTCCCCGGGGATGCCACGACTCCGGAACTTTGGAAGTGGGCTGGGCGTCGGTTTGTTTTCCCGCCCAATGAACAGAAGCTGGAATCCCTCGTCGTTAAGGATGCCGGTCCGGAGGGAATGGTTTTGGAATTGGGATCCGAAGGTAGGATCGATGTGGTGTCTTGCGCCTTCCAAGGGTGGCGTCCGGGAAGGGTGCGATGGGGCTCGTCTCCCGAACGCGCGGTCGCCTCCTGTGGCGCCTGGACAGCGCCGGATGTCTATGAGGCGCGACTTTGCTTTCGGGAAACCCCCTACACCTTGACGCTTCGGATGAAATTCGGGGATCGCGGAGTTCGAATCGACCCGAGCTACAACGTGTTCTTTGGTGCGTCACAGCTTCCTCCGCTGACGGGGGAGATGCGATAGCCGGGGCGTTGGATCTTTGGTTGGGGGTGGAGTTGACGGATTGGGTTTTGGCGACACGTTGCGTCGCCATTTTTAAAAACTCATGCCTAATACCCCCATTACGGTCGCCCATGGCGACGGCATCGGTCCCGAAATCATGTCCGCCACCCTTCACATCCTGAAGGAGGCGGGAGCCCGTCTGGACATTGAGACGATCGAGATTGGGGAAAAAGTCTATTTGCGCGGCAATCCGGCGGGAATTGACGCTGCCGCATTTGAATCCTTGCGGCGAACCCGGGTGTTCCTCAAGGCACCCATCACGACCCCGCAGGGGGGGGGATTCAAGTCGCTCAACGTGACCACGCGAAAGGCGTTCGGGCTCTACGCCAATGTCCGTCCCTGCCTGAGTTACCACCCGTTTGTCGACACTAAGCATCCGAAGATGGACGTGGTGATTGTCCGTGAAAATGAGGAGGACCTTTACGCGGGAATCGAGCATCGGCAGACCGCGGACGTGATGCAGTGTCTGAAGCTGATCACCCGTCCGGGAACGGAAAAGATCGTTCGTTACGCCTTTGAGTACGCGCGTGCCTACGGGCGGAAGAAGGTCACGTGCTTCACGAAGGACAACATCATGAAGCTGACGGATGGCTTGTTTCATGAGGTGTTCGACGCGATCGGAGCCGAGTATCCGGACCTCGAGAAGGAGCATTGGATCGTGGACATCGGAGCTGCGAAACTCGCCGACACTCCCGAGGTGTTTGACGTGATCGTGATGCCCAACTTGTACGGCGACATTCTAAGCGATGTGGCGGCGCAGATCGCCGGATCCGTCGGATTGGCGGGATCAGCCAACATCGGGGATGGGTGTGCGATGTTTGAGGCCATCCATGGATCGGCTCCCCGGCGCGCGGGTCAGAATCTGGCGAATCCGTCCGGCCTGTTCCTGGGCGCGATTCAAATGCTGATCCACATCGGTCAGCCCGACGTTGCCGAGCGCGCCCACAACGCCTGGCTCCGCACGATCGAGGAGGGGATCCACACCTACGACATTTATGATCCGGCTTCCTCGAAGGAAAAGGTGGGGACCCGCGAGTTTGCCGCCGCGGTGGTGGCCCGACTCGGACGACGACCGGCAGTCCTGAAGGAGGCGCGATACGGGAATGCACCCCAGCGTCCGCTGACCCACCGTCCCCCCTACGCTCGACCCCAGGAGCCGAAGTCCCTGGTGGGGGCCGACGTCTTCATTGAGTTTTTGGGACGGCCCCCGGAACTGGCTGCGCGTCTGCAACCGTTGTGCGCCGACGGTCTCCAATTGGAGATGTTGTCCAATCGGGGGATGAAGGTGTGGCCCGGAGGGCTGGAGGAGACGTTCACCGTCGACGTATACCGCTGCCGGTTTCAATTGCCGGACTCCAATCCCGGACCGCTGAAGCACCGGTGCGTGACGTCCCTGTTGGACCGGATCACGGACGCCGGACTCGAGTTCGTGAAACTCGAGGGCCTCTACACTTTCGGAGGAAAGCCCGGATTCAGCCGCGGCCAGGGCCAATAGCGGAATGGGCTTTCCCCCGAATCGTGGACGGGGTCAGGCGTGGAGTCGGTACAGTCGGAGCGAAAAGTGCCCCTCGCGACGGGGTGAAGTCGGAGCGGAATGCAGTTTGCGCCGAAGTCCTGGAGGCCGCCCCAGCCGCCCCCGTTTCCAGGCGCTCGGACCCTTGCGAGCCCGGGCCGCCTTCCACCGAAACACCGAGGTCTCACTGACGCCGCAACGCCGTGCGACCTCAGCCTGGCTCCAACCGCGGGCGAGAAGCCTCATGCCCAGCCGGCGTCGTTGTTCAAGTTTTGTGAAGTCGCGGCGCGGCTTCGGATTCCGAGTCACATAGGGACTTTTCATGCCCGCTTTCGTGCATTTCTTCAGCCAGTTTCAATTCTGAGAAACGGATTGGGACGGGATTGGGACGAAGTAGAGCCGTCCTTGGGCAAGGTTCTCTTGTGAAACGAATCGAGCCCGACCCTGGATGCATGAGGGTGGGAAATCCTGCCGTGGTTTGAGGTCCCAGGGGAAGGCCTTCCCGGAAATGGCGTTGCCTTCAGTTCCGGGAGGTCATCGGGTGCGCAGTCATGAGCGCCCAAAGTTGACGGATGGAGTTCAGGTCCTCCGTCCTCGGCGATCGTGATCCGTAGGCATACCGGCTGTAGGTGCGCACGGTGGATTGAATTGGGCTGGTGAATTCCGGGAGGGATCGGATCAAGCGCTCCGCGAATTCGAGGGGGGTTTCCTCATCCTGCCGCGGGAGACCATATCCGACGCACCACGCTTGAAGCGCCTCAAAGGTGTAGGAAACGAGTTCCTCGGGCGGGAGGCGTCCGAGTCGCGGGTCCGAAAATGGATTGCGGTACTGCGCGAAAGGCTTCGGAACTGGTTTGCTCTTCGTGGACGCCCGGTCGGACTCCGGTTCGGCTCGTTTCCTGCCCATTGAGAGGAGGTCCGTCCAAAGTTCCCGGAGCGCCTCCCAGAGAGTCTCTCCGTAGCGCCAAACGATCAGGAGAACCCCTGCGCCGAGCAGGGCGTAGAGGATCCACTTCAGGAAGCGCCCCAGGTCGATCGAGGAGGGGTTTGGAGCCGACGGGGGACGGGGGCATCAGGGGGCTGGGACGGGCTCGACGGCGGAGATTTTCCGGGGTTTGGCCGGCTTCCGGAGCCTTCCGGATTTGTAGCCGGTTCTCCGCCTTCGCCTTTGGACGACGAATCGACGGAGCCCCAATCCTTGCCGGACGGGGACGATTTGAGCTCGGGCCGGGATCCCAGTTGCTCGGCGAGCATGGGGAGGGAATAGGCGGCGTCGGGACGAGGAAGAAGAAAGGCGACGAGGAGGATCGCCACGGCCGTCAGTGTTCCACGCTGCAGCCACAGTGCGGCAATGGAGGAGGGCATCCGGACGTGACGCTGGCGCAGGTAGCGTCGCAGTCCGAGGAAACTGGTGGTGAGGAGAAGTCCGAAGGCGGCGAGGAGATAAAACCAAAGGCAGGTGAAGGCCACCTCGCGGCGATCCAGGTCGGCAGCCGGAAGAGCGGCTTGTCCGAAGCCAAACAAGGGCAGGGCCGCCAGTGAGAATCCGATCACCCAAACGCCGGGTGGTCGTGCCGGGCGGCGCGCCTCTTGAACGTCGGATTCAGAGGGAAAGACCGGCTGTCGCTGCTGTGCCTCACGGGTGGCGAACGTAAAGAAGAGCAGGCGACCTCTCCGAGGTTCCCCCGAGACTGAATTGCGGCTCCCCCCGAGTCCTGAACTGTCGAGCAGCCCCTCACCGGTGGCGTCCTCGTCGTCATCGATCAGGGTGCAGTCCCGGACGAGGCGGTCGACGCAGAACCAGGCGACGGCGAGGAGGAAAATTCCTGCAAACGGAGGATCGACGTACCGGATCAAGGCGAGACAGGTCACTCCGGCGAGGGCGAACCCGTAAAGGAACCCCCTCGAGGATCCGAGTTCGATGGCGATCCGCGTAATCAAAACACTGGCCATGGTGAACCAGGCCAGCGTCCATCGCAGGCGGCCTCCTTGCTGGCCATGATAAAGGGCCTCCACCAGAAATAAGACCAGGCTCCCAACGAGGATCACGATGAGGGCCGGTGCCAGCGTGATGGCAAAATAATCGCCCAGCGACTTGCGGATGGGAACTCGGTGGGGGGACGGCATGGGCGGATGCGTTAGCGAGCCAGCTGTTCCGAGCACAGATGCCCCAGGGAAGCCTCGTCGTGAATTCGCCGGACCTCGATGCCGGAACCGATGAGCCACGCCGCCCAATCCGGCCCGGCGGCCCAGGCGGGCGCTTCCCGCGAATCAAAGGCGATATGGACCGCAGTGACCCGGTAGCCGCGGCGGCTGAGCCCCAGCAGGGCGACCGCGGTCTCTTCCGGGACGTCGTGGATGATGGCGATCACCGAGGCATTCCGCGGGAGACGGCTCGACACCTCCGACAGAAGGGTGGGGAAGCGCAAACCATCGGTGGGTTCCAACCGGGCCAGGCATCGGAGGATTTGTTCGAGTTGATCCGGTCCCCGCCGGGTTTCGACCCCAATCGGTCGGAGGCGGTCGCTGGCCGCGGCCAACCTTGCCCGGAACCGAGCTTGCTGGCGGGTTCGAAAATCCTGGTTCCATCCCTCCTCCCGAATCCGATCCACGGTGTCGCGGCCATTGGAAAAGAATCCGACCGGGCTTCCCAGTTGATGGATCGCGCTGGCCAGGGACGCCGCTGCGCTGGCGGCCAGTTCCGTTCGGACAAACTGCCCGTCGCCCACTAAGGATTCCTGGTGAAAGTCCAGGAGGAGCGTCGCGCCGGCCATGACGGAGGGTTCGTACGTGCGGCTTTGGAGTCGTCCCAATCGCGCGGTTGCGCGCCAGTGGATCCGGTTGAAAGGATCGCCCTCCTGGTAATCGCGGATGCCCGACTGGCGGGTTGGATCCTCGAAAAGACGGTGGACCAATCGGATTTCGCCCATCGGTCGGGAGGACGCGATGTCGTAGCCTTCGAGCGGGACGACCTTCGGGGGGACCTGGACGAACACGGGCTCCCCCACGACGCGGAATCCGCGGTGAAGCCCGAAGAAGTCTCCGGACTCCGCCAGCAGGGGACCAATCGGATAGCATCCCCGCGCGAGGAACTCGACCTGATATCGCAGGGTCTCCTCCTCGCCGGGCCGGAGGCGAACCAAGGAGAGCCGTGGGCCTCTCGCGGCCAATCGAGCCGGAGAGGCGGATAATGCCTCCGCCGGTAAACAATCCTCCAGGAGTGTCCACGGGATGCTGGAGCGGGAATCGTTTCGGATTGTGACTGTGACTTCGGCGACGTCCCCGATGGCGGCATCCGTGCGATCGCAGTCCCTGTGGACCGCCAGACTTCCGATCCAGCGATGGACTGAGAACCACCCGAGGAGCATGACACCCAGAAGTGCGTACATCGCATAAACGAGGAGTCCCAGGCGGAATGCAGCGCCCATTCCGAGGAGCACCAGGGCGCCCAGGAGCCACTTGGATCCCGGACTGGCGCGTTTGGAACCGGAATCCTTCATCCTCGGTGGGTCCGTTCCGAACCGGGCTTCAGGCGGTGATTCCCGGGAGCGTCGGGACCGGTGTTTGGTGCAGGATTTCCTGGATCACCATGGATGCCGAGACCTTGCGCAGGCGCTTCTCGGGGTGAATCAGAATCCGATGGCCCAGAACGTGGGGGGCGACCTCCTTGATGTGATCGGGCAGGACAAAGTCGTAACCTTGGATGGCGGCCAGGGACTGCGAGGCCCGGAGCAGCGCCAGCGACGCGCGGGGGCTGGCGCCCAGCACGACCGAGGGATGTTCGCGGGTCGTGGTGACCAGACGAAGAAGGTAGCTGCGAACCTTTGGATCCAAATCGATTTGGCGCACCCGTTCCTGAGCCTCAAGGATCTCCCCGGGTGTGGCCACCGGGGTCAGCGTTTCGATCGGGTGCCCGAGTTGGAAGCCTTCAAGAATCCTGAGTTCGTCCGATACCGCCGGATAGCCGATTTGAAACCGGACGAGGAAGCGGTCGAGTTGGGCCTCCGGAAGCGGAAAGGTTCCCTCGTGATCGATGGGATTCTGGGTGGCGATGATGAGGAACGGCCGGTCCATCGGATAGGGCGTGCCATCCACGGTCACGATCCGTTCGGCCATTGCCTCAAGGAGCGCGGACTGGGTCCGGGGCGTGGCCCGGTTCAATTCGTCGGCGAGGACCAGTTGGGCGAACAGCGGGCCCGGACGGAATTCGAACTCGGTCGTCCGGGGGTTGAAGATGGTGGCGCCCGTGATGTCGGTGGGCAGAAGGTCAGGAGTGCACTGAACGCGTTTAAAGGTGCCCCCGACGCTTTGGGCGAGAGCCCGGGCAAGCATGGTCTTCGCCACGCCAGGGACGTCCTCCAAAAGGATGTGTCCCTCCGCAAACCAGGCCACCAAGGCCAGCGTCAGGCGATCCCGCTTGCCGATAATGACCCGCTCCATGTGGTCAAGGAGGCGGCGCGCCAAGGGAGCAACCCCTGCGTCCGGTGCCGCTCCTTCGGCCCGTCCAGGCGGGTTGCCCGCGGCGGCAGTGGCAGGCCGGGATGGCGGGACTTGAGGTGCATCGTTCACCGGTGCTTCCGGGTTTCGGACAGAAGTGCGACGCGGAGGCGGGGTGGATTGAGGCTGCGATTCGGGAGGGGCGGGAGCCCCACCGACCTTCTTCAGGAATGGGGAATTGGGGAGGTTTGCCGGCAGACGCACCAGCGGCGAGGTATCGACCGAAAGCCGGGTGGATTTTTTGCAATAGGGACAGGTGGTCTCCTGGCCAGACAGTTCCTCTGGAAACTCCAACGGACGGGCGCACTGGCTGCAAAGGCAACGGGGCATGGTTGCGGAATTGGACCGGAGTCCGGCGCGGGTGTCACGACCCGGGAGCGTTTCCAGTTGCTGGAGCCTGGGGCTGCCTTCGGAGAAACAGGACGGCAACATTGCCGACCCGCTGGATGAGTTGGGCACCACTGCGGGTTAGGATCTCCGGGACGAGGACCTTCTTTTGGTCCTTGAAGTCGTCGAACTTCACCTTCACCAGCTCGTGATCGGCGAGCGCTCGGTTAAGCGCCGTGTAAAAGGGCTCGGTGAGGCCTGCGCGCCCGATTTTGAGGACGGGGTCGAGGCGTTGTGCACGGGCCTTGAGGTCGCGAAGCTCGCGTCCGCTGGCGTGTCTCGACGGGCTGGGGGATTCGGGAGGATTCATCAAAGGGAATGGGTTCTTCAGGAGGTGGACTGCACGCGACGGACCAAGGCTGTGGTGGACTTGCCGGCAACGAATTGAAGGAAACAGATTCTGCCTCCGGCGTTTTCCACGGCGCGCCGTTCGTCCTGGTTCATGGAATCAAGCGTGTAGTCGCCCCCTTTAACGTAGATGTCCGGACGGGACTCGGCGAGGAATCGGACGGCGCGAACTTCCGGAAAGATGCAGACGCCGTCCACGCAGGCGAGGGCGGCCAGGACGCGCGCGCGGTCGGCTTCGGTATTCAACGGCCGACCCGGTCCCTTCAGCGCCCGGACACTGTCATCGCCATTCACTCCAATAAGGAGGGCGTCACCCAGTGATCTTGCGGACTCCAGATAGGCTACGTGTCCAACGTGCAGGAGATCGAAGCAGCCATTCGTGACCACCAGGGAGCGGCCTTCGCGACGGAGTTGGTCTCGCCACCCGGCCAGTTGGGAGGAGGATAGGACCTTGGCTTCCGATGTCATTCCGGGCGGACGCTGGAGAGCTTGGTGGGCTTTGACAAAGTTTTCTTTCCCGTTCCGGAACACCTCATGGTTACACGACCTCGGCCCGAAGACGGCCCCTGGAGTCGAGCCGGGCGATGAATGGAAAACGATCCCGGTCCAGGCAGTCCGGTACATCCCCCGCGAGCTGGGGTTGGCTCAGCAGGCGGTGTCCGTTGCGTCCCTCCGCGACCGCCCGGAGCAGATCGGCCCGGCGCGCGCGGTACAGGTCCCTGGCGATCCGTATGCCGTCGTCGATCCAAGCGGACGACACCAGGGTCCAGATTTCATCGGCCAACGCCCCGGCGGCGAGGGCGTCCTCCAGCGACGCGTGGTCCTGCGTTCCGGCGCATACCAGCAGCAATTGCTCCGGATGGTTGAGCGACAGCCAGCGAGCCGTTGCGGATAGGTTGCCGAATGAGGCCGCAAGGACCGTTGCGGCCCCGGAGCAGGCATGGAGGGCCCGGGTACCGTTGGTGGTGGTCATGACAATGCGGCGGCCTTCGACCCGAGCCCGGGTGAATTCACGGGGGGAATTCCCGAGATCAAACTCAACTCCGCCGGTCTGCGAGCCGTCGATCCGCAATCCCTGGCGTTCGCCCGCCAGGAGCACCTCCGGGTCCTCCGCCCGTCGGCCGAGCGCCTCGGGAATTCCGGCGACCGGTTCCACCGAGTCCGCTCCCGAGGCGAATGCAGCAAGGAGAGTGGAGGTGGCCCGGAGGACGTCAAAGACCACGCATGCCGTCTTCTTGAGGTCGCGTTGTCGCAGGACTTCAAACTCCGAGGGACTCAAAATGGCTTCAATATGCTTCATGGGGAGGAGCGGCTGCCGCGGCTTTGGACGCGAGAGGAGCGCCGGGAACCTGGATCTCCAGGGAATCCCGAGCGTCCCAGGCGGGTTCGGACATAGTGAAAGAGGTATTGCTGGGCATATCCGGCAAAGGGACCGAAGTGGGTCGAGGCAAACCGCTCCAACATCCGGGGGTTGGGTCGCCGATTCGGGAAGTACAACTGGCGAAGCGCGCGCTGGACCCACACGTCCACGGGAAAAGCGTCCTGACGGCCGTAGGCGAAGAGCAGGACGCAGTCTGCGACCTTTCGTCCCACGCCCGGAAGATCCATGAGGCGGCTACGACCTTCAGCGGTGGGGAGATCCGCAACCTCCTGAAGGACCGGGTCACCTTGGGCAATGAGTCGTGCCGTGGAATCCAGATACCGGGCGCGGAACCCCAGCTTGCATTCGCGAAGCTCCGGTTCGCCCACCTGCGCCAGTCGTGCAGCGGTGGGAAAGGAGAAGGCCGCAGGGGTTCCGGGGGGAACCGGAACCGGGAGACCAAACCGCTCGCAAAGCAGCCGGACGCATTGGCGAATCTGAACGATCTGCTTCGTGGAACTCAGAATGAAACTGGCCACGCATTCCCACGGATCTTGGCGGAGAAGTCGAAGGCCTGGACAGGCCGCGACGGCCTCCCTCATCGGGGGATCATTGGGAAATGTGGACAGAATGCCGGCGAGGTTCTGGTCCATCCCCAGGAAATGCAGCAGGGGTTCCCAGGATTCAGGGTGTGTCGCCGTTTCCACATGGAGTCGACGTTCCGTCTGCCGCAGTCGAAACCACTGCGATCCCAACACTCCTTCCCAGCCATCGCCCCGGGCGGACCACCGAAACACCTGACCGCTGTCGAGGGTTGCGGCGAGGTCGTAGTCGTCGAGGGGAAATGTGCGGGTCATTCCGAGTCGGCTAGTATCGGATGACGGCCTCGACCGGGAGGTTGCCGAGCCGGCTTCGGCCGTTGAGGAATCCGAGTTCGATCAAAAAGCTGATGCCCACGATCTCAGCCCCGAGGCGCTGCAGCAATCGGACCGCGGCGGCGGCCGTGCCTCCGGTCGCCAGAAGGTCGTCCACCAGAAGCACCCGTTCGCCGGGTTTCACGGCATCGACGTGGATCGCCACCGTGGCAGACCCATACTCCAGATCGTAACTCTCCTCGTGGGTGGCCCAGGGAAGCTTCCCTTTCTTTCGAACGGGTACAAATCCGGCTCCGAGCTTCAACGCGGCCGCGGCGCCAAAAATAAAACCCCTAGCGTCAATACCCACGACTTTGTCCACCCGGCGTCCCCGGGCGGCCGCGATCAAATGCTCAATGGTGGAGTCGAGCAGGCGGCTGTCCAGAAGGACCGGGGTGATGTCCTTGAATTGGATGCCTGGTTTCGGAAAATCAGGAACGTTGCGGATGGCGTTGGCGATTTCCTCCCGGGTGGCTTGGCTCATGAGATTGTGACCTGCGGGTTGTCCGCCAACGTACCGACGGGGTCAAGTCCGGCGCCGGCCGGACGATGGTTGGTGACCTGCAAGCTTGCCGTATGGCGGACTGTGGATAGCCTCCGGACGAGTTCCTTCCCCCATTGATTATGAGAATTCTCCTCTCCATGGATGGTGCCGGCGCCACCGGTACGTTCAATTGCACGAATAACTTCGTCCCAAACGGCGCTGCAGAAAAAGCCCTGATTCTGGGACCGGACGGGGCTCCGCTCAGCCGAGCGACTGGCAGGGTTGAAGTGCTGGCACAGGACGGGAGCATCCTGAGCAGCAACAAGGACGGTTCCGGAAACGCCCTCGGTGCCGATGGATTATTCTTTCTGGGGGTGATGAGTGTTCCGGGTGGAACCCTGGGCGGTGCAGGGCGTGTCACGCTTCGAGCCTGGGATTCCTCGACGGGATCCTCCTTCGACGAGGCATCCGTCAAGGGTCAGGTCTCGATCTCCCTTCCAAGCTTGGACGGCGGGATCAAGCCTCCCGACAACCTGATTGACTCGGATTTTCGAGGCCTCCGGCTTTCCGGTGGCATCGGATAATTTTGATCCAGGTTTGCAGTTCAGTCCGTGAAACGGCCTTCGTTCCCAGGAAGATTTGGGGACTTCGTTGGTTTTCGCTCCGTGAGATGGTCCAGTTGCGGTCGGTTGGTCCGGAATCGGAGGTGGTGAAGGTGGGGCGATGCATCGGTTTTCCGGAAAGTGGTCCGCAAAGTGACGGGGAATAAGCGGATTCCTTAGGAGGAATACGGCTTGATGGTTGGTTGATTAAAGCGGATTGGATCACCCACGAGATTTGTCGATGCACTGAGCCACTTGGAATGGGAGGTGCTTTGGCTAATTTCCAACCTGCAGAATCAACTTCCGAAACCATACTTTAAGGACGTTCCATGACGTATCAGAAACTGTTCAGCACTTTGGGGGCAGCGTTGGCGGTCAGCACCGCTTCGATGTCCAAGGCCGATGATCTCACCACCTTTCCATGGTTGGTAACCGCCTCCGACGTGGCTGGTAGGCCTTGGAGCAGTTCGCTCCTGGTCATTACTTCACAGGTGCCCGAGGGCGACGGATACAAGGTGGAGGGCTATTTCGATTGGTTCCTCAACAACGTTTCCCAAGGACGGGAAATGGTACGGGGAACCATGACGAGTTCAGGGGGATTGGATCTGGCTGGATACGAATTGATCAATCCAGGAGCAATTCTTCTCGATGTTTACAAGGCTCGGGTGGAGCTCGGCGAAGGAAAGATCTCCAATGGGGTCTTCGGCGTGCCGCAGGGCATTGCCGGCGTCTGGTCGGCGACTCAAACGCTCAAAGTGAACCTGATCCTCGTCAACGACACGACTGCGGAGCTTTGTTGGGATACCGGGGTGAATCTCTGGTATCAGGTTCAAGTTCGCTCCGATTCAATGACCGGGAGCTGGGTGCCAGTTCAGGCCGAATGGAAAAAGGGAACGGGCCAGCGGGAATGTTCTCAGATCCAGATCCAGCCCGGGATGACCGCCCAGTACTTCCAGGTGGTGACGGTTGCGGTTCCCCCTCCGGCCAACTGATCCGGATTTCAAGATCCCCGCGCCGAGCGCTTCGCCTTGGCGCGGGGATTTTTGCGTCGAAGCTTCTCAAATCCGCCGTCTCAGTCGTGCCGGGCTTCCCTAGGGCGGGGTCCAAGGCCGGTGAGATCAATGGGAACAAAACCGACGGAAAGCGCCGGAGAGTTTGGGCGCAGTCCCAGCTCCGGTTGTGCGGGATCCACCAGCAATGGATCTGCAATCTGGGAATGGGAATCCTGCCCGGCCTGTCGCCACTCGTTCCAAGATTTCCCGGCGAAACGATACTCCGCGGGATGGGTTCCGATCCGAGAATCGAAATAAGTGTTGTGATCCAAAAGGAACTCGTGGGTTGTCCCCTTCCAGTTGCTGCCCAGCAGGTCGCCGGAGTCCCAGATCACGACGTTGTGCTCGAAGCGAAACGAACGGTGCTCCTCGCTGCGCGTTCGCATGAGCTCGTGTTCGCGGTTGAAGGCGATCAGGTTGTTTCGTACGAGATTTTCCCTTCCGTAGTGCTGGTGAAACCCCGCGCTCTTGCAGCGATAGACCACATTGTTCTCGAGGAGGATCCCGGTGCTGCCTTCGTCGGTGTACAGCCCCCATCCCCCATAACCATGGCTGGAAATGTCCCGAAACACGTTGTTCCGGATCACGGTGCCGGCCTGCGGTCCCAGCGTGTAAATGCCGCCCATGTCGCTGAGGCGATCCTGTCCCACGTTTTCAACCAGATTGAACTCAACCAGGTTCTCCCGGCACGGGGTTTCCTGGTAGCCCCAGTTCCATCCGACCGAGATGCCGGTGTAATAGAGATCGGAAATGTGGTTGTGGGCGATGCGATTGGTGCCGCTGTGGAAAACGAGGATGCCGACGGCGGGCGCGAAGATTCTTCCGAGGGATTGAAGACGGTTGTCGGTGATCCGATGAGAATGGTTGGCATCGGCTGCACCGGCGTCGCGACCACCGGGTTCCCCCACCCGGATGCCGCCACCGCCCACGGAGCGGATCGTGTTCCCAATGACGTTCCAGTGCTGGGCACCGGCACCCAGTTCGAGGGCGTAGCCCCCCAGGTTCTCAAAGACATTTTCCGAGAGACTTCCCAGGACGGCGTGGCGAATGCGGATCGTTCCTGGGATGGGAACCGCCGCCTGGGGGGAGATGAGCCCGGCGTCGGGCATTTCATAGTCTGTATCGGAGAAGGTGATCCCTTCGATTTTCAAATCCCGAACCGGGTGCGCCGAGTCGTCACCGTGGATCCGCACGAGTTCCGTCAGTCGTGGTGCGAGGATCACCGCATCGTTGGGGTTCGTTCCGGGCGGAGCGAGATATCGGAGGGTCCCGGACTTTCGGTCGAGGTACCATTCTCCCGGCGCGTCGAGCGCATCGGGGACATTCTCCACCCAGTAACGGGCGTCCGGTTCGTCCATCCACGCGGGGACGGGACCTCCCGGGAGTCTCGCGGTGCCCGGATTCGTTCCAACACCTGGAGTGACCGAGAGGATGGGCAGGTGCAGATCCGTCCATTTCATCAATAGAACCAGGCGTGCGTCGTGGTCCCCCGCCCACTCGGAATGGAGATCCCCGGCGCGAAACGACAATTCAATGGGGGAATCCTTCCCGAGCCGCCGGGCCGTCTGGAAGAATCCGGTATTGGGTGTCCGGGCCCGCTCGGCCCGCTGACCGTTCACAAAAAGTTGCCGGAAATACCATCGGCCGTCTCGAACCTGGGGGAGCGTGGCGACCCATTCGTCCTTTCGGTTTGGAGAGGGCGCAAAGCCCCGGATCCGGGTGCCTCCAGAGATCACGGGATGTTCCCCCGGAGCCGCGCGAAGGAGGAGTCCCGAGTCGGCAGTTCCGAGATCCAAGGGTTGCCCAAGTTCGTACCGGCCCGCACCGAGTTCAATGACCAGGCCGGGTTCCGTGGGACGTCGTCGTCGCGCTTCCTCCAGAGCTCGGCGCAACGGGGCATCCGAATCCTCCGCGTCGGGATTCACTCGCAGGACGGTTTCCGCAAGGGAGCGAACGGGTCCGAGGGAAAGAAGAGTCAGGAGCAGGGCGAGGATCCTCACGCGCATCCGGAGTGGACGGCGCTGCTGTCGAAATCCTTCAGGCGTGAAACGACACCCCTCGCGTTGGGCTCCGTTCGTAGTCCCGCCTTCAGCCTTATCTATGCAGTTGAGTGAAGCCACTGAATGGGGAGTGCTGGTGTAGATAATGAAAAAAGCACTTGGCACCCTGACGAATCAGTTCCCCAATCAGTGACTCAAAGAATGAGACGGCATAATGGCCGGGAAGCGATCGAAATTGGGTTCACCGACCAGCGGATTTCGCCCCGGGCCGGGCTGTGGCCATGGGCGGATTTTCTCCATGGGAGGGGATTTCGGCAGGTGTTGGAGCAGGTGCTGCCCCGGCGCAGCAGCCCGAACCAAATCGCCCGTGCCGACCTGGCCCTTGGGTATCTGGCTGGGATCTTTTCCGGGGGCACCAAGCTGGCCCATTGTGCCCAGTTGCGGATCGACCCATTGCTGCCGGAGATGCTGAGTCATGGCTGGGCAGCCAGCTCGAGTTACTCCCGCTTCTTTGGGCAGTTTGACTCGCTCCGGATGAACTCCGAGTGCTTCGGGCGGCTCTGGCGATGGGGGTTGGGAGCGGCTGCCCAGCCACCCGGGAGGTTGGCACCCTCGATCTGGACTCCACCCACTTGCTGCATGAGGACGCCCGGCAGAAGGAGGGGTGCGCTCGGCGTACACCCGGAAGGCTTCCGCCGGTGCCTGCATCCGCTCCTGGGGATGATTTCCGAGGTCCTGCTGCTCGCCGGGTTCCGGCTTCGGCCCGGCAACACCCGTTCGGACAACAACGCGGTGGCCTTCACTCAGGAGCTGCTCGGCCGGCTACCGAGCTGGGTACGGCTGACCGGTGCGGGCCGACTCGGGCTTTTGCGATGAACGGCTCCTGGAGTTTTGGGAGGCCGAGCAACTGCCCTACATCGTGGTGGCCCGCTGCACTGTCCGAAGCCTGATCAGAAGCCGGCCACCCACTGGCGGGCAACCGACCTGCCGGGGACGGAGGTGGCCGAGGTGATCCACCAGGCCTGGGGATGGGCTCGGCTCGCGGCGGGTGGTGCTGATCCGTCACCGAACCAGCCAGCGCCCGGAGGCCGGAGGCCGGGAGTTGATCGAGTGTCCGGGCTACCGGATTCAGGCGCTGATCACGAGCCTGCCCTGAGCGGATGGGCTGAGGGTGTGGCGGCGTTACAATGGGCGCGCGGACTGCGAGAACATCATCAAGGAATTGGCCAACGCCTACAGTGTTGCCCCAGCTCTGCCTCAAGAGGTTCTACGCGACGGAGGCAGCTCTAAGTCTGTCGGTGCTGGCGTACAACCTGTGCGTGCCTTTCCAGCGCCACGTCGGATGGGAGGATCGGGGTCACCACGGCCACCCTGCGGATGCGACTCTTCACCACCGGCGGGATTATCAGCCGCACCGGGGGCTATCTGACCCTCCGTCTGGCCGTGCGGGAAGGACCCTTACGGGCCTGGTGGCAGAGGCTATTCGAGAAGCTGAGCTGCCCGTGGCCCAACTGCATTGCAGTTGAACCCATACCCATCAATCCCACCCACTGAGCCGCTTCCTCAAATCACTTCCAGACCCAAATCAGCAATCCAACTGCATAGATACGGCTTCAGGCGGTCGGCATCCCCGTTCCTCCGCTGCCGTGTCGCCAAACCACAGGCTAAAGCCTGCACTACCAACGCCCGCTCGTAGTCCAGCCTTCAGGCGGTCAGGCCAGCATACTCCGGATGACCTGTCCCTCCACATTGGTCAGGCGCCGTTGAATCCCGTTGTGCTCAAAGGTCAGCTTCTCGTGATCCAGTCCCAGCAGATGGAGAATCGTGGCGTTGAAATCGTAGAGACTGAGCACGTTCTCCACCGCCTTGCGTCCCAGTTCGTCGGTGGCTCCGATGCTGACCCCCGGACGGACTCCCGCGCCCGTGAGCCAGCAGGTAAAGCCGTCGGGATTGTGGTCCCTTCCCATCGAACCTTTCTGGAACATCGGCATCCTTCCGAACTCGGTGCACCAGACCACCAGCGTTTCCTCCAGCAGTCCGCGCTCGCGCAGATCGCGGATGAGGGCGGCCGCCGGTTGGTCCAGGATGGCCCCGTGGCGGTCGTACTGTTCCTTGAGTTTGTTGTGGCCGTCCCAGTTCAGCTCCCCGCCGCTGGCGTAGGCGCCGTTGAACAGCTGTACCATCCGGACGCCACGCTCCACGAGGCGCCGGGCGAGGATGCAGTTCCGGGCGAACGCCGCCTTGAGGGGGAAACTGGAATCGTTCGCTCCGTAGGCGCGGAGCAGATGCGGCGGTTCGCCGGAGAGATCCAGGATTTCGGGAACGCTGAGCTGCATGCGGGCCGCCAGTTCATAACTGGCGATGCGCGCCGCCAACCGGCCGTCCTCCGGATGTTCCTCCAGGTGGCGGGCGTTCATCTGTTGCAACAGATACCGCGCTGCGGCGTCGGACTCCGGTCTGATCCCGGCCGGCGGCTTCAGATGGCGGATGGGCTGTGAGGCACTCATGGGAGTACCTTGGAAGACGGCGGGAAGGAATCCGGGGCCCCAGTTGTTGGCCCCGGCCTGGGGAACTCCCCGGGGATCAGGGATGGCCACATACGCGGGCAGTTCCTGGCTTTCGCTGCCGAGCGCGTAGCTGACCCAGGATCCCAGGCTCGGGAACCCGTCGAGCACCGTGCCCGTCGACAGGAAATTCTCCGCCGGTCCGTGCGTGTTCGACTTGCTCGTGAGCGAGTGGATGAAGGCAATGTCATCCGTGAGTTCCGCAAGATGGGGAATCAGGTCCGAGACCCACTTGCCCGTTTGACCCCGCTGCCGAAACGGATACTGCGGTCGTGCCAGTTCCCCGGCCGGTCCCTGGAAGGTGACCGGCGGTCCTCCGGCGAGGGGTTTCCCGTCGTGCCGGATCAGCTCGGGCTTGTAATCCCAGGTCTCCAACTGACTCACCGCGCCCGCGCAGAAAATCATGATGACGTTCTTCGCCGGGGGACGGACTCCCGGCGGACGCGGAGCAAACGGCCGGGCCGGATCACGGCGGGTCGTCCCTGGGCCAGTAGGCCGTCGCCGCGCAGCAGTCCCGCAAGGGCGATGGATCCCATCGACGTGGCGGCGCCGGTTAGGAAGCGACGCCGGTCGAGGAGGTGGCGCCCCGGGGGCAGCATGCGGAGGGGGTCGCTGTTCATGGGAGAAACAGGAATTCGCTGGAGTTGAGCAGTGCTCGGCACAGGGGTTCGGCCCCGAGGGTTGAAACGATGCCGCACGCTGCGTTGAGTTCGTCCGGTCGCGGCTCCCGGGCGAGCGCGATCTGGTAGGCCAGGCGGACCTGGCGCTTCGGTTCCCCGCCTGCGTCACGACGGATCCTGCGGGCGAAGGCTGCTGCCTGCTCGGCGGTGAAGGTGCTGTTGAACAGATTCAGTGCCTGGATGGGGGTGGTGGACTCCCGGCGCCGCGGCGTGCTCTGGCCGGCGTCCGGACAGTCAAATGCGCCGAAGACCGCCTCCGGTTCCCGTCGCACCTTGTGCGCATAGATCATGCGGCGAAGCCCGGAGGCCGGGAAGGATTCCACCGGCTTGAACCCGCTGAGGCCGCCCCTTAGATCGAAAAGGTTGAACCCAGGCCCGTACATGGACGCATTGAGGTTGTCTGCTGCGGACAGCATGGAGTCCCGCAGGGATTCGGCTTCGATCCGGCGTGAGGGAAACCGCCAGAGCAGACGCGATTCCGCATCGCGCGACAACGCCACGGCATTTCCCCGGGAGCTTTGGCGGTAGGTGGCGGACAGAACGATGAGCCGATGAAGGTGCTTGATGGATTCCCCCGAGCGCTGGAATTCCCCGGCGAGCCAGTCCAGCAATTCCGGATGGGTGGGCCGGGCCCCGTTGCGTCCGAAATCACTCGGGGTTGCGACGAGTCCCACTCCGAAATGGCCCTGCCAGATCCGATTCACCAAGACCCGAAAGGTAAGAGGATTGCCGGGCGCCGTGAGCCATTGGGCCAGCGCAGAGCGACGGGCGGCGTCAGTGGAATCTGCGGGGGCCGGGCTGGCGCCGAGCACGGCAGGAACTCCGGGTCGGACCTCGTCACCCGGCTGTTCCGGATCGCCACGTCGGAGAACACGGATGGTGTCGGGGGCGCGAAAGAGTCCGGCAAAGGCGCGCTGTCCGCCGTCGAGTTCCTTGGCGACGGATTCGAGGTGCTTCCGGTCCTGAATCAACGGTTCCGCCCCGGGATCGACGTTGGAAAACGGGTCCGGGGGCGTGGTACCAGCAAGGAAGGGGGTGCGGTCTGACGAGTCCGCCACGCAGATCCAGTCCCCACCCTCGGGGGCTACTTCCACGCGATAGTTGGTCGCAAGGCGGTCGTCGAATTGCCCTTCGCGATCGCGTCCCCAAAGGACACGGTCCACGACGTGGTTCGTGGAGAATTCGAGCACGATCCAGCCGCGACCCTTCTCACTCGACATCCAGCTTCGGGAGTTGCCGTAGCGGCCGTCGTTGATGTGTCGGAGTTCGTGGCGGTCGGCGACGACGGTATCGCCTGAGGACGTGGCCCGGGTTCCCGCGTCCGCGGATGCGACATTGCGGTCCTCAAGGTCCAGCACCTCGATCTCGTCCAGACAAGGTTCCAGCGAATTGGTTTCCCGGATGGTGAATCGAACCCGGCGGGCGGTGACAGGCGGGAATCGTTCCACGTTGAAGCGTCCGTTGACGCATACTCGCTGGGCTCCGGAGCGGGCTGCGGGGACGTGACGGGTGATCTCCCGTTGAAGGACCGCAATCCGCGAGGCGACCCGCACGCCTTCCGCACGGTGTGCCTCGGACTCCGGGTCGTGCAGGTCGCGCTCGCCGTACTCGACGCCCGCGAAGAACGCCTGCATGGCGTAGTACTCGCGTTGCGACACGGGATCGAACTTGTGATCGTGGCAGCGGGCGCAGCCGAGGCTCAGCCCGAGGAAGGTCTGGCCGGTGTTGACCACGATCTCGTCCAGGGAGTCCTGCCGCGCGAGGCGAATGGACGGTTCGTCCTTGCCGATCTGCCCCGGGAGCAGCACCGAGGCGGTTACCAGGAAGCCCGTGGCGGCGTCCTCACCGAGTTGGTCTCCGCAAACTTGTTCGCGCACGAACCGGCCGTAGGGGGTGTCGTGGTTGAAGGCGCGGATGACGTAATCCCGGTAGGGCCAGGCATTGGGGCGCTCGGTGTTGACCTCGAAGCCATGGGTGTCGGCGTAGCGGACGACGTCCAGCCAATGCTGCGCCCAGCGTTCCCCATACCGGGGGAGGCCAACAGCCGATCCACGACCCGCGCGCCTCCGCGTCCGAGTCCATGGAAGCGACGAAGGCCTCCAGTTCCTCGGAGTCGGCGGAAGCCCGGTGAGGTCGAGGGAAACGCGCCGGAGCCATTCGGCGCGGGAGGCCGGGGGGAGATGGCGGCAGCCCTTCGGTCTCGAGTCGTGCGAGGATGAACCGGTCGATGGGATTCCGGGGCCAGCGGGTATCCGTCGTGTGCGGAACTGCGGGATCCTGGACGGGTTCGAAGGCCCAGTGATGGAGGTCGGTCGGGGCAGTGGAGTCACCGACCGCGGCATCGAGGAACGTGCTTTGCTGGCCGCCGGGCCGAGGCCCGTAGTCCGGCCAGCAGGATCCAGCGCCCGGGGTGCATGCGACTCCCTAGCGGGTCCGTTGGAAAACGCGAGAGGAAATGGTCCGTGGTCCGTGGTCCGTGGTCCGTGGTCCGATGGGGGCCCAGTCAATACATCGGTAACACTTTTGGTTCAGAACATAGGTAACACTTTTGGGGTGGGGGGTACAGGTTGGGGTTGGTTTAAGGGGGATGAGACTGGCGGGAGTGGCCCCGGGGTCGGCTGGAGCGGCGGAAGCCACCCCGGGCCAGAGCACCCGCCAGCGCTAACGGCTCAAAGCTCATCGTTTCCGCGTTCAGGTGGCCCAGCAGGTGGGCGAACCACAACTCGATCCGTTCCCGTGCTGATCGCCCAGCCCACGTCCCATCCCGCCAGTGCTCCGCTGTAGATCCCGTGACCATGAAAGCTGATCTTCCCGTGCGCCAGCACGCGCGGATCTCTCGTCCTCGTAGTCCAGAGCCTCCGGGTCCCTTCCGAAGCTCCGGGGTGAGGGGGCCTGTAAACCTCCGCTGGCGTCTTCATCCCCAACGCTTCGTGGGGACGCTCTGTGTTGAACTCCTGCCCGCCATTGCTCGAAGGCCGCCTCGCTGTCCCCAATCCGGCCGCCTGCAGTTCCCGTCTCGTCCAGGTGCATCCGCTCGTGCGCCCGTTGTCCTGCGGACACCCCGGTCAGCTCCCGCTCCAGCTGGATCCCCAGGGCCAGCCACCACACCGAGAGCCGGCTCAGTCCCAGCAGCCCCTGGGCGCTGGCAAAGAGCGGCCCGTTGTCGCTCCGGATCGCCCCGAGCGGCCGTGCCGTCGAACAACTCCTCGAAGCGGGCCCGCACCGTCTCCGTCCGCGCGTCCGGAACCGCTCTTAGCTCCAAAATCATCCGGCTGTGCTCGTCCCGCACGCTCAGCGGCTCGACCCGCGCCCCGCTCCGGTCCGCCACCACCCCTTGAAATCCACGCTCAGACCTCGTTCGGCGCCTCCGCCCGGAGCCCCTGGGCCAGCCGGCCCCCGGCCCGCGCCACCCGGGTTCGGCGAGGCTCTGTGAGCCCGGCCTTCTCCAGCACTCGCTTGAAGCTGCTCTCGCTCGGAACCTCCGCCCCGCGGTGCGGCCGCTGGTACAGCTCCCGGATCTTGCGCGGCCCCCAGTGTGGATGCCCCCGCTTCAGCCGTACCAACTCGCATACCACGTCCTCGCACAGCCCCGGGTGCGCATGCCCATGCGGTCGCCGGCTCTGCTCCCCAAGCCCACCCAGTCCGTGCTCCACAAACCGTTCACGCCACTTGTACCCGGTCTTCCGGCTAATCCCGTACTCCCGGCACAGCTCTCCAAAGTTCGGGTGGTTCAGCGCCTTCATCACAAACTCGATCCGTTGGTCCATCGCTCGGGTCTCCTGCCAAGGCATGCGGGCAGCTTCGCTGCCCTCTCTTCCATGGTCACTGTGTCACCCATGTTCTGAACCTCCACTGTCACCCATGTATTGAACCTGGACCGTCGGTCGTCGGTCGTGGGGATTCGTCATTGGTCATTTGTCATTGGGGCTGACCACTGACGACTGACCGCTGACCACTGACCAGTATTGACCTTCTTCCTCCTTTGCCAGCTTTCCCTCTGTTGGCTCTAGGCCCATCCAGAGTACCTTCCGGCCGCAACGATGGATAAACTGCTCCTGATTGATGATGAGGCGGACGTTCAGTACAGCTTCAAACGGATCTTTGATGCTCCGGATCTGCAGTTGTTTACCGCCTCCAGCGGTGAGGAAGGCATTCAGTTGATCCGGAGCGCCAAGCCCGATCTGGTGATCAGCGATATCCGGATGGCGGGGATCAACGGATTGGAGACGCTCCGGAGGATCCGACAGCTGGATCCGAAGCTACCGGTCATTCTGATGACGGCCTACGGCACCACCCAGACCGCCATCGAGGCCATGAAACTGGGGGCCTACGATTACCTGCTCAAGCCCTTCGACGTGCCGCGCCTCAAGGAACTGGTGTCCCAGGCCCTAAAGGCCGCCCGCGAATCCCGTCAGGCTATCGTGCTCCAGCCGATGCTCGAGGCCGAAGATTACGAGTTGGGGGTCATCGGACGTTCGGAGGCGATGCAGGCGATTTTCAAGTTGATCGGGCAGGTTGCGGCAACGGACGCCACAGCCTTGATCACGGGGGAGAGCGGGACCGGAAAGGAACTCGTGGCGCGGGCCATCTACCAATACGGCCGGCGGGCGGAACGGCCCTTCCTGGCCGTTAATTGCGCGGCACTCGCGGAGAACCTGCTGGAATCGGAGCTCTTCGGACACGAGAAGGGTGCCTTCACTGGGGCGGCCACCCAGCGCATCGGGAAATTTGAGCAGTGCAATGGCGGGACCCTTTTCCTGGATGAGGTGGGGGACATGGCCCCCGCCACCCAGACCAAGATTCTTCGCGTGCTTCAAAGTGGGACCTTTGAGCGCGTCGGTGGGAGCCAAACCGTCAAGGTGGACGTCCGGATCATTGCCGCCACCAACCGGCCCCTGGAGGAGGCGGTGGCCCGAAAGGAATTTCGCGAGGATCTCTTTTACCGCCTGAACGTCGTCCGTATCCACATGCCGGCACTGCGTCAGCGTCCTGGGGACATCCGGCTGCTCGTGGATTACTTCCTCCGAAAGCTGGCCGGACGCGACGGCAAACCCAAATCCATTGGTCCCGGCACCCTGGAGGCTTTGGAGGCCTATGCGTGGCCCGGCAACGTTCGTGAATTGGAGAATGCCCTGCGGCGGGCGTTGGTTGTCGCCAAGGGCCCGGTGCTCCTGCCTTCCGATTTGCCGCCGGAGATCGTCTCCGGTTCACCCGAATCTCTCCTTGCGACAGTGGAAGGGGGCACCGCCGCTCCAGCCGCGACGCCTGCCCCGGCGGGTGTGGCGTCCGCGCCCGTCACCGGCGACCTGCCTACCTTGGCGGCGAGCCTGTTCCGGTTTGCCCGCGCGGATCCCAAACTCAAAGTGCTTCCCGCGGTGGAACGGGTGCTAATCATGGAGGCGCTGAAGGAGACCCGGGGAAATCAGGTGCAGGCCGCAAAGCTCCTTGGGATCACCCGGGCCACTCTTCGGAAACGTGTCGAGAAGTTTGGCATCCGGCAGGAACTGGCCGTGAACTAAACCGCTGTCCGTCTGCAACCCATGAGCGTCCCAGTTCTGACCATCGCGGAAATGCGTTCCTGGGAGGAGACGACCTGGACTGCCGGGGTCCGGTCCAAGGAGGTCATTGCCCGCGTGGGTCAGGCACTGGCCGCACGGGTCCTCGGGCTGACCGGGAACTCGGATCGAATCCTCATCCTCGCCGGGCGGGGCAACAACGGAGCCGACGCCAGGGCTGCCCTGGCGCACTTGGAGTCCCGAAATGTGGACATTCTCGAGGTCTCGGATCCCGCCCAGGCCATGCCCGCATGGAATTCTGCACGCCGCCGCCGGCCCGCTCTCGTGGTGGATGCCCTGTTTGGCATCGGACTCAACCGCGCGCTCGATCCGTCCTGGTGCAGTTTCATCGAGTCGGTCAACGCTGCGGGCTTCCGTGTGGTGTCCGTGGATGTTCCGTCCGGCATCGACGCCGACACGGGACGTCATTGGGGCGCGGTGATCCGAGCCGACTTGACGTTGACCGTGGGCGCACCCAAGCGTGGGTTGCTGGCCGCTGAGGCCTGGCCTTCAGTGGGACGTCTGGAAACGATCCGCGACGTGGGATTGGTGGGGGATCCGGTGGGGAGCGACGACCGGAACTGGGTGCTGGATTCCGATTTTTTGGATTGGCCTCCCCGCCGGGCGGTGGCGGGTAACAAGGGCGACTTTGGCCGATTGGTGGTGCTGGCGGGTTCCGTGGGTTACGCCGGAGCCGGAATTCTTTCGCTGCGGGGGGCCTCCCGCGCCCGGCCGGGATTGCTCGCGGCCCTGGTTCCCGACTCCATTCACGCGGTGGTTTCCGGACACGTGCCCTCCGCGATGGTGCACCCATTCTCTCCGCGGCACGCGCTCCTGGAGAGGGCGTCGGCAATCCTGGTGGGGCCGGGCCTGGCGGATCCCGGCCTTTCCGAACTTTGGCGGCAGGAAGTGCTTCGACTGTGGTCGGAATTCCCCGGCCTCCTGGTGGTGGATGCCAGTTCCTTGGCATGGATTCAGCCCGCGCCAGCCCGTTCGACAAAGTCAGGAATCCGGGTGATCACTCCCCATCCGGGCGAGGCAGCCCGGTTCCTCGGATGCACCGCGGGCGACGTGCAGTCCGATCGGCCCGCAGCGCTGCGAAAGTTGGCGAAAGGCTGGGAGGCCCTCGTGATTCTCAAGGGACATCAAACCCTGGTGGGCGGAGCGGAGGGAAGGATTTGGGTGAATTCCACGGGGAATCCTGGACTGGCCCAGGGCGGGACTGGAGACGTTTTGGCCGGATTTCTGGCAGGGTTGCTGGCGCAACCGGCGCTCCGGGATCGATGGTCGGAGGCTGCTGCGTATGGGGTCTGGGAACACGGCCGGACCGCCGACCGTTTGGAAGCGGCGCGGCGGAACTGGACCGCCGAGGATCTCGCGGAGGCCATCGGGTCCTGAGAGTTGCCTTCAAAGCAGGGCGCTGTCCCCGACCCGACCCGATTTGAAGATTCTGGAAATCAATCTTGCCTCCGAAACGCCCGTCCCTATTTTGTCCGTCCCTTACCGCGGGGTGGAGCAGCCCGGTAGCTCGTCAGGCTCATAACCTGAAGGTCCTAGGTTCAAATCCTAGCCCCGCAACCAGTTTTTGCGCGTCTCGGACGCGGGTGCTTCGAAAGCCGTGTGGATTCTATCCGCACGGCTTTCAACGTTCTTGGCTCACGAGACGCGGAAGGGGGACGACGTTGTTTCGACAGATGATTCTGCGTATTTGTTGAAGCGTCGTGGACTGCGGTAGTCCTCTACCGCTTTCGGTGCTCGGCGGGACGCGTGTTGGGGAATGCCACATATTCCCGAGAACGACGCGTTGTTCCAAAGCGGCAGCTCCGCTGCACGCACTCCAAACCCTGGCGGAACTCCCGCACCCCGGCATCTCGTGAAGCAGTCGTGGACTGCGGCCGTACGCTCAAGGCTTGAACGCCTCAGTCACCGGGCGGCCGATCCAGGTTGCGGGCGGTTTGAGGCCGAAAGCCCAAGCGATGGTGGCGGCGGTGTCGTAGGTGTTCACGGGCTTCGAGATCACGGTGCCCGGAGCCACGCCCGGACCGCGGACGATCCAGGGAATCTCCAACTCGGCGAGACTCTCGCCTCCGTGTTTGGTCCCGACGCCGCCGTGGTCGGCGGTCACCAACACAAGTGTCTTGCCGCCCATGCCCGCATCCTCGATGGCGTGCAGGACGTCACCAATCAGGGAGTCCACCAGTTCCACCGACTTGTAGTAGGTGGGCGATTTCCAACCAAACGCGTGGCCGGCATGGTCCACGCCGTCGAAGTGGATGAACAGAAACTGCGGGCGGTTTTCCTGGATGTACTTCGAGGCTTTGCCCGCAGTTTCGATGGCGTCCTTCACGTGCTCCACGTGGTTCACGGTGCTGCGCTCGAACAGTCGGCCGAATCCCTCCCAGTCGTGAAAGCACGCCGTGTGGGCGTCGGGCTTTTGCTCTCGAATGACCCGGAAGATGGTGGGGAACATGCCCTCGGGTCCGGTCTCAATGGCGGGAAAGGTGAACCGGTTGGTTTCCCAGTCGTTCGAGGTGACTCCGTGTTGTTCCGGCCCCGCCCCCATGATCATCGAAGCCCAGTTGGGGGAACTTGAGGTGGGCATCACGCCCCTTGCGTGCAGCGTGAAGGCTCCTTCGTGCATCAGGCGGTGCATGACGGGAGCATTGGTTTCGGTAAAGGCAATGGAGCCCATGCCGTCGCATCCGATCACCACTACAGATTCCACCTCGGGTACGGCGGCCGATACGCCGGTCAGCAGGGTGAAGCAGCCGAAGAGCAGGGGAGAAAGGCGGGCGCGTCGATTCATGACCCGAACACGCTACCCGCGGGAAGTGGTTGAGGCCATCCCCGAAGGATGGGTTTGAGGTGACTTTGGTGCGTCGAAACTTGAGGCAAGAGGCTCCTGGGCTGCTCCCTTGAGCGGGAACAGGTCGGAACAGGCTGGCGCTGCAGTGGCCATGCCCCCCGGGGAGGACACGCTAAAGCCTGCACTACGAGCGAACGCCGGCTGGGTGACCTGGAGCGGGACACTACTTGCCCACGTACTCCAGTCGCACCAATTGGGTGTCACGGTTGCCCAACCAGGCGGAGCCGTTTTCCAGAACGTAAAGACAGCCGTCGGGACCCAGTTCGAGGTCCATCGGACGCTTGAACGTCATGTCCGGACAGAACCGCTCCATGCGCAGCTTACCCGACGCGTCGGACGCGATGTGATTATCCGCGTCGAGGTGCACCGCGATGATCCAGTTCCGGGACCATTCGTAGATGAACAGGGTGTGGTCGAATTCCGCAGGCAGGCGGGTTGTGGAACTGGATTTCGGATCGTGGTAGTAGATCGGACCGGCCATGGCCGTTCGGCCTCCACCTCCATTGACCACGGGGAACCGGGTGGATTGGCCGTAGGGATACCAGATGAAGGCGGGTTGAGCCGGGGGCAATTCCTGGGGTCCCGTATTGAGGCGGGATCGATTGATGGGATGTGCGGGGTCAAAGGGGTCCCCAGATTTCCCGGTCGCGAAGTCATAGGCTCGATACGGCTTGTTGTCCCCGCCGAAGTAGGGCCATCCAAAATTTCCCGCCGCGCGGGCCTGGTTGATCTCGTCGAATCCGGCAGGGCCGCGGTCCGGATTTGGGCCCCCGGCATCGGGACCCACCTCGCCCCAATAGAGGAATCCGGTTCGCGGATCGACCGAGATCCGGAAGGGGTTCCGGTTGCCCATGACATAAATCTCAGGACGCGTGTTCGGGGTGCCGGGGGGAAAGAGGTTGCCGGCCGGAATGGTGGCCGTGCCGTCCGGCTCCGGATGGATCCGAAGGATTTTTCCCCGAAGGTCGTTGGCATTGGAGGCCGATTTTTGCGCGTTCCATGGGTCGCGTCCGGGTCGTTCGTCGATGGGGGCGTAGCCGTCGGAGTCGCCGGGGAAGGTGTTGTCACCGACGGAGGCATACAGATTGCCCGCGGTGTCAAACGCGAGGGAGCCGCCGGAGTGGCAACACTGATCCCTCTGGGTGGGGATGCGGAGCAGCACCTTCTCCGAGGTGAGGTCCAGGGCGTCACCGGTCAGCGTGAAGCGCGACACCCGGTTGGTGCCGACCTTGTGGCCGGTGGTGTCCAGGTGGGTTTCCGGTTCGGAATAGAACAGGTACAGCCAGGAGTTCCTCTCGAAGTGGGGATCCAGGGTGATTCCCAACAAGCCATCCTCCATTTCGTAGGAAACGAACAGCGATGCGAGAGTCGTCGTCGTGTTGGATTTCGGATCGACCACGCGGACACGTCCCGCGCGTTCGATGAAGAACACCCTGCCGTCCGCGGCCAGGGCGATCTCCATCGGGTCCACGATGACGTCCTCGGCCTTGCCGTCACCATCCAGGTCGCGATCAGATTCCAGCACCACCTTTCGGAATCCGGAGGGTTCCGGGGTCGGTGCCGTGGATTCGGCGGACCAGGTCGAGACGGAGAATCCGAGAAACAGGAACGCAAGAGTGATGAAGCCGGGGTGGCCGCGCTGCATATCGCGACTAGCCTGACACAATCCCTGCCTCTGGGCACGGACTACCTGCCCCAAACGGGTTGGCGTCCGCGGGCGGTCAGCGGGGCACCGCCTTAAGTTCCGCCTGGTCGAGCAGGAACTGGCGACGTTTCACGAGGTGTTCCTTCAGGGACGCGACGTTTTTGTCCAGACGGGACAGCGCGACGGCGGGATCCTCGCCGATCACGTGCGCCCGGATCGGGATTTCGGGACGGAGCCGGGCTGCCATTGCATCAATCACCGGGAAATAGGCGGCTTCCGTGTAGGTATCCTCCAGGATTTGCCGGACCCGTTTAAGGTAGATCTTTCGAAACTCCGGGTTCGCGAGCAGCGGTGCGGAGAAGTATCCGCCGGGACGCCACCAGGATCCGGGATCAAACTTTGCCGGACCGCCTCCCGGAGGGAGATCTCCGGCCATGCCGAAGGTGACCGGCATGTCGAAGAAAACCTTGTCCCCGCTGGCGTCATGGAAGCCCCAGGTTTTGTCCTGATCCCAGGGGAACATCCGCCATTTACCGTCCCCCTTGCGATCGTGGTAGGTGAAGTAGTTGTTGAAGAATCCGTCCCAGTGCGACAGCACCAGATTCACTGCGAAGTAGGTTGCGACTTGGTTGAGGTCGAAGTTTTTCCGGATCACCTCCCATTGGGCCTCTCCGGAGGTTTCCCTGAGGGAGTCGATCAACGTCACCAGGTCTTTGTAGCCACGGTCCGGGTGGTTTTGCTTCTCGTGCTGGCCTTCGACGCCGGAGCCGTACCAGAGGATTTTGTAGAAATCCCCGGACGGATCGAGCTGGTTCTGGCGCAGGAAGGCTGCATTTACTTGTTCCACCACCAATTGATAGCCGACATCGTGGCCATCCTGGTTGAGCCGGACGAAATCGGTGCGGCAGGCGGCGTTGCCGAGTCTTCGGTACAGGTCGAACGCGAGCGGTTCCGCCAGCAGGAAGCGGTCGTTGTACTCGAAGATCATCGCCGCCGAGGTCATGCCATTCCACGGATGATCCTTGTGGAACCGGACCTTGTGTCCGGCGCTGCGCTCAGTGATGTGAATGAAGTCGAACACGTCCACGGTGCGGGAGTCGGGGCTGACGACCACGAATGCGGACGTGCCCCGCGGCGGGCGCTGGGGCAGGTCCACAAGCCGGGGTCGGATGGGAGATGCCTGGGCATTGCGCCAGTCCACCAGGGCGTGCCATTGGCGGCGGTTGAGTTTGGCGCGGAGTTCCGCATCGAGGTTGGAGCGGATTTCTCCGAGACGCTTCTGGATCTTTTCAAAGTCGAATTCGGTCGGCGAAGCAGAGGCAGCCGTGGCCGTCCGCGCCTCGACCGCGGCGCGATACGCCGAGCGCAGGGCTTCGACCTGTTCAGGAGTGAACCCGACCCGCATGTTGAGTCCGAACCAAGGCCCCTCGAGGTTCATCCATCCGGCGAGCATGCGACCGAAGTCCTGTTCCTTGGGTTCGTTCTGGGCCTTGAGCCAGGTTGCGAACGTCGTGGCGGAGGCCGCTGGGAGGACGGATTTGATCTTTCCAGTAAAGGTGGTTTGGAACGCCTGGATCTTAGCCGGTGCGGCGGCAGTCTCGGCGGCGACGTTCGTGGCGGCGAGGGATGCTCCGATGAGGCGGTTGCGCTCGGCCTGGGCCTCCTGGAACACGGAACGGAGTTTGGCGTAGGTCGCAGCATCCACTCCCTGCTGAATGGTCAGTTGGAACCAGGCGGACGGGAGATCCAGTCCACCGCCGAGGAGTTCCATGAGTTCCCGGGGCGCCGAGTTTCCAAACGGACCGGGATCCGGGCGCAAAGCCCGGAGCCGGACGGATTCCTGGGCCGTGTGTTCTGCAGGATCGGTGTGAACCACGTACACTCGGGAGATCACTCCCGGTTCTGCCTTGGGTGGCACAAAGAGGGTAAGGGCGGGGCTCGGGAGATTGGGGGAAGGATAGTAACGCTCCGCCTTGTTGGGGTCCACGGCTCGGACCCGGACCCGGACCAGTTGCGATGCCTGGAGGGCGGGAATCTCGCCGGTGAAGACGTCGGCACCTGCCGATTTCATGGGAGCGACGCGTTCCTCTCCGGGGTTTCCCGGCCCGGCAATCCGGTAACGGATTTCGACTTGGGTTCCCGCGACTGGATTCGGGACGATCGCCTTGACCCTCACGGGAGCTCCGGCCACGGGAACAATCGGGTCAAACTCAACGGAGCGGATAACGGGAGGCAGGTGGAACGAATAGACGGCGTTGGTCCGGCCGGGACTTCCTGCGGGGCGTTCCTCATCCTCGGGCAAGGGTGATGCGGACCAATTATCCATGGTGTCCCCGGGAGCGCCGGGTGTAATCCGTTCGAGCGACGACGAAATGCCGTCCGCCGACGAGGGCCAGGGAGCGCGGGAACCGTAGGTCACCCGATCGACGCGCTGCCCCGATGCATCGGCCAACTCTACGGTATCGCCGCCCTTGGCCAGGGATTTCTTGAACGGCCCGATCACGGGGACTTCGTAGAACTCAGAGAACAGGGAGGGATCCTTGCACACCACCAGGAATCCCCCGGGGGCGAGGGTGGATCCTGCGGGAAAAGTGAACTCAATCCCCTTGGTGAAACGCCATCCCGAGAGGTTGACGGGTGTCGCATCGGGGTTGTGGAGTTCGATCCATTGCAGGGCGTCGAGATCATCCGGCGCGTGGTAGAAGATCTCGTTCAATACCACGCCCCCGAACGCGGGTAGGCAGGCCAGAAGGGCGGCGATGGCGCACCAGGCGGTTGAAATGGGTCTCATTGGGATTGCTGGAGTACGACCCGCCGTATTCGGAACTGTTCAATCCTCACAGGCGCCGAAGGGAAGCGGGATCAAGCGTTTCCGGATCAAGCCTCCCGAGGGACGCGGGCGCAAGCGTTTCCGCCGTTTCGAACTATTTCGGGGCCGGGGCGTTGGTCGCGGCGGAATCCTTGGGGAGGAGTCCGTATCGGCGCGCCAGTGCGGGGTCCATTTTGAAACCGCCGTAGTTCCCTAGATTTTGTTTCGCAGCCGATTTCCATGCAGCATATTCGGTCGCATCTGCCGCGGCCGGAACCACCATATCGTCTCCCTTCCACCACTGGAATTGAGTGAGTCCCGGTCGGGGAGCTCCGGAAGTTCCTCCATCGTCCTTGAAGTCCTCCCCGACGCTCCAAAGGGTGGTGGTACCATCGGGATTCCGACGGAAGTGGAGGGGTTCTCCGACCATGCTGTCCATGGGGATGGCGGAAAGAAACTCCGGAACGAGTTGATCGAGGCGTTCCGGCGCCTGGCCGTAGCGGAGGGAATATCGCCGCAGGGCGACTTGTGTTTCGATCAGGGTTCGCTGGGTTTCGAGGGAGAGGGCGCGGGGGACGGCCGGATAAAGGCTTCCCAGGGTGATGACGGTCGGTTTGAGGCGGAGACCTTCATACCAGCCCAGCTTTCGATCCGGGAGTATTCCGACGGTCGAGAACGACTTCAGATTGCGGGACTCGACGGCGGAGCGGGCCCGGTTCACCAGTTCCTTCATCGCCCTGAGATGCATGGCGAGGGCCTGATCGCGCCAAGCGTACCGCCACAGGGGATCGATAAAAGTGGTGCGGAGGCGAATGCGGGTCCGTTCAAAAAGTTCGCTGATATATCCCGGAACCTCGTCCAGAGCCGAAGGGGATAACATCGGACTTTGCAGCCAGGCTGAGGGATCCGATAAAATGGAGTTCTGGGAGAAATCCCGGGCGAGGATGGTGGCTTCCCAGAGCACTGTTTCCCCCCTTAGGCATTCCACGATGGAGAGTCGGGAATTGGTCGAGGACAGGGTCGCCTGAAGTGCGGCGAGGTCCGCTTCCGTCCAGTCCGCTCGCTGCGCGAGATCCCAGGCGGTGAAGAGACCGATCGACGCGGAGGCGATCCGGACGAGTTGGCTGACCAGCAATCGTTCCGATGCCAGAGCGGACTCCAATCGTCGGAGGTCCTCGAGATGTTGAAGGGCCTCCGTTTTGTTTCCGTTCCTGGCCGCCAGGAGCGCCGCGGCCCCAAGGGCCCGGGCCCCCTGCTTGTATCGGGCCAGCATGGGCAGGGGAGCCTTGAACCCCAGGCGCCAGTCCACGGACGTCCGGCACTCCGGTTCCGCGAGGGCGACATGCAGGAGTTCGAGGTCTGGCGTGACGTCTCGACGCCAGTCGGCGAGGGAGTCCCACGTATTGGTTCGCCCATCCGAACTGCGCCATTGCGATTCAAGAAAGGACGGTGCTGCGCGTCCTGGTGCGATCCCCTTCATCGGGTCCGGTCCAGGACAGGACGACAGTCCGCGCATCGCCTGTTCGAAGGTGCGGAGCCCATTCCGGGGGCCGGGAGGCGCGAACAGAATGGCGGAATCGGGGTAGGTCCCGGCCGCCTTCAATTCCGCGAGGGTGGCCTCCAATTGGCGTCGCCCGCGGACGTGCTCCCTGACCAATCCCAAGACCGATGCCAGGGCAATTGCCAGGGCTGCGAATCCCACCCGTTTCAAGGCCCTGGGCATACGATTCAGTGAGTTCGCAGGATGGAGTCCCTATTTTTTCCCGCCCTCCTGCGACAGGAGACGGTCGATGAGGGTACGCTCCTTCTCGATGAGGACGCGCAGGGCTTCACTCAGAATGCGCTGGGACAGGAAGGCGTGACCGAGGAGCATGCGGCGGAAGTCGTCATCCGCCCATTCCAGGACGACGGTGCCTTCACCGGCTCGGACGGAGGCGGACCGGGGAAGTCCGCAAAGAACGGCCAGTTCTCCAACGATGTGTCCGGGTTCGACCCGGGTCAGCACCAGGTCCCGGCTGTTGCGGGTGACGAACACCTCGAGCGAGCCTTCGAGGACGAGAAGGACGGAATGGGCGACGTCCCCTTCCTTGAACAGGAGGTTGCCGGTCGGAACCGGATGCACCTTGCCGCGCTCAAGGATCATCTCGGCGCCGCTGGAGGTGAATCCGTGAAACAGGGGAAACGTGGGGATGAGCTGGCAATAGGTGGGGTCCGTCGGCATGGGAATGGTGGGGTCAGGCTAGGGAAGCCGTTGGAGCGGACAAGGGGAAAGCGGATGGACGGCGAAACAAGGAACCTCGAGTATGCGCTGTTGGTAGTGCAGCCTTCAGGCTGTTCGCGTCCCGCGCGGGATCGCATGGCGGACTTTGGCGTGGTGCGTCATTAGGGAGGCGAACCTAAAGTTTCGCCAGAGGCAGGCTGAAGCCTGGACTACGAACTGAAGGGACTTGCGTTGGACCTGTAACCGGATTCCGGGAGCCGGGTCTGGACTTCGACTCCATTGAATTCATGAAATCCCTAACCCTGATTCTTTCCAGTGCCGCCCTGTTCGCCGTGACCGGCCGGGCGGAGGTGGATCTGTCCAAACTCCCGGCGCCCTCCGCCAAGAAGGGGCTGACCTACGCCAAGGATATCAAGCCCCTGTTCGAGGCTTCCTGCATCCGTTGCCACGGTGAGGAGAAGCAAAAGGGCGACCTGCGGCTCGACAGCCTTCAGGCGGTCCTGAAGGGCGGCGAGGACGGCAAGGTGGTTGTTCCCGGCAAGAGCAAGGACAGTTCCCTCGTGGTGGCGGTGTCCGGACTCGACCCCGAATCCGCGATGCCCCCGAAGCGGAAGCCGGGGAAGGGTGGTCCGGGCGGACCCGGAGGTCCGGGAGGCAATCGTCCTCCGGGCGCGCCTCCAGGAGGTCCCGGTGGACCGGGCGGCCCCGGGGGCCCGGGAGGTCCGGGAGGCTTCACGCCTCCGAAGGATCTGACCCCGGAGGAAGTCGGGCTGATTCGTGCCTGGATTGACCAGGGCGCGAAGTAGTTGCCGAAAACAGAATCGGGGCCGGAGTCGAAGGACTTCCGGCCCCGTTTTGCTTTCCGGTCGATTCGGACGATGGGCCTGTGGAGGTGTTCGCGATCAGGCGAACCTGGCCTTTTCGGCGCGGACCCATTCGATCACGCGCGCAGCGGCTTCCTCGACCTTCACCATCTGGACTGTTCCACCCCGGGGCTTGAGTTCGACTTCACCCTTCGCGAGGGATTTCTCGCCGAGATTCACGCGCAGGGGGAATCCGACCAGTTCGCTGTCCTTGAACTTCACCCCGGGTCGGTCATCGCGGTCGTCCAGAATCACCTCGATGCCGGCGGCGGTGAGTTGGTCGTGGAGGGCCTCGGCGAGCTTCATCGGAGCGCTGTCCGGCGCGACGCCCAGCGGGGTCAGGCACACCTCAAATGGGGCCACGCTGATGGGCCACAGGATGCCATCCTTGTCATGGCTCTGTTCGATGACGGCTTGGAGCGTGCGCGTGACGCCGATGCCGTAGCAGCCCATGACGGCAAATTGCCGTGCCCCGGTTTCGTCGAGGAAGGTGGCGTTCAGCTTTTCGCTGTACTTGAGGCCGATCTTGAAGACGTGTCCGACCTCGATGCCGCGGCGGATCTTGAGGGGGAGTCCGGACGCCGTTCCCGCCTCGCCGACCTGAACGGTCCGGAAGTCGTCCCAGCGGGTGACTTTGATGTCGCGCTCGATGGAAACATGGCGGAAGTGGAAGCCGTCCTCGTTGGCCCCGGTGGTCATGCCGCGTGCGCCTTGGAGAGCGTGGTCGGCGTACACCGGAGTGCCGGCGGGGACGCCCCGGACGGCCCCGAGGGAACCCGGGCTGGCGCCGAGGGCCTGCTGAATTTCCGCGGCGGAGGCCGGACGCACCTGCGTCGCGCCCGTGCGGGCCATCAGCTTGGCTTCGTTGAGAACGTCATCGCCCCGCAGCAGCACCAGGATCAGCTTCGAGTCCGCGACATACACCAGCGTCTTGATCTGGGCGTGCGCCGCGACGCCGTAGGGAGCCGCGGTGAGCGCCTCGATAGTGACCACGCCGGGGGTAGCGAACTTTTCCGGGGCCGGGCCGGTGTCGGCGGTGGGGGTTGGGGTGAGCGGACCCCGGCTGGTGGCCTTTTCGATGTTGGCCGCGTAGCCGCTCGACTCGCAGTACACGATGTCATTTTCACCGGTTTCGGCCGGCACCATGAATTCGTGGGAGTGGTTGCCGCCGATCACGCCGGTGTCGGCTTCCACACTGAAGGCGCGCAGGCCGCAGCGGGCAAAGATGCGGCCGTAGGCATCATACATTTTCTGGTAGCTCGCCATGGCCGCCGCGTCGCTTACGTCGAAGGAATAGGCGTCCTTCATGATGAACTCCTTGGCGCGCATCAGGCCAAAGCGCGGACGGATCTCGTCCCGGAACTTCACGCCGATTTGGTAGAAGTTCCGGGGAAGCTGCTTGTAGGAACTGATCTCTCCGGCGGCGAGAGTGGTGATCACTTCCTCGTGGGTGGGTCCGAGCGCCCATTCCTTCTGGGCTCGGTCCCGGACCTTGTAGAGCGCATCGCGCATCGCCTCGTAGCGTCCGGAGGCCTGCCAGATCTCGGTGGGCTGGAGGGACGGCATCAGCACCTCGATCGCGCCCGCGCGATCCATCTCCTCGCGGATGATCCGCTCCACCTTCCGGAGGACTCGGAGGCCCATGGGGAGAAAGGTGTAGAGGCCTCCGGTGAGTTTCCGGACGAGTCCGGCACGGAGCAGCAGTTGATGGGAGACGATCTCCGCGTCGGCGGGGACTTCCTTGAGGGTGGGGATGAGGGACTGGGACCAGCGCATGAAATGTGGCGCGAAGTGAGCCGTGCCGGCGGGTTTCCGACAAGCTTCAACGCGGGGGGATGGGCGGGGAGGCAGCCTGAAGGCTGGACTACGAACGGGCGTTTGTAGTGCAGGCTTCAGCCTGTCTTCGGTCGGAGGTCTGCTCCGGGGTGGATGGCGTGGGGGCAGCCCAGGCTGGACTACGAACGGGGGCGTGTTGTGCAGGCTTTAGCCTGTCCCGAGGAGCAGGAAGTCTGCTTCGGGGTGGAGGGTGTGAGGGGGCAGCCTAAGGCTGGACTACGAACGGGGGCTTGTAGTGCAGACTTCAGCCTGTCCCGAGGGCGGGAAGTCTACTTCGGGGTGGAGGGTGTGAGAGGGGACAGCCTAAAGGCCGGACTACGAACGGGGGCGTGTAGTGCAGGCTTCAGCCTGTCTTGGGGCTGGGCGAGGCGCGGGTTCCCGCGATAGGTTGCCGCGGATGACTCTCCGGTTTGTGAGTGCGTTCGGCATGGTCGTCCTGGTCGTCCTTGCCTGGATTTTATCGACGCGCCGCGACCGGTTTCCTTGGCGAGCCACGGCATGGGGCCTGGGACTCCAGTTCATTGTGGGACTCCTGATCCTGCGCACGGAACCCGGGCAGCAACTCTTCCAGGGTTTCCAGGTTGCAGTGGACCGGTTCATCGCCTTTGCCAATGCGGGCAACCAGCTGGTCTTTGGTCCGCTCGCCCGACCTGACGCCATGGGGCAGGCCTTCGGCGCCGGGAACGAGGTCCTCCTCGCCATCACCATCACGGGCACCATCATTCTGGTCAGCGCCGTTTCCTCGCTGCTGTACCACTACGGCGTCCTGCAATGGGTGGTGAAGTTGATGGCCTGGGTGATGCGCCGGGCCATGGGCACCAGTGGGAGTGAAACCCTGGCGGCCGCGGCCAACATCTTCATGGGACAGACCGAGGCCCCGCTGGTCATCCGGCCCTATCTCGACCGCATGACCCGCAGCGAACTGTTCTGCCTGATGACCTCGGGCTTCGCGACCATCGCGGGAGGGGTGCTGGCCGTGTACACTGGGGTGCTGAGGATCCCCGCGGGGCACCTGCTCACCGCCTCGGTGATGAGTGCGCCTGCCGCGTTGATGATTGCCAAGATCATGCAGCCGGAGACCGACGTCAGCGAGACGGCGGCGGGGGCGCACCGGGATCCGGAGCGCACGACCGTCAACGGCATGGACGCCATCTGCACGGGAACCGCCGACGGCTTGAAGCTGTCCCTGAACGTGGCGGCGATCCTCATCGCGTTCACCGCCCTGGTGGCGCTGGCCAACGCCCTGCTGTCGGTGGTCGCCGGTCGGTTGGGATGGAACACCGTCCAGCCGCTGCAGGACGTTCTCGGGTACCTGAATGCCCCGTTTGCCCTGCTGATGGGAGTCGCGCCCCACGATGCCCTGGCCGTGGGCAGGATCCTGGGCGAGCGCATCGTCCTGAACGAATTCTTCGGCTACATCTCACTGTCTGCCCAGGAAACTCGGCTGGACCCGAGGAGTTACACGCTGGCGACCTATGCGCTGTGCGGTTTCGCCAATTTCGGCAGCGTGGCGATTCAGATCGGGGGCATCGGAGCACTCACGCCGTCGCGCCGCGGTGATCTCGCCCAATTGGGGATACGCGCCATGGTGGCGGGACTGCTGGCCTGCTACCTCACCGCCTGCGTCGCGGGCATTCTTACGTGAACATCGTCGGGAGATGCCGTTTCGGCAGGGGATCGCTGGCACGCGAGAGGTTCGCTGCGTCCCCGGTGATGGCGGCGGGACCCCGGGGTCGAAGCGATGGGGAGATCATCTTTGGCGGGGTGGAACACTTACCCGCCGGCGTTTTGATTCCGTCTTGTGGCCCAAAGCAGCGCGAGGCCCCCGATGCCGAGCAAGGCCCAGGTAGAGGGTTCGGGAACGCTGACGGCCGAAAAGGTCAGGCTGTCGAAAAAGGTGCTACTGCCGCCGCCCGGGACGGCGTAGGTCAGCAACTTCAACTCCACCTCACGACCGGCAAATCCACGGACGTCGACACCAAAGTTTGGGTCCGCGCCCTGGCCACTGATTGGGATCAAGGGAAGAACGGTGCCGTCGAGACGGACTTCGGTTAACCCGTCACCACCGAAGGCGCGGAAGAGCAGGCTCTGTGCGTCGGCTGGAACCATTCCGATCTGGCTGATGGAGGCGGAAACGATTGGGGAAAGTGATGGAAACTCTGCACCCCCCTTCAGGAAAACTCCGTATCGTCCCTGCACGGAAGCTCCCCAGGAATAGAGGGAGATGGAGCCGTGATCCTGATACGTACTGTTCCATCGGATCTCGGACAAAACGTGGTCCCCCATTCGAGCGGTCCAGCCGGGGAGTATCAACGTGGTCGGTTGCGAGAAGTCGGGAGCTGGCCCCTCTGGCAGGGAACCTTCATCAAAGTTCAGGTTCACGAAGTCCTTGGCGCCAACCGTGGAGAACCCGGCCAGGACGACAGAGAGGATGAGTAGACCACTTTTCATGAGATGGAACACTCACCTCCCGAGGGTATCACGCCGCCGTGCTCCCCACAGCAGCGCGAGGCTGCCGGTGCCCAGCAGCGCCCAGGTGGACGGTTCGGGCACGGTGATGGAGGAGGAGAAGCGCAGGCTGTCGATGGCGGCGCCACCGGGCCCGACGGAAAGGGCGAAGTTTACAAAACTCAAATCAACCTCCTGCCCAGCAAAACGGCTCACGTCCACCCCGTACAGGGCGGTATTGGGCAGGTTCTCAACGGCGACAAAGGGTATGGCCTCGCCGTTGATTCGGACCTCAGTCGGGGAACCAAAGTTGGCGCGGAACAACAGGCTCTGGGTGCCCCAGGGGATCAATCCCAATTGGCTGATGGAGGCATCGACCATCGGGGACGTGGAGGGATATTCAGCCCCGCCCTGCAGGATGATACCGTAGCGGCCCTCGAAGGTTGGGGGCTGATTGTATTGAGGGGAGACAGTAACACTTCCGTTATGCGCAAAGAGATACCCAACATAGACCTCGGTCAGTTTGTGGCCGCCCATCCGCGCGGTCCAACCTGGAAGAACGAGACCGACCGGCTGAAAGGACTCGGGCGACGACGGAATCCTGCCCTCATCAAAGTTCAGATTTTCAAAATCCTTGGCACTGGCGACCGCAATTCCGGCCAGGGCGACAAAGAGAATGAACGGGGACGAGGTCATGCGTCGGGCTGTCAGAGGTTCAGGACCAAGTCTGATATGAATTCGCGGATCGCGCAGCGAGCGAAATCAGATTCCGAGGCTTCATTTTCGCTGCTTCTATGGGCGGCGGCGGGTACCAAACGAATTCGATGATCGGGTCCTACTGGTTGCCGCCGGCCGAGGAAGGGTGCCGATGGACCGGGCTATTCTGTCCGAACTTTCTGACTTGCGATCCACTGGCGCATGCGCGGTTCCAGGACTTCCAGGGGCAGGGCGCCCTTGCCCAGGAGTTCATCGTGGAAGGCGCGCAGGTCGAACCGGAGGCCAAGCTCCTTTTCCGCGGAGGCCCGCAGTTCCTTAATCTTGAGTTCGCCCATCTTGTAGGCGAGGGCCTGTCCGGGCCAGACGATGTAGCGGTCCACCTCGACGGTGATGTCGTGCTCGGTCTTTCCGGAGTTGGCGCGGAAGAAGTCGATGGCCTGCTCGCGGGTCCATCCCATCGAGTGGATGCCGGTGTCCACGACGAGCCGGATGGCGCGCCACATCTCGTAGGTGAGTTGGCCAAACTTGGAATAGGGATCGGTGTAAAACCCCATAGCGGGTCCCAGGCTTTCCGAATATAGGGCCCAACCTTCCACAAAGGCGGTCACGCCCGCGTGCTTCTGGAAATCCGGGACGCCGTCCAGTTCCTGGGCGAGGGCGATCTGCAGATGATGGCCGGGGACGGCTTCGTGCAGGGTCAGCGCCTCCATTTCCCACTTGGGACGCATGTTCAGCGCGTAGGTGTTGGCGTAAAATACCCCGGGACGTCCGAACGAGGCGGCGCCCGGCTGGTAATAGGCCGTCGTCTGCGATTGCTCGGCGTAGCTCGGAATGGGCATGACGCCGTAGGGGAGGCGCGGCAGGCGTCCGAAGACTTTGGGCAACTCGAGGTCCACGCGCTTGGAGATGTCGCGGTAGCCGGCGAGCAACTCGGTGCCCCGGTCGTAGTAGAACCGCGGATCCCTTCTCAGGAATTCTAGGAACTCGGCGAACGTTCCCTGGAATCCGGTGGCGGCCTTGACCTCCTCCATCCGGGCCCGGATCCGCTTCACCTCGGCGAGGCCGATTTCATGGATTTGCGCGGGAGACAGGGGAGTGGTGGTGCTCTGGCGCACGCGGAACGCATACCAAGCCGGGCCATCGGGAAGGGATGTGGCGGCCAGATTCGTCCGGGCGCCCGGAAGATAGCGTTCGACGAGGAACTGATGGAGGTTGCGGAATTTTGGATAGACCGACTGAAGGAGCAGGGTCCGCGCCTCGGCCCGGATTTGCTCCTTCTCCGCCTCCGACAGAGTCGATGGCAGGGATTGGAAGGGACGGAACAACGGGCTTTTCTCCGGGTCTTCGGGAATGTTGTTGAGGACCTGTTGCGGGACATCCCGCAGCGTGATTTGCGGTGGAGTGATCCCGCGGGATAATCCGGTTTCCAGCAGCGACTGGGTTGCGGCGACCCGGGCGCCGGCACCGCGCAAGCGCGCGAGCAGGGCATCGACGTCGGCCCGGGTCTGCACGGGCATCAGTCCCAGCACCTGGGCGATCTCCTGCTGCGGCCCCCCCATTTGGTTGATCGCGAGGAGTTCCTCGGGGAATCGGTCGCCTTCGATCTGTTCCCGCACCTGCCGCTCGAAGAGATCCCGGTAGAGGACATCATCCCCTTGCAGGGATTCCCGCGGGATGGACGCCAGCACTTTCAGGGGACGTCCGGATTCCCGACGACGTCGCGCAATCGCTTCGGGCGACAGGTCAGACCACCGGTCATTCAGTCCGGGGTAACCCACGCCGGTCGCGTTCTCGGGGCTTTCGACCATCTGGTAGCGCCAGGTGAGGTCGAACAGTTCCCGGAGGCGGGCCGGATCGTTGGTGGAACCCCGGGACGATTCGATTGCGGCAAAGGTGGTATCGAACTCCGCTGGCGTGGTCGGTTTCCCCGCGGCCGCCGCCACGGAGACCGCGGTGGCCAGAAGTCCCATCCATTGCACGACTGTTCGCATCACGGGGTGAAAGGAGGGATTCCAGGGAATGGGGTCAAGTCCAACCCCGGGTGTGAATCCGTGACGGGCCGATGTCCGGGACCTCCTTGCGGATTGAAAAATGGTTCCCATGCACAAACCTTCGCCTCTCCGGACCCGGGTCCGGCGTTCGGATGAATCCGTCCATGTCTGCAACCTCTCTTCACGATCTCGAGTTCGACCAGCTCGAGGCGCGACTCGTTGCGGACAGACTGAAGCCCCCCCACGCACGGGCGTTGTGGCGGGCTCTTTATCGCGAACTCGACTCCCGATTGGGCGTACATCCTGAATTCCTGCCTCCGCTCCGGCGTTGGGTGGAAGCTCGGGAGGACGGGGCGGTCACCCTCGAAGCTCCGGGGGTGGTTTCCGAGGTGCCGAGCGGCGATGGGGCGACGACCAAGCTGCTGCTTCGGTTGAGGGATGGACAGGAGATCGAGACGGTGGTGATGGACTATCCGGGCCGGACCACAGCGTGCCTGAGCACCCAGGCCGGATGCGCCATGGGATGTGTGTTTTGCGCGACCGGACAGATGGGGTTCGTTCGCAACCTGCGTCCCGGGGAGATCGTCGCCCAGGTCGTGGCGGCCCAGCGACTCCTGCGGCGCCGGGGCAGCCCAGGTCTTCGGAACCTCGTGCTGATGGGCATGGGTGAGCCGCTCCAGAACTACGAGGCGGTGATGAGGGCGTTGCGCATCGTCTGTGACCGCCGGGGTCTCAACCTGGGGCCGGGACGCATCTCGATCAGCACGGTGGGCGTGGTGCCCGCCATTCGGCGGATGGCGGAGGAGCAGCAACCCTACAATCTCGCCGTCAGCCTGCACGCAGCCACCGAGGAGGAACGGACCGCGCTGGTCCCCGTAAACCAGCGCTGGCCGTTGTCCGAACTGCTGGCTGCCTGCCGCGATTATTGCCGCACGACGCGGCGCCGGATTTTCTTCGGCTGGACATTGATTGAAGGACGAAACGACACCCCGTCCCATGCGGCGCGGGTGGCAGAATTGCTCCGCGGAATCGACGCCCACCTGAATCTCATCCGGTTGAATCCCACCGAGAAATTCGACGGGCGCACCGGGGGCGAAGCCGCCGCTGAAGCCTTCCAGAAGGTCATTCAGGCCGCCGGGATTCCCTGCACGCTCCGCCAGTTTCGGGGCATTGACGTGGACGCGGGTTGCGGACAGTTGCGAGCGTCACGGCTCCGGACACAGGTGTTGCCCGGAGTAGGATCGCCGGTAATGTAAGGAGTCGGCCTGCAACAGACCGTCCTCGGAAAAAAGGGAGGACACCCAACTTCAAAAACTCCCGATGACCTGGACGTAGTACCAGTTGGCGTCGTGGGCGCCGCCGGTGTTCTGCAGGGATTCCTGGACGTATTGGCCGGTGAAGAAGTGTCCGTAGCCGGCTTCCAGGTTCAGCCACTTCAGGACGGGGTAGTTCAGGATGAAGTCCAGCTCCTCGCCGAAGTGCGCTTGGTTGTTAGGATTGATCCCGTAGCCCCCGGTGGTCCGCGCACCCTGCGCCACGTTGTACGAGAAGTCCTCGGTGGTCAGGAGCCAGTCCACGTAGAAGTTCAGGGTCGCCTTGAGCTTCCCCACGGGAAACCACGTGGATGTCACCGCCACCTGCTGCAGGTTCTGCCACGAGAGAAAATCCATGAACCCGTAGAATTTGTGGTTCGTGGGGTAGAGGTTCACGAAGGTGGTGTGCTTGTCGTCGTTGGGATTGTGATCCCCGGACGCCTGATTGTAGAAGACGCCGGCCGCGGGCGCGCCAGGCGTTGGTGGTGGCCGCCCTCCAGATGGATGGCGTAGGCCAGATGGTCGAGTTTCTCCCCGTTGATCACCACCGGCGTGGCCTTCGGGTATTGGTATTGTCCGAACTGCCCGTCCAACTCCACATCATAGTCCCAGCTGTTGATGCCCCCCGGGGCGGACTTCAGGTGCGTGCCCAGCGTGTAGATGTCGCGGGGTGAGTTGCCCTTCTGGACGGTGCCCACGTTGTTGGGGGAATTATTGTTGGCGTTGTCCCCGAGGAAATAGAACTCGGCGACCCCCTTGGGAATGAGACCCTTGGTCTGGGAATAGAGTCCCCAGAAAACCTCGTCCCAATTGACGACGTCGGTGCCGCGGTTGACGGGCAGCACGAGGCTTCCGGCAAAGGCGTCGATCCAGAACTTGTCCTTCTGGAGGTGCAGACGGGCCGCGTCGAAGGTGCGTCCGATGTTGTCCCAGATGAAGCTGCCGATGAGGCGTTCCTCGCCATAGCTGAGCTCCTGGCGTCCGGCTTGGAAGGTGAGGGGGAACTGCTTGAATCCCCGAGGACGGCATAGTACTGGTAAGAATCCGAGGGCGTTGTTGGCCTGGGGATTGGGGTTCCCCTGCCATCCGTTCTGGGAACTGTCTAGGCCTCCACGAAGGCGCGGATCCATTCGGTGGGGGCGTAGCCGAGCCACAGCTGGGTGCGGAACAGGGAGTAGTTGTTGTGGGCGACGGGGGAGGCGGCATTGAAGTCCACGGCCAGGGGCCCGGCGCCGTTGGCGGCGAAGTAATTGCGGGACTCATACCGGAAGCGTTCCCAGGCGCCGACGTTCCACTTGTTGAATTCGGGGGACTGCTCGCGGAGCCAGGTGTTGAGGAGGCCAGGATAGGGCTGCCAGGCCAGGGGATTGAACTGCGGCGCCGGGTAGGTGTAGGGCGCGGGCACGGGCGCAGGTGAGGCAGCAGGTGCGTTGGTGGTGGCGACCGGATCGGCGGCCTGGAGTCCGCCGCCGACCAATGCCAATGCCATGCCGGCCTTGGCGATCGGAGGGAGGGTTGAGGCCGGCCGGATGCGGAGGTTTCGGCTGGGTGGATTGGAGCGTGGCGTCATGGGGGTTGGGAGTTGTGGCCCGCGGGCGGGAGACGGGGACGAGATTCAGTTTCCGAGGTTCGCATCGAATTCCTCATCGGTGAACGTCTCCAGCGCCTCGGGGCGGACATTCCCTGCCGCGGCAAGTGTGGCGAGCAGAGCGTGAATGCGGCCCCGGTTTTCGGCGCTAAGGATCAAGGCGCCGTCGCAGCGGCCGACGGTCCAGTATTGACCCTCGATGGTGACTCCGGCCTTTTGCGCAGCCTTGGCGAAGGCGTGTGCGCGCGCCGTGGACATGTTCAAGTTCTTCAGTCCCCGTTCGGTGAACTGCAGCAGGACGAGGTAGCGGGTCATAGGTATGTGGATTGGATTTTTTCCTCCCCGACTTCAGAAGGCGGGTGGTAGAGGAAGGAACCCTCACCGCGAGAATGAGGGAACTGGCGAACGAGGGAATTGACTCCGGTCAACGGGCGGAGTGGGGAGTTTTCGGAACGAGAATCCCCTGTTCCCGGACACGCGGAGGGCGAAGTGTGGCGAGGGACGCCCGGGGCAGTGAATGCCCTGGCGCTCCTGTCTCGGAGGTTTTGGGAGTCCCCCGGCCTGGCGTGACTACTCCCCGAGATTCCGGCGCAGGAGCGACAAGAGTCGCGCTGGCGACTGGATGCTGATGGTTTGTCCCTTGACGAGGATCAGTCCCTGCGCGCGGAGTTTCGCGAAGGTTCGGGACAGGGTTTCACTGACCGTCCCCAATTCCGCAGCGAGAACCCGTTTGGTATCCTTGAGGGAGATCGAGACCGGCGATTCGCTCTGGGGATTTGGACATCGCTTGATCAGCCAGTTTGCCAGCCGAGTTTCCACATCCTTGAGCGTCAGATCCTCGAGTTGGGTGACCAGGACCCGCAGGTGAAGGCTCATGGAGGCGAGCAGACGCATCCCGATTTCGGGTTGGCGCCGCAGAAGATCCATGAATCCTGTCTTGTCGATGAGGAGCACCTGGGAGGATTCCACCGCTCGGGCATCGGCCGGATAGCCATGGGTGGTCGCGAGGGCCGCCTCCGCAAACGTCTCACCAGGCCGGAAGACATGGATGACCTGCTCCTTCCCCGCTGCGTTGACGCGGTGCACGTTGATGGCGCCCTTTTGCACGAGGTAGAATCCCACGGAGGGGTCTCCTTCGTGAAACAGGTAGGAATCCTTGGGGACGGTCCGGATCGCCACCAGTCCGGCGACGGATTGAAGGTCGGTGGTGCCTAATCCTGCAAATAGCTGGCAGCTCCGGAGCGAGGCGATGATGGCAGCCTGGCGCAGTTCGGGAAGGATGTCGGCCATGGGGAACGTTAACCCGCGGTCTGCCAGAAATACACGATCCAATCGCGTCCGGCACCGGGTTCTACCCGGGATTGAAACCCTTCGCTGCCCAGCAGTTCGATCAAGGCTGACGGAAGGAAGGGCGCGATCAGCATCAGACCCTGACCGTCGCGCAGGGAGGCCAGCACTGCGCGAATCCGGGACATCGGTTCCTGGCCGCTGGCGATCAGGGGGCGAACATCGAGGCGCCGGAACTGGGAGACGGGCGGCATGGCGGTCCAGAACTTGAATCGGGTCCTGGGCGTGATGCAAGGCGTCACCCGGAATGGGTTGATGCGGGTCAAGGAATCCGGAGTTTGCGAAAACCCCGGAGTTCATGATTTCGGTCAAGGGACAAGTTCCTGTGCGGTTCCAGACTGCGCCCACGGTGAGACCACCTCCCGGTCGGAATCGCCGAACTGCGAAAGGCAAATCCAATGAATATCCACTCCATCCGAGACTCCCTTGGTCGCTGGCACCGGCCGGCCGTTTTTATTTTGAGCCTTCTCCTGGCTCCTGCGATCCGTTCCGCAGAAGGGACTCCCTCCCTGGGGGAACCGCGTGGACCGGATGCAAAGGGGGTGGATCAGGCGATCCGAGGGGAGGAGATCGCCGTTCTGACGTCGGCGCCTGACGTTCCGCCGCCAATCACACGGAAGCATGCGACGAAGGTCATCGTGGAACTGGAGGTGAAGGAGGTCGTGAAGACCCTGGCGGACGGAGTCGAATATCTCTTCTGGACCTACGGAGGAGACGTGCCGGGAAAGTTCATCCGGGTCCGGCAGGGGGACCTGGTCGAATTCCATCTAAAGAATCATCCGACCAGCAAAATGCCCCACAACATCGACCTGCACGCCGTGACCGGACCAGGTGGCGGTGCCGCGAGTTCGTTCACGGCGCCGGGCCATGAATCGCAGTTCTCCTTCAAGGCGATGAATCCAGGTCTCTACGTTTATCATTGTGCGACCGCTCCCGTCGGCATGCACGTGGCCAACGGCATGTATGGACTGATCCTCGTAGAGCCGTGGGAGGGAATGCTCCCGGTGGACAAGGAGTTTTATGTCGTTCAGGGGGACTTCTACACCACCGGCCGGTTTGGGGAGGAGGGATTGCAATCCTTTGACCAGGCCAAGGCGGAGGACGAGCGGCCGAGTTACGTCGTCTTCAATGGCTCTGCCAATTCCCTGGTGGGCGACCGCGCCCTGAAGGCCCGTGTGGGTGATACCGTTCGAATCTACTTTGGGAACGGGGGCCCCAACCTGGTGTCGTCGTTCCACGTGATCGGTGAGATTTTCGAGAAGGTTTATTCAGAGGGCGGTGTGCTTGCCAATCAGCGACAGGTGCAGACCACCGTCGTGCCGGCCGGCGGATCCACCATTGTCGAATTCAAGCTGGACGTTCCGGGGACCTACATTCTGGTGGATCATTCCCTGTTCCGGGCCTTCAACAAGGGCGCTCTGGGCATGCTGAAGGCCACCGGACCCGAGAATCTACTGGTGTACTCGGGCAAGGAAGTGGACGCCGTGTACCTGGGTTCGCAAGCGGACGCCGGATCCGGCAGCGAACGGCGAATCGCCGATCTCCAGGCTCAGGTCAAAGTGGCGATGGCCAGTGACCCGAAGATCGCCGGGCTTAACAAAGACGTGCAGATGGAAAAGGGAAAGCGGGTGTATATGCAGACCTGTTTTGCCTGCCATCAGCCCACGGGACTTGGTCTTCCGGGAGTGTTCCCCCCGCTGGCGAAGTCGGACTTCCTGCTGGCGGATAAGGACCGTTCGATCCGAGGTGTGGTCAAGGGCCTGTCCGGTCCGGTGTCCGTGAACGGCAAGGCGTATAACGGCGTGATGCCTCCGGTTGCCATCAACGACGAACAGATCGCGAATGTCCTCACGTTTGTTCGCAACTCCTGGGGAAACAGCGGTGACGCGGTGTCGGTGGACGAGGTCCGCCGGGTCCGGGCCGAGTCGGCACATCAATAGGCACGCTATGAGTCCCGCACGTCCACACGCACGCCTTGCGGTCATCCTGCTGATTTTGATCTCCGCCTACGGGGCCCCCTCCCTGCCAGCGGGGGCAGGGGTGGGGATGGAGGCTGCGGCCGGCCGTGAACTCGTGGGGCTACCCGGCGGCCGGTATGTTCCGCTGTTTCGTCTGCCCGAAGAACCGAAGGAGCAATCCGTGGCTGGGTTTCAACTGGAGGCGGCCCCGGTTACGAACGGAGAGTTTCTCGAATTCGTCCGGCAGAATCCCCGGTGGCGTCGGTCGCGTGTCCCTAGGTTGTTTGCCGACGAAGGCTACCTGCGGCACTGGGGCGGTGACCTGGACCTGGGGCCCGACCCGATCCGCGCGGCGGCACGTCCGGTGGTTCATGTCTCCTGGTTTGCCGCGCGGGCCTACGCTGCATGGAGCGGTCGGCGGCTTCCCACCACCTCCGAGTGGGAATACGCCGCAGGACTGGGATTCTCACGGGCGGACGGTGCGCTGGATCCCGAGTTTCAAGGGGCCATCCGTCGGTGGTACGGAACCGCGACGCCGTCCGAGCTTCCGCCGGTGCGGGCCGGCCGCCCCAACCTTTTTGGCATTCATGATTTGCACGGTCTGGTCTGGGAGTGGACCTCGGATTTCAACTCCGCCCTGGTGACCGGGGATGCCCGGGGTGACACCGGCATTGAACGCCAGCTTTTTTGTGGGGCCGGGAGTTCCGGGGCGGCGGATCGATCCAATTTCCCTGCGTTCCTCCGGACCGGTTTTCGCAGTTCCCTCAAGGCGGCGTACACCCTGCACAACCTCGGGTTCCGCTGCGCCCTCGATGCTCCAACCCCTGCCGTCCGGAATTCCGATCCGCCGCCATGAACTCATCCCGATTCCTCCCAGGCCTCGGAGGTATTCTCCTGAGCTTGGTGTTGTCGCTGTGTGCTGCTGTCGGTGGCACTGGTTTCGCGGGTGCGGGGGAGCCTCCGTCCTTGCGTCCCCCATGCTGCCGCACCGCACCCACCAATTCGCCACCCACCGGGAAGTCCTTATACCAATTGGAATCGGTCTGGACTTCCGATGTCGGGGCTCGTGTTGGGTTGAGGGTCCTGGAGGGACGTCCCCAGGTGGTGGTCCTCTTCTTTACCCATTGCGAATACGCCTGCCCGGTTTTGGTGCGAGACCTAAAGCGGATTGAGGCCGCGCTCCCCGACGCGATGCGTCCCTCCGTGGATTTTCTCCTGATCAGTATCGATCCGGAACGGGATACACCTGCGGTGCTCGCTGAGTATCGTGCGAGCCATCGGCTGGGACTGGACCATTGGACGCTCCTGACGGGAACGGGGGACGACGTCCGTGAACTCGCCGCGCTCCTCGGGGTGAATTACCGGAAGGATGTCCGGGGTCAGTACTCGCATTCCAATCTGATTACCGTCCTGAACGATCGGGGCGAAGTCGTTCATCAGCAGTCCGGACTTGATCAGGATCCGGCGGCGACGGTGGCGGCACTGGTGAAGGAGGCCGGACCCAAGGGTGCGAAATGACAGTCCCCGGGGAGACCTCAGCGCTTCAGCATTCGCGCAAAGAGCCGGCATAGTGTGTCCGCCAGGCGGTCCGCCCTGGGGATGATGTCGTAATGGTTGGGGCGAAAGATTCGGGGAAGAAATTCCGCGGCTCGTTTTTCCACGGCGAAGGCGTGGGTCTGGATGCCCTGGCAGCGTCCGGTCTCAATGGCTTTCCGGACATCCTGCATCCCGTAGACGCCTTCGTAGTGGTCGTAGTCACAGGGACGTCCGTCGGTCATCAACAGGACCAGCTTGCGGGAGGCTTTGGACGCCCGGAGTTGCTCCTGAGCGTGCCGGAGCGCGGGTCCGATGCGCGTGTAACCCGAGGGTTCGAGTTCCCCGAGTCCTGAACGGCGGGTGGTCCAGGCGGCGTTGAAACGCTTGACCCACTGGAATCGGCAGCTGCGCCTGGTGTTGGATGAAAATGCTGCGAGGGCTAGGCTGGGGACCACATCCTCCAGGGCCTCCCCGGCACAAAACACCGAATCCCGGATCACGTCCAACACCCGGTAGTTGTCGATCCACGCGTCCGTGGAATAGCTGACGTCGAGCAGGATTACGACGGCGAGATCGTGGGGTTCGGGACGGCGGTCCTGATGGATGGATTCCGATGGGGTTCGCAGGGTTCTACGGTCCGTCTCGTACTGCACCACAGCGTCGAGATCGAATTCAACGCCGACCGGTTGTCGAGCACGGTGGCGCCAGTCGGAGGTGAGTGCTGCGAACTGCCGCCTTAAACGGCGGATCAGACTATGGTGGCGCGCCACCGTTTGCTGGACCCATTCGGTATGTCCCCCCGCGAGATCACTTTCCTGAATCCAGCACCAGTCCGTCCGGTATTCCCCACGTCGGTGATCCCATTCCGGATAGGGAATACCCCCGGTCCTCTCGTAGTCGTCGACTTCGAGTGTGAGTCCGTCCAGGATGACGTCGCTCCGGTAGATGGAGTGGGGCCGACCCGGGCTGCGGAGGACGCGCCGCATTTTCAGTTCCCGCAGAGCCTCCTCATGTTCCTTAAGTTCGTCCTCCTCATCGGATTTCCGGCTGTCGGCGCCGGATTCCTCCAGGGTTTCAACCTTTTCAAAGGTGTGCGTGGGGAGGTCGGCGCCGTGTCCGTCGTCTCCCGTGGAGATGGCAACCTCAACGTCGGTTTGACCGGAGCCTTCAAGTTCCGTCACTGAGTTCGCGGGTGTTTCCGGCGAAGGGGGGGCTTCCGGAGGCGGCAGCATCGGATGCGATTGCGCTGCCGATTCGCGATGGACGGGACCAAATAGACTCCAGAAATCCACTCCGGGAGCCAGCGATCCGGCCGCCTGTTGGAGCAGGGGCTCAAGTCCCGGGAACTCCTTCCGGACGGACTTCGCGAGGTCCTGCGCGGACACGGAGCCGGGCGTTCCGGAGTTTCGCACCCGGAGGGCGGCGAGAATGGTGCGCAGGTCAAAAAGTAGGTCATTCCCGAGACGGGTTGCCGCAACGGAATACTCCGGGGGAAGAAAGATTCGGGTTCCGGAACCCAGGGCGTTCTCGGAGGTTTCAAAGAGTTCCACTGGACGTCCGGCGACCAGGGTGGCGAGGGGCAGAAGGGTGCCCCGGCGGTCGCGGAGCGTCCGGCGCACCGATTCGCGGCGACGCTCCTCAGGACGGACGAAAATGCGTCGGTGGATGGCGCGGAGCCCGAGGAACAGGTTCTCCTCCCAGTCGAGCATGACGGATTCGGGTCAGGAGTCCGGAATCAGATGGAGATCTCAATCAACCGTCGAAGCGCTTCGAGGGTGTCCGCTTCGTCGGTCAGCGGTTCCGCAATGGCGGACATGCAGGCGAGGCGGGGGGGCACACCGCGGACAATCAGGCGGCCGGAGGTCACCAACAACCGGGTGGAGGCGGGTTCGAGCAGGGAGAGTTCGGTCAGGGAACGGATCTTCCGGGCGATTTGCACGAGGCGACGCGCCACTGCGGGTTCCGCTCCGGATTCCGCGATGACAATCCGCACTTCCAGATCTTCGTCCGGATATCCGAAGGTTACCGCAACGAAGCGCTGCCGGGTGGAGGGTTTTAGTTCCTTCAGGCTGCGCTGATATCCCGGGTTGTAGCTCACGATGAGCATGAAGGATTCGGGCGCTTCGAGGGATTCGGAGGTTCGATCCAGGAACAGTTCCCGACGGTGGTCGCTCAATGGATGCAGGACGACCAGGGCATCGGCTCGTGCTTCGGCGATTTCGTCGAGGTACAGGAGCGCTCCCGTCCGAACCGCGCGGGTGACTGGGCCGTCCACCCACCGCGTCTCTCCGCCGAGGAGCAGGTGACGCCCGAGGAGGTCGGTGGCCGAGGTGTCCTCGTTGCAGGAGACGGTAATGAGGGGAAGGCCCAGTTCCGCCGCCATGTGTTGGACAAACCGTGTTTTTCCGCATCCGGTGGGTCCCTTGATCATCAGGGGGGCCTTGGATTCCCAGGCATGACGAAACAGTTCCTTTTCTCGACCGACGGGAAGATAGGCGGGGGACATCGGATCGATCCTGGGACAGTCCAGCGGAGTTCAGCGCGCCTCCGGGGCGAGTTCTGGCGCCAGTGCGTCCGCCGCGGATCCGGGAGCCATGGCTTCCGGGGAGGGGAGCCCGTGGCGCCAGAAGGTGTAGATGAAGAGGGCAATTCCGACTGTGAACAGGGCGGCTGCGAGGAGGAATCCCACGAAATGCATTTCGATCTCGTGCTGCACCGCCATGAAATCCAGACCGATGCGGCGCTCCAGGTTGACCTGGGTGATGCCGGCCACGGCGAGGGCACCGGTCATTCCGGTCATTCCGATATTGCTCGTCCAGAAGGCCCAGTTTGCCGCCGGAGTGTCCCAGAGGCGGCGTCCGGTCAGCAGAGGCAGTGCGTAGGCGATCATTGCAAGAACGATCATGGCGTAGGCACCCCAGAAGGCCATGTGGCCGTGCATGGCCGTGATCAGCGTGCCGTGGGTGAAGCGGTTGATGGAAGGGAGGGTGTGCGCCATGCCGAGGAATCCGGCCCCAACAAAGGACATGACGGCGCATCCCAGGGACCAGGTCAGCGCGATCCGGTTGGGGTGCTGACGGCCGCCCTTGCGGGACATGGCGATGGCGAATACCGCCATGCCGAGAAACGCGAGGGGTTCCAATGCGGAAAAGATGCCGCCGACCACCAGCCAGTACCGTGGAGTGCCTATGAAGTAGTAATGGTGGCCGGTGCCAAGAATCCCCGAGAGGAAGGTGAGACCCACGATGATGTAGAGCCATTTCTCGATCACCTCGCGATCGACACCGGTGAGCTTGATGAGCAGGAAGCAGAGAATGCCGCCCATGATGAGCTCCCAGACGCCCTCGACCCAAAGGTGAACGACCCACCAGCGATAGAAGGAATCCACGGTCTGGTTGTCCTCCTGGATCATTCCCGGGAGGTAGAGCAGCGCGGCAAAGAACAGCCCCATGTAGAGGACCCATGCGGTGGTCGTGGGGTGGGTTCCCTTCCAGAGCGTGACCCCGATGTTGGCGAGGAACATCAGGACATTGACGACGACGAGGTAGTCGAGCGGGCGTGGGATCTCGAGGAACTTCCGGCCTTCCCAAATGTTGAAGTGATAGCAGCAGACGGCGATGACTCCCACGACCAGAAGCGAAATCAGCTGGATCCAGGCCAGGCTGGGCCATTCGAGCTCACGCCCTGATTCCTCGGGAATGATGAAGTAGGCGGAGCCCATGAATCCGCAAAGCAGCCAGACAACGAGAAGATTGGTATGGACCGCCCGGGCCGTGTTGAACGGAATCCAGGGATGGAGCCCGTCCATGCCGATCCGGGCGAATCCCATGATGAATCCGTACACGATCTGCAGGGCGAGCAGCCCCATGGCGGCCGCGAAGAACCAATAGGCGATTTTCTGCGTCTTGTATTTCATTCGTAAACCTCCGTGGGGGTGTTGGGGGCGGGACGTCCATTCGCGGGGGGTGGCGTGCGTCCGGCAAGGCCGAGCAGGTAGTCCACAATTTCAGCGCGCTGGGCGTCCGTCATCTCGATCACGGGCATGGGAGTGCCGGGTTTGAGTTTCTGGGGATTCGCAATCCACACGAGCATCTCGTCGCGGGTCTTGCGTCGATACACTTCATCGAGGGCGGGGCCCACCACGCCCCCCACGCCCCCCACGGAATGGCAGGCGATGCAAATGGTGCGGAACAGTTCGGGCTGGCGGTCCGCCGCACTGGTGGCGGTGACGGCGGCGGGACGGAGGAGATCCCTCAGGGGTGGCTTTGGTGGGAACCCCTGCAGATTCACGTGGCCACACCACTCCAGAAAGGCAATCACGTCGTCGGTCTGGTTCTCCGTGAACCGGTAGTTCACCATCCGTCGCTCGCCGGGAAACATCTTCTCCGGATCCTTCAGAAAGAGCCGGATCCAGGGCTTGCCGCGCCGTTCGACGACCTGGGTCAGCTCCGGCGCATAGTAGGCGCCCTCGCCGAAGAGGGTGTGGCAGCCCATGCAGTTGTTGGCCTCCCAGATTCGCTTCCCGCGCACCACCGACTCCGTCAACTGGTCGGCGTGCGTCAATTCCGGAATGCGCTTCATGGAATCCGCGGTCAGCGCGAGAAAGATGGCGGCGAAGACTCCGGTGCCTCCGAGAAAGAACGTCCGGGCCTGTGATTTGCTCAGCATGGCCCACCTCCGAGATTGATCCGTGGCGTCATCGGACGCGAGTGTCCGCACGCCGGACGCGAGCGCCTTGATTTCAGTCAAACAAACGCCGGGGGCTGCGGGGACGCCTTTGCAAGCCCACGTGACGCGCGGCGAGGTTATGGCGACCGGGGAGTGCCGAGCCCGGGAAGCTTCGGGGCGAATTGGGACAGGTCGAATTGGAAATGGGTTCCACCGCCGATCAGGTGTTCCCGCGTGGGATCCTCGTAGTCCTGGTCCTCGGCAAGGATGAGGCTCGAATGACCGAGACCTTCGCGCGCCAGGGCGAAGTGATAGACCACGGCGCCCTGGGACTTGCGCGTCTCCGGAGCGACCTCGCACTCTCCGACCAACCCGGACGCACCCACGATGCGCAGGGTCGCGGATCTCGCGATCCGCAATCCGGAACCCGCGGGAACCGATGGCGCCTGGGTGAGATCACGGCGGAGCGTGAACACCCGCATCCCGTCCGTCCGATCCTCCACCTGCAGGGAGAAGCCGTTCGCCTGGAGATTGGCCGGAGTCACCGTGATGGCCAATTTGGCGGCTGCAACCGGAATGGTGACCAGGCCCAGCGCCCCAATGAGGGTTGCGAGCCGGATGGCCATCCAGGAACCCATGAAATGATTCGTCAGTCTCATGTTGGGAAGACGTGGAGAGGTCCCTGTTTCTTGGGAAGAATCTTCTGACTGCCCCTGAGCCGATCTGGAGTTCCCAGGATTCCGCGGTCAGACATCCGCGGGTTCGGCCACCCTGAATTCACTGGAGGGGCAGGGGCAGGTTGTTGATCTGCGTTCGGAATGCCTCGAGACGCTTGCCCATCGCCTCCCGGCTCAGGCCGGCTTCGAACACCCCGCCGGGCGCGGGCTGGAGGTTGCGGAGCACAGCGCAGTAGTCGCTGTTGACCATGACCCCGAGGAGCTCCCCGGTCTTGCTGAGGACGAGATCACCGGCGGACGGCGAAAATTCCCCAAACACGCCGCTGAACAGCCGGTTCTTCATCTTCACGAACTCGGGCATGCGGGGATCGAGCTTGAACTCCACCTCGCCGTACTTGCGTCCTCCCCGGCTCAACAGGACGGCCTCGGGAAACTTGTACGGATTCTTGGCGAGTGGGTAGGCCCGCAATCCGAGGGATTGCACCTGCGCGCCCTCCACGGGGACGCCGACAATGCGGAGATCCCCGGAAGCGAGGTAGGGACGCCCCGAAGTCAACGCGGTGCCGTCGCGGCTGACGCGGGCTGCGAGGTCGCCCAGTCCAAACCCCGGAATCGTGAAGCTGAACGGGGTCTCATTGACATGAATCAGCGCCACCGTGGAGGTCCCATCCGTGACGAGCAGCGTGGAGGTTTCCTTTTCCTTGGGCGTGGATCCAAAGAACCCATTGCCGATGCCCGATACGCCCACCGAGACCTGGTTGGTCAGGAACCCCGCGTAAAGCTGGTTGGCGTTGATGGGAGTGTTCTCTCGCACTTCCTGATGAAACTCCTCCGAGGTCTTGGCGAGTTGGGTGACCCCCTTTGCCAGGGCCGTGGTTTGCTCCTGGAGCCGGGTCTTTTCCTCCTGCGCCCGGGCCACCTGACCGCGGAGTTCGGCGAGGTTCTCCCGGAGTAGCCGCTTCTCCGCCTCGGCTGCGGAGACGGCGGCATTGAGGTTGGAAACCCTTTGTTCCGCCTCGGTGCGGGCATTGGCGAGAGCTTCGGCCTGCTTCCGCTGGCGCTCCAATTCCTCGGCCAGTTTTCGGCGCTCCGACTCGGTCGTCTGGACGGTCTCCGCAAGAGTCTCCCGGGTCTTGGCGGCCTCCGCGAGGCGCGCCTGGGTTAGGTCCAGTTGCGCACGGACCTGGGCCGCCTGCTGCTTTTGGGCCGCGAGTTGTTCGTCGAGTTGCGCGGCGGACTGACGAGTCTGGCCCAGCGTTGCCTCCAGTTGCCGGCGCTTCTCCTCCAGTTGGGCGACCGTTGCCTCCCGGGCACCCAGTTCACTGCCGAGTTTGCGGGACAGGGCTTCCCGTTGCGCCTGTTCCTGAACCAGCGCCTCGCGGAGCGAAGCCACGAGGTCCTCCCGGGGACTGGCGGCGGCGGTGCGCGGCAAGGAGGGGGGCGCGGGCTGGGGTTCCGGCTCGCTCCGATCCCACCGCGTCAAAGCGAGGAGATTGAGCAGCAGGAAGTCGCAGAGAATGAGCAGGAGCGTCCGGTTCATCGCGTCGTGAACGGGTTCGGCACCGGGGGCTGGACGGCGGATACGGTGATTCCGGGTGCAGCACTGGACTGGGTCTCCAGAATGAGGTGCCGGCGCGCGTTGCGGACGTGTCCAATCTTCACGACCGCGACGCAGATGATGCCCATGAGATTGGAGGCATACGCGGCCAACAGGTTGGCCTCGACCAGTTGAAGCACTTGCATCACAAGCGCCGTGGCGGTTCCGCCGATGCCGACGTAGAGGCCGGTGTCGAAGAGGTTTTCCTCATTCTCCAGCAGGCGCAGGCGTACAGCCGCCGACTCGGGCAGGCGCATAATTTCCCCGATCTTCCGGAGACAGACGATGTACACGGTGATCTGGAGGGCACCGAAGACGAACAGGGTAATGAGCGTTGAGGACTCCATGAGATTCCTTCGTGGATGGGATGAATTCGCGACGGCGGACGGTTTCGTCAAGGCGGCAGCGTCCAGGATCAGCCGGGGTTTTCCCGGAGGACGAGTCCGCATGGGCAAAGGTTCTCCGGCCAAGACCAGAAATCCGCCGACCAAAATGGCTGTGAGGATCCCGGTCAGGAATCCGGAACGACGTCCGGACTCCGTTGGGGGCAGGTTGGCTCGGGACCAGGCGTGGAGACTGAGGGCCACGAGAAATCCGGCGATGACCAATGCGGACGTCCGAATGCTGGTCCAGAGGATGGGTTGTCGGAGGACCGCGGTCGCGAGGGCGGCGGGCGCGCCGGGACCAAACCGCACGGGCCGGGGATCCTCGGCGACCAGCTGTACTGACCCCGCGCCCTGGCGGAGAGCCGCGGCGAGGGTGGAGCGTCCAGTCCCGTCGGGGAGTTCCACACGGCGGGCCACGCCAGAGGGGTTTCCGGACATCAAGGCACTGGAGTAGAGCAGGGTCAGTTGGTCGGGTGCCGACCGGACGGTCTCCGTGAAGGAATGGAACTCCGCAGGTGACGAAAACTTCCGGGTCAATTCGGCGAGAGAGGTCCAGTCGAGCCTTCGGGACAGGAAGAGAAGATCGAGATAAAACTCCTCGAGGGATTGTCGGGCCGCGGCATCGCCCGGGGCAGCTTCGGACAACTCCCGGATTCCCGAGGCCAGGGCGGGGGAGAGACGTTCCCGCTCATAGAGGATGGCGGTGAGCACCACCATCGCTTCCAGCGGTTGTCCGCCCGGCTGCCCCGCCGGGGCGAACTGTTCCCACGGCAGGTCCAGGGTCCTGAGGAGCGACTGGACCCCGGGGGAATGGGATTCGGTCAGGCCGGCACGAAGGCGTCTGCGGACCGGTTCCTGCAAAACGATATCGGCGGCTGAGGGTTGGTTGCCCGGGACCAAGCCCGCCAGCGCGGGAACGAGTCCGCTGATATCTGGATCAGGGCCCCCAAGGATCCGAACCTCCGGGGAAACCGTCCGGTGAGAGGCGATGGCGGCATCGATTTCGTTGGTTTTGGAGATTCCGAGTTCTGCTGCCGCATCGCGAAGGTGCTGGGCGAGACCCGCCCGTTGTTGACCCGCCGCAACGAGAGCGAGATCCGGGAGCGTGGGCGTCCCGGCAGCGGCCGCCTGGACCACTGCGGGATGGAGGGACCTCCAGCGCGCGGGAATCCACCAAGCCGCGCAGGCCAGAACCCCGGCGAGCACCAGGTATAGGGCGCCGCGTCCGTTTCCGGCGGGTTGGGAGTCGGGATTCAAGGAATTCGAGGGCGGGGCGGGACCGGGAGAGTCCGTTGCGCGGGCAGACGGACGTCCGGGAGCGATCGTTTATTGATGGAAACTCAGTAAACCTCGCTTGGGTTCAGGCGAGGATTTCCCGGATGACCTCGCCGCGGACGTCCGTCAGGCGGATGTCGCGTCCTCCGAAACGGTAGGTGAGGTGTTCGTGGTCGAGTCCGAGCAGGTGGAGGATGGTTGCGTGTAAATCGTGCATCTCCAGTTTCTGGACGGCCGCCTTGTAGCCCCAGTCGTCCGTCGCACCGTAGGAGATTCCTCCTCGGACACCGCCGCCCGCCATCCAGACGGTGAAGGCATATTCGTTGTGGTCGCGTCCGTCGCTGCCCTGGGCGAAGGGAGTCCGGCCAAATTCGCCGGCCCATACCACCAGGGTCTCGTCGAGCATGCCGCGTAGACGCAGGTCCTGAAGCAATCCGGCGATGGGTTGATCCACGGCGCGGGCGTTGTCGCCGTGATTTTTGATTAGGCCCCCATGGGCATCCCACCGGGAATAGCCGTCCACCATGGGAATGGTGAGTTCCACAAACCGGACCCCGCGTTCGACCATGCGCCGGGCGAGCAGGCACTGGCGGGCGTAGGTGCGCGTGTGCTCGAACGGGGCGTCCATGCCGTAGAGGCGGCGCGTGGCTTCGGACTCCCCGGAGAGTTCCAGGAGGTCGGGAATCGCCACCTGCATTCGGGCGGCGAGTTCGTAATTGGAAATGGCGGATTCCAAGGCGTCGGAGCCCCCGGCATCCTTGAGAGCCTGGCGATTTAGGCGTTGGACGAGGCGCTGCTTGACCTGTTGGAGGCGTTCCGAGGATTCGCTGGGAATCACATTCGCAAGCGGGGTTCCGCGGGCATTGAGTAGGGATCCCTGATAGGTCGCAGGAAGAAATCCGCTCCCGAAGTTGTCGAGTCCACCCGAGGGGATCTGTCCGCCGTTGAGTACCACATACCCGGGCAGGTTTTCGTTCAGGCTTCCGAGTCCGTACGTCACCCAGGCCCCCAGGCTTGGGCGCCCCTGGAGACCGAGTCCGCTGTGGAGAAAGTAATTCGCGCTCGTGTGTTCCGGGAACTTGGAGGTCATCGAGCGGAGAATGCACAGATCGTCCACTTGGCGTCCGACGTGCGGGAACAGGTCGCTCACCCAGGTTCCATTCTGTCCGTATTGGCGGAATTCCCACGGGGACTTCAGGACCTTGCCCACGTTCTCGAACTGGGTCTTCTCCAGCTTCCCAATGGCCTTGCGCGGGTCCTCCCCGTGGTACTTCGCCAGCATCGGCTTGTAGTCAAAGCTGTCCACCTGGGAGACCGCCCCCTCCATGAACAGGAAGATCACACTCCGTGCGCGGGGTTGAAAATGGGGAGTGCCGGGGGGAAGCGTGTGCGCGGTGCCCGCAGTGGCGCCAAGGGTCCGGGACATGTCGGTCCCGAAGAGCGCGCCGAGGGCCAGGGCGCCAAACCCATTGGAGGCGCGCCGGAGCATCTCGCGACGATTGATGCGCGGGTCGAGGAAGAGGTCTTGGGAACCGGGGGACATGCTACATCACGTAGATGAAATCGTTGGCGTTCAGCAGCGCGTGGCAGAGGTCGGTCCAGGACTCCGCATCCGGGGACTCCTTCCCGTGAAGCTGTCTCAGCTCCGCCAGCGTCTCGAGGCAATCCTGTCTTTCCGCCGCAGTGGGCAGGCGCCCGTAGGCGCCTTCAAACAACCACGCGATCCGTTCGGCGGGTTCGGCAGTCGGCAGTTCGCGCAGCATTCGCTCGGCCCAGACGCGGGCCTGCTCGTGGAACAGGGGGTCGTTCATCAGGGCCAGGGATTGCGCCGGAACATTGGTGACGTTGCGCTTTCCCACCGTGCTGAAGGGAGTGGGGGCATCAAAAGCCAGCAGGGCCGGGGACAGGAAGTTCCGACGCATCGCGAGGTAGAGGCTTCGCCGGCCGTCGCCATCCAGGGGGCCGCTTTTGTCCGGACGGCCGCGGCCAACGGTGAACTCATTCAGGTAGGCGGGAACGGGTGGGCCTCCGACCTTGGGATTCAGGCGGCCGGACACCGTGAGCAGGGAGTCCCGAATCGCCTCGGCTTCGAGACGCCGGACGGGAATGCGGTGCCAAAGATTGTTGGCCGGGTCGAGTTCCTGCGCCCGGGGATCGCTGTCCCGGTGACTCATCGCATAGGTCTGCGTGAGGACCAGACGGTGAATCAGGCGCTTGAGGGACCAGCGGTCCTCATGGACGAACTGCCACGCGAGATAATCCAAAAGTTCGGGATCGGTGGGCCGCTCGCCGAGGGCCCCGAAGTTGTCCACGGTGGGCACCAGGCCGCGCCCGAAAAGATGATGCCAGACGCGGTTGACCAGGACGCGGGCCACGAGGGGGTTCCCCGGATCCGTCAACTGGTCCGCTAGTTCGCGGCGTCCGCTGGAGGATTCATCAGAGATCGGCCGCGCTCCCGGGAATGCCTCCGGAAGACTCCGCGGTGCCCGTCCTCCGGGACTGAAGGGCTTACCCCGGACGAGAATGTTTTCATCCACTCCGGTCCCATCGAACCACGACAAGGCGGTATGGGACGTCCATTGGACGTTGGCGGCGATTTCGGACTCGGCCTTCAGGTAGCGGGCGGCCTTCTCCTGGAGGCTCGACCCCGGTTTAAAGCCCAGCAGGTCGCGGTTGCGCAGGATCCAGTCGGCGGTGATGAGAATCTTGTCGGTAGGCGGCGGAGAGTTTTGGGGAGTTTCCAAGCCCGCGAGCCAATCGCAGGCCTCCGCGACGACCGCACCAAACTCGGCAGCCAGGTCTGCCGCAGAATTGTGGTTCGTCGACAGCACCACGGTTCCCGCCACCGGATTCCAGGCCGGCACTTCGGGGGATTCCGCGACGGCCAGGATTTCGAGGGGCGCATCGCCGTCCGGACCGAACTCAATGTGCGTCCGGTGACCGGAGTAGGCGGAAAGATCGTGGCTGACCCAGCGGGGTTCGCTGGAGGAACCACTGTCGAAGGACTTGGTCAGGATTCCGTGCAGCGGACCCTCCAGCATGATGTGACCATCTACGGCGGCATAGACCCGCGTCCTGCCGCGGATGAGGTAATGGACGTGTCCGTCGGCGAGTTCGAAGGTGGGAGTTCGGAGCATGCGTCCGGATCGGGACGTGGCGGCGAGTCGGCCGCTGTCATCCTCATTCCCGGGAGCGTTTGCCAGCCGGTTCCAGAAGGGGTCGCGTCGCGCGGCGCCATAGGTCATCACCCCAGCGATGGGATCCTCGGCGCGGGTGCCCGGGAGGAGCGACCCGGCCGGCAGGGGACCGGGTCCGAAGGCTTCGCCGTCGGCTTTCCACGGCTGCAGGCCGGGGCGGGTGAAGTTCGCAAGGACTCGAAGACCGTTCGGTGGCTGCGATGGGTTGGATTCAGTCTCCGAAGGCGTTGCGTTCTGGAGGCGGCGGACGAATCCGTGCAGCGCGTGCACCCGATTGCTGGAGGCCTCGGCCAACTGGGCTTTCCAACGATCCAGGGTCCGCGGGTCGAGCGGGTTGGAATTCGTGCGAACGGGAGCGGAGCCTGGAGGCGTCGTTGATGGCAGAGTCCAGAGTTCGGCGGCGGTGGTCAGGGAGGGAGCGATCGACGGGATCACCTCACGGATCGAACGGGCCATGCCCGAGGCCAATCCGGGCAGGGAGTCGGCCCGGAGCGCCTGGAGCGCCGCGGCCTGCTCGTGATTGTTCACCATGGATTCGAACCGCACCTGCCGGTAGCTGGAGCCGAGCAGGAATCCGGTCAGCGCGTAGTAGTCGCGCGTCCGGATAGGATCGAACTTGTGGTCATGGCACCGGGCACAGGACACGGTGAGCCCGAGGAAGGACTTGGTGAAGACGTCGACCTTGTTGTCGAGGCGATCGCATTCGTCCTGCCGGATATCCACGGGGGAGTGGTTTTCCTCGCCGAGGAAGGCCCAGCCGGTTCCCAGGACGGATTCGTTGATTCGCGTCCCCGGGCGGAGGCGGGGTGGTTGGACGAGGTCGCCCGCGAGGTGCTCGCGAAGAAAGTAATCGTAGGGGAGGTCCTCGTTGAAGGTTCGGATGAGGTAATCGCGGTACTGCCAGGCATTCGCGATGGCGTAGTCGCCCTCATGGCCTCGCGTCTCCGCGTAGCGCATCAGATCCATCCAATGGCGAGTCCATCGTTCCCCGAAGTGGGGGGAGGCGAGCAGGCGGGTGACCACCCGTTCGCGGGCGCCAGGTGCGGAATCCGCGAGAAACTCGCGAATCTCCTCATGCGTGGGCGGAAGTCCGGTGATTCCGAAATGAACCCGCCGGAGCCAAGTCCGGTCATCCACGGCGGGGGCGGGGGATAGTCCGGCGGTCTCCAAGCGGTGAAGGATAAAGCGGTCCGCCGCATCGCGGGGCCAATCGGAGTTCCGAACCTCCGGAGGTGGAATGGAACGCGGGGATGCCCAGAGCCACGCCTGGGATTGTTTTCGGGCGGCGATGTCCAGTTCCCCTTTTCCAGGAGTGGCCGCCGCCGTCGAGGCTTCGCCGGCGGTCAGACGCAGGCAGGCCAGGATTCCTCCGGCCACCCAGGGCAGAAGTTGGACGGGGAGTCTCGGGCAATACATGCGGGCTTCCTCAGGAAACTAGCGATTCGACCGACGGATTTGGAATCATTTCCCTTCAACGGGACCGGGAATTTTGCTTGGGCCGGAAACGATTCCACCGGAAGATTTGGAACTCCCATGATGCGTCCGCTCCTCATTTTGGCTGTATCCGCCTCCGTGTTTTCCCTGCTCCAGGCAACGGAGGGTCCCATTCGGCATTCCTACCTCGTTCTCGGAGGGCGAACCGCCATCATCAGTGAGGATGGACAGCCGGCGTGGGAATACCGCGGGGGAACGCGGGATGGATTCGTGCTCCCCAACGGAAATGTGCTCCTGGCGTGGTCGGATCGGGTCGAAGAGGTCACCCCGGGCAAGCAGGTGTTGTTTGCCTACGAACGGAATCCCGAGAATAAGGAGATTGGAACCACCCAGCGCCTGTACAACGGAAACACGTTGGTGACGGAATTGGGTCCGAAGCCCCGCCTGCTGGAAGTGGGACCAAAGGGGACGGTGATGCGTGAATTCCCCCTGCAGCCGGAGACGGACAATGCGCATATGCAGACCCGCATGGCGCGACAGTTGAAAAACGGAAACTATCTCGTCCCGCATCTCCTCGCGTTTGCAGTGAAGGAGTACACGCCGGAGGGCGCGGTGGTCGGGGTTCTACGGACCGACCTGGCGGAGTTGGGAGGCCGCCCTGCCGAGAACTGGCCGTTTACCGCCATCCGCCTCGACAATGGCAATACTCTCGTGTCCCTGACCCACGGCAACAAGGTGGCCGAGTTCAATCCGGCCGGAAGTCTGGTCTGGAAGGTGACCAATGAGGATGTCGGAGGACTGTTCAAGGATCCCTGCGGATCCCAGCGCCTTGCCAACGGCAACACCGTGGTGGGAAGCCATGCGGCGAATCAGGGCATTTCGATGGTTGAGGTGACTCCGGAGCGGAAGATCGTCTGGACCAGTGAGCACCCGCTGGCGGCGGGGGTGCATCATTTTCAGATCCTCACGACCAATGGAAAGCCGGAGCCGGGCATGCCCCTGAAGTAAGGCGGACTGCGCGGTTTTCTAGGGGGAAATGTGGCTTGCGTCCGACTGCTCGCTTCAGTAGCTAAGCAGGGCCTCCCGGACTCCAGTTTTCGTCCCCTGCTTTCTGATGAACCTCGGACCCTGTCGTCGACCAGATGCGGGTTTCGCGCGGAGCGATGTCTTGTCCCTTCTGGGTGCCGCAGCACTGCTCGCGGGACTGTTTCTAACCGCAGGTGCCGGGACCCGGTCGACGAGTGAGAACGTTTTCTGTCGCTCGAATTTTCGTCACCTGGGGGAGGCGTGGCAATCGTATGCGTTGGATCACACCAGCAGGCTCATAGGGACCCCGGCGGGGGCGGACACCTCCCGGGGGAGGGAGGTGTGGGCGACCGGCTTTGTCTCCTGGGATGTCCAGTTGGGCGGGAACGATGAACAATCAGTGCTCACCCCGGCCGTTGTGCCCTACGTGGGGCGGGACCCCCGGGTCTTTAGGTGTCCGGCGGATCGATACCTGAGTCCGATCCAGGTCTCGCGGCGCTGGCGGTCGCGGGTGCGCAGTTATTCAATGAACGGGTATTTTGGATCGGAAAGCTTCAATATTGGCACCCTTCGCCAGTTCATTCGAATGGAGGACGTGCCAGACCCTGCCGGATATTTTGTCCTGCTGGAGGAGCATCCGGACAGCATCAACGATCCGACCTTTTTCACCGCGGTCCAGGGACCCTCGGGCTGGACGGATTGGCCGGGCTCGTTCCACGAGCGGTCCGCCAATTTTCTCTTCGCGGATGCCCATGTGGAGACTCATCGCTGGGAAAGCGAGCGGACGGTGGTTCCGGTCCGATACCAGTTTCCCGGGGTGACACCGTCGGGACGGGACCCGGATTTTCGGTGGGCCTATGCCCGAACGTCCATTGTCGGACCATGAATCCGCGTCGTATGGCAAATGGGGCCTTGGTGGCCTTGCGGGGTCTGGGACTATCGGCGCTTTGGGCTGTTGGCACATTGACTTGGGCCACGGGTGAACCCTTGCCCTTGGCAACCCGGGATCCGGCGGCGCCTCGGTCCGTGACGGCTTCCGGGGAATCCGGAGGTGCGCGACTTTCGCCGGGGGGAAAGTTCCTCCTTTGGACCAGCACGGCGGATGATCTGGTGACCCATGTCCACAATGGTCCTGTGGCGGACCTATTTGTTCGGGATCAGACGACCGGCGAGGTCAGCCTGGTGAGTGTAACTCCTGACGGTCGGAACGGAGGCGACGGCAACACGTACCAGGGAGTCATTTCGGAGGATGGGCGTTGGGTGGCGTTTGAGAGCGAAGCGGGAAACCTGGTGGCGGGTGAAACCGCACCACCTGGGGTCAGGTTTTACCTTCGGGACCGCATCGCTCAATCCACGCGCCGGATCCCGTTTCCGGCCGTGGAGCCCCTGCTCCAGGGGCGCGGGGTTCCCTTGGAAGCTCCTTTGGCGATGGATCCCGCCGGGGATCGGGTGGCCTTTGTCTCCGGGGGACTCGTTTATCTTCACCATCGAGAATCGGGATCCACATTCAACCTCACCCGTCCGCTGGTTCCGTTTACTCCTGGGACGGCTGGATTGCAGTCCTTCGCACCCCAGTTTGACGATTCCGGACGTTGGCTTGCCTTTGGAAGTACGGTTCCGAATCTCGCCCGGCTAACGTCCGGGCAGGTGCGGGGCTTGCAGGTTTATGTCTTCCGTCTTGATCGAGGCAATTTCGACCCGACCAACCTGATCCAGATGCGGATCACGAATGGATCCGTGCCGACCGTTGTGGGCGGGTATCCGGTCAGCGGATTCAGCCTGAGTCGGGACGGGGCATTCCTGACCGCGGCGGTACCGCCCGTGGTGTCCCCGACGCCGGAACTCGGCATCTTCCAATTCAACCTGGTCTCGGGTGAGGTCTTGCACCTGACCTCGAGAATGCCCATACAGCGCAACGCTGGAATCTCACTCGCGACTCAGGACGGCGAGGGCAACCGGCGGACGGCGTTTGAATTGGTACAGGGGGGTTCAGCAGTTGCGGGTTACACCAACGGACTCTTTGTCTGGGAATCGGAGGGGGCGTTCGGAACGGTCCGGCGCATCGTTTCGGGCGAAGGGCCGACGGCTAAGGGACTGATCGGGACGCCCTTGGAATGGACACCCGGGGGACGGCTCCTGATTTCAACCGCCGACACCAATGCGGTTCCCGGACTCAGCGGGTCCCGGACGCGCTATGTCCTTTTGGATCCGGGAACCGGGATTCGGACACCGGCAACGGCGGATGCCTCGGACGCCCGAAACTTGATCCTGTCAGGGACGGAAGGCGGTGTGATTTTCGAATCCACGAGTTCTGACCTCGTAGATCCGGACCTCAACGAGGCCGGGGACCTCTTCTTGCAGTCCGGAGCCGGTTCGTTGCCAGTATTGCTTTCCGTTCGGAAGGATTCCGTCGAGGTGAGCACCGCGGACGGCCATTCCGGCCTGGGAGGGAATTCATTCAGTGCGGATGGGAATCGCTGGGTCTTGACCTCATTGGCCGGGAATCTGGTTCCTGAGGACGACAACCGCGCGGGGGATGTTCTCGTTCAGGATCGGAATTCCGATCGGCCACTTTTGGTGAGCCTTCGCGAGGACGGTTCGGGAACGGGCAACGGGCCGTCCGGACAACCTGCGATCTCGTCCGATGGAAACCGCGTCGGATTCGTCAGTGGGGCCACCAATCTGGTCTCCGGGGACACCAATGACCGGCCGGACCTATTTGTTCGGGATTTGGTGGCGTCCAAAACTCTCCTGGTTTCGTCAGGCCCGGGTGGCGCGGTCACGGAGTTCGCCATGAGTGCCGATGCCCGGAAGTTTCTTTGGATTCGGCGAGCGCCCGCCGGTTTTCAGATCCAATTTCGCGACCTGGATCGAGGGGACCTTCGGACGCTGGGCACCGGATCCTCCGCCACTTCTCCGGTACTGGAAGCCTCCGGTTCCGTTGGCTTCTTTATCCGCAATGGGTTTGTGATGTCCTTTGACCCGGCATCCGACGCGCCTCCGGAGAGGGTGACGGCTTCGGACAGTGCGGTGGAACAAATCCTGATCAGCCCGGACGCCAGTCACCTTGTTTGCTTCAGGGCCGCGGGCGCGCCTCTGGTGTTGAATCGCTTGCCGGACGGAACGTATGGACGGGTGGCCTTTCCGCAGGATTTTCCGGATTCAAGCTCCAAGGACGGCATCGTGTCCCCGGATGGCCAATGGCTCGCCTACGCAGCGATTCCGCAGGGAACGCCGCCGGCTTCGAAAAATGGGAATGTTGGTTTCCGGGTATATCTGCTTGACCTCCAAAAAGGAGAGCGGACGGAGATCCCCGGCAGGCTTCGCGGGTTGAACTCGAATGGGGACTCCGACGGGCCTTCCTTCAGTCCCGACGGTCGATGGGTGGCATTTCGCACGTCTGCTGGCGATTGGGCTCCCGATGATGACAACGATGCTGATGATATAGCGGTGTTTGATCGACGGACGGGTTTGACGCGGTTGGTCACTCGGAATTCTCAGACTCGCGTGCCTTGGGATCTCGGCAGTTACCGGGCCCGTTTTGGTACCCGGCCGGGGGAATTGTGGGTGGCGACGCGTTCGGCGGGGGTTCTTGCCGGGGATTTGAACCAGGCCGCGGACTTCGTGCGCATGTTTCTGCCGGAGGATGTCGACGGTGATGGCCTGGAAGATGCCTGGGAGACGTCCGCATTGGGGGGACTCGATGGGACCGGGGAGGAGGATTCTGATCGAGATGGTGTCTCCAACCGGGAGGAATTCGCGGCGGGCACGGATCCGCGGAGTGCCGACTCCTTCCTTCAACTTAGGCTTTTGGAGGAATCGCCGGGAACGTGGGTGGCGGAATGGTCGTCGGTTCCTGGACGACGCTATCGGGTTGAAACCCTATATACGCTTAACGGTTCTTGGGTTGCCACGGGTCCGGTAGTCACGGCGACCGGTCCGGTGACGCGCTATGGTTTGCCTCCATTGCTCTCCGACGTAGATACCTATGTCCGTCTTCTTTTGGCGGATTGATTTTTGTCCTGGTTGGACGTGCGACATGTAAGGAAGGGACGTGGCGGAGAAGATCCTTTCGGGCGAAGCAGCCCCTTACACCCTTCCCACCCTGCGGGTGCGTATGGTTCCCTCCCGGCCGGGGTTTATGCCTGCAAAGATCAAGTTTGGAACGGATGGATGGCGCGCTGTGATCGCGGAGGATTTCACCTTTGAAAACCTGTCGCGTGTGGCACAGGCGACCGCCGACTATTGGAAGTCACATCCGGTGCCCGGGGCCGAACGGAAGGTAGTGGTGGGTTATGACCGGCGGTTCCTTTCGGACCGTTTCGCACGGCGCACCGCGGAGGTGATGGCGGGGAACGGATTCGCAGTGGTGTTGTCGGACTCACCGGTGCCGACTCCCGCGGTTTCCCTCGCGGTGAAGTCGCAAAGGGCGGTGGGTGGCGTCATGATTACCGCGAGTCACAACCCTGCTGAGTTCAATGGATTCAAGGTCAAGTCTTCCCATGGGGGCGCGGCAGAGACGGCGATGTGTCAGGGAATCGAGGAGGTTTTGGACGCCTCCCCGATCAAATGGTCGGCGTTTGAACACGCACTGCGGGGAAAGACGATCAACGTCCGGGATCTCCGACAGCCACACTATGCCGCCTGCAGAAAGCTCGTGAACTTCGACTTGATCGCAGCGTCAAAGCTGCGGTTCGCCCACGACGCCATGCATGGTGTCGGTGCGGGATGCTTTGAAGAGTTGTTGGCGGGGACGTCGTGTGTTGTCACCACGTTGAACGCGGAACACAATCCGCTCTTTGGTGGCGTGAGCCCCGAGCCGATTGCACGAAATTTTTCGCGTTCGTCGGCATGGCTGAAGGAGCACCCGCACGATCTTTGCCTCGTCACGGATGGCGACGCCGACCGGGTCGGGGGAATGCTCGGGGATGGCGGGGTGCTGACGACCCATCAGATCATTTGCCTGCTCCTCCGTCACTTCGTGGTGAACCGCAGGCAGACCGGGCGCGTGGTGAAGGCGTTGACCACGACCACCCTGGTGGACCGGATGTGTGAACACTACGGGCTCGAACTGGTGGAGACCGGCGTTGGATTCAAACATGTGGCGGTGGAAATGGTCCGCGGTGGAGTCCTCCTGGGGTTCGAAGAAAGCGGCGGGATCGGGTTTCCCGGACACATTCCCGAGCGGGATGGGATCCTCGCGGGTCTCATGCTGCTGGAACTTCTCGCGACGGAACGGAAGCCGCTTCCCGTCCTGATTTCGAATCTGGAGAAGGAGTTTGGTCCCTTCGCCTATGCACGCATGGACAACCCATTTCCAATTGAAAAGCGGACCTCCTTGATGGAGTTCTGCAAACTCAACACCCCTGAAAAGCTCCTCAAGTCGCCAGTAAAGAGGATCCAGTCAGCGGATGGCGTGAAGATCACGGCCCAGGACGGCTCCTGGTTGATGCTCAGGGGTTCGGGAACCGAACCCATCCTCCGAATCTATGCGGAGGCCAAGACGGCGGCGGAGGCGGACAAACTACTTCAGGTCGGGGTGAAGCTGACAAAACAGGTTTAAAGGATCTGATCGGGAGATAGCCGCTTTCAAGGGGCTTGTTGGAGGGCGGCGGCGAAGGATGGGACCACCCGTCGATCCGGATTTGAAGATGTGAGAGTGCCTTGGGGTGAATGGGGGCCTTTCCCCAATTGGTGACTTTTGAATTGTCGGTCCATGAGCTTGGACCCAGTGCCTCTGCCAAGATTGACCGCGACCCCGCTGAACTTTTCCGCACCCGAATTCGGCGCTGAGGTCAGCGTGAATGTTGTTACCTACTTGTAACAGGGTGATGGCGTGGGGCGTCGAACAAGGGGGGCGGTGAGCCCCAGGGTGACCCATTTAGGGAAACCGTTACCGAGGGCGCCACCAACGAATGAGACCAAGATTACGCGATCACTGCGATCCGGGTCCGGCGCCGAGTTCCGCTGCTCACCAAGCCACTGCGCGCACGCCGGGTTCGATCGGCACGGAGGTCTTGGTGGGGCTGAACATCAATCTTCGGAGGGCGTCCCAAGCGTCCCCGCTTCCATGCCGAAGGTCCCTTGCGCAGCCAAGCCTTCTTCCAGCGGAAGGAGGTGGTTTCACTGACATCGCAATGGCGGGCCACGTCAGCCTGCGAGAAGCCCTTGGCGAACATCTGCATTCCCTTGCGCCGCCGCTGTTCCAGCTTCTGGAAATCCCGGCGGGGCTTCAACCTCAGGTATCGTTTGCTAATTTTCACAACTGCTATCGTAGCTGAAGTAATGCCAAGATCGTCGGTAAGGATGGTTTCCTAGGTAATTTTCTGATCGAAGCGGTTCGAGACGTGGATTTAAGGGGTATTCGAGTTCCAAACATGGTCCATAAACGGGTAAGAACCGTTTTTGGACCATGGTTCTGACGCTGAGTCTCTACTATTGCAAATGCATGGTCTGATGCCTTGAAGGCTTGCATTTGAGGGGTTTTGCGAACAGCTGTGGACCTACTGGAGACCTGAGAGGCTCAGGTAATAGGTTGGGGAGCCCCCACTCCGTGGTGAAGGCCGCCGGGAAAATCCGCGGGGTAAAACTTCGGGCGATTTAATTAGGCAAGAATTGGCCGGACGACCTCACCGTGGATGTCTGTCAACCGAAAGTCTCGTCCTTGGAATCGGTAGGTGAGTTTAAGGTGATCGACGCCGAAGAGGTGGAGAATGGTCGCATGCAGGTCGTGGACATGGACCTTGTTCTCGACGGCGTAGAACCCGAAATCATCGGTCCTCCCGTACACCATGCCTGGTTTGATGCCGCCGCCAGCCATCCAGACGGTGTATCCATGGGGGTGATGATCCCGGCCGATCTGGTCGGGCTTCAAGGCTCCCTGCATCATGGGCGTCCGGCCAAATTCGCCTCCCCAGAGCACGAGGGTTTCGTCCAGCAGACCTCGCTCCTTGAGGTCCCGGATGAGGGCGACGGCCGGTTGGTCGGTTTCGAGACAGCGCTTCTTGAGGTCGAAGATTAGGTTGCCATCCGGACCGCCGTGATGATCCCAGCCGCGGTGGTAGAGTTGCACGAAGCGAACGCCGCGCTCCACTAGGCGACGGGCGAGCAGGCAGTTGTTGGCGAAGGAGGCGCGTCCCGGGGTGGTGCCATAGGCCGCCTGCGTCTTGGCGGTTTCCTTCGAGATGTCCATCACCTCCGGGACGCTCGTCTGCATGCGGTAGGCGAGTTCGTAGGAATTGATGCGGGTCTGGATCTCGGGATCCTGCAGCACGTCGTACCGGGCCTGGTTCAGGTCCTTCAGGACATCCAGGGACTGGCGGCGGCGAGTGCCATCGATCCCGGGCGGATTGCTGACGAACAGCACCGCGTCGCCCTGGGAGCGCAGAGTGACGCCCTGGTGTGTGGTGGGGAGGAATCCGCTGCCCCAGGCGGCGTTGGTGAGCGGTTGGCCGACTCCGGTCATGAGCACCACGAAGGCGGGCAGGTCCTTGTTTTCGCTCCCCAGTCCATAGCTGAACCACGAACCCATGGCGGGCCGCCCGGCGAGTTGGGCGCCGGTGTTCATGAAGATGGTTGCCGGGTCGTGGTTGAACGCCTCGGAATGGAATCCCTGCACGAAGCAGACGTCATCCGCGATGGACTGCAGGTGGGGCATCAACTCGCTGATCCAGACGCCGGACTTTCCGTGTTGGGCGAACTTGTAGGGAGAGGCGAGCAGCTTGGCCTCCTTGCCGATCTGGGCCAGGCGGATGTTTTTCACCAGGTCCTCGGGGACCTGTTGTCCGTTCCGCTTCTGGAGCTCCGGCTTGGGATCAAACAGGTCCAGGTGCGAGGGCCCGCCGGACTGGAAGAGGTAGATGATGTTCTTGGCTTTGGGGGCGAAGTGCGGCTTGCCGAGTGTGGGCACGCCGCTGTCCGCGGCGAACAGTTGGTCGTTGAGCAGCGAGCCGAGGGCGAGGGCACCCATCCCGGTGCCGCACTGCTGCAAGAAGCGGCGGCGAGTGGAAGCGCGGAGCGAGTCGAGGACGGGCGAGGGGAGGGAGGGCATGGCGGTGGGGAAAGTGATGAATGGTCAGTCGTCGGCGGTCAGTGACCAGCGCTCGAAGGCTGGCTAAAGAACTCATCCGTGAGGCGGGATACCAAAATCTGTGCGTCGGTTTGAGGCGTCGTCTGGTTAAATGATGGGCGGAGTGCTGCGAGCGCCGAGACGAGCTGATTGGTGGTCAATTCACCGGTCTTCAGCTTCCCGGAAATGAACCCGAAAGCCTGGTCGTCCGGGCTTTCAAGCAGATTCACCAAATCGTTTTGTTGTCGATTTCCTCCCAACGCGCAACCGCCCCAAGTGGTTCCAAACCAGTAGTAGGGAGAACCCTGAAAAAAGGACCAATTGTGTTCATGGTTGGGAGGAACGAAATGCTGATAGATCCTCGATTCCTCGAGGACGATCCGTCGGGGTGAAACGGACATCGAGGGCTCGGACCATCGCCCCACCTTCCATTGGTATTCGTGGCGACGGGAGAAGCACGTTTGGCATCGATAGGTGTCCCGGTCCCGCCGAAGTCCGTAGGGCGGCCCGATCCCTGCCAGAACCATGAATCCGATCACGACGCAGAGGGTCCAGCGTCGCCAGTGCTTGCGAAATTTGGAGGGTGATTGGGGCATCCAGCGGAAGGAATAGGTCTGGGTCACTGATTACTGATCACTGCCAACTGGTTCACCCTTTCGTCAGCGATTCGTCCAAGTTGAACAAGACATTCGCGAGCATCATCCAGGTGGCCAGGGTGCGGTCGTCGAGGATAGCGGGGCGTCCCGCGGATCCGACCTGAACGAGGGCGCTGGCGGATTTGGCATCGCGACTGAATCCGTTCTGTTGCTGTTTCACGTAGGCGAGCAGGCGTTTGGACTCCTCCTTCGTCGGCGTGCGACCGAGGCAGGTGCGGAAGGCGAAGTCGACCCGGGACGCGTCATCCCTGCCGCCTTCGATGAGAATGCGTTGGGCGAAGACACGGGCCGCTTCGAGCAAGGTGGGGTCGTTCAGGGCGGCGAGCGCCTGAAGCGGCGTGTTGGTGCGTGGACGCCGGGACACACAGACCTCACGGCTGGGGGCATCGAAAGTGGCAAAGGTGGGATAGGTGCAGACGCGACGCCAGAAGGTGTAAACACCCCGTCGATACAGGTCGGGACCCTCGCTCACGGGCCATTCGTCCATGCCGATTTCCGGGCGCAGGAATCCAATCTCCTTCCACAGGTTCGGGACCTGAACGGGATAGACACTGGGGCCGCCGAGCTTCGGGTTCAGCAGACCGCTAACCGCGAGCGCCTGGTCGCGGATCATCTCGGCATCCATGCGGAATCGCGGCCCACGGGACAGCAGCCGGTTGTAGAAGTCCTTTTCCAGTCGCGTGGCATCGGTTGCGGCGTCCTGGCGGTAGGCGGCGGACATGACCAGCAGCTTCTGCATCGCCTTCACGTCCCAACCGGTGCGGACAAACTCCGAGGCGAGCCAGTCCAGCAGTTCTGGGTGTGATGGGGCTTCCCCCTGCCGTCCAAAATCCTCGCTGGTCTTCACGAGACCAGTGCCGAAGCAGCGTTCCCAGTACCGGTTCACGGTCACCCGAGCGGTGAGGGGATTGGCCGGGTCCACGAGCCACTTTGCCAGGGCGAGGCGATTGGTCGGCAGTCCGGGGGGAAGGGGATTGAACGCGGCGGGAACGCCGGCAGAGACGACGCCACCCTTGGTGAGAAAGTCGCCGCGGACGTGGATGTAGGTCTCGCGTGGCTGCGGTTCACTGCGTTCCTGCATGACCAGGGTTGTGAACTTTTGGGCGGCGAGCTGTTTCTGTTTTTCCTCCAGGCGGAACTGCTCGCGTTCCAGGTGGCGGATGGCGTCCGAGGAAGCCCGTTGTGCCGCGGCAATCATCGCCTGTTGGTCAGGAGTGCGGGAAGCAGCGGGTGTGGACACTGCGGTTCGGACCTCCGGCGACAACGGCCAGAGCGCCGCGGGGTCCTTTTCGGTGGTTACGGAGATGCGAAACCGGCCCACCGTGTGGCTGTTGCCGTGGTAGTGGTCCATCTTGAAGGACAGCGTGCTGCCCCCTTTGAATCCCGCGGGTTCCTTCAGGTTCGCAATCAGGAAATGGCGTTCGCCAAACCGGGGACCGATGGCCCATCCGGTCTTGGGATTGCGGTCCACGGCGTGCTCCGCGCGGTAGTACTGCTGTTCCCAATCGGCGTAGGCGCCGGCGAAGAAGAGGTTTGTGTTGGCTGGGACCGGGCCCGACTTCGGCGCGGCGGCAAAGGCAAATTCGTCCAAAATGAAGTTACCGCTCTGGCCCCAGCGTCCGGGTCCGTTCTTGGGCAGGCTCGGATCGGGCAGCACCTCCAGCATCACTGCGGTGATTCCCGTCAGATCCGTGTCGGATTCGACGGTGATGGTGTCGTAGATTGGGTTCACGCCGACGGCGAGGACGGAGCCGTCGGGCAGGTTGGTATAGCCGGAGCCTCCGGTGGAAAAGGGATTCCGCAGGGGGAGCACGTGCCAGGGATCTCCGTTCCTCGAGACCTGCCTTTCCCAGCGGGTCCGTTCCTTCGCCAGTTGCGTCTCCGCGGCGGCCAGTTGGTGGCGGGTCTGTTCCAGGGTGGTTCGGACGTAGTTCTCTGTCTGGGAAAGGTCCGGCCGCGGCACCTCGACATTGGGGCCGAGGCTGTAGTTGCCGGCGTCCGTGCTGTTGTTGAAGATGGCGTAGAGACCGTAGTACTCCGCCTGGGTGATCGGATCGTATTTATGCGTGTGGCACTCGGCGCAGTTGAGCGTGAGTCCAAGCCACGCGGTCCCCAGCGTGGCGACGCGGTCCTTCACCGCCTTGGTGCGGTACTCCTCCGCGTCGCCGCCGCCCTCGTCATTGACCTTGGTGTTGCGGTTGAACCCCGTCGCGATTTTCTGCTCCAGCGTGGGATTCGGAACCAGGTCGCCGGCGAGTTGGTCCACGGTGAACTGATCGAAGGGCAGGTTGCGATTGAAGGCGTTAATGACCCACTCGCGATACGGCCATATCGACCGAGCGAGGTCCACCTGGTACCCGTTTGAGTCGGCGTAGCGCGCGAGGTCCAGCCAACCGCGAGCCATATGTTCGCCGTAGTGGGGCGACGCGAGGAGACGGTCCACCTGACGCTCGTAGGCGTCGGGGGAGGAATCCGTCTGGAACGCTTCAACCTCCGCCCAGGTCGGAGGCAGGCCGGTCAGGTCGAGGCTGAGCCTGCGTAGAAGGGTGGCGCGATCCGCCTCGGGTCGCGGAGTCAGCCCTTCGACGTCGAGCCGGGATAGAATAAAGCGGTCGACCTCATTTCGGACCCAGTTGGTATTCCTGACCATGGGGAGTTCCGGGCGCTTCACCGGGGCGAAGGCCCAATGGCGACGCGGATCAAACTCGGGCCAGGTTGCCCCCGCGGCGATCCAGGCTTTCAAGGCAGTGATTTCCTCCTGGGTCAACCGGGCTCCTTTGGAGGGCATGACTTCGTCTGGGTCGTTTGAAAGGACCCGCTTCATCAGTTCGCTGGCGCCGGGATCTCCGGGAACCAATGCGGTCTTTCCCGACTTTCCCGATTTGAGCGCCTCGGCCCTCGTGTCGAGGCGCAGCTTTCCCTTTTGTTGGTCGGGGCCGTGGCATTCCGAACAGCGCTTGATGAGAATCGGCTCGATCTGCCGGGTGAAATCGACCGGTTCAGCGGCGCGGAGCCGGCAAATCAAAAGGGCGACCAGGAGGACGGAGTGTCCCGGGATCCGGAAAATGGTGGGGTTCCTCATGCGGCAACGGACGGGCAGTGGTTTCCAACAGAAGCTGCCGTCGGAATCGACGGAGTGCGAGATGGGAGTTGGACGGCGGTGACCCGCGGCCGGATTCGATCTCTCTGGAGCCTGGTCGCGGATTCCGCTTCAGGCATGAACGCCGGGGACCGTCGGAAGGAACGACGGTTCCTTTCGTTCCCGGGTCGCGACCTCGAACGCGTGACCGAATCCCAGAAGCATGGGTTCGCTCCAAGCCGGGCCCATGAAGGAAATTCCCACCGGGAGTTCCCGGAAATAGCCTGCCGGGATGGTGATGTGAGGGGTCCCTGCCACAGCAGGCAGCGATGAGCACCCTCCGGAAACGGAGTCCCCATTGACGGGATCCACCAGCCAGGGAAGCCCGCCTGTTGGAGCCACCAGGGCGTCGAGACGGTGGGCGGCCAGGACACCCTCCAGGCCCTCGACCCGCGCCCACTGTCGGCATCGGCTCCGTGCGTCCAGATAGGCGGAATCCGTCAGGGGGCCCCGGGACTCCGCCAGCAGGAAGGTTTCCTGGCCGAAGTAGCGAAGCTCGCGATCCGCATGCTTTCTGTTGAAGGCGATGATGTCCCCCAGCGAATGAACGGGGACATCCTTCCCCCGGGTCGCCAGATATCGGGAAAGGCCATCCTTGAGTTCGTAGAGGAGCACCTCGAACTCAGCGTCACCAAACCGGTTCAGGGTCGGGATCGTGACCGGATCCACCAGGATGGCCCCAAGGTCGCGAAGCCGGTCTAGGTGTCGCTGCATCAGGGCGTCCACGTCGGGGTGTGCCCCGAAATAGGCCCGGATTACTCCGATGCGGGCGCCCCGGAGCGCATCGCGACTGAGGAATCGCGTGTAATCCGGATGCCGATGGGCGTCGGACTCGGCGGTCTCCGGATCCCCGGGATCGGTACCGGCCAGCACTCCCAGGAGCAGCGCGGCGTCCGCCACAGTGCGGGTCATGGGACCGGCGGTATCCTGGGTTTTGGAAATCGGGATGATCCCCGAACGGCTGATCAATCCGACCGTGGGTTTCAATCCAACCAGGGAGCATGCGGACGCCGGGGAAACGATTGACCCATCGGTTTCCGTGCCGATGGCGGCTGCGCAAAAGCCCGCGGCCACGGCTGCACCCGATCCGGAGCTGGACCCGCTCGGAGAACGATCCAGAACGTAGGGATTGCGGGTCTGTCCTCCGACCGCACTCCAGCCACTGGAGGAGTGGGGAGAGCGGATGTTGGCCCACTCGCTGAGATTCGTCTTACCGATCAGCAAAGCTCCGGCCTGGCGCAGGCGTTGGACGAGGAAGGCGTCCCGAGGGGCATGGGTTCCCGCGAGGGCGAGCGAACCCGCGGTCGTGGGCATGCGGTCCGCGGTGTCGATATTGTCCTTGATGGCGATGGGGACTCCATGGAGCGCACCCCGGAGTCCGGTGGTCTTCCGCGCGATGTCCAGGGCTTCGGCCTCAGGGATGGCGTCGGGATTGGACAGAAGCATGGCCCGGAGGGCGGGACCGCGTCGGTTGAGCGCTTCCATTCTCCGGAGATGCAGTTCGACGACCTGCCGGGCCGTCCAGTGACCGGATGCCAGTTGGATCGCGAGTTCCGTCGCCGGTTTGGCAGGAACGCCCTCGGAGCGGAGCTCATTGGCCTGCGTGGCTGGGATGGAGACGGCGGTCACGCTCCCCGCGGCCATCAATTTTCCCAGAAACTTTCGTCGTTTCATGGTCCTGCACCGGTGCGTCGCTACTCGAACCGTTTTCGATCGATTTGTCCATGGAGCTTCCGCGGAGCCGGAAACCGATGGCTTGGGTGTCGGGCCTTGTCAGCCGAGTCGGGAGATTGTCCCCTCGTTCGCATGTCCTCGAAATCGTTGCCGTGGGTCAGCGCGGAAGACGCTCTTGCCCATGTCCGGAGCGGGATGCGTGTCTTCATCGGATCGGGTTGCGCCGCTCCGCAGGTTCTCGTGGAGGCCCTGGCAGCGCGCGCGCCGGCAGTTTTTGATGTCGAGGTGCTCCACATCCTGACCCATGGGGATGCCCCCTATGCCCGACCGGAGCTCCAGGAACATTTCCGGCAGAACTCCTTCTTTATCGGAGGCAATGTCCGGGGTGCCGTGCACGCGGGGGAGGCGGATTACACGCCCATCTTTCTTTCGGAGATTCCCCGGCTGTTCCGGGAGCGCCGGATCCACCTGGACGTCGCACTGGTCCAGGTCAGTCTTCCGGATGCCCACGGATTCTGCAGCCACGGGGTCTCGGTGGATGTCGTCAAGGCCGCCGTCGAGGCCGCGGACTGGGTGATCGCCGAGGTGAATCCGAACATGCCGCGGACGCTGGGGGACAGCTTTGTGCATGTGAGTGAATTGGACGCCCTCGTGCGGAGTGATCGTCCGCTCCTGGAACTGCCTTCCGAGCCTTCATCGGCGGAAGCGGACCGCATTGCGGAGTTCATCGCGGCGCTGGTGCCGGACGGTGCCACGCTGCAGACGGGGATTGGAGCCATTCCCAGTGCGGTCCTGGGCGCCTTGGGCGACAAGCGGGACCTGGGCATGCACACCGAGATGCTGACCGAGGCCGTCGTACCGTTGATTGAGGCCGGCGTGCTCAACGGGGCGCGGAAGACCCTGCTTCCGAGAAAGGTGGTCACCAGCTTCTGCTTCGGAAACCGGTCCTTTTACGATTACCTCGCGGACAATCCCGCCTTTGAGTTCCGTCCCACCGAGTTCACCAACGATCCCTTCCAGATTGCGCGCAACGACCGCATGATCGCCATCAGTTCCGCCATCGAGGTGGATCTTACCGGCCAGGTGTGTGCGGATTCCATCGGGGGACGTTTCTACAGCGGCTTCGGCGGGCAGACGGACTTCATGCGGGGAGCGGCGCGAAGTCGCGAAGGGAAGCCGATCATCGCGCTTCCTTCGGCGACGCGGGATGGTTCGGTGTCGCGCATTACCCCATGGCTGAAGACCGGGGCTGGAGTGGTGACGACGCGGGCGGATGTCCATTACGTCGTCACGGAATACGGTGTGGCGGCGCTTTACGGAAAGACCGTCCGGGAACGGGCGCTCGCGCTGATCCACATTGCGCATCCGCGCTTTCGGGAGGAACTGATGCGGGAGGCGCGCGAGCGGCGGCTCGTGCCGGCAACGCAGATGGCGCTGCCTCCCGGGCTGAAGCCGTATCCGCGCAAATATGAGGTCGAGTTTCCATTGGGCCCGGGCGAGGTGGCCCATGTGCGTCCGATCCAGCCCACGGACGAGCGGCTTCTGAAGGAATTGTTCTACTCCCATCAGCCCGCCACGATTTACCAGCGGTATTTCACGGAAATGAACCGGATGCCCACGGAAATGGCGCAGCGCTTTGTAACGCTCGACTATCGGGATGACATGGCCCTGGTCGCCCTCGTCCCCGACGGGGGCAGGGAGCGGATCGCCGCCGTGGCCCGGTATCATCGCAATGCAGCGACCCAGTGGGCGGAATTTGCGGTGGTGGTTTTGGAGTCTTTTCGTCGCCGTGGTCTCGCGGGATTTCTCCTCCGTCATCTCGCAAGGGTGGCGGCCGAGCAGGGGATTGTTGGCTTCGAGGGTGCGGTTCTTCCGGAAAACCGTGCGATGTTGAATCTGATCCTGCGCCTGGCGCAGCCGGTGGAAAGCCGTTCAGAGGATGGCCTCACCCACGTCCGATTTCTGCTGTCCAATGTGAGACCCGTGGAGCCGAAACCCACTGCCGAAGGGACATGAAACGAAGGGTGCTGGTGATTCGGAATCCCGCGGCGGGTCGTTCCCGCTCCCGAACCGAGATGTCCCGGGCGCTGATCGAGTCCATGCGCCGGGAGGGACACGCTGTGGACGAGGTTGAGACCCGGTTTGCGGGGGATGCCGCCGAGTGGGCGAGCCGGGAAGGGGGACGGTGGGAGGTGGTCGTTTCGGCCGGCGGGGACGGCACGGCAAACGAGGTCGCCAACGGGTTGATCCAGGGCGGACACGACACGGCCCTCGCGGTGGCGCCTTTCGGTACCGGCAATGATTATGCCCGGCTGCTCGGGACAACGGACCTTGGGCGCGTCACAACTGCTGTCGCGACGGCGGCACCCACGCGGGTGGATACCCTCGAGGTGACTCCGCTTGGGGACGCCCCCGGAAGCGGACGTCATGTGCTTTTGTTTTGTGGCTGCGGACTCGCGACCTCGCTCCTGGAATCCACCACTCCCGCGGTGAAGCGGTTGTTTGGAAGGAAGGGTGCGTATTCGGCGGGTTTCCTTCGGGCACTCGTGTCGTATCAAACCCGGCGGATTTGTGTCCGCTCCGAATCCGGGGAATGGACGACGGCCGGCGGGACGGTGTTTGTGGCCGCCAAGGCGAGGCATGCCGGAGGTGGCACTCTGCATTTGGCGCCGAGAGCCCGGCTGGACGACGGATTGTTGCACGGACTCTTCCTGGGATCCGCTTCGCGGTGGTCCATCCTCGGGCACTTTGTGCGGCTTTCCCGGGGCGCCCATGAGGGACATCCGGATCTTCGCTGCTTTACGGGCACCTGGGTGGAGGTGTCTGCCGACCCGCCGATGGCCCTCGCCTTGGACGGCGAGGTGACCGGGAGGACTCCGGTCAGGATTCAGGTGCGTCAAAGGAGCCTGAACGTCCTGTCAGCGGGCATCGGAATGGCGCCGTGATGCGGGCTGCTTTTCGTCCGATAACATCGGTCGAAGGTATCTTCCTGTGTGCGATTCTCGGACTGCGGCGACCTGCTCTGGGGTTCCCTCGGCCACGATGCGTCCCCCGCCGTCGCCGCCCTCGGGACCCAGGTCGATGAGCCAGTCGGCTTCCGCGATCAGGTCCAGGTTGTGTTCGATCACCACGACCGTGTGGCCGGCGTCCACCAGGCGCTGAAGGACCGCCACCAGGCGCTGAACGTCCTGGATGTGCAGGCCGATGGTGGGCTCCTCCAGAATGAAGAGGTCCCGACGGCGTCGTCCGCGGCCCCGGGGTTCGAGATCCGCAATCTCCCCCTCGGCTGCCGCGGCCTTGAGTCCTCCGAGGAGATGGGTCACCAACTTGATCCGCTGCGCTTCACCCCCGCTCAACGTGGGGCTGATCTGGCCCAGTCGAAGGTAGTCGAGTCCGGTGTCCCGCAGGGCCTCCAGCGGACGCCGCAACCGCGTGTGGGCCGCAAAGAACTCCAGCGCTTCCGCAACGCTCAGCGCCAACACGTCGGCGACGGATTTGCCATTCCAGCGCACTTCGAGCGTTTCGGGATTGAATCGGGCGCCGCCGCAGCGCGCGCAGGGGATTTGCGCGGTGGGGAGAAAATTCATCTCCAGCTCAAGCACGCCCTTGCCCTCGCAGTCCGGACAGCGTCCCTGGACTGAGTTGAAGCTGAAACGCCCGGGGCCATAGCCGCGCAACTTCGCTTCCGGGGAACTCGCGAAGAGTTTCCGGATGTCGTCAAACATGCCCACGTAGGTCGCAGGAGTGGACCGGGGGGTGCGTCCGATGGGGGACTGGTCCACTTCGTGGACGGCGTTGAGCGACTCAAACCCCGTCACCGTCCCCGGTTCGGAAGGGCGTTTCGCCGGCTTGCCGGAGGTTCGCTGGAGCGCTGATTGCACTGCGGGGAACAGGCAGTCTTTGACGAGGGTGCTTTTCCCGGACCCGCTGACGCCAGTGACCACGACGAAACGGCCGAGCGGAAACCGGACGGTCACATCCTTGAGGTTGTTTCGGGATGCCTGATTCAGGGTGAGGAATTCCAGGGGCGTTGTGTTGGGTTCCCGGCGAAGTCGTCCCTTGCCCGATCCGGTTGCTGGTTGAAGGGAGGGGACCGGACGCCGTTGTCCGCGGGTTGGATAGGACTTGGATTCCAGATGGGCCAGGCACTGTCCGGTGATCGAGTCGGGATGTCGCAGGAGTTCCTCAAGGGTGCCGGCGGCGACCACGGTGCCTCCGCGGACACCCGCGCCGGGTCCCAGGTCGATGATGTAGTCCGCCTGCCGCATGGTGGCCTCGTCGTGTTCCACCACGACGAGGGAGTTGCCCCGGCCCCGAAGGCGCCCGAGCGCGGCCAGAAGTTGGTCATTGTCCCGGCTGTGGAGTCCGATCGTGGGTTCATCCAGGACGTAGAGAACGCCCGAAAGATTGGATCCCAATTGCGCGGCGAGGCGGATGCGCTGGCCTTCGCCTCCACTGAGCGTGGTCACGCCGCGGCCGAGTTGAAGGTATCCGAGTCCGACGTCGCCCAGGAACCGGAGTCGCTCGCGGATCTCTGGCAGAATGTCGCGTGCAATTTCTGCGTTTCGACCGGACAGGGTCAGCGATTCGGCCCATTGGGCGGCCTGGTCGACGGTAAGCCTTGCGAGGTCGTCCACGGTTGGTCCGGGTTGGTCGGGACGCCTGGCGGATGGGGTAGCTCCTGGAAGTCTCACGGCGCGGGCTTCGGGTCGCAGCCGGGCCCCGCCGCACTCCGGACAGGATTCGCGCTGTCCCTCCGACCATCGCCACCAGTTTTCCTCAATGGCATCGCCGTTGGCGCCCCGCTCCACGTCGGGAATATGGAACAGTTCGCCGAACCCGCGGCATTTCGGGCACCAGCCCTGGCTGGAGTTGTAGCTGAAGTTTTTCGGATCCAGGGGGCCAAAGCTCCTCCGACATTGCGGGCAGGCCCGTTCCGTGGAGTGCACGGTCACCGTGCCGTGGCGGTCGAGCGCCTGCATCACGCCCTTGCCGACCTCGAGGGCGCGTTCCACGAGAAGCCGGGGATCGCCGGGGGCGATCGGGGGAGTGGAGGACTCCGGCTTTGCGTTGAGCGTTCCGACCACCACCTCAACGTCGTGTTCCTTGAAGCGATCGAGCCGGAATGGACGATCGGTGGCGTACCATTTGCCGTCGGCTCGCAGTTCCCGGAAGCCGTGTTGCCGCGCCCAGTCCGCGATCTCGGAATGGAACCCCTTGCGGTTTCGAATAAGCGGGGCGAGAAGGGTCAACTCCCCGCGATCACGCGCGGCGGCCTTGAGGGATGCCACGAGTTCGTCCCGTGACTGGGCCGCGACGGGGATCCGGCACTCGGGGCAGTACTGGGTTCCGATCCGGGCGAAGAGCAGGCGGAGGAAGTGGTGGATTTCAGTGACGGTGGCCACGGTGCTCTTGCCCCCGCCGCGCGTGGTGCTCTGCTCAATGCTGACCGTCGGTGGGAGACCCGCGATGAGATCCACGTCCGGACGCGCCATCGCCTCCACGAACTGCCGGGCGTAGGCGCTCATGGAATCGAGGAATCGTCGCTGTCCCTCGGCGAACAGGAGATCGAACGCGAGGGTGCTTTTGCCGCTGCCGCTCACCCCGGTGACCACCACGAACCTGCCTCGTGGAATGTCCACCGAGAGGTTCCGGAGGTTGTGTTCCCGGGCACCCCTTACGGAGATGCACCCGGGGGCACACGCTTCAGCAATCGAGTTTTCCGGAACGTTCAACACGGACCGGAGGTTGGAGGCTTCCCGGCTCCACCGCAACCGGGTTGGGGCGGCGGTCGGGCCAGCGTCTCCCGGGGGGCGGGAGCGCGGAACCGCGCGGGTGCGAGGGATGCCTTAGATTCTGAGGAACAGCTTCCGGCGATACATCCAGTAGAGAATCAGCCAGAGCACGAACAGCACCGCGGCTCCGTGGACAAACGGTTCGTAAACCTTGCCGGCAAACGCGAAGAATTCCTGGCCCAGGTGGGTGCGAAGATTCTTGCCGATGAAGCCATCGAACAGGTGCGCCATGCAGTAGGCCGCGATCGAATTCATTCCGATCACCTGGAGCGGGAAGGACCAGGCACCGCGTTGGGCGACATCGATGACTCCGTAGAAGAACGCCAGAAAAAGGCAGCACCAGCCGCCACTGAACAGCACCCAGCTCGGGGTCCAAATGCGCTTCACCACGGGGCAGAGTCCGAGGAATCCCAGCAGCCATCCGATGGCGAGTCCCAGAATCCCGGCCACGACGAGCCAGAAAAGTTTGTCTTTTGCAGGACGCGCGTCGCGAACCACGGAGCCGGCCAGCAATCCAAACACCATGGTGGCGAGGGTGGGAATGAAGGACAGGGTGGAGTAGCCGCCGCCGTTGTAGGCCCACGGTTTGGCCCGGGGAAACCAGTTCAGGATCACCCGGTCCGCCGCCCAGGCGAAGTTGCTGTTCTTCTGCCAGTGCGCGGCAAAGCCGGTGTGTCCGTGCTCGCGAAGCCAGTCGGCTGACACGCCCACGGACGCATAGTCGAAGTCGGGAACCACTGGATACAGGGCGAAGGCGGCCCAGTATCCGATCAGCAGGATCGCGAAGGCGACCCATTGGGTGCGGCGGTTCGCGAATCCCAGGAGGAACAGAAAGGGATAACCCAGTCCTATCTGGGACAACGTGTCCTCAAAAGTCCAGTTTGTCTGACCGGAACCGGTGGACCGCAGCGCGACCCCAAGCAGCACGAGGATCACCGACCGCGCGAGCGCGTGGAGCCAGAGATGAACCGGGGCCTGGCCTCGTGCGAGGCGGGAGGCGATGGAAAAGGGGAGCGCGACACCGACCAGAAACGAGAAGGACGGCTGGATCATGTCGTGCAGCACGCAGCCCACCCAGTCGACATGGTCCTGGTGGTGGCTCAAAAAATCCCACAGCGCGCTCGGCGTCCCTGCGGCATGAAGGTTCTCGGCGACGCGGCCCAGGTGAAGGACCTCGGCCATCATCAGGAACATCACGAACCCCCGATAGGCATCCATCGAGGCGAGCCGGGAGGTCGCGACGGGATTCGCTGGCGCGGAAGCGGTGGAGTCAGGGGAGGTTGCCACGGTGACCGGGGCATGCTGGTGACCCCATCCGATCCTGTCACTCGTGAAAACGGGGCGGCTCCTACGGCCGGACCGCCTGATAGACGGTCTTGGCCATCAGTTCGGACCCTTTGGCATTGGGATGAACGCCATCCGGAAAGAAATCGGGGTGTCCCGCGAGCGCATCGTACAGGTCGATGACGGGAACCTTGTCCCGGTCACAGGCGCGTTCGGTGGCCTCGATCATTTCATCCAGGGTCACGGCATTGATGCCCCAGGCATCCTTGTACACCGGAGGAGGGAAGCACGCCCAGATCTTGGGTCGGGATTTGAGGTCCCGAATGCCCGCAATCAACGATCGGTACTCCTGCTCGAACACTTCACGTCCCTTCCAGTTCTGGGGTTTCGTGTCGTTGGTTCCCAGCATGAGGATCACGACCTCGGGTTGGAACTTCTCCAACTCCTGGTACTCGGTGGTCCCGATGTAGGGAAGGTCGCCCTTGGGACTGGCGGTGGCACCGCTGTGGCCCAGGTTTTTCACGACAAATCGGGGTCCCAACAAGGCGCCGAGTTGTGCTGGATAGGCGTATTTCTCGCGGTCCTGAATTCCGGCTCCGTAGGTAATGCTGTCGCCGACGCAGGCGATTCGAATCTCCGGGTCCCCGGACTGGTAGGTCTGGAAGTCCTCGACCCGGATGTGGGGTGTCCGTTTGGACTTCCCGGAACATCCGGCGGCGAGTGCGGCGAGTGCGGCGACCGTGAGAAAGGCTCGGCGTTTCATGAGAGATTCGGTGCCGGATTCGGAATCAGCTCCGGAAGAAAGATTCCGGACGCCAAAGCGAAAACGGCCCGCCGCCAGAATCCCTGGGGCGGGCCGTTCTGTCGAATCCCGGATACGACTCAGTATTCGCGATCCTTGAGCATGCCCGGCCGCGGAATGAGATACTTCCCGCCTTCGGCGGTGATCGGGGCGGCGGACTTCATGTCGAAGGAATCCACGTTGGGCGCGAACTCGTGGGGGTTGTTGATGTAGTCATCGTAGCGAACCACCTGTCCGGTGTGGGCAGCGAAGCGGCCCATCGCCGTGACGATGCTGGCCTTGGCTCCGCGCTCAACCTCGTTGTAGGGCTTGTTGTTGCGGATGGCATCGATGAGGTCCTCCCACTCGAGCAGGTAGGGATCCATCATCGGGCCTTCCTTGGGCGTCCGCCAGACGATGTCGGAATTGACCATCTTCTGGGTCTTGTAGATGCGGGCGTTGGACGGCCAGTGACCCGCTGAGGAGATCACTGCGAGGCCGTTCTGGCCATGGGCGTAGCTGGCGAATTCATCATGGCAGCCCGCCATGGTGCGGCCGAAGAGGAAGAACTTTGAGCCGTCGTCGAAAGTGTATTCGACCGAGTAGTTGTCGAAGTTCTGATCGATGTTGTCGCCGCGGTAGTTGCGCCCGCCGCTCGCCTGCACCTCGACGGGCCAGGCGTTCTTGATCCAGCAGCATTCGTCGATGTTGTGGATGTAAAAGTCGCTGAAGCAGCCGCCGGAAGCCCACAGGAAGCTGTGGAAACGCTTGATCTGCCAGAGGAGTTCGCTGTCCTCGGAATCCGGCATGGGTTGGGAGAAGGCGGAACCGACGGGGCCGTGCATGCGGTAGGCGCGCATGGTGATGATCTGGCCGATGGCGCCATCCTGGACCTTCTTGAACAGTTCCTGACGGGAACGGCAGTGGCGGCACATCAGGCCGACGCCGACCTTGATCCCCTTTTTGTCGGCCTCGGCGGCGAGTCCGAGCATCCGCTTTCCGGTCGGGGCGTCGACGGCCACCGGTTTTTCCATGAAGACATTCAGTCCCTTCTCAATGGCGTACTTGAAGCACACCCAGCGGAAGGCGGGAGGGGTGGCAAACAGGGCGATGTCGCCGCTTCCCAGGACGTCCATGGCCTTCTTGTAGGCGTCGAAGCCGATGAACTTGCGATCCTCCGGGACATCCACCTTGTCCCCGAACTGTCCCTTGAGCCCGTCGTAGCTCGACTTCAGGCGGTCCGCGAAGACGTCGGCCATCGCCACGAGCTTCACGGGGCCATTGCGGGCATTCATCGCGTTGGCGGCGGCTCCGGTGCCCCGGCCACCGCATCCCACAAGGGCGACGCGAATGGTGTTGTTTTCGGCGGCGTGGACGTGAGGCAGCGTCACTCCGGAGAGAGCGCCCGCGGCCGCGAGGGTGCTGGTGCTCTTGAGGAAGTCGCGACGCGACGGCAGGAGGATGGGGGATTCTTCAGAGGGCATGGTGGGAGAACGTTCCGCCGAGCCCCCCGCACCTGTCAACTGCGCAGAGGATCAGAAGCGCCTCGGACGGTCTGTGGAATCAGGGTTTAGTCGGCCACCCGGACGATGTATCCGCCGGACTTTTCGTCGGATTCCAGGCGGATCAGATTCCGTTTCTGCGCATCCAGGAGGAGATCATTGAAGGAGCGGAATCCATAGGCGCGCTCGTTGAATCCCGGGTTCCGCCGTTTGATCGCCTGTTTGATCATCGATCCCCAGATCGGGTCATCCCCCTCACGTTCCTCGGTCAGGGCCTCCAGGGTGACCACCACCTGCTCCAGGGCGTCAATCAGGGGTGGTCCCTTGGGTTCCTCGGTGGCCGCGCGCGGGGCGGCAGCCTCGGAGACGGTGGGTACGGGCCCGGGTGAGCCGGATGCCGTTGAGACTACCGAGCGCTGGCGGGAGCGGGCGCCGTCCTTGCGGACCAGGTCGTCGTAATACAGGAATTCGTCGCAGTTGTTGATGAACAGGTCGGATGAGGACTGCTTCACGCCAACGCCGATCACCGTTTTTGCGTTCTCTCGCAACTTGCTGACCAGGGGGGAAAAATCGGAATCGCCGCTGATGATGGCGAAGGTGTCCACGTGTCCCTTCGTATAGCAGAGATCCAGTGCATCCACGACCATCCGGATGTCGGCGGAATTCTTTCCGGACATTCGCAGGTGCGGAATCTCGATCATCTCGAAGGCGGCCTCATGCAGGTCCCGCTTGAACTCCTTGTACCGGTCGAAGTCGCAGTAGGCCTTCTTGACGACGATGTGTCCCTTCAGGAGGAGGCGTTCGAGGATCTTCTGGATACTGAAGCGCGGGTACCGCGCGTCGCGTGCGCCCAGCGCGATGTTCTCCAGGTCGAGAAACACCGCCATGGTGGCGTCGGAAGAGTTGGGGCTCATGTTGAGGGAGACCGTACGGGACGGGGTCGCAGCCACCAATGCCCAAGTTCGGTGGGGCTCCTCCCGGGTTGCCCTCCAGGCGTCGGCGGGATTGGATTCGCGCGGCGTGAACAAATCCGTCCTGCTCAAAAAGATCATCGACCATCTGTCCGGGGAACTGGAGACCTACGGTCGTGCCGCGCGCGCCGCACATGCGGAGGCGACACACGAGCAAAGCCTGCGGAAAACAAATACGATACGCGGGGCCTCGAGGCGTCGTATCTGGCGCGGGGGCAGTCCCGGCAGGCGGCAGCCCTGGAGGCGACGCTTCTGCAGTATCAGGCCCTGACGCCTCGTCGATTTGGGGCGGAGGATTCGGTCGACCTGGGCGCTGTCTTCGTCCTGGAAGGGGCGGGGGGATCCTCCACCTATTTTTTGGGACCGGGCGCTGGAGGCACCGAGGTAACGGTGGGAAAGGAGGAGGTCACGGTGCTCACCCCGCAGTCACCTTTGGGGCGACTGGTGATGGGCAGGAAGGTTGGGGAATCCATTCGATTGGAATCCGGGGGGACGCCCCGGGTGTTTCGACTACTTCGCATAAGCTGAGCGGCGGTGTTGTGGGGATTCGCGGATTCCCGTTGGCACCTCGCCGGTGGGGACCGCATGCTCGTCCACCGCATGCCGCTCCCGTATTCGTCGCGCTACTACGAGGGTCTGAAGGAGGATTCCGCCGCGTCGGCCCGTGCCACGGTGCCGCTGATCCTGAAGTTGTTTCCCGCCCGTACTGTGGTGGATGTCGGATGCGGCTCCGGTACCTGGGCCCGGGAGTATGCTTCGGCAGGGTGCGAGATTATGGGCATCGACGGACACTATGTCCGGGAGGATCAATTGGTCATTCCCCCGGATCGGTTCCTCCGACGCGATTTGGGAGTCTCTCTCTCGTTGGAGCGGCGCTTTGACCTCGTAAATTGCCTCGAGGTGGCCGAGCACCTGGATGAAGGACGTGCGGATGGAATCGTATCGGATCTGTGCCGGCTGGGCGACGTGGTGATGTTCTCTGCCGCGGTTCCCGGACAGGGAGGCACGCATCACGTCAATGAGCAGTGGCCGAGCTACTGGCATCCGAAGTTTCGCGCCGCAGGCTTCGTCGCGTTGGATTGCCTCCGTCCGCAATTGTGGGGCAACGCCACGGTGGCATGGTGGTACGTCCAGAACCTGTTTGCCTTCGTCCGGGAATCCCGACTGCCGGAGTTTCCCGCCGCGGTCGCGGCTTCGCAGACTTGGCCGACGGACCTAGTGCACCCGAGAGCCTACGTGCGGGCGACGGTTCCGTCCCAGATGTCGCCCCGGATGTTGAAAGAACTGGTCCGCGCTCTGCCTCATTTCCCAGGGCAGATTCTGCGGGCGCTGCGCTAGCCGGTTCACGGCCGGGCACCGGGCTCGTTTCACGCTGCAGGGAACGGCATTGGCCTCCCTGAAAACGAAGAGGACCACTGGAGGGACCTCTAGGAGGCCCTCGTTTTTGCCGATCCTGGAGCGGAAGTCGGAGAGGTTGAATCCGGACGAGGCTTTCGATTCCCACCGCCCAATACCATCCAGGCGCCGGCTCCCAAGGCTGCGGTGAGAGCGGCGAGCGTCACCCACAGCAGTTTCATCGGCGGACGATAGCGGAATTCCACCACGTGCTCCCCCTCGGGAACGCCGACGGCCCGCATGAGATAGTTGGCTCGAAGAATGGGTACCGGTTTGCCATCCACCGTCGCCCGCCAGTTCGGATCCCACCGGTCATTCAGTAGGAGAACGCCCGGTTGTCCCGCCCGGGTATGAACAGTGACCTGCTTCGGCGCCCAATGCGTGATCTTCGATTCCACCGGGCTCGACGGGGCGTTGGTCGCGGAAGTCATTGGGGTACCTCCTGGAAGAATCGGGGCCGCGTCCAGCACCACGGCGCGAGTGGGGTCGAAAGTCGGACTCGCCAGTTCCTTCAGCGCCGCTGCGTTGTCCGGAATCACCGCCCAGCGCGGGAACCATTGCGCGCGGGGAAGGGCGCTCCCGTATTCGATGACCGAGTACTGACCGTTGGGATTTTGGACAGCGGTGATGTCGTCCAGTCCGACCCGTCCGTCGGCGGGGGCTCCGGGCTTCTGGGCGAGGTCAAATCCGAGGACCGGTTTGAAGCTTTGGTGGGTGGGGTCAAAGAGGCGGTTAAGTTCGGCCTCCGTGCCGCGGGATCCGATGATGTACCGGACATTTGCCAGTTGCCACATGCGTCCGATTCGCGACAAGTCCGCTTCGGCGGTGGGCCGGAAGGTTGAAAGATATGCGGCATCCAATTCCGGCATGCGCGGCATCTGCCAAATGTCGGCGGTGTGGATGGTGTTGTAGGGAAACTGCTGTTCCATCCACTGGTTCTGGACCGCGGGCCAGGTGCCATCCTTGGGACTCGTGAGCGTTTGCCGGATATCTGGAAAAATGCGGGCGGTGACGCGATGTTCCCACGGATCCTTGGCGAGGAACGCCACCACCGGGTTGGATTCATACCGGCGCTGGTAATCGTAGTGGGCAATGAACGGTGCGGCCGCACGGCCGAGGTCAGCCGCGAGGAGGATTCCGAGCATAGAAGCGATCCACAGTCCGCGGCCGCCGGAGAAACGGCCGGCAGCCATGGCGGCCAAAAGACCGGCAAACGCCACGACGAACGCCGCGGCCAGGGCCACTTCTTTTACACTGAAACGGGCCATTTCCCTGCCTTCGGGTCCCTGAAAACCCACGGATGCAATGTGGGCGGCCAGCGACGGCTGGTAGGCGGAATAGATCAGCGCCCCGGCGAGGGCGCCCGCTCCCAGAACAACGAGGGTACGCGACCAGGTGCGGTCGAAGCCGGTCGCGTTCCTCCACCAGGTTCCGAGTTGTTCCCCGAGGCTGCCCCGCCGCGCATTCGGGACGTCCACATGGAGCCGCCAGAGTCCCTGGAGTCCGTATCCGAAAAGGATGAAGAGCCCGAGATGAACCACGTGCAGGAACTTCATCGGGACACGAATCGTCGATAAGTAGGGCAGGGCGTAGACCAGTTGGTAGAAGGGGGCGAACCGTCCGAAGGAAAGCAGCAGCGATCCAAGACTCACGAGGGCCCAGAAGGTGATCAACTTCCGTTCGCGATCAGAGTAGGGCTGCCGATCACTCCGGGAGAAGGCACGGGCCACGGCCCACCCGGCGACCATCAACACGAGAACGCCGGCGTATTCGCCGCCGCCGTTGAAACGATACTGCGGCGTGCCGTCCTGGCCGACATTCCCCCAGTAGGCGCCGCCTTCCGGAGTGTCCATGCGGTATCCCATGATCCCGGGAATGGCGAGGCGGAGGACCTCCAGCTTGGGAAAGCTCCATCCGGTTACGAAATCCCAGCGCTGCTGCCGTGCGGCGGCGGATTCTGCGAGCACGGCGACCCCTTGGATCTGGGTTCCGACCAGGGTGGACAGGATGTAGGACGCGATCCAACCCGCGCAGCCCGCAACCACGATGAGGCGGCCCAGGGACAGAATGGCTTTCCGGGCTCCCGACTCCCCGAGGTCCAACCACGCGGTCACCAAGGCGTAGGCCGCGACGTACAGGCTGAAAATGGCTCCCACATCGGCGCCTTCGACCACCGAAAGGCCCACGGCGATGCCGGCGAGGATGGAACGCGACCAAAAGCGGTGACGGTTCCCCGATGACAGGGCTGCGATCGCGAGAATTGTGAATGCAACCGTCGTCGATCTCATGGCGAGACCCCAGCCGGCATGGGATACTAGGTTGGTATTCAGGGCGGCGGCTATGCCAACGAGGGTGCCCACAGGGGCGGCGAACCCGCAGGAACGGCACAGGATGAACGCCGCCATCCCCAGCAACAGGAGGGAGAGGGGGGCGATGAACTTACCGAAGAGGATGGGACCGAGAAAAAGGTAAAGTAGGTTGGAAAAGGACGGCTGCAGTGGCAGCGCAGGGCTTCCGAGCCAAACGATCGGATACCAACTTCCGCCAAAGAAGGCGCTCCAGCGAAACTCCGAGTAGGCGGACATCAACCCGAGGGGAGCGTCATTCGAAAATGCCATCTGCGTCGGGAGCAGGCTCGCCCGCCAGAGCCAGGCGAGGACTCCTGCGAGAATCGCCAGGGTAATCCAGAGCGGTTTCCGGGTTTTCCCGGGACTTGCGGTGGTTTGCATTTCAGAGTCAGTCGGGGCGTAGGTCGCGTCCCGGAAAAGGATTCATTCGGGCTTCAGGATACGAAGCAGCTCCGAGCACACCCGGTCGACCTGGGGTTCAGTGAGCGTCAACGCTGAAGGAAGGTTGAGGGCCCGATTGTTGAGGTCGTAGGCGACGCGGTTCCGCTCCCGGGCGGCGCGTGCTTCCGGCCAGTCCTGGTACGCGGGCAGGGAACTGAGCGGATGGAAAAAGGGGCGGCTATCGATTCCGAGCCGATCCAGCCGATCCTGAACCTCACGCTGTCCAGGGCGCCCCTCGGCATCCCAAACCACAGTTACCATCCAGTAACTGTTGCGGGTTCCAGCGGGTTCGACATTCAGTTGGATGCCCTCGACGCCGTGAAGCCGGGAGGCGTACCAGGCGAAGATCTCCCGCTTTCGGGCGATGAGTTCCTCCACCCGCTCCAATTGGGCCAAACCGAGCGCGGCCTGCAGGGCGCTCATCTTGTATTTGAACCCGACGGCCGTGTTTTGGAAGTAACGGTCGCCCGGTTCCCGGCCATGGTCGCGGAGGTGAAGAATTTTTCGGAACAACGCCTCGTCCGCGGTGGCGAGAAGCCCACCCTCGCCTGTGGTAAGGGTTTTGGAGCCGTGGAAACTGAAGACCCCCGTGGTGCCAAAGCTGCCGGCGCGCTGGCCGCGATACTCCGATCCCACCGCCTCGGCCGCGTCCTCGATGAGGGCGATCCCACGGTCGGCCGCCAGCGATCGGAGCCCGTCGTAGTCGGGCATGCTTCCGTACAAATCCACGGGGATGACGGCCCGGGTGCGCGGTGTGAGACAGGCGCGGACGGATTCCGGGGTGAGGACCCACGTTTTGGAATCGACATCGGCGAATACCGGCCGCGCTCCGACATAGGACACCGGGGCCGACGTGGCGATCCAGGTGACTTCGGGAACGATCACCTCGTCGCCGGGTCCAATCCCCAGCGCCGCCAGGGAAAGGTGGAGGGCCGACGTGCAGGAGGGCAGGGCGGTGACGTGCGGGACCCCGAGGTATTCGGAGAATGCCCGTTCAAACCGCAGGTGCCATTGGTTGGCCCCGGAATACCAGGCGTTGGCGGCGGCCTCGGTGACGTAGCGGATTTCGCGGTCTGTAATCCAAGGCCCGGAGACGGGAATCCGCTCCGACACCGCGGGAGACTGGGAATTGAGCGTGGTCACAGTTTGCCGGGAACCGTAGGGAGGTGGCGGGGGACCGTCCAGTGCCGTGCGGATGCGAACCGGATCCCCGGGTTCAATAGCGGAACCGATCGACCACCCTCATGACGGCGGATCGAATTGCCCGCCAGAAAAAGATCACCGCGACCCGGACGCTGAACACCATTCCGCGGGACCTCAGGGATTGACGGACCTCACGCCACTCGTTTCGGACGTCGCCGCCCCAAAGAAGTCCGATCACCATGATGGTGAGGCACTGCACATGGTACCGGACCCAATCGACCTGGGGTTGGTGACCAGGTCGTTTGTAAAATTTCCGGAAGTCGTAGAGGACTGCGTTGACCCAAAGCCATTCGCTTCGAACCGGGAGGTCGCCGAGCATTTCCTCCACGCCAATGGGAAGGCTTTGAAAGAAGCGAACGGCTTGCTCCGCCTTGCGGATCGCTGCGAGGCCGTTGGAGTATTTACCCGTGCGGTGGAGGCTCGGGGGGACGAAAATGATCGGTTGGTTGAGATAGAGAAGACCCTTGGCGATCGACAGGATTTGGAAGGCTTGGCTGTAATCCGGATTGATCCAGGAAAATACCAATCCCGTCGGACTCCGGCGTCGAACCTCGTCGTAGAGGGCGCGTGGCGCGCAGGAAGTGATGCCGCGCGGGAAAATGTCCCAGTAGGTGGGCGTGAACCGGCAAAACTCTTCGATCGTTTGTTCGCAGGTGAATTGGCGAAGCCGGACCGGACGGGGGATGGTTTCCAGGGCCTCCCGCTGGCTGAGGATGAAGGGATAGGAGATCACATCCTCGGGATGCTCCTGGATCACCGCATGCAAAACCTCCAGGGCCTGCGGAGTCAGGTGCAGCTTGTCTTCGAGGGCGACGACGTACGCTCCCCGGGCTTGCCGGAGGGCGAAGTCGTAGTTCTCGTGCATGGGCAGCTTGCCGCTGGTCCGGAAATAGCGCACGCGGGGGTCGGAAAAGCGCGCCACGGCCTCCCGGGTCGGAATGTCCGAGTCGTCGTTGTCGGAAACGATCACCTCAAAGTCGCCGAAGGTTTGGTTCAGGTAGCTCTGAATGGTACCCCCGACGATTTCGGCTCGGTTCTTCGTGGGCAAGAGTATCGAGAAAAATGGCGACTTGTCCGGGACGGGAGGTGTGTGGGGGAAGGAGGGCGATGGGGTCATTTTGGATTACTCCTCGCGAAAATGGATAGAAAAGGCCCGGGGACTGTTGGGGCGTTGCTTTATCCGCGGAGTCGTCGTAACCAGGGTATTGGGCGGGATCCTCCGGTTCAAAACACAACACCCTGGGCCGATCATGACGTTCCGCCCAATGTCGCACCGTCCGATGACGGACGCACCCGCGCTGAGGACGACGCGGTCACCCAGGACCGGGTAGTGGCCGCCCAGCGCCCCGACCGTGCAGTTTTGGCGGACCACCAAGTGCGAGCCGTATGTGGCTTTTCCCAGCACGGTCCCCACGGCGTGAATAATCCAAAACACTTGGGGGAGTTGCGTGTCGTACATGCAATTGAATCCGTGAAGGGCCTTGTTTAAGCAAAACAGGCGCTGGCATAGAACCTCGGATCCTCCTCGCGCATGAACGGTGTTCGCCAGAAAATACAGAAAATGGCAGTATTGATCGGAGTTTAGGACGTTGAAACGCGCACCACCATTCTCGCTGTAAGCCGGATGAGCTATGTGGCGGAAGCAAAACTCCAGACGATCCAGCGCCGAAGAGAGATCCCGGTCGAGTTCCTTCGGAGATATGGAGTTGCCAGAGGGAAAAATGGCTGAGATCTGGGAACAGATGTACTTCGCAAGTTCCTTGCGTGGCTGAGCGAGAGTCATGTCCTCAAAAGAGAATGTTCAACCGCGAGGTTCGCGGGGACGCCAACGGGAGGCAAACACAGACTTGGCATGCACCTCGAAACAGGTGACCCTGCTTGGGTCCACCTGACTCCGCACTCGTCTTTGCAGGAGATTCTTCCCGTATCCTTCGATAAGTTTCTTGATTTTTGGGGTGAGGCTGATTCAACTGCTCTTTAGATCAAGTCTGTGAGGTGGCTCCGGCTTGATTCCAAACAAACCTCTCCAAACGTGAAAAAATTAAGGCTCCTTGTGATTTGCGTGCCGGGCTTCATGGTGGCACTTCCGTCGGCCAAGGCGAACCTCTTGATCAATGGCAGCTTTGAGGCGCCGACCAGCAATTATCGTTACGTGCCGGGCGGTTCTTCCCTTCTATCCGGCTGGAGGACTGAACTGAATGGTGTGGAGATCGTGACGGATAAGGACATTGGAGTCGGTTTTACTTATCACAGCACCATTCAGGATGGCAAACAGATGCTGGATCTGGCTCCATATCGTTATCAAGGGGGAGGGATCAGTCAGACATTCTCAACGACTCCAGGCCTTTCCTATGAGGTCAGTTTTTATGCCTCGTCGGTGCAATCCTTCGGCAAAAACGGCACCGGTTCATTGACGATATCAGTCGACTCCATCGTTCAACACCTTGAATTGATCACTCCCAGATCCGATTTCGATTGGAAGCCGTATCGATTTGGGTTTGTGGCCTCCGATACACAGGCCACGTTGAAATTTGTGTCGATGAGCGATCCGTTCAGCCAGTTCGCGGCGATCGACAATGTTTCCGTTGTCGCAGTTCCCGAGATCCCAACACTGGTGATGGCATTGGCGGGAGTGGCGGGGCTCGGTGCCTTCCGACGTCGGAATGATGTTCAATAGTGGGCGGCATGGAGAGACGGCGAATCCCTTGGTGGACCTGAAGGAGGTTTGGGGTAAGGCGCTCGAAATTGGGGTTACGACAGGTTGTCCAGCCGGATGAATTGCTGTAAGGCTAATCCATGTCAGAGGTTGGGAATTGCTCCCCGGTTGGCCACATTTTAACCCAACCGACTTGATTCTTGAGTTTGGTTTGAGTCAGTGTCGCAGGGCAGTTTTGCAACTGCGAACAGATTAACCCTAAATCAAACCATAGTTATTATGAATCGAACTGGATATCTAGCACTCGGTGTTGCGGGTGTGGCTATCGCCCTTTTTCCAGCGAGGGCAAATTTGTTAGTCAATGGAAGCTTTGAGACCCCTTCTGGCGGCTACCTTTATGTGCCCGGGGGATCCACTTACCTCCCGGGATGGCTGACTCAGTTAAATGGTGTCGAGATTGTCACGGCAACGGATATTGGCGTTGGTTATAACTATCCTAGCACGATTCAGGATGGGACCCAGATGATTGATCTTGCTCCGTTCATTTACACCGGGGGCGGGATCAGCCAGACATTTGCGACAACTCCTGGCACGTCGTATAATGTAAATTTTTACGGGTCATCTGTCAGTTCCTTTGGGAAGAACGGCACGGGATCCATTCTCGTAACTGTGGATTCAAGTGTTAAACTCTTTAACTTGAATACTCCGAGCTCCGACTTCGTCTGGGATCCCCTGGGCTTGTCTTTCGTGGCTTCCGGCACGACGGCAACGCTGACTTTTGTATCCCTCAGCGACCCCTATACCCAGTTTGCTGCTATTGACAACGTCAGTGTCACCGCGGTTCCCGAACCCCTGGAGACTTCAGTGCTGGCGGGTTTGGGGCTTGCCGGGTTGGCGGGAGTTCGCAGCTTTCGTCGTGGAAAAGAGCGGAACGGCTCCCGCTAGTCGGTTGACATTGTTTTGACTGGTCCGCAGGAATTCGCTCCTGGGGGTGTCATGAGTCGTTCAGCAAGGGATCGGATCTGCTGACTCCTCATGGCACCCCGTCTTTCTTACCTTGGACTACTCGAGAATTGCGTAACTCAGTTGAGGCGAGAATGGGAACCTACGGATTCGAAGGTTCCGCAAGCCGGGGTTTTGTAGGACGGCAAGTGTTTCCCCGGGCCAGTTCTTTTGGTTGAGTTCGTCGAAGGCCAAAACTGCTCCTTTCGGCATACGGGGAAGGAAGAAATCCAGAGCCGCCAGCGTGGGTTCAAACAGATCAAAGTCGAGGTAGAGCAGCGCCACCACCAGGTGGGGATTATCCCTCACATAATCGGGAATGGATTGGGTGGCATCGCCCTGGACTAGCTCCACACGCGGAATGTGGCCAATTGGGCGGTTTTTGTCGTAGAGACGGGCACAATCCTTCAAGTCCGCCATTGAATCGGCCTTCAGTCCTCCCGTGTGGAGCTGTGGAAGGGGTGCGGCCATGTCCTTGTTCGAAATGGAGGGAAAACCATCGAAAGTATCGAAACCGACCACTCTCCGGACGTGATTGACGGGCTCGTAGATCGCACTGAGCTGCGCCCAAGTCATGAGTCCTCCCCCGAGGAAGACGCCGCACTCGATAATGTGCCCGTGAACTCCCACGACCTCCTTGAACAATTCGTTCTTGGCGAGAAATAGGGAGAGTGCCTGACGGGGGACATACTTTTGGAAGTTCCGAAGCTTATCGAGGTCTGTCCCGAGGCTCGCCTGGTAATACCGCTGAATCTCCTCCTGGAATTCCAAGTCGGACTTGGTTTGGTTCTGCGGGTTTAGCATGGAGAAGGTCTGCGACGGCTCTTGCATATCAGGCTTGGATTCTGTTTTGGATTTTGTCCAGAGATCTGGCGATGTCCCGGATCCCAAGTTCAAAAGGTATTGTTGGCTTCCAGCCGGTCGCCTTAGAGAATTTCGCAGAATCCAGCAGAATGTTCCCGATCCAGTCATTCATCGGGATGGTGCCGATGGGGGTGGTTACTTGATGGAGGTCTTGAATTTGCTGGGCGGCCTCTCGGGTCGAAATGAGTCGGCCGGAACCGACGTTGAAGTCATGGGACTCAGTTGAAGGGTGTTTAACGGCCGCCACGAGCGCTTCCGCCGCGTCGTCAACGTGGAGGTAGTCCAGCCTGGGTTCCCCATTGATGAATCTGTGCGTCTCAATCGCACGGCCCGCCCGAGCGCGCTCGAAGCAGGAAAACAAGAATGCCGGTCGATCGGTTCCGGGGCCATAGATTGGGGGGAACCGAAGGAGATGGATGGGCGCCCGAGCGCGGGTTCGATGAAGTCTGATGAGTGTCTCGCAGAGAACGCGGGTTTCTCCGTAGGTATCTTTGGGTTGAAACGCGGTCCCCTCGTTGGCGAGGAGTTCTGAAGTCTGAAGACCACCGTAAACCACCCAACTACCGGGAATAATGAGTCGGCAATGGTTGGCGCTCGCGGCGTCCAGGATGTTCTTTAGCTGGTTTAGCGCTTCCCCCATGGAGGCGTTGGTAGCGATCTTCCGGGGGAAGGACAGGTGAACAATCGTCCGGATGTTCTCTCGGCGGATGAGGAGATTGAGATCCAGCGGCGAACGCGCAATATCGAGCTCTGCGCGGGTGGGACACACGATCTGATCCGAAGATCCCAATTTTGGCCTGAGGGTTTTTCCGATGAACCCGTGTCCGCCGGTGATGAGGATTTTTTCCTGTGTGCTACCCGTGGGGAGAACCAGATCCGGATCCAACGCACGGAGCGCTTCTTCCACAGTGCGGATGACGCCGGCATGAATTTGCTGCTCGCCGGTATTCCGGGCGACTCGGGCCAGGGAAAGGTGCAGGGGTTCGCGATGGATGAGCGATAGAACACCGGCCGCCACGGCATTGCTTCGAGATATTCCGAAGTGACAGGCGACGACCAATTTGTCCCCGGACTGGAGGGTCTTCGCTCCAAGAGAGAGGAGGCGTAGCATGGTCTCCGCGGCGTTTCCTGAGCCATCCGAAAGAATTCGAACATCCAGACGGGTATAGCCGGCTCCTTCCTCGGTTTCGGTCCAGCCGGCGGTACCGATCCGATCTGAGATCCAACGAATCATTTTTGGATTGATTGAAGAGGTACGAAGGTTTCCGCAAGGCTGCGAAGATAGTAGCCTTCGCGTAAACTGGGGGGAATAGGGCGGGTCCCCAAAAGGTGGGACTGGAGGTAGACGTCGATCTCGTTAAAGCCCGCGAGAGTCCTCAGAAAGGTGGTGGCGGAGAATCTCGGGTTGATTTCGAACGGATAAAAAATTCCGTGGCGAATTCGTCCCTGGAGGTTCAAGGGGCCGTCACTGCGGAGTGCACGGGCGATGTCCTCCGCCTGGCACCGGATGGAATTAAAATCTGCAATAAGTCCCTGGCTGTAGCCGGTGGAAATCACGCCGAGGTCACTCTTGGAGGAAACCGACAGTTTGGCATGGAGTTCTCGGCGAAGCGCGACCGAACCAACAAAGTCGAACGCGGGAATGGAGAGAACTCCGACGGTAAACTCCCCTTCACTTTCCGCTAAGTATTCCTGCACGATGACGGGGTTTCCCGAGTCGAGGATCCGGAGACACTGAAGTTTCGCCTCGTCCTTGGAGGATGTGAGCAGTGTGAATGCGCTGCCGCCGCTACCCGTTGCGGGTTTTACCACGCAGGGACCTTTGACTGAATCCAATCGATCAAGATCTCCCTTGGAAACGATTCGCGCAAAGTTCGGGACAGCAATCGACTTCCGACGCAGTTCATCGAAGAGAAGACCCTTGTCTGAGCAGACGTCGATGATTTCGGGACGGTTTCCCGCGAGGAGCACTCCGTGAGCCCGAAGTTCGGGCTCGATGGTTCGAAGAATCGTCAACGGACGCTCGCCTCCGGCAAGGATCGCTTGAATTCCATGAGCGCGACAGATCTCAAGAATATCCGAGGTGTACTGTTCTGCTCGGACCAGGAAAGTCCTTTCAACTTCGGGAACGAAGTGTCCGTAGGCTAAGGGTGAGATGTCGCAGCCGAAAATTCTGTATCTTGCCGCGTGGGCGAGGGACTTGATGATTTCGGTTCCCAGCGATGCGCCACCTACACCTGCGACAAGAATCCGCTGACGAGAATCGGGATTCATCAACGCAATGGGGTTTGGAGATGTAGGGTAGTTTTCAGTAGGAGACGAATTTGAGTTTTCAGTATCGGCAGGTCGAGTTTCAAGGGCTTCCCGAAAGGGGCCTGTCAGGAAAATGGAACTTCGGGCTTGTCGGGGCCAGAAAAGGTCTCCCATTCCGGCAGGCCGGCGTCGCGTTCGGACACTATGGCGTCGGGGATCGGCCAGGGAATGGACAGGGTCGCGTCATTCCAGCGGAGGCCGCGGGCGAGTTCCGGGACGTACGTTTCCGACATCAGATAGGACACTTCGCTGCCATCGGTCAGGCACTGGAATCCGTGGGCGAATCCGGCGGGAACGTAGAGCTGCCGCGGGGCATCCGAAGACAGTTCAAACGCCTCCCATCGTCCGAAGGTGGGAGAATCGGGTCGGATATCGACCACCACGTCCCAGATCGCGCCCGCGGAGCAACGGATCAGCTTGATCTCTGGTCTGGGCTCCGCCTGCCAGTGTAATCCGCGCACCATGCCCCGGCGAATGGTGCGGGTCAGGTTGGCCTGTGGCCAATGGGTGTTCAGTCCGTGATCGCCAAACTCCTGCTCGCAGAAGGTTCGCGCGAAGAAGCCCCGAACATCGGCGCGCGGCTCCAATTCGATGAGCCGGATGCCGGGAAGCTTGGTTGTGTGGAACTTCATGGGTGTCTCACACCACGCGCACCTCGGGGAGGGGGACGATGAACCGGCCACCTGCGGATCGCCATTCCTGCTGCTGGGCGAGGATTTCCTCTGCGAAATTCCACGTCAGCAGCAGCGCATGACGCGGGGGGCGGTTCTTCAATTCCTCCACGGGAAGGATGGGAAGGTGACTGCCGGGAGTCAGCCGTCCCTGTTTCGCGGGACTGCGATCCACCACGAAGTCGATCCAGTCGAGTGCTTCGCGACCGAGACCGTAGAAATTGACCAGGGTGCTTCCCTTGGCGGAGGCGCCGTAGGCACAGATGCGGTGTCCCGAAGCGCGGAGACCCTTCAAAAGATCGAGGAGCGATTCCTTCAAGCCCAGGACCCGTTTTGAAAATGCATTGTAGTATTCGACACCCGACACGCCCTTGGTCGCCTCTTCAGAAAGGAGGGCGGGGACCGAGGGCTTGACGTCATGCACCCCGCAGCGTCCGAAGGTCAGGCGGAGGGACCCTCCATGGATGGCGAGTCGCTCGACGTCGAACGCCTCGAGTCCATGGCGCGCGAGCAGGGGCACGAGGGCGGTGAGGGTGAAGTAGAACACGTGTTCGTGGTAGATCGTGTCGAATTCCACATGCTCCACCAGGTCGCAGGCATAGGGAAATTCCAGCACGATTCGTCCGCCGGGCTTCACCAGGGTCGCCAGTCCGGCGACAAAATCATTGGTGTCCGGCACGTGGGCGAAGACGTTGTTTCCCAGGATGAGGTCCGCGGGACCCTGTTCCGCCACCACTTGGCGGGCGGTCGAGGCGTTGAAAAATTCATTCCGGGTGGGGATGCCCCGCTGGCGCGCGACCTCGGCAATGTTGCGGGCGGGTTCAATGCCGAGGCACGGGACGCCCGCCGCCACGAAGTTCCGGAGCAGGTAGCCGTCGTTGCTCGCGATCTCGACCACGAGACTCTGGGAACCCAGGCCGCAGGAGGTCCGATGACGCTCGGCGGCGGCGGCGGCGTGGGCCAACAGCGCGTCGGACACCGAGGAGAAATAAAGGTACTCGGTGAACAACGCCGCGGGTGGAACGATGTCCGTAATCTGGAGCATCCAGCAGTCCCGGCAGACAACCACCCGGAGCGGAAACCGGGGCTCGTCCTCCGCAAGATCGGCCGGTTTGAGCAGGCTGTTGGCCAGGGGTTGGAGTCCCAAGTCCAGGACCGGATGTCCAGAAGTGGATCCGCAGGCGCGACAGGAGAAGGACGTCATGGTAGCCAATAGAGCCGGTCATTGAGTCGTCCGGCCGCCAAGTGGGCCCTCAGGGCCTGGAGGCGCATGCGTTCGGACTGGCGAAACGCGGTGTCCCGGAATCCCATCGACTCCAGGCCGGTTCGGAGTCCCTGGATGGCTTCGGCGAGCCCGACCTGGGGTTGGTGTCCCGGGGCGAGGGCACGGAACTTTGCAAAGTCGACCCGATAACTTCTGCGATCCGGTGGCGCCGAAGTGTTGAAGGAAACCTCGGTCCCCTCGACGGCGGAACCCACTGCATTGGCCAGGTCGCGGACCTGGTAATTCCAGGCGTCGCTGCCGGCGTTGACCACCAGGTAATCCCCGCCTGGACGCACGGGATTGCATGCCCACTCGATCGCTCGCGCCATGTCCGAGACGTGGATCAGGGGGCGCCACGGGGTTCCGTCGCTCAGGACAGTCACCTTGTGGGAGGCGAGGGCACCGGCGACAAAATCATTCAGGACGAGATCCAGCCGGAGGCGTTCGCTCCAGCCACAGGCAGTGGCGAACCGGAGGCACGTCACGCGGAAGTCGGGTCCGGATAGGGGTTCCAGATCCCGTTCCAGGAGCACCTTGCTTCGGGCGTAGGCGGTCAGGGGATCGAGGGAGGAGCCTTCCGTCCGGGCCCCATCGGCGGCGAACCCATACACGCTGCAACTGGAGGCGAAGACCAATGACTTCACGCGGGCTTTACGGGCTGCCTGGGCGATGGCCAGCCCGGCCCGGTGGTTGATCTCCAGGGTCACGTCCTCGAACTGGTTTCCCATGGGATCATTGGAGATCGCGGCGAGATGAACCACGACATCCACCCCGGTCAGCAACTCCGCGGGGAATTTCCGGACGTCCCCAAAGTACTGGGCGTCGAGTCGGGTCTCCGGAAGCGAAGGGGCTCCGGTCAGGCAGTGGGCAAAATATCCGGTGTCGAATCCCAGCAGTGTGGCATCGGGCCACACGGACCGAAGATGCCGCACCAGGACGGGACCCACGTAGCCGAGGTTTCCGGTGATCAGAATGCGCACGTCCGGCAACCCTGCCTAATCAGGGGCAGGTGGGCAATCGCAAGACCATCCGATGACGGCATGGCCTTCCACCATGGAGCGCCTTCATCGTGTGGCACTGGACTACGGGCCGACCAGTTCCTTGACCAGAACCTTGGAGTTTCGCCCGCTGGCGTCGTATCGCTCGCGGCGCGCGGGCGGAAGATCGTCTGCGGAGCCCTCGCGATACCCGGCCTTGCTCTGGAACCAGGTGAACGCCTGGGTCGAGAGCGTAATCAACTTCACCAGTTCCAGTTCCCGCGCCTTTTCCTCCACGAACTGGACCAGCTTGCGTCCGATGCCCTGGTTCTCGTGGGCCCGGCTCACGTAGAGAAAGGCCAGTTCGCCCGTCTTTTGATCCGGATACAAATGCAGGGCGACGCACGCGACCGGATTCCGGTCGATCTCGAACAGGTAGTAGTCGCCAATACGGCGTTCGATTTCAGTGCGGGTTCGTTTGACCAATTCCTGCGCGGCCACGGATTCCTTGGTCAACTGGATAAGGCTGCGGATGTCCTTCTTCAGGGCCTTTCGGATCTGCTGGTATTCGTTGGCGTAAATCAGCGTCCCGATGCCCTCATTGGAGAAGACCTCCGCCAGCAGGCCTTCGTCCTCCCGGCCGTTGATGATGTGAACTCGCGGCACGCCGGCCTCGCAGGCCGCCACGGCGAACCGGGCCTTGGAAAGAAGTTCGGGAGGAAGATCCCCCGGGTGCTGGGAAATGACCTGCTGGAGTTCCGTCACCCGAAGCTGGCGAAGGAGTTTTCCCTGCCGAAGGAGTCCGTCGGACCCGGTCAGGTAGATCAGCTTGGTCGCCTTGAGCTGGTCGGCCAGGGAAAAGGCGATCGCGTCGGAATTGACCCGGTACGTCTTGCCGTCCCCGTCGAATCCGAGCGGAGGCACCACGGGAATAACCCCCTGTTGAAGGAGATTCTGGAGGAACTCCACATCCACCCGTTCGACCTTCCCGGTCAGTTGGTGGTCCAAGCCCCCGAGAATTCCGAGGGGATGGGCGATGATCGCGTTGGTGCTGACCGCGCGAAGATCGTTTGCCGCGAGGCCCTCAAGTATCTCGTGGGTCAGGCGGTTTGCGGCCGTGAGCGCCAATTGGAGTGTCTCTGGATCCGTCACCCCGGTGCCGTCGAGGTTGCTGGGGCGGACGCCGCGTTCGTTCCCGAGGGCGGCGATTTGCGCGGCCGCACCATGCACCAGGACGATGCGGATGTTCAGGGAGCGGAGGACCGCGAGATCCAGCAGCAGGGTGGCGAAGTTGTCGTCAGTGACGATCGCGCCATCGAGCGCGACCACGAACACCTTCTCGCGGAATCGCGGAATGTAGCGGAGAATTCCGCGCAGGTCGGTTGGTTTCACTTCCAATCGCCGGTCCGCCGCATCATCGCGGGGAGATCGCCCGGCACGGCGGCATCGTGCGGACGCCGAAGGAATCTGCAACGCTGGACAGGGTGAAATCGTGATCCACCGGGTCACCCGGCCTGTTCGGCAATTTCCTCGGCGGGATACGTCCAAATCTCCGCCAGTGTCGGGTGATAGTGGGGAAGGGCCGCGAATTCCCCGGTGGTCATTCGACGGGCGAGGGCGACTGTCACCTCATGGATCAACTCCCCAGCCTCGGGACCCACGCAGGCGCCGCCCAGAAGTTCCCCGGTCCGGCGGCGGGCGAGCAGTTTCACAAAGCCGTGGCGTGACCCCAGGATCATGGACTTGCCGTGGTCGTTGAACGGGTAGCGTGCCGAGAGTACGTCCTCTCCCGCCTGCCTGGCGGCCTCCTCTCCCCAGCCCACGACGGCGACCTGGGGATCTGTGAACACCACCGAGAGGAGCAGTCGGTGATCCGACTCTTCATCGGCGCCCAGGATGTTTCGTGCAGCAACTTCGCCCTGCTGGATGGCGATGTGGACGATCTCATGGGGACCGCAACAGTCACCCGCCGCAAAAATGTGGGGGGCGGTAGTCCGCTGGCAGGCGTTGGTCCGGATGTGTCCCGAAGCCTCGCGTTGCACCCCGGCGGCTTCGAGGTTGAGATCGGTTGCCGGCGTTCGCCCCAGGGCGTGGAAGACGGCTTCGGCGCGAAGTTCGACGGGCGTACCGGCGTGGTCGAGTCGGACGATCCTGCCTCCCTCCGAATTCCGGACTTCGTGCAGGTGCGTCCCGGTGACCACCTGGAGGCCCTCTGCCCGCAGGGCCGCCTCCAGTTCCGCGGCAACGTCGGCATCCCAACCGCGCAACACCTGGGCGCTTCGCTGGACGACGGTGACTTTCGTGCCGAGTCGGGCGAAGAATTGGGCGAACTCAAGGGCCACGGCGCCGCCTCCCAGCATGACGAGCGACTCGGGTAGTCGGGTGAGTTGCAGCGCGGAGTCGCTGTCCAGATATCCCGCCTCCGCAAGTCCGGGCACGGGCGGCGCCGCGATCTCGGATCCGGTCGCAATCACAAAATGCCGGGCCGTCACCGTCCGCCCGTCGTCCAGTTGAATCGAATTCGGGCCGGTGAAGCGGGCCTTGGATCGGATGAATTCCCAGCGGCCGTCCTCCAGTTGTCGGCGACGGTAATCGGCGAATTCCCCGATCAAGGCGTCCTTGCGCGCGAAAAGGGCGGGTACGTCCACCGTGACGGGACCCGCGTGAATGCCCCAGTCCTCCGCCGCGCGGATGGCCTGGCGGAGGGCCGCTGCCTGGAGCAGCGCCTTGGTCGGCATGCATCCCCGCAGAATACAGAGTCCGCCGACGTCGCGTCCTCCTTCCACAACAGCAATCCGGGCGCCTCCGGTGACGAGGGTACGTGCTGCCGCGTATCCCGCGCTGCCGCCCCCGATGACAATTCCGTCGAAATCAAACGCCGCCATGCGGGAAGTCTCCCGCGGACCGCCATCGAAGCCAACGACGTTTGACGAGCTGCCCTTCCGGTCAGATGATCCGCGCTCCGCCGTTTCAAGCGCGACCATGGCATTGACTGCATCAGATTTTTGGAAGTGGGCCGCCACTCCGGAGCTTCCCTTTCTCGGTCCGGGTCCCCGGCCCGGGGTGATGGACCTCCGGGAACTGGTGACCCGGGTGGACCGTTTTGCGGCTGGGAAGGGGCTTTCCTCCGACGGGACCCTCCGGCTCCGGGCGGCGGCCCTCCTGTACCACGATCACCACGATCCCGCGCACGACATCGTCCAGGACCTCTCCGATGCCGATGGCGCGTTGATCCACGCTATCCTTCACCGAAGGGAGCCCGACTACTGGAATGCAAAGTACTGGTTTCGGCGGGTCGACATGCATCCGGTCTATCTTTCCCTGGGTCGCAGGGTTCGGGATTTGCCCGTGGCGTCGGGAGAGGCGGAGTTGGCCCGGCGTCTGACGCTGCCGGGTGCGTTTGACCCCTTCGCGTTTGTCGATGCCTGCGAACAGGAGGAACGGAGCGGTAATCTGGCCCCATCCGTTCTTTGGCTTCGGAAGATCCAGCACTCGGAGTTTGAGGAGTTGGTGGACCATTTACTCGGCACCTGAGGCGAGGGAATCTGCCACGCGGGCTCGGGAGATCTTGCCCGCCTGCGGTCGGCGGGAAATGGGAGCACGCGCCCGGCCTCCTGCCGGCCACCGCTCCCGTGAATGAACTCTTCACCGTCCTGACCGCCGTCCTGCCCGTCTTCTGCCTCGTGGCGATCGGGGTGGCGCTGCGCAAGGCGGACTGGCTGACGCCGGAGGCGGACGCCAGCTTGATGCGGGTGGTGGTAAATGTCCTGACCCCGGCGCTGATCCTGGATGTCGTCCTGGGCAACGCGGCCCTCCGCCGACCGGGAACCCTGATTCTGGCGCCCGCCCTGGGATTCGCGGAAGTGGCGGGCGGGGTGGCGCTGGCGTGGGCGGTTCGGCGGCACGTCGGACTGACCGGGGAATGGGAGCAGCGAACTTTTGCAGCCACCACTGGAATCCAGAACTACGGCTACGTCCCGCTGCCGTTGGTGCTGACCTTGTTCCCGGGCGACACCGCGGGGGTGCTCTTTGTCCACAATCTCGGTGTGGATATCGGACTGTGGACGGTCTGCCTCATTGCCCTCGGACACGGGGGCATCCGCGAATGGCGCCGGCTGCTGAATCCGCCGATTCTCGCCATCGTGGGGGCGATCACCCTGAACGCGGTGGGCGGAGAGCGGACCCTTCCGGAGTTTGTCCGAAAAACGGCGCACATGCTCGGCGGATGTGCCTTTCCCCTGGGCATCGTCCTGATCGGGGCGACGATGGCCGATTCCGCGGGGGATTTGCGGCGGCGCTTTGCCTTTCGCCTCGCGGGGTGGTCGTCGCTGTTGCGCCTCGGGATTCTGCCGGCGCTGATGCTGGGCGTGGCCTGGCTGGTTCCGTCACGGGAACTGAAGCAGGTGCTGGTGGTCCAGGCCGCCATGCCCGCGGCGGTGTTTCCCATCGTCCTGGCGCGGCATTATGGTGGCGACCCATTGACTGCGGTCCGGGTCGTGGTGGCGACCAGTGTGGTGGGATTCCTGACGATGCCGTTCTGGCTACGCCTCGGGCTTCGGCTTCCCGGTCTTTGACGCAGCGGCCGGGCGGGACGCGCGTTCCACCGCCTGCACCAATCCCGGCAGGGTGTGGGGTTGCGCCTGCGCCACCGGGGAGAGTCCGAGGACGGCGAGTGCCTTGGTCGTTTCCGGGCCGATTGATGCGAGGCGAAGCTTCGGCCAGCGGCGGCAGACCGCGGGCAGGTCGAAGCGGGCATGGAAATTCTCAACTGTGGAGGCGCTCGTGAAGGTAATCCAGTCTGCACCGGATTCGTTGAACCGTTCCGCAGCGCCATTGGTGTCCTCCGTTTCCGGAATCGTCCGGTAGCAGGCCACGTCGTCAACGATGGCCCCCGCCTCCTCGAGGCGCTTGACCAGGTCCGGATTCGCAATCTCAGCGCGCATGCAGAGGATGCGGAGGTTCTCAAGACTTTCGACCTCGGCGATGGCGGCAGCGACCTTGCCCGCCACATATTCCACCGGCATGGCGTCCACCTTGAGATGGAGTTCCTTCAGGCGCGCGGCAGTAGCGGGCCCAACAGCCGCGATCCGAAGGAATCCCAGGGATCGCAGATCGTCGTAGGCTTTGAAGAAGTAGTCAAAGAAGGCCGTGACTCCGTTGGGACTGGTGAACACCAGCCAGTTGTATTCGGCGAGTCCGGCGATGGCCTCAACCAGCGGTCCGAGGGCCTCCGGAGGCGCGATCCGGATGGTGGGAATCTCCAGCACGTCCGCACCGGCCTCGGCGAGGGTTCGTTTGAGTTCGCTCGCCTGGTCGCGGGTTCGGGTGACGACGATTCGCTGGCGAAACAGGGGGCGCCGCTCAAACCAGTCCAGGCGATCCCTTAGTCCGACGACACCTCCAATCACGATGACCGCGGGCGCTTCGAATTGGGCGGCGGCGGCCTTCGCGGCAATTGAATCGAGCGTTCCGGTCATCGTCTCCTGACGCCCGGTGGTGCCCCAGCGCACCAGGGCGACAGGTGTTTTGGGCGCGGTGCCGTGGCGCAGGAGGCCGGAGGATATGTCGGCAAGGCGCTCGATTCCCATGAGGATGACGCGCGTGCCCTCCAACCGGGCGATCTGGGCCCAGTCGAGTCGTGATTCGGGCTTGTCCGGATCCTCATGCCCGGTGAACACGTGGAACGAGGAACAATGGGACCGGTGGGTCACCGGGATTCCAGCGTACGCCGGGGCGGCCACCACCGACGAAATGCCGGGTACCACCTCAAAGGGAATCCCCGCTGCCTCCAGCTCCATCGCCTCTTCCGCACCGCGTCCAAAGACGTAGGGATCGCCTCCCTTCAGCCGCACGACCACCTTGCCCGCCCGCGCGTGTTCGACGAGAAGCTGGTTCAGGTCCGCCTGGGGGATGGCATGATCGCGGGACCGCTTTCCGGCGTAGATCCTCTCCGCACCGGGAGGAGCCAGTCGCAGCAGGTCGGCGTTGACCAGGGCGTCGTAAACCACCACCGAGGCGCGGCCGAGCACTTCGGCGCCGCGACAGGTCAGCAATCCCGCATCCCCGGGTCCGGCCCCGACAAGATAAACAATGCCCGATGGCTTCATGTCCGGCGACCGTACCCGGCGGTTCTCCAGGGGACAACCATCGGTGGAAATGTTTGGGACGTGTCGAGAGATGGCCGCGGGCGGTGACGACCGTTTCTTGCCCCCGCCCAAGGTTGGCGCTCTACTGGTGCCGCGTCGCGCTCTCCCGGTTTGAAAACCCTGAATCCATTGGGGCGGAAGTGCGTCGTCCGAAGGCATCCGTTCATGAGATTCCCCCAACTTGAAAGAATCCTCGCGAGTCTGGCCGTGGCCCTGGGGTTGGTGACCCTGGCGTGGTGCCCTCCCGCCCGCGCCGCGGAACCGTTCCAACTTCGCGATGGGGATCGGGTCCTGTGGCTCGGGGACACCTTCGTGGAACGCGAAGTCGATTACGGACTGCTCGAATCCGCCCTGACCATGTCCTATCCGGATCGTCAGGTGACGTTCCGCAACCTGGGCTGGGCGGCGGATTCGCCGCTCGGACGTTCCCGGGCGAGTTTCGATTGGAACAAGTCCGGTGACGACTGGCTGAAGCGCGTGAAGGAGCAGGTCGCCCTGGTGAAACCCTCGGTGGCGATCCTGAGCTACGGAATGACCGCCGCCCTGGAAGCGGCGACCGCCGGGTCCGCAACGAATGCGGCGGCGGGTGTGGAGCGGTTTCAGAAGGAGTTGATCCGCCTGATGGCGGCGGTGGACGAGGCCAGCGGACAGAAGGTGCGGTTCGTCCTCCTCGGACCCGCCATTCGTCCTTCGGATGGTCCCGCCAGCAACGCAGGGGATGTTCAGTCGCGGGAGGCGGGATTGGTCGCTGTGCAGAAGGCGCTGGAGTCGGTGGCCCTCGCGCAAGGGGCTCGCTGGGTTCCGTTGAGGGACTTTACGACGAACTCAAGTCCCGGGATTTCGAGTCCGGACGGCGTGGTTCCGGATGAACGGGGATACGCGCTGCTGTCCGGCCCCCTGGTCGCAGGCATGGGGGGAGTGCCTCCGGGAATGTTGGATTCCACCGCCGGACCCTTTTCGCTGGAGAGTCTCCAGGTTCTCAACCAGGCCATTCGCAAAAAGAACGAACTCTTCTTTCACCGCTGGAGACCGGCGAACTGGACCTACCTGTTCGGCTTCCGGAAACAGGAGCAGGGCCAAAACTCGGTGGAGATTCCGAAGTTTGATCCCTTGATTGCCGAATGGGATGGTCGCATTGCGAAGCTCCGCGACGTGCGCAAACAGGATCCGGCCACGGTGGCGGAGGTGAAGCGACTGATTGCCGAGGCGGCGTCGCGGGAGCACCGGGATCCAAACTACAAGGAACAGCCGCTGCCGACGTTCGACGTCGCGCCCGGGTTTGAGGTCTCCCTGTGGGCGGAAGCGCCGATGCTCTACAAGCCGATCCAGATGAACTGGGACCCGCAGGGAAGGCTTTGGGTGGCCAGTTCTCGGTTGTATCCGCAGATCAAGCCGGGCCAGGACGCTGAGGACGCGGTCATCGTCCTGGAGGACACCAACGGGGATGGCAAAGCGGACCAGCATACGGTCTTTGCCGATGGACTCGTGATTCCTACCGGCGTGGTGCCCGACGGTCGTGGGGGCTGTTACGTCGCCGCAAGCCACCAGTTGTTGCACATCGCGGATACCAACGGGGACGGGAAGGGGGACACCCGGACCATCGTTTACTCGAGCTTTGGAACGGAGGATACCCATCACAACCTCCACACGCTCCGCTGGGGCTACGACGGTCATCTTTACCTCAATCAATCGATTTACACTCACACCCACCTGGAGACGCCGCAGGGCGTCCGACATCTCAACAGCGCGGGAATCTGGCGGTTCAATCCGGACACCGGATCCATGGAGATTTTCACCAAGGGTGGATGCAACCCGTGGGGACACCATTGGGACCAGTACGGCAATTCCTTCTTCACGGACGGAGCCGGATTCAAGGGGGTCTACCATGCCATGGAGGGGGCCACCTACTTCACCTATTCCGACATGCGCCGGGAAGCGGACAGCATCAGTCCGGGGAACTATCCGAAGTTCGCCAGCCTCGAGATCGTCCACAGCCCGATGTTTCCGCCCGACTGGCAGGGAAACCTGATCACCTGTGATTTCCGGGCCCACCGGGTGGTGCGCTTCCAGTTGACCGAGGTTGGCTCCACCTTTCAGACCAAGGAAATGCCGGATCTGCTCCGCTCCACCAACGTGACGTTCCGTCCCATCGACCTGAGGTTTGGACCGGACGGAGCGCTCTACATCGCCGACTGGTCCAATCCAATCATCCAGCATGGCGAGGTGGACTTCCGGGATCCACGGCGGGACCACGAGCACGGACGGATTTGGAGGGTGGCGATTGCGGGGTCGAAGGGTGCCGGGTCGCGTGCGACCGATTTGTCCAAACTGTCCAATCCGGAACTGCTGAATCTCACGCTGTCCAACAACGGATGGGAACAGGAGCAGGCGCGGGTCGTTCTCCGGCAGCGCGGCAAGGACGAGGTCCTGCCGGAGGTGCAGACCTGGCTCGCAGTCCAAAAAGACCCACGGGCCCGCCTGGAAGTCCTATGGCTGCGGGAAGCCTTCGAACAGCCTGCGGGCCCTTTGCTGACTGATTTGGCGTCGTCGCCGGATGAACGTCTCCGAACCGCCGCGGCACGCCAATTGAGCCGGGAATAGGGCGGAGAACGGGTGACTGTGTTTCGAATTGGCGCCTGGGATGGGCTCAGGTGGCCGATTACCTGCTAGCGCCAGCGGAGTTTTCGGAATGAAAGATTTTCCAAGAGTGTGGCGGTTGTTCCAGGGGCTTTTTCTCTCCGTTCTGTTGTTGGTGTTCGCGGATGCCCGGGCCGCGGAACTGAAACTGCCTCCCGGATTTCACCGCGAAGTGCTCGCGGGCCCGGAGTTGCCGGAGCCCATGGATCTGGCAACGGCTGCCGACGGATCCGTCTGGGTCACCGGGCGGAGCGGGCAACTCTGGCGCATCGATCCCGAGACCCGTCGTCATCACTCCGTGGGGAAAATCGCCACCGACACGGCGGGCGACCGGGGCCTGCATGGCATTGCCTTGCACCCAGACTTCGAAAAGACCGGGGAGCTCTTCGTCTTCTACCACGCCCCCAAGCATCCGTCGGGTCGTTATCTCAGCCGCGTCAGCCGCTGGAAGGTGGCGGGTGCGGGCTCCGAGGCCACCCTCGTGCTGGGCAGTGAGACGGTGCTTCTGGAGTTTGAGGGCAATGAAGGCGGACAACACGTCGGGGGCGGGCTCCTGGCGCACCCCAGGGAGAACCTGCTGTACGTCACCACCGGGGACAACAATGTGATCTGGGAGTTGAAGCAGTACTGCGACAACCCGGAGAATCAGGCGCAGAGCCGCGGGGACCTACGCGGCAAGGTGCTGCGGATCGGTTTCGACGGATCCATTCCCGCAGGGAATCCCTTTGCTGGAAAACCGGGAGCGCGGGGCGAAGTCTTCACTGTTGGGCATCGGCAGCCTTGGGCGCTCAGTTGGGATCCGCCCACCGGATGGATCCTTCTCGCTGAGAACGGCGGGGATGAAGTGGACGACCACGAGGAAGTGAATCGGATCGAACCCGGCGCGAATTACGGCTGGCCGAAGGCCTTTGCCGACGGCTTGGAAACCCGCACGCGGACCAACCGGGTCCCGGGGATCAAGGCCCCGTGGTTTCACTACGTGCGCAACACCGGCGGTTCCTGCACGGGGGCGCTAATCTATCGACCCCAAAAGAAGGGAACCAACTTCCCGGACCGCTTTGCGGGCGGTCTCTTCTATGCGGACTACAACCGGAAATCGGTTCGCTTCGTGCCGGTGAGTGCCACGTCGGGAACCCCGGGAACCGGCGAATCCTTTGCCCAGTTTCTACCGGGAGGCCCCGTGGCGTTGCGACTCGGGTCGGACAGCGCGTTGTATCTCGCCGAGTATGGCGGGTGGTTCGGGGCGACCACCAACGACGCCATCAGCCGCATCGTGTGGAAGCCGTAGGGTGCCGGGCGAGGTTCGGTCTGCGGTGGATGAAACGAGGCTGAAAAGGCACCTTCCACGGAACGTTGATTGGAAGCCTCCATTCACGGAGTCTTCTGAATTCAGACTCCTTTGAGGAGTTGCCCGGATCGGTCGGTCATTCGCAAGGCTCCCTGCCAGCTGTTCTGGACGTTGATGATCTTGAACACGAAAACATTCACGCCCTGCTTCAAGGTGACCTTGCCCCGGTCGGCATCCAACACCAGCGGTCGCGCCTCGGTGAACGCGTAGATGTCCACGCCGTTGAAGTAGATTCTCCCCTGGTCGTTGCTGCCCACCGAAAGGATGACGTCCGGGATCTCCCGGTCACAAACTACATAGGTGACCAGGTATCCCACGGACTGGTCGTTCTGGGATTTCAGGGTGGCATTGAAGTCGGCGTAGTTGGTGGCCGACGTCATGGGTTTCCAGGCAAGGGTCCGGCCCTGGATTTGGACGGAGTCTCCTCCCCTGGGCTTGAGGTGCGCCTCGTCGGGAATTTGAGTGCGGAGCAACAGTTCCCCAGCGTCCGCGCCCTCTGGCAGCGAGATCGGCGCGAGCATGAGCCAGTCCCGCACATAGCCCTCGGGATCGAGGGTGGATGTCCCGGAGTCGGTATCCCGGGCCCAGGACGTCCATGCGAAGAACTGAAGTGCGAGCAGAAGGGTGATGGCTTTCATGGTTATTCGTACTGCTCGGCTTTCTTGGTGGGGACGGTGATGCCGTCTTTCGGGGGAGTTTTGAGCGTGGCGAGGTAGGCGAGGATGTCCTCCAGTTCCTGTTCCTTGAGCAGCGCGCCCAGCGGTGGCATGGGGGAGATTTCCAGGTTCTCGAAGCCCTGCGCCAGTTTCGCATTGGGGTCCATCAGGCTCTCCAGCATATACGCCCGGTCTGCGCGGACGGCGATGCCATCCAGGATGGGACCCACATTGCCCCCCTTTCCAGAGACCGTATGGCAGGCGGCACAGGCTGCCGTCGGACTGTTGTGAAAGAGGTCTTCGCCCCGCTTGGGATCGCCCGCGGTCACGCGGACCTCGTTCTGCCCCACCCCCGCCACGCGGTGAATGCGTCCGAGCAGCGTCAAGGAATCGTCGAGGAAGGGATCCGTCGTGTTGACCGGTGTTCGCGACAGTTGTGCGACGACCGTCTGGATCTCCGGAATGGTGGGGAACTCCAAGAGTTTCACAAAGGCGGCCTGGCGGGTGATCAGGTCCGGATCCTGGATGACGGGGCTCCCAAAGAACAGGCGGCGTCCCGTCTCCGTCGGGGGCAATGCCCGGATCGCGTTGCGGCGCAGTGCGGCGTCCTTGGACTGGAGGGCTGCCTGATGGGTGTCTGCATCCAGGGCTCCGATGCCCGAGAGGGACCACAGTGCATGGATCGCTCCCGTGCCGGCGTCTGCCGAGCGGACCCGCTTCTTCAGCGCCGGGGCCAGGTTCGTCAGCGCGTTGTCGACGATCAGCCGCTGGGCCGTGAGGGCCCAGAACTGGTTGCCGCTGTCCAGGGCGGCGACGAGTTCTGCAGGCTTCTCCCGGGACAGCGAGTGAATCGGGCTTCGGGGTCCATCCTTCCACACCACCCGGTAAATGCGTCCGTGGGACTGGTCCCGGAGATCGTGATCCGTCTTGTAGGCACCGCCCGGTCCGGTCGTGGCCTGGACGCCCGCGGATTGGAGGCTCGGTGTCGGATTGTGCTGGATGATGAAGCTGTAGAAGTCGATCACCCAGACCGCCCCGTCGGGTCCGACCTCGGCAAAGATCGGTGACATCCATTCATCCGTGCTCGCGAGGAGATTGCCGCCGTCGGACGCCTTGTATCCGCCGCCCTCGGGCGTGAGGTTCACGATGCCGATGAGTTTGGCGGTGGGTTCCGTCACTAGCGCCTTGCCCCGCAGGCGGGCGGGTAGCGCGTCGCTGACCATGAAGCCGTGTCCGGCCGCGGCCGTGTAGCCCCCGAAGTTGTCCACCATCCGGACATTGGGGGTGTTCGGATGCATCCGCATGCCGGGTGCCAGGGACTTGGCAGAGGGAAGCCGTCGCACCTGCGGCGCCTTTTCCTCGGGGGAATTGTTGTCGTCGAGACGATAGCCCTGACGAAATCCGCCGCCCCCGCCACCACCACGTCGGCTGAAGCCCGGTTGGGTCGGATTCAGAATGTAGGCGGGCAGATAACCGTAGAAGGTCGGATGGCCGTTGGCTGTGGAACCAAAGACGTCGCCCGCGGCGTTGAGTCCGAATCCCCAGGTGTTGTTGTTGAACTGATGCAGGAATTCAAGGGCGGAGCCATCGGGTCGGAATCGGAAGATTCCCTGACCGAACTGGAGTTCCTGGTCGCCGACTTTTCCGCGGAAGTTTGAGTACCCCACCGCGCCGTACAGCCAGTTGTCGAAGCCACGGTTGAGGGAACTCTGCATGGCGTGGGAATCGCCCACGCCCCAGCCTGGCAGGATAACTTCCCGCACGTCGGCTTTGCCATCCCCGTCGGTGTCCCTGAGAAAGAGAAAGTGGCGTGCCTCGGAAACCAACACGCCGCCCTTCACGAAAACCAGGGAGGTCGCGAGGTTGAGATGATCCGCGAAGACCGAAAACCGGTCCGCCCGGCCGTCGCCGTCGGTGTCCTCACAAATCTTGATGTCGTCGTGGCCGGGGGCGCCTTCCGGCGCCAGCCCGTGCGGATAATCCCGCGCCTCAATGACCCAGGCGCGGCCGCGTTCATCCCAAGCGACGAAAATGGGCTTCACCACGTCGGGTTCCGCCGCGAAGAGCTGCAGGTCGAAATCCGCTGGCACTTGGACGTACCGCAGGCTGTCCTCCGGGGAGAGGGGTGCTTGGTACTTCACGGGTTCCGGACGGCGCTCGTAGTTGGGGACCTCGCCGGACAGGCGCTGAAGGGTCGGGCGCGCGGCGTTCGACGCCTCCCACTCGGTCCTGGCCTTTGAAGGGACGGCGGCGGCCAACACGACGTCCTGAGCTGTGTCCAATTTGGGATTTGGCCCTCGGGGAGGGCGGATCGACGGGGACCCGCCGCGCCGAGCGGCGGTGGCGCGGACCCTCCGATCCCGGGGCGCATCCCGGGGCCGCCGGGCCGCGTCAAAATGATGCGAATGGGACTCCGTTGGTGGGGAGGTGTCCGGCAGGGGATCGAAGTAGATGGCCTCCGGTGGTTTGGCCAGGAATAGCACGTAGTTGGTTCGTGAGCCTCCACCGCCGGGACCGGCATTCCCAGTTCAGGGACCGAGGCCGAGATAGAGGATGTGCAGGGGACGATCCGGAGCCGTCGCGGCGACCGCGGAAAGCGCGGCAAGGCCGATGGAATCGTCGGGGAGACGTTTGAGGACCTTCATGGAGTCAATTGCCAGCGAGCGAGGAAATGAGTTGGGCGAATTGGAAGAAGGCCTTCTTCCAGTGTTGAAGTCGTAGGCGTGTTCGTCCGACGTGCCAGACGTGTGGCGACGTCCTTCTCCTTGAGATAAACGTGGACGCCCTGGCTGATCCGGATCAGGCCGTCCTTGTTCCCGCAGGAGAGGTACAGGAGATTGAGCTGGGTTCGGGCCTTTTCGGGATCAGGCACCAGGTCTGCAGCGGGTTTGGTGTTGGGAGCGGAGGAGAATCCGCCAATCCACGCAAAGGTCCCCAGGTTTCCGAGCCCGAAATTCAGGGATTGGCCGCCGCCCATCGAGAGGCCGGCGAGCGCACGGTCCACACGGTCCGCTTTCACCGCATATTTCGACTGGATGAACGGGATGAGACTGCCGAGGAGGTCCTGGTCGAAGACCCCGAACGCCGGTGCGGTGGCCATCGCATTGGGGCCCGGTCGGTCGTCCGCCTGCGCGCGGCCGTTGGGCATGACGACGATCATGGGCACCGCCTTGCCGTCCGCGATGAGGTTGTCGAGGATGACATTGGGTTGTCCGCCGCGGCGCCATTCCTCCTCGTCACCCCCGATGCCGTGCAGCAGGTACAGCACCGGATACTTCCGGTCCGCCGAGTATCCGGGCGGCGTATAGACCAGCGCCTTGCGCCGCGTGCCCACCGACTTGGAGTCGTACTCCACCATTTCGAGGGTCCCGTGGGGGATGCCATTGCGGACCTGGTCAAACCCCTGAGGAGGGTCGGGGAATACGGCTTTGTCGTCGGGACCCAGCTCGATGGGGCCGCCGAAGCCGCCTCGTCGGGGCGCTGCCGCGGAGGCGCCCGGACCCACCCGCGTGGCGGTGAACTCCTGGCTTCCGAAATCCCCCACCTTGCGTTGGAACCGGATGCTGTCGCCGCCGAGGGTGCCGGTGTATTCGATCCTCACCTCATTGTCCTGGATCTTCCGGATCTCGGCGAAGGTCAGCGTCTCCCCGGCGAATTTTACGTCGAGGAATTCGACATCCCGCTTTTGTTCCCGGGCTTCGGCCACGGCCTTGCCCCGCAGGGATCCATTCTGGATTGAGAACTCAAAGAGGTAGGTCTGGTGGCCGACGGGGGACTCGAATTCACCCTTCCACTGTCCGACGGGACTTGGGGACGCAGCGGCGGAGGGCTCACGCCGGGCGACCAGCTTCTCGGTGGCAATATCCCCCACCTGCCGGGTGAACTGGATTTCGTCCCCGACGAGGGTGCCGGTGTAGCGGATGGCGATTTCGTTCCCCTGGAAGTCGAAGACCTCGAGGAAGGTCACCGTGTCCCCGGACAGTGTTCCATTGCGAAGATCCACGGTGCGCGGATTGGCTCCGTTGATGTTCCCGGAGGCCTTTCCGGAGACCTTGCCGCCCTCGGACTTCAGTTCGTAGGTGTAATTCTGTTTTCCCACCTGGGTGTCGAAGCTGGCCTTCCAGGTGCCGGTGAGATCGGCGGCCGGGGCGACCCCCGGGATGAAAAGAAGGGTGAGGAGGAGTACGGAGGATTTCATGGTGAGGGGGGCAAGGGAGGGTGCCTCGCGATCAGTTCAGGTTCCGAGGCTCAATTCTTGAAGAGCAGTGGCGCGAATTCCCGGAGGCTCCGACGCCAGGATTGCCATTCGTGGGCGGTGTCCGGCGAGACATAGAAGACGCTGTTGATTCCAGCCGCCTTCAGGGCATCGACGTTGGCCTTGGGATCCCCGGAACGGCTGTTGCCAGTTCCCGGCTTCCATAGCTGACGAACCAGTTGGTTCTTTCGATTTGAACGCTGGGAGGTCGGTGATGTTAGTCCAGGGCAATGCTGCCGCCGCTGAAGATCCCGATGTGGGGAAAAGGTGTCCAGATTTCGCAGGGTGATCGTCCGCGTTTCCATTCCGCCCATGGAAAGTCCGGCCATGGCCCGGTGCGGTTGATCGGGAACGGTCCGGAATTGGGAGTCGATGTAGGGAATCAATTCCTTCACCAGAACCGTCTCGAAGGGGGTGATGTCAAAATCCCTCAGCCCGCCCAACTTCGTATCGTTGGTCATGCCGTAGATCATCACAATGATGAAGGGCCGGGTTTTCTTCTCGGCGATGAGGTTGTCCAGAATCTCACGGGCCCGGCCCTGCGCACCCCAGCCGTTTTCGTTCTCCCCCCAGCCATGCTGCAGGTACAGCACCGGGTACCGCTGGTCCGGATTCTGGTCGTACCCCGGGGGCGTGTAGACGAAGGCGCGGCGTTGGGTTCCAGTGCTCTTGGAAGGGAAGAAGACTTCGCGGAGTTGTCCGTGCGGGACGTCCCGGAGCGCATAGAACTCCTGGTCCTTCGCCGGAACCTCGACCGCGCTGCCCCAGCGCTGGGCGCCGAAAAACATGAGGCTGTTCGGGTCGGGGACCTCGGCGCCGTCGAGATTCAGCGTGTAGTAGTGGAAGCCCTCATCCAACGGACGGGTATATCCGTACCACGCGCCGTCCTCGCCCTTGGTGAATGGACTGCTGTCGCGAAAACTGACTCCGACGCTTTGGGCCTTGGGCGCGACGATGCGGAATTTCACCCGTCCCTCGGAATTGACCTGGGGATATTCCCGGCCGGGTTGGTTGGACGAGGCGGGCTTCCAGTCCTCGACCGGCGCATTGGTGTTGGATTGGGCGAAGGCGGCGCAGAGGCCCATCACCGTGGTGAGGCAGAGGAGGGGGAGGTTGGTTTTCATTGGAGGTGGCGAAGAGGAATCAGGGCAGCGCTGGCGCGGGGGGATCGGACTGGGGCTTTCCCTGGACATACAGGGATTGGATCTCCGCATCGCTCAGGGCGCGTCCGTAGAGCGAGAACTCGTCCATCACGCCGCTGAAGTTGCGGATGAGGAACGGGTCGTCGCCGGGGAATCCGACGGCGTTCCAATTTCCCAGTTCCGCGGATCCGGGCTCAAAGGGCGGGGCGATGCGGACGGGATGTTCGGACACGGCCTTGCCGTTGACGTAGTGGGTGGCCCGGTGTTCCCGGGGATTCAGCACGACGGCGAGATGGGTCCAGATGCCGAACTGGTCCACCGTCATCACCGGCGGGCTGGCCAGGATCTGATGGTGCCCGCCCGGTCCGATAACGGTC
>JAXMHR010000007.1:0-257290 GCA_046346705.1 Verrucomicrobiota bacterium | reverse complement strand
ATGTGCACGCCTCGATCCGGTCAGGAATCACTTCATGGTCTGCGCCGTGCAACTCCGAAACGCCGGTGACCGTGAGTGTCGGACTTCCGATTCCGTTAATTTTTGCGCCCATGGCCACAAGGAATTGACAAAGATCCACGACCTCGGGTTCGCAGGCGGCACTTTCGATGATCGTGACGCCTTCGGCGAGGACCGCGGCCATGAGGATGTTTGCGGTTCCGAGCACCGTGGGGCCGGCACGACCTCCGAGGAAGATGGTGTTTCCGGTGAGCTTACGCGCCTTCGCATGAATGTAGCCTCCTTCAATCTGGATTTTCGTTCCGAGCGCAGTGAGGCCTTTCAGATGGAGGTCAATCGGACGGGTGCCGATGACGCAGCCTCCTGGCAAGGATACACTGGCGGCCCTGCGACGTCCGAGCAGAGGACCGAGGATGCAAATGCTGCCCCGCATCTTCCGGATAAGATCGTAGTCTCCAAAGCCCTTGATTCGGGCGGCCCGGACCGTGACGACATCCGCGGTCCACGTGACCTCGGCCCCGAGTGATTCGAGAATCCGAACCATGAAGGTGACGTCGCTCAGGTTGGGAACTCGGCGGAGGGTGCAAGTCTCCCCGGTGAGCAAAGTGGCAGCCATGATTGGCAGCACGGCGTTCTTTGAGCCGCTGATGGTGACGTCGCCCCTCAGGGGAGTTCCCCCTTTGATGATGAAACTGTCCATGGATTCAAGAGTTGCCTGCCGGAAGTCGGACTATTCCGTTGGAAGGCGGACGATGAGAACCCGATCCCGGCCGGACAAGTCTTTCTCGATGGCTTCGGTTTTCCATCCAGCCCCTTTGAAGAGTTCCTCCAGAGCCGGGGACTGGCCGTCCCCAAATTCCACCAACAACAGGCCCCTTGGGCGAAGCCAGTCCGCGGCTTCCAGGGCGAGGCGGCGGTAAAACGCCAATCCGTCAGGACCTCCGTCCAAGGCGATCTTCGGATCGTGGTCGCGTACCTCTGGCTCGAGCGTGGCGATCTCGGATGTCGGAATGTACGGAGGGTTGGAAACCACCAGCGAGAAGCGTCGGTGGAGATCCGGCAATCGGGTGGCCAAGGCGGAGAATCCGTCGCCCTCATGAAATTCGATCCGGTTCGATGGATGGGATGCGGCGTTTCTTCGGGCGACGGCGAGTGCAGGCGGAGAGATGTCCAGGGCGTGAATCTCCGCATGGGGTACCGACTGGGCCAGGGCGATCGCGAGGCAGCCGGACCCGGTTCCGAAGTCGAGGGCGATGGGAGTGGGATCCGGGGGCGTCTGCCTTAAGAATTGAATCGCAAGTTGGGCAAGGACCTCGGTTTCGGGGCGGGGGACGAGGACATCGGGAGTGACCTCAAGGTTGAGATTGAGGAAGCCGATGGTTCCCGTCAGGTGCTGGAGGGGTTCTCGGCGTCCACGCCGCTGAACCAGCTCGCGGGCGATCGCGAGATCCGCTTCCGGGATCGTATGATCGAATTCCAGATATAGACGCAGCCGGGGCTTCTTGAGGACGTGGGAAATAATCAATTCGGCATTGAGGCGCGCGGATTCCACGCCGCGCTCCGCAAGGTAGGCAGCGCTTCGTTGCAGGACTTCCAGTACGGTCATGGCCAATGCGAGACACTTTTCCTGTCCGGCCCGGGCCGCAAGCCATCAATCCGCGCCCGACCGACGTCCCTTCCTCGGTGGCTTGATAAGCAAGGCCTTTGACGCGACGGTCTCCTGATGGATCCATTGGAATCCCAGCTGGAAACGTTTCTCCGGAAGCCGCCGACGCTGGGGAAGGACGTTTACATCGCTTCGACGGCGGTGGTCGTGGGAGACGTCACACTGGGGGACCACAGCAGCGTCTGGTATGGAGCGGTCCTTCGCGGGGATATCAATCGGATTGTCGTGGGACATCACAGCAATGTTCAGGACAATGCGGTGCTTCATCTTGCGGACGACTATCCCTGTCTGGTGGGTGCCTGGGTGACCATCGGACATTCGGCCATCGTGCACGCGTGCACCATCGGAGACGAATGTCTCGTGGGGATGGGAGCGACGGTGCTGGACGGTGCGGAAATTGGGACTCAGTGCCTCATCGGGGCCAACGCTCTCGTCCGGCAGGGAATGCGTGTGCCTCCAGGATCCCTGGTGGTTGGGGCCCCCGCGGTGGTCAAGCGAGCCCTGTCTCCTGAGGAACGTGCGGGCCTCAAGCATTGGGCGCACAAGTATGTGGTCAATGGAGGGTATTGTCTTCGACACGGGATTGAAGTCGGTTCGCCGCGGGGAACGGCTGGCTTAAAGTGACATTCCGGAGGCGTTTCCGGTACTGACCTTCAGCCTTGGAAGAATCGAATCTTTCGCCGAAGTTGCATTTGATTGCCACTTCAGATTCGGAGACGACAGTACCCGAAAGCCTTTCGCCTGACGGGGCTCCCTTCCGAGGCGCTTGGCAATCGAAGGCCCTGAATCCAGACTGGGATCATGAACTCCAACGATCTCACCACGGTACCCCTGTCCGACCCCACCAGGGCATACCATTACCGAGATGGCTTGTATGCTGCGGACCTGATCGCGGCGGCGCTGGTTCACTTTGACCTGTTCACCGCGTTGGTTCATCAACCTGCCACTCTTTCCGCAATCCAGGCTCGTCACGGGTTTGCGGAGCGTCCCGCGGACGTCCTTCTCACGCTTTGTGTGGCCAACGGATTCCTGGAACGGGATGCCATGGGTGTGTACCGGGTGACTCCGGCAGGGCGGGACTTCCTGACGGACGGCTCTCCTTGGAACCTGGCGCCGTACTACTCTTCTTTGAAGGATCGTCCATTAACTCAGGACTTTGTTCGCGTGTTGACAACGGGGAAACCCGCGAATTGGGGAGGTGCCACTGATACCTTCGATTGGCACAAGGCGATGGAGGGTGAGGTGTTTGCCCGGATGTTCACGGCGACCATGGATTGTCGGGGAAGGTTGCTGGGACCGGCGCTTGCTCGGAGCGTGGATCTCTCGGGACGGCATCGTGTTCTTGATATCGCGGGCGGATCCGGGATCTATGCCTGTGCCCTTGTCGAACATAATCCGGGCCTGCGGGCCACCGTGTTTGAGCAGCCGCCCGTGGACCGTTTGTCGGGGGCGCGGATTGCGGAGCTAGGGTTTTCCGAGCGCGTGACGGTGGCCTCCGGGAATATGTTTCGGGACCCCTTCCCGGAGGATTGCGACGTGCACCTTTTTTCCAATGTGCTTCATGATTGGGAGGGGCCCGTGGTTGCGGACCTCCTGAAGCGATCCCATGCCGTGATGCCGCGAGGTGGGCTTCTGGTCATCCATGACGCGTTCATCAACTCAGAGAAAACCGGCCCGCTCGCGGTCGCCGAGTATTCCGCACTGCTGATGCATTCGACCCAGGGAAAATGCTACTCGATCGGGGAGTATTCGGAATTGTTGTCGGGAGCCGGCTTTGTAGTAGGAGCCTACTCAGCAACCACTGCAAACCGTGGCTTTATGACCGCCCGCAAGGGATGAGCGTCGGATGGCAAGAACCACCCTAGGGGCCGGACAGGCGGACGGGAATCACGCCGCGACGACTTCCGCGCGGAGCGCAGGTTCCACCCACTTTCCGTGCTCCTTGATCAGGTCCACCAGGCGATCCACAGCCTCGTCCTCGGGAATGTTAAACTTCACGGGCTTTTTCCCGACGTAGAGATTGATTTTGTTCGGTGCGCCGCCGACGTAGCCGAAATCGGCATCCGCCATTTCCCCGGGACCATTCACTATGCATCCCATGATCGCGATCTTGACCCCCTTAAGGTGATCGGTGCGCGATTTGATCCGAGCCGTCACGGTCTGGAGATTGAACAACGTTCGTCCGCAACTGGGACAGGCGACGTAATCGGTCTTGAAGGAACGGCATCCGGCGGCCTGAAGAATGTTGAAGGCGAGCCGCAATGACTGGCCGGATCCCGGTTCCCCTCGAACCAGCACGGCGTCCCCGATACCATCGGCGAGGAGCGCGCCCAGATTGACGGCCGCGCGAAGGAGGGCGACTTCGGGCGTCAGCGGCTTGGTGTCCGGACCCAGACAGTCCTTAAGCAGGATCGGATTCCGGCGTCCGAGCCGATTCAGACGCAGTGCCAGGAGTCGGAAGGCGGTAACAGGGGGGAGGGGAGTGCCATCGGACACGGTCACCCATTGCGTTTCGCAAGGGATGACTTCAGGTCCAATCGGCGAGAGCGGATTCAACTCCAAGAGGTTCAGATCCTCGTAGATGGCTTCGGGTCGAACGTCCGCCTTCGCTTGGATCCGTGGGGCCACAGCGTCAAAGGTAGCCTGAGTCACCACGACGCGGACGGTCTGTTCCCCCCCAGCGCGCACTCCGCCCAAATCGGTTTCGGGAGTGGACCGGCGCTCATAGTGAAAGGGGTCGAAAGGGTACTCGGTGGGTTTCGCGTCCTGTGAGATCGCGGAAGGTGAAGTCACGAGACGCGGAATCAGTTCGAGAAGGTCATTGCAGACGGCAATCTCGCGGGGGCTGTCTTCGGTCAGGGAAACCCGAATGGTGTCCCCGATCCCGTCGCAGAGCAGGGATCCGATGCCGATGGCAGACTTGATTCTTCCGTCCTCCCCTTCGCCCGCCTCGGTGACGCCAAGGTGCAGGGGATAGTTCCAGTCAGGTCCTTCCTCCTCCAGTCGAGCCGCCAGGAGCCGATAGCACTCGATCATCACCTTGGGATTCGACGACTTCATCGAAAATACAAAGTTGTGGAAGTCGTGTCGGCGGCAGATGCGGGCGAATTCCAGCGCGCTTTCGACCATGCCGAGCGGGGAATCCCCGTAGCGATTCATGATCCGGTCGCTCAGGGAGCCGTGGTTGGTCCCGATTCGGAGGGCACGTCCGAGTCGCCGGGCTTCGAGAACCAGCGGGGTGAACGCCCGTTCAATGCGTTCCAGTTCCGCTGCGTACTCGGAATCGGTGTACTCGATGACGGCGAACTTCTTTTTGTCGGCGTAGTTTCCCGGGTTGACGCGGACTTTTTCCACCCATTTGACCGCCTCCATCGCGGCTTCGGGCTTGAAGTGAATGTCGGCGACGATCGGCACGTGGCATCCTAGGGACCGAAGCTCCCGGACAATGTGCTCCAGGTTGGCCGCGTCCTTCACCGTGGGAGCGGTGATCCGGACGATCTGGCATCCGACCGCTACGAGTTCGAGCGTCTGTCGGACGCACTCGGGGGTGTCCATCGTGTCGCAGGTCAACATCGACTGCTTCACAACGGGGTGGTTTCCGCCGATGATCACTCCGCCACGGGCGGGATCGCCGACGATCACTTCACGGGCGGCGCGTCGGGTGTAGTGCCAGGGTGATGGACAATAACTCTTCGTCACGAGGGCGGAGTCTAGGCCGGGATTCCCGGGGGCGTCGAGAAGTCCGGATTGGGCCGCATGCCGTGTTTACGGCCGCGTTGGAGCAGGCGTCGGCGCTGGAGTTTCAACCACACTGTTCTGCCGCAGAAGTTCCCGGAAGATCGGTGCGCGGTGAAAATCGTAGAACGTCACATACAGCATGAAGGAGATTAGGATCACGGCGAAGGCGGTGGTGGCGTACTCCTGGAATCGGACTCCGACCCGGCGCCGGGTGACGATCTCGTAGAGCGCCATCAGGATGTGTCCGCCATCGAGAACCGGGAGCGGAAGAAGATTGAGAAGGGCGAGGTTGATGTTGAGCATCACCATGAAGTTCAACGCGAGCCGGTAGTCCGTCTTCACGTCCACCGCCAATTTTCCAAGGATGCCCACCGGACCACTCATGTCCTTGGCGCTGACACCGGTCTCCTTTGAATGGGACAAGGCGGTGAAGGTTTTTCCCATGAGGCGCAGGACTTCCCGGAATTGCGCAACGGGGGTGGGGCCAGGACGCTGGACCTCATAATGACCACCGGCGAATCCAATGCCGATCATCCCCCGTTTTTCGGTCGGTTCGTAAACCGGGGTGATGGTTACGGTTTGCTTTTTTCCGCCGCGTTCGATGACCACCTCGCAGGGGCGGCCTTCGCCCTTGCGAATCAATTCTGTGAGATGCTCCTGGTTCAGCACGTACACGCCGTCGAAGGAAATGAATTTATCCCCGAGGCGGAGCCCGGCGCGGGCGGCGGGCATGTCGGGCTTCACCATCCCGACCACTGGCTTCTCCTGCGGTTCCAAATCCAGCCATTTCAGGCCGAGCGTCTCCGAACGTTTGGTGGGGAGGGATACTGTGAATTCCCTCCCGGCCCGTTGGAATGTCACCGGCACCACATTGGTCAGGGCGGTGAAGACTTCGAGATTGATGTCCTGCCAGGATTTTACGGGGTGGCCCGAGATGGCTGTGATGCGGTCTCCCGCCAGAATGCCGGCGCGGCCTTCGGGAGACTGGGGATCCACACGGCCGATAACCGGCGGATTGACGAGCATGGGAAGTCCAATAAACCAGATCACCGACGCGATCAGGAAGGCAAAGACAATGTTCATTGCCGGGCCTGCGACCGCGACCAAGATTCGGGAAAACGGAGCGGCCGGAGGAATCTCGCTGGAACCTTTTCCCTCGATGGCCTCCGAGGTAATCATCTGGGGCAGTTTGACGAACCCGCCGGCTGGAATCCATCGGAGCGACCACTCCACACCATCCCGCGTCCAGGAAAAGATCTTGGGGCCGAAACCGAGCGAGAATCCCTCAATCTTCAATCCGCGACGACGCGCCATCCAATAGTGCCCATATTCATGCACGAAAATGCTGGCACCAAAAAGGAGCAGCACTTTGATGCCGATGAACACCCATCCCAAAATCGATTCCATAAGGACCGCGCAACCCTAGGCTGGGTTGGGATTGAACGCAATGAGCCGCACGACTCCATTGGTTCCCGGGGTTTGGAATTGATTTGGTCCCGGAAAGGAGTCGTGGGCAATGTTCCATCCGTGGTCGATGTCGTTTCCGGAGCCGCCTGATGGGTTGGGCCCGGGAACATCGCTCTCGAGAATCCTGGTCATGGAGACGCCGCAGCAACAGTTGTTCGATTCGCCTGCCGACAAAAGGGAGCGGGCACCGGAGTCTTCCGAGGGCCGGGTTGCTCCCCTCGCCGGGACCTCGGCGGCGCCACTGGCGGCAAGGATGCGTCCGAGGACCCTGGAGGACTATGCGGGACAGACCCACCTCCTGGCTCCGGGTCAACTCCTGCGACGCGCCATCGAGGCCGACCGGATCCAGTCGCTGATCCTTTATGGGCCTCCCGGCACTGGAAAGACGTCGCTGGCCCAGATTATTTCCGGCCGGTCGCGGGCCCGTTTTGAGCGGTTGAGCGGTGTGGAGTCGAATGTCTCCGACATCCGTCGGGTGTTGGCCGGTGCATCCAACCGACTTTCCAATACCGGACAGGCCACCCTGCTGTTCATCGACGAAATCCATCGGTTCAACAAGTCGCAGCAGGACGTTCTTTTGCCCGACGTCGAAAGTGGCGTGGTGAAGTTGATCGGGGCCACGACCCATAATCCCTTTTTCTTCGTCAATTCCCCCTTGGTGTCCCGGTCCCAAATCTTCGAATTGCGTCCGCTGACCGAGGAGGAATTGCTGGGATTGCTGCGGCGCGCCCTGGCGGATGGGGAGCGGGGATTGGGGCATCTGCGGGTGGAGGTCGAGGAGACGGCGTTGAGGCACCTTTCCCGGTTGTCCGACGGCGACGCGCGGAAGGCGCTGAATGCGCTTGAGATCGCCGTGCTCACGACGGAGCCCCGTGCGGATGGCCTGGTGGTCGTGAATCTGGCTGCCGCGGAACAAAGCATTCAGAAGAAGGCTGTGGTGTACGACGGGGATGGTGACGCGCACTACGACACGATCAGCGCCTTCATCAAATCGATGCGAGGGTCGGACGCGGATGCAACCCTCTATTGGCTGGCCAAGATGATTCATGCCGGCGAGGACCCTCGTTTCATTGCGAGACGGATCCTGATTCATGCTGCGGAGGATGTTGGTCTCGCGGATCCGATGGCGCTGGTGTTGGCCAATTCCGCGTTTCAGGTGGCCGAGGTGGTGGGATGGCCCGAAGCGCGGATCCCCATCGCCGAGGCGGCGCTTTACATTGCCACGGCGCACAAGAGCAATTCGGTCGTCGTTTCCATTGATGCGGCTCTGGAGGACGTCCGAAATGGTCGGACGCTGCCGGTTCCTGCTCATTTGCGGGATGGCCACTACGCCGGCGCCAAGCAGTTGGGACATGGCGTCGGTTATCAGTATGCCCACGATCATCCGGGACATTTCGTGCCCCAGGACCATCTTGGAGAATCGCGCCGGTACTACGAGCCCACGGAGCAGGGGGTGGAAAAGAAGATCCGGGAACGCGTGGAGCGGTGGCGAGCCATGGCCTCGGCCGGGGGGGCCTCCCCACGAAATTCATGATTGCCGAGCAGAAGGCGGAAATGCGTCGTCGGGTTCAATCGCGGATCCGGGCCCTCGACCCAATTTACCGAGCCGATGCCTCCCTGGCGATGATCTCGCGAATCCGCGGCCTGGAGGTGTGGAGACAGTCTCGATGCGTCCTCCTGTTTGCGCCCCTGAAGGATGAGCCCGACCTGTGGAGCCTGTTGACGACGGCATTGGGAGAGGGACGCACCGTCGCATTGCCGAGTTTTGTGTCGTCGAACGGGATTTACGGGGCGCGGAGAATCGTGAATCCGGATCGCGACCTGGTGACGGGTCGCTTTGGAGTTCGGGAGCCTGGTTTGGACTGCCAAGAAGTACCACTGGAGGCGCTGGACTTGGCAGTGGTTCCGGGGCTAGCGTTCACGCAGGAAGGGTGGCGTTTGGGGCGCGGCGGAGGCTTCTACGACCGGCTGTTGAAGGCCACTCCCGCGCTGCGGTGCGGTGTAGGGTTGGATGAACAGATTTTCGTTCATCTCCCCGCCGAACCGCACGATTCTCAACTTGATCTTGTCGTGACCCCGACCGCGACGCACTGGTGCCGGCGGGTAGCCTATTAATCTCCGAACGTCCATGGTCCTGGATTCCATCCTGTCCGCGCTGGCTGCGGGCGCGGCGGGTTTTGGCGTTGCTACGCCTTCGGCCGCCTGAAGGAGCGTGCCCTGCGTGCCGAGTTGTCGGGGCGCGAGCGTGACCTCCGAGAGCAACCCGGAAGGATGCCGAGGCAGCCGGACTGGCGGCTCGGGTCGCCGCCCAGGAACAACTGGCGCGTGAGCGGGCGGAATTCATTCAATCCCTTTCGGGGCAGCGGGAATCCGTTCTGGCTGACGAGCGGCGGTTGCAGGAGCGCGAGGCAGTGGTCAACCGTCAGTTGGACCGCCTGGCACAACGGGAGCAGGATCTGCATCAACGCGGCGAGCAGCTCGAGGCGTCGCGCGCCAGTTTGGAGGTGGAGCGCCAGGACCTCAGGCGTTTGACTTCCGAGGCCAGGATGCGCCTGGAATCGGCGGCGAAGCTGGATTCGACGGAGGCCCGGACTCTGCTGCTCCGGGAGGTGGAACGGGAGTCAGCTCGCGATGCCGCCGATTTGAGCCGACACCTTCTGGAGGCGGCCCGGCAGAGGGCGGAACCGGAAGCCCGGAGAATTCTGGCGACTGCCCTCCAGCGGTGCGCGGCCTCTCATACCTTCGAGACCACAACGGCCACGGTGGCGTTGACGGGGGATGACATGAAGGGACGCATCATCGGACGGGAAGGAAGGAACATCCGATCGTTCGAGGCGACCACCGGGGTCACGGTGCTGGTCGACGATACGCCCAACGCCGTGGTTCTTTCCGCCTTTGACCCGGTTCGGAGGGAAGTTGCGCGCCAGACAATGGAGCGGTTGATTCTGGATGGCCGCATCCATCCCAGCCGCATTGAGGAGGTCTTCAAATCGGTTTCCGAGGAGATGGGCGCCTTCATTCTACGCAAGGGTGAGGACGCCATCGCGAGGGCGGGATTGCCTCCCATGGTTCCTGCCGTCACCGAACTGCTCGGGAAGCTCCATTTTCGCCATAGTTACTCCCAGAATGTGCTGCACCACAGTGTTGAAGTGGCGCACTTGTGCGGGCTGATGGCTGCGGAAATGGGAGTGGATGTGGCGGTGTCCAAACGCGCCGGTCTACTCCACGACATCGGGAAAGCGTTGTCCCAGGAGGTGGAGGGGCCGCATGCGATCGTGGGGGGCGACTTTTTGCGCAGGCAGGGCGAATCCCCCGAGATCGTCAACGCGGTCGCCTCCCATCACGAGGAAGTACCCCATGAAAATGTTTATGGGATTCTGGTCGCAACGGCGGACGCCGTGAGCGCAAGCCGGCCAGGAAGCCGGAGCGAAAGCATGACCACGTATCTTCAGCGACTGGAGAATCTGGAACGCATCGCCATGGGATTTTCCGGGGTGGAAAAGGCGTTTGCCGTTCAAGCTGGACGGGAACTCCGGGTGGTCGTCCGTCCGGAAAAGGTGGATGACGGTGAATCCCACCAACTTGCCCGGCAGATGGCCCGGAAGATCGAGGATGAGCTCCTGTATCCCGGCCAGATCCGGATCACCGTGATTCGGGAGACGCGTTGTGTGGAGTTCGCGAAGTAGGGTGCAATGCTTCGCGTTGGTGTCGGTCCGGAAGCCCAAGGATGGGCTAATGGACCAGGTGATCAGATTCTGGAGTCTCCCGGAACTCCGCCCTTGGAGAGCTTGCGATAGGTGGCAAGGGCCAGGAGTGGCCAGGAATTCCGATACATGTCGTATTTGAGATAAAAGACCTGGGGGAACCCGGTTCCGGTTATTTCCTCCTCGGTCCACGATCCATCCGGGTTCTGGGTTCGGACAAGATACTCGATCCCCCGCCGAAGGGCCGAATCCTCAAGGTCGCCGAAGGCGCACAGACCCATTACAGCCCAGGCCGTCTGGGAAGGGGTGCTGGGTCCCGCACCCTTGAAAATGGGATCATCGTAGGTGTTGCATCGCTCACCCCAACCACCGTCGGGTTGCTGTACGCTGCGCAGCCAGTCGCGGGCCCGGAGCAGCCACAGTTGGGTCATGTCGATGTTGAGCGCCTTCAAGCCGCGAAGCACCTGCCAGGTTCCGTAAATGTAGTTCACCCCCCAACGACCGAACCAGGATCCGTCGGCCTCCTGGGAGTTTTTGAGAAACCGCAACGCATCCTGAATTTGGGGATGGGTGACCGGATAACCCTCGTAACCCAGCAATTCAAGAATGCGCGCCGTGATGTCGGCACATTCCGGATCGAGCATCGCGTTGTGATCTGCGAATGGAACCTTTTCGAGAATGCTCTTGGTGCAGTCCTTGTCGAAGGCCGCCCAACCGCCGTCCCGGCACTGGAAGGTGAGCATCCAGCGGATGGCCCGTTCGAGGCATTCGTCGCGCCGCTTGCGGTCGTCCCCTGGAGTCTGCCGTAGCGCCAGGAGCACCATCGCGGTGTCGTCGACGTCCGGATTCCACTTATTGTCGAACTCAAACACCCATCCGGAGGGCTCCACGTCGGCGGGATTCTTGTGGATCCAATCCCCCCGGAATCGGATTTCCTTGTCCATGATCCAACCTGCGGCCTTCCGCATTTTGGGATGATCATGCGGCACGCCGGATTCACGGAGGCACATCGCAACGATGGCTGAATCCCAAACCGGCGAGAAACAGGGTTCGATCCGAACCGAGTCCTTCTCGACGTGCATCAGTTTCAGCAGTTCGCGGTGGGTTCGGATCACCTGGGGGTGGTCGTCGGGATATCCCAGCGCGACGAGTGCAATCAGGGAATTGAGGATCGCGGGGAAGATGGCGGCCAGTCCGTCGCTTCCCTCGAACCGTTCCAACATCCACGATTCCGCCCGCCGGAGTGCGCGCTTGCGGAAGGGGTGCATGCCCTGGCGTGCAAACCACTCGGCGAGTTTGTGGAGGCGGTCCAGCCAGAGGAATCCATTGCGGAGGCTGAAATCAAAATAACGGGGGCGAAGGGATTCGTTCAGCTCCCACTTGCCGTGGGGATACAGTTCGTCGAGATGCACTCCGTTGCGGAGGGGGCGGGTAGGCCGGAAATGGTTGATGATGGCCAGCGGAATGAGCATGGCGCGCGACCAGTTGCTCATGTCCCAGAAATTGACGTGGAACCATTTTCCGATCAGCAGCACTTCACAGGGAATCGTTGGGACGTGGTTCCAGCCGACCAGCCCGATCAGGGCAAGGTACAGCTTCGAGAAGGTGTTCATGCGGGGGACGCCACCCAGCGCGATGGCGCACTCGCGGGCCTTCAGCATGCGCGGATCGGTGACGGGCAGCCCCGCGAGCTTCAGGGCGAGATAAGCCTTGATGGTGGCATTCACCTCCGCGGGGCCATTGGGATAGATATTCCATCCGCCGTCCGAAAGCTGGCGGGCCACGATATGGTTGACCGCCTTGCGCTCCCATTCTTGGTCGACCTTTCCCCACCAGTGGTAGAAAGCGACCATGTCTGCCACCAGCGTAACATCCACGATCAACTCGCCGATCCAGTATCCCTCGGGCTTCTGTTCGGAAAGGAGGTAGGACTGGGAACGCGTGATCGCCTCGTCGAGGGATCGGTTCCAGGGGTCCGGGGTGGAGGACGCCTTTGCGTCCGCCGAAGGATCAACGGTCAATACCGAGGGTGCCGACATGTGACGCACAGGATGGGACGCGTCCCGGGCCTGTAAAGGCCTTGTTTCGGCGTTGGAACCCCGATCGGGGCATCAGCAAGTGGTGACGAGTCCGTCAATTGGGTGAACCTGCCTGGGTATAGCTGAATTGATGCGTTTTGAGCGCACCAATTCACCTCAGCTTCGGACGTGAACCCAGCAGTGGACGTGAAGGGAGCCTCGGAAGTGCCACAGCATCTTCAGTTCTTCTCTCCGGCTTGGTGAACATAGAAGTTTGGGCCTTCAAAAGCGGCGCCGGCGACTGAATCCCCGTCGCCGTGGCGGGTGCCGTGAAGTCCGGTGAGGACGAACTCGAATCTGCCGGTTTTCGGGATTCCGGAAAAGGGCTACCGACGTCCCTGCGTTGAATCCTTTTCCTTCGCTGTCATGAACCATTTGCTCCATCGCCCGCTCCGCAAATTCTGGAGAGTGCAGCATCCGGAAAATCGGCTGAACCAGATCCTGCCGGTCCGGCGGAGTGAGGGGCTGGTTGATGGGTTTCCCGATGATGAGCCAGTTGTTGACTACATTGTGTCGATGGAGATCGCTGAACACGAAGCAAAGGTATCTTCGCCGCTCCTCAGAAAACGAGCGGTGCAATTGCGCCGCGAAGGCTTTCGAAGCGTTGGACGTTTTTGGGGCGGCGATGCCGGTGGGGGGCCACAGTCCGCCCGCGATTCCTGCAACGGCTCCCGCCTCGGTAGGCATGAGAGAGGAGCGTCGGAGCAGTCTTGAAGGGAGATCGCAATGACGAGGGATTCGAGGGTTTGGCGTGGCGACCATGTCGGGAAGGAAAAGGTTCCATTCGTTCCCCCTTTTCCCGGCCCCCGCTTCGGATGGGGGCGTCCCGAAACGCCTTCGTCTCGACAAATCCCTGGGGATTTACGTCGCCACTTGTATGAGCACGCGATCGACGTGGGTGCTGTTATCTCCGAGGGACATCAATCGCTCCGAAATTCCGTTCAGCGCGAGACGCGTCTTGTGGAAGGACGCCGCGAGCAGGGCGAACAGACTGGCAAGGCCGAGTCTGCTGGCCCAGCGATCATGGCTGGCCGCTGCAAAACTGGCCTCGCCGAGGCCCTCGTAATAGGAGATGTCCGGGAACCCGCGACGGCGCGCCCGATGGACGATGCGTTCGTTGAAGAGGCCCGAGTAGTACAATGCTTGGTTTCCAATGTGGGTTCGGAGAGCAAACGCGTGCCGTTCGTCTGCCCGGGGGAGGGCCGAGAGCATTTCGAAGAAGTAGTCCATCGGCTCGGCGTCGCCCGGAAGGCGTGCGCGCGTGCGTTCAGTGCGGGTGAACTCGGTCAGTAGTTCCGCGACATAGTCGGCCACCTCCCGACTGGACACTTCCACCTCGCGTAATGCGTGGCGGACCAGGACGTAGAAATAGAGGTGTGGAGAGATGGTCAGACAACCTCTGAATTCCAGAATAGACTGGAACAAACCCGGGCTGTCGAGAAGGAGGTCGCGGGACTCGTCATCCGCCAGGAGTTGCCGGAGTGCATCGACATCGGTGGGTCGTTTTCCGATTGCGGCGAGTATGAAGTCTACGTCGTCGGCGGTGAAGTGGAGGCGACAGTGGGGACGAATGACTGTCATAACCGAAAAAAGGAGCAGGGTTCGCGCCAGTGATCAGAGATGGTGGGAGGTTGAAGAAATATTGCGGAAGATCGGTGAAATCGCCAACTCGGATGCGTAAATCCGTACACGTTGGGCGAAGCGAAATGGAATTTTAGGACAGCAGTTCCTGGATCTCGTCCCAGCTGAGGGATCCCGCGAAGGCTTCCTCACCGGTCAGCGTTGCTTCGATGACATCGCGTTTGCGGCGCTGCAGAGCGAGGATCTTCTCCTCGACGGTTCCCCGGGTGATCAACTTGTAACTGGTGACGACGCGCGATTGGCCGATGCGGTGCGCCCGGTCGGTTGCCTGGTCCTCGACGGCCGGGTTCCACCAGGGATCGAAATGGATCACCGTGTCCGCCCCGGTCAGGTTCAGCCCCACCCCGCCCGCCTTGAGTGAGATCAGGAAAACCGGGATGGAGGTGTCGTTCTGGAACCGTTGAACCACACCCTGTCGGTCCGTCGTCGACCCATCGAGACGACAATGGACCAGTCCCCGGGATTCCAATTCGTCACCCAGCAGGTCGAGCATTCGGGTGAATTGGCTGAAGACCAGGACGCGATGCCCGCCGTCCACGATTTCGTCCAGCAGTTCCCCAAAGAGCTGCACTTTTCCCGATGAGGCGGCTGAGGTGGGCGTTTCGAGCGGATCCGACGGCGCGGTGGGCAGAAGCCGCAAATCGCAGCAGACCTGGCGCAGTCGAAGCAATGCGGTGAGCACGAGCATCCGGCTCTTGGCGAGGCCTTGCTCCCCCACCGCCGAAAGAACCTCTTTCCGGGTCGCGGAAAGCAATTGTTGGTATACTGCGGCCTGGTCGTCCGTCAGTTCGCAGAAGGAGACCTGCTCGATCTTGGGGGGAAGATCTTTCACCACGTCGCGCTTCAGTCGGCGTAGCAGAAACGGGCGGACGCGTCGCGCCAATCGCGCCATGCTCGCGGCGTCCCGTTCCTTGGTAATTGGTAGTTCGTACCGTTCCCGGAAGTCCTGAGGCGTCCCAAGGTAGCCGGGCATCAGAAAGTCAAAGATGCTCCACAGGTCGAGGACCGAGTTTTCCAGCGGGGTGCCGGTGAGAACGAGGCGATGCGAGGATCGAATGGCCTTCACGGCCTGGGCATTCTGGGTATCGCGGTTTTTAATATGCTGGGCTTCATCCAGAATGACGGTGTCGTAGTCGATGTTTCGGTGCCGCTCAAAATCCCGTCGGATCAATGCGTAGCTGGTGATGACGATGCGGCTCTCCTGGATCTTATCGAACTGCGGATGACGGTCCGAGCCGCTGAGGACGAGGGTGCGTAGTTGCGGGGTGAATCGTTCTGCCTCAGCCGCCCAATTGAACACAAGGGACGTGGGGCAGATGACCAGGGACGGACGACTCTGGTCGGCGGATAGGAATAAAAGGTGGGCGAGGACCTGCAACGTTTTTCCGAGACCCATTTCGTCGGCCAACACCCCTCCGAATCCGTGTTGCCGGAGAAATCCAATCCAGGCGACACCGTCCTTCTGATACGGTCTCAAAACCGATTCCAGAGCGCCCAGCGGCGGGCAGACGGGCTTGATTTCCCCCGTCATGTTCCCGGCTTGGCGGCTCCATGATGCCGGTGCCTGGACGGAGAATCCCTGCTGACGCAACGAAGACTCGAGGAAACCCGCCTGACTCGCGCCCATTCGATACCGGATTCCATCATTGCCCGGACGTTGCTCCGGGGCGCAGTCGAGCACGACTTCCTGGAGTTCCTCGACGGCACCGCTGTCCAGAATGGCGAACTTTCCGTTTTTGAGCCGGCGCCCCCCGCCTCCCTGCAGGAGTTGCTGAATATCCGCGGCACTGAAGCGTTCCCCTCCTGTTCCCGAATAGGTTACTTCAAGGTCGAACCATTGCTGGCCCCCGGGGGTGATCCTGAATTGAGGGGTGATCCGTTCGAGATTTGTCCGTGTGCTTCGTTCGAGGCGCTCCTCGAGGGTCACGGACCACTCCCGCTCCATCCGCGGATACTCCCGCGAAAAGAATGCGAGCACGCGCTCTTGGCCGAGCAGTTGCCAATGCCCCTGAGCATTGGGGCCGGCGAAGCCTGCCCCGCGAAGTCGCATGAAGGCGGCATGCTCGGCCGGGAGATCACGCGTGGAATAGCGTCGGGGATTAGCCGGATCAGGAATCCAGGCGCCGTCATCGGCTGCCGTGACTCCAACGGTCACGACGCGGGATCCGTAGGTGCACTGAAGAGTGCCGCTCAGTTGGGCCAATCCTCCGGCCAGGTTGAGAATGAATCGAGGTGGTGCCGGAGTAAGTTCGAATTCTTCTGGGGTGAAATTGGATTCGACGGAACCTCCCCGAAGGAGTCCCGGCCAGTCCCGTGAAAGAAACGCGGGGACCTGGGGACGCGGAATCCGAACCGGGTGTTGAAGTACCTCACGGAACGGGAGCGAGAGGCCGAGCGGAGCAATCACATTAACTGCGCTCCAAGCCCAGGCCATGTTACCGTCCGCGAGAAGAGCAGGGGGACGGAATCCGGGTTTGAGGGCCAGGGTGATTTCACCATTGGATTCAAGGGTGGCACGAATCGGGACGGGGGCGGACGCACGGCTGACCGTCAACGGAGTCTTTCTTCCCACGGTGAGGCGGGGATGTCCTGCGAGGCGTGGAAGCAGGGACGCGAAATCCCGGGCGGAGATCTGCAAGACTCCGGGAGTATCCCCGCCACCGAGTTCCTCCACCGCGTCCAGAACAGCGACGTCCGCGTCGTCGATGAAATATCGTCCCGACCGTACCCAGGAGTTCAACGGCGCCCTCCGTTGGGATGCGACCCCCTCCAGAACGAGCATCGCCTTTCCTCGGGCGAGGGCGTCGGCAAGATTCGGGGGAAACACGACGTGAATCTCGAGGGGCGTCCCATTGGGGTCGCGACTGAGGCGAAGGGGATACGCACGTGTTGGGGTGTGCCGCGAACTGGTGGTGGGTATCGCGGTCTTCGCTGCGTTTGCGGCGCTGGTTTCTTGCGCATCACGCCGGAGATGATGAAGTCCGACGGCCACGGAATGGGCGCAGAGGATGCCGTCCTCGCGGGACGGTCGGCAGGTGCACAGGTTGTCGATGTCGGCCACTCCACGGATGACCAACCCGGAGCGATACGTGGTTTCTCCGGCTTGAACCACCCCTTTCAGAAGGGGAGAAGTCCAGTTGGACGACAGGACCTTCCCTGATGCCAGCAGGGCGCGGGCGTGCTGGACCGCTTCCCATCCTGCAACCTTCTGAAAGAAGGCGTCACTCAGTTCAATATCCGACACCGCGGCACCATACGGGATGCTTCCGGTCGGGGCGAGTCAGCCTCGGTACCTGGAAGAATCCGGCCCGGGCGCATCCAGAAGTCTTCGCGCCGTGGCGATGTCCTCGGCGATCTGAACTCGAAGACCCGCAGTGTTCGGGAATCTTTTTTCACCTCGGATCAGGCCGACGAACGCCACTTCCAATTCTTCGCCATAAAGGTCGCCCTCGAAGTCCAGAAGGTGGACCTCGAAACGAAGTTCTTCGCGGTCCTGGGTGACGGTGGGACGCGTTCCGAGGTTCAGCACCGCCGGGTATTCCTGCTCCTGTGCGATGCGTTGCACCCAGGCCGCGTAGACGCCATTGGGTGGGAGCTCGAGCCCGGAGATGTCGAGATTTGCCGTGGGAAAGCCGAGGGTCCTGCCCAGTTGATTGCCGGCCATGACCCTTCCGGAGACGGCGTAAGGGCGGCCCAGCAACTCGCTGGCGGATTCAAAAGAGCCTTCCCGAATGCATTGACGGATGCGGGAGCTGCTGACGACTTCGCCCCCGATGGACACGGGTGAAGCCGCATGAACCTGAAATTGGAATTCCGCGCCAAGACTGCAAAGGAGTTGGACGTCCCCGCTGCGGCGGCATCCGAACTGAAACCCTTCGCCAACACTCAAGCTGCGAACGCGACCGGTGTCTCGGAGCAACCCCCGAATGAATTCCTCTCCGGTTTGTGCCGCCACCGCTGAGTTGAAGGGGATGACGAGCGTGGCATCGAGTCCGAGCGACGCCAGGGCGCGCAGTCGCTGCGGCAGCGTTTGGAGGAGTCGGGGAGCGTGGCCGGGCCGGACGACGGCCATGGGGTGTGGATCGAAAGTCAGGGCCACGGAGGCGCCTGCGCCATTGGCGGCGTGGACCAGCGCGTGCCGGAGAACGTGTTGATGTCCGAGATGGACACCGTCAAACATTCCAAGGGCGAGGCACAGCCCGTGGGCCGGGCGGGGCAGTGCGGCGGGCTCGCGGGTCACCAACATGGCCTTCGGGGCGGATCTATTCCCAGCTTCGAAGCCGGATCAGAGGGATCACCCGGGCAGCCATGGCGGACTTGTCCAGGGCGAGGAGTTCCGGGAGTGGAATGGCGTCGGCGACATCGAAACGTCCGGAACCCACGCGCCGCAGTGCGGTCAGGTGGGCTCCACAGCCGAGGCGTTCCCCCAGTTCGTGCGCCAGGGAACGCACGTAGGTTCCCTTGGAACAGCTGACACGGAAATAGGCGAACGGCTCTTCGTAGTCTGAAAAACGGTAGGTGTGAATATGGACGAGGCGTGGTTCCCGGGCGACCTCGACTCCTTTCCGGGCCAACTTGTACAGTGCCGTTCCCTGAATCTTCTTGGCGCTGACCATGGGTGGTACCTGCTGGATGTCCCCCAGAAACTGCTCTGCGCAATCGTTCAGGTCGCCCAGCGTCAGCGGAGGGACGGGCCGGGTTGCGGTCAGTTCACCGTCCGTGTCGTAGCTGTCGGTCGTCTCCCCGAGGCGCATCGTTCCGTCGTATATCTTATCCGCGGACATGAATCGTTCGGACATCCGGGTCGCCTTTCCCAAGACGAGGATGAGGAGTCCAGTGGCCATCGGATCCAAGGTTCCGCAGTGCCCCACCTTTTCGAGTCGAAAGTGGTTTCGCACCTTGGCCACGACATCGTGCGAGGTCCACTCGGATGGCTTGTCCACGAGCAGTGCGCCATCGAATGGGGTATGGGCGGGAGTCATTTCGGTGCCGGCATCGGTTTTCCGGCGAGCGCCAGACGGATGGCCGTCAGCAAGCGACGCTGAACCGTCAGGGGGGGGGCTTGGATGCGCGCCCCGGCGGCTGCCTTGTGACCGCCGCCGCCGAATAGTGCGGCAATGGAACTCACGTCCACTCGGTCGCTTTTGCTCCGGAGGCTCAGCCGAGTGAGATTGGGCCCCATTTCCTCCATCATGACCGCAACGATGACCCCTTCGATGGCCCGGATATGGTCGATCAAGCCTTCGCTTTCCTCCGGGTCGGCTCCGGCCCGTGCGTAGTCGGCCTGCTTGAGCCAAAAGTAACCCACCTGGTTGTTCAGGGTGAGCCGAAACTTGTTGTAGACGTGGCGGAGCAATTTCACCCGGGTCAGCGGATAGCTCTGATAGACCTCTTCGCAGATGTGCCCGAGGTCAGCCCCGGCTTCCACCAACTCCGCGGCGGTGCGAAGAGTGTCGGGTGTCGTGGTGGAGTATTGGAAACTGCCGGTGTCGGTGCTGACGGCGGCAAACAGACAGTCCGCGATTGGGCGGGTGATCTTCCATCCGGCCCATCCGCAGAGGTCGTAGATCAGTTCCCCGGTGCTGGGCTCCCTTGGGGAAATCCAATTGATGTCCGCGTACTTCGTGTTGCTGCGGTGATGATCAATATTGAGGAAGACTTTTCGGTTTCCGATGTGTTCCCCCGTGCGTCCCAGGCGCTCAAATGAGGCGCAGTCAGTTGCTACGACCACGTCGAACTCATGGCCCGATTGCGGGCGACGGACCTTTCGGTTGGGATCCAGGATGCGAAGTTTGTCCGGGCACCCGTCGTCATTCCAGACAGTGACTTCCTTGCCCGCATTCTCGAGGGCCAGTGCGAGACCCATTTGGGATCCGATGCAGTCTCCGTCCGGACGAATGTGGCCGACAATGCAGACCTTCTTTGCCGGGGCGAGTGCCTCGAGGATTTGTTCAACCGGTTTCGGTGCGGGTTTCATCAGGGGGCTGGCGGCGGCTGGGAGGGCGAGGGGTTATGTTCGAGTTCGTCCAGCAAGGCGAGAACCCGGTTTCCCTGTTCGATTGAGTCGTCGATCTGGAATCGGAGTTCGGGAGTAAACTTGAGGCGGACCGTCCGGCCAACACGTGTGCGGATGAGTCCTGCCTGCTCGGCGAGCACCACGGGGGCGCGCTTGCGCTGGGCCGGGGTGCCGACAAAACCGAGGAAGACGATGGCGGATCGAAGATCCCGGCCAACCCCAACGGCATTCACCGTCAGGAGCCCGACCTCTTCAATTCGCAGTTCCTGGCGGAGGATTTCGGCGACCTCCTGTTTGAGGAGTTCGCGGACGCGGGCGAGTCGGCGATTGTTGGATTCCATGAAACCGGGGAGTCGAGACCGCCGCCATGGAACGCAGGGAAGCGTTCACCGGCGGAACGGCCAGCTTCCTCATTCGAGCTTCTGGGCGATCTTTTCGACCGTATAACACTCAATGATGTCGCCCTCCTGGGGATCATCAAAGCCATCGAGACGGACACCGCATTCGAGTCCGGAGCGCACCTCGTTGACCTCGTCCTGAAACCGCTTGAGCGTGAGTGAAATTCCCTCGTAGGCGACGTGCGACTTCCGCCGCAACCGCATCTTCCCACGAACGAGCCGGCCCTGGGTGACATAGCAACCGGCCACTTTTCCGCCCTTGGAGAGATCGAACACCTTCCGCACTTCGGCCTGACCGACCACAACTTCCTTGAGCAGGGGATCGAGAAGACCGGCCATGGCCTCCTTTACCTGATCCACCAGTTCATAGATGATGGCGTACAACTTGATCTGGACGCCTTCGCGTTTCGCGGTTTCAGCGGCAATGGTGTCCACGCGCGTGTGAAACCCGAGAATGACGGCATCCGCGGCGCTCGCGAGCATGACGTCATCGCGGGTGATCGCGCCGACCGCGTCGTGAACCACCTCCAGTGAGATCTTGTTGGACTCGATCTTCCGGAGGGCTTCGCAGATCGCTTCGACGGATCCCTGGGTGTCCGCTTTGACGACAACCCGGAGGATCTTGGTGGAGGAGTCCTTGATGTCCCCGAAGATGTCCTCAAGGGTCTGGCGCTTGGGCCGCAGTCCCTCCAGTTCGGCCTTTTTCGCCGTGTGGGCACGCTCCTCGGCGAGATCCCGCGCCGCCTTTTCGTTGTCCACGGCGATGAACTCAGATCCGGCCTCCGGTACCCCGTTGAGACCGAGGACACGGACGGCGACGGAGGGCCCCGCCTCCTTCAGGCGTTTTCCCTCCTCGTCCATCATGGAACGGACGCGTCCGTAATGGACACCGCAAAGAATGACGTCTCCCTGGCGAAGGGTGCCCTTCCGAATAAGGACCGTGGCCACCGGACCGCCGGGGTCGATACCCGATTCGATCACGTTGCCGTGGGCCTTTCGGTTCGGATTTGCCTTCAGTTCGAGGAGTTCCGCCTGGAGAAGAATGTTTTCGATGAGTTTGTCGACACCGAGCCCGGTAAGACCGGAGCAATCGACATATAGGGTATCGCCGCCCCAGTCATCGGGGGTTAGCCCCTTTTCCTGAAGTTGCTGGCGGACGCGGAGGCCGTTGGCGTTCGGGTGATCCGACTTGTTCACGGCGACAATGATCGGAACCTTGGCGGCTTGTGCGTGAGCCAGGGCCTCGAGGGTTTGTGGCATCACACCATCGTTGGCGGCCACCACAAGAACGACAATGTCCGTGACATTCGCCCCGCGGGCGCGCATCGCCGAAAATGCGGCGTGGCCCGGGGTATCGAGGAAGGTCAATTGGCCCACCAGTCCGGAAACGGGATGGGGATAGGCAATGGTGTAGGCGCCGATGTGTTGAGTGATTCCGCCGGCCTCGCCTGCAGCGACATCGGATCTCCGGATCTTGTCGAGCAGGGTGGTCTTTCCGTGGTCCACGTGGCCCATGATGGTGATCACGGGCGGACGCGGCTTGAGGTCGGCCTCGGCATCCTCCTGGTCCAGTTCCAGCTTTTGTTCGCGGGGTTGGATCGTGACCTGGTGTGCGCCGAGATTCCGCTTCTCGCTCTCGAACCGAAAACCGCTTTTCGCGCAAACACGCTGGGCAATATCTCCGTCGATGGTCTGATTGACGGTGACGAACACGCCCATGCCCATCAGGTCGGCGATGAGCTGGAAGGGCTTTTTCCCCATCTTTTCCGCCAGTTCGCGGATGGCAATGGGGGGCTTCATGGTGATCACCGGTCCATCGAGCGGTGCCTGCACCCGGGCGGGGGCGGGCCTTCCCGTGGGTCCAGATTGCGGGCGCATGCCGCCCTGTTGTGGGCCCCGCTGGGTTCCGTACTGTCCGGGGCGTCCTTGAACATTCTGTCCAGGTCGCCCGTAGGGCTGCTGCACGGGACGCCCTCCCTGGCCCATCGGTGGACGGGACGGGCCACCGGGACGGTCGGCCGGGCCGCGGGAACGATCATCGCGGTTTCCGGCAGGTGGGCGCGGCTTAAATTGGTCGAGGTTGATCCGGCCAACCAGTTGGCCGAGCTGGGACTTGGGGGCGGCCGGAGGCGCGGGGTTGGCGGGTGCCGCGGGAGGAATTGGGGTCGCGGCCGCTTCGGAGACCGGGCTGGCCGGAGGCGGGGGGGGCGTGGTGTCGGTGGGCGACGTCGATTCGGCGGCTTCAGGCGCAGCACTGATTTGGGCCGAATCGTCGGTCGTCGCCGGAGGGGGAACCTCGGCCGCGGGTACCTCCGCCTCGACCGGCGCGGGTGCGGCAGCGACGGGTTCCGGAGGGGGCGGCGGCGGAGGCGGCGGGGGCGGAGCAATGAAGACCGGTCGATCTGGTTCCTGCGGCGGGGCGGGAGCCTCGGCGACCGGAGGCGGTACCGGAGCGGCGCCTGTTGGCGCCTGGGCCAGGGGGAGAAGCTGTTCCCGAAGGTATTCGGCGGTGATCTTGTCGAGCGAGCTCGACGCCACCTTGGCGGCTGGAATGCCCAGTTCCTTGGCCTTCGACAGCACAGTTTTGCTGTCGAGGTTCAGGTCCTTGGCAATCTCGTAAATGCGAACGGGCATAGCTTCGTATTAACCAAATTCGACCGCCCCGCGCCGACTCCAGAGGGAGCCGGGCAACGGGGCGGTCTCAAAGAAACCGGCTTTTGGGACACCTTATTCCATCGCGGGCCTCACGGCTATGAGGTTCCACGCTGGCGGCGTTCCATTTCCAAACGGGCGGATTCCAAGATGGCCGCGGCCGTGTCACCGATTTCCGGCGCCACGGAAATATGATCCACATCCGCTTCCAAAAGGTCCTCGACCGCGTGGAAGCCCATGTTGACCAGCACCCGGGCCTGAGTCTCGGAAATTCCGGGCACCGCCATCAAATCGTGCACCGCGTGATCCACGCGGGCCTCAAAGCTGTTGGCGTCTGCTTCCGCCTCAATGTCGATCTGCCACCCGGTCAGGCGGGAGGCAAGCCGGGCATTTTGACCGCGGCGCCCCACCGCAAGCGGCAGCTGGTCCTGGGTGGTTTTGACCTGGATGCGCTTTCGAACTTCGTCCACCGTGATGCTGCGGAGTTGGGCGGGATCCAGGGCCTTGGCGACGAAGGTCTTGATGTCTGCTGACCACGGGATGATGTCCACCTTCTCATTGTTGAGTTCGCGGACGATATTCTTAACGCGCTGGCCCCGGAGGCCGACGCAGGCGCCGACGGGGTCCACTTTGGAATCCCGGGAATACACGGCCAGCTTGGTTCGGAACCCCGGTTCGCGGGCGATGGCGCGAACTTCAATGGTACCGTCATTGAGTTCGGCGACCTCCAGCTTGAAAAGTTTGAGAACAAAGGCCGGGTCGGCCCGGGTCAGAATGATCTCCGGTCCATGAATCGTTTGGTCCACGGCCTTTACAAAGCAGCGGATCCGTTCCCCGATCTGGTACTCCTCCGTGGGGACGCGTTCGCGGTTGGGGAGCAACGCCTCAAACTTCCCAAGGTCGAGGACAACGTCTGATTTCTCGAATCGCCGGACCGTGCCGCTGACAATGTCACCGACGCGATCCTTGAACTCCTCATAGATCATCGCCTTCTCAGCCTTTCGCAGTTGGACTCCGAGCGCCTGTTTGGCCGCCTGGGTTGCGATGCGGCCGAATCCGGCGGGGGTGACTTCCACTTCGACTTCGTCGCCAACTTTGGCTTCGGGGAAGCCTGCCCGGCGGGCGTCAAAAACGGTGATCTGGTCGTGCTTGGAAATGATCCGCTCGGCGACAATAAGCTTCGCCCACGCTTGAATATCGCCGGACTTTCCATCGATGGCGACGCGAAGCTCCCGGGCAGGACCAACGGCCTTCTTCGCAGCCGCCAGCAGAGCCTCCTCCACCGCCGTCAGCAGCGTCTGTCGGGAGATGCCCTTTTCCTTTTCAAAAAACTCCAAAATCGCGAGCAATTCGGCGTTCATGCGTGAGCTTCCTGCGTCCCACTGGGATAACAAAAAAGCCGGTTATGGAACCGACTTTTCCGTGGCAGCAACAGGCCGCCAGTAAGACGTTTACGGAACCGAAGCTAGCTTCCGCTCTTGTTCTGCGTCAAGGAATCGTTTTCCGGGGCGACGGCCGGAGCCTTTTACCACCAAGTGAAACTGGGGTCCGGAGGTTGCGCCCAAAAGGAATCGGAATCCTTTTTTTGAGGAAACTTGAAGGCCTCCGCATGTGTGTCGCCGAACGCAATCACGGACAGACTCTTGCCTCTGACATTGTGCCATTGGCTCTTCCGATCCTCCCAGCCTCGGTTTGGATGCCATGGCCAGTCTCCGATCATGATCTTGTTGGCCGCGCTCCGGGCGACTTCCGAGGACTTCATTGAGTTTCCGTCGTAGGCATTCCTGGGTGCCGCCACATTTCCAGTGATCCGCTTCACCCTGAAGTAGTCCGCTGCCCATTCCATCAAGTAGCTTGTCCCGTATTGGACGTAGCAATTGGTGGCCTTCTTTCCGAAGTTGCGCTCGTAGAAAATGTCCCCGTGATCCGAAGGACACCTGAAAATCTCCGGAGAACCCTGATAACGATATAGGGGGCGATTGGTCATTGCGGTAAACACGTCGTACGTGCCGTCTTTGCCTCCTGCGGATGCCCAGTCCCGACACAGCGGATAATTATCCTGATTTTCGTCGGCGTAGAGTTGGAAGGCGAGGACAACCTGTTTCAAATTGCTGACGCAGCGAATCTGGTTGGCCTTAGCTTTGGCACGACCGAGCGCGGGTAAAAGCATTCCGGCCAGAATCGCAATGATGGCGATCACCACAAGGAGTTCAATGAGGGTGAATCCCTTGGGATGCCGGCAGGCAGCCGCAGAGTCTGCTCGAGGGCCGGAGGACATGGCCTTAGGCTCTCCGCAACCTCATGCTTCGTAAAGCGGAGATTCCTGGGGGAAGATTGAAGATCCCAGCCGGCTGTCCGTTCTATTGGAAACAATCCCATCCGACTCCCGGGGAACGGGAAGGTGAAGGAAAGTCGCCTATAATGCTTGGGCAGGCCGGGGTGGGGTGCGCTCCAGTTGGAGGAGGCGCTGTTTTCGCCAGACGCCCCCCGCATAGCCGCTTAGGCGCCCGTCCTTTCCGATGACCCGGTGGCAAGGGATGAGGATGTGGAGTGGATTGGTGGCATTTGCCCGGGCGACCGCGCGCACGGCACCCGGAGAGCCAATCCGCTCGGCAAGTTGAGCGTAACTCCAGGTGTTTCCCGGTGGGATTGTCTTCAGCGTGGCCCAAACCTTCTTTTGAAACTCCGTACCCGTGATGTGAATTGGGACGGTGAATTCCACGCGGCCTGAGGCAAAATAGGATTCGAGGTCCCGAACGAGCCGGGACAGCAGAGCGTTTTCGCAGGGAATCACAGGACGTCGAAATCGCTTGCTGATGCGCTGCCGGTCCGCGGCGAGTCGCGAAGGGGTGGTGAACTCCAGATGGCAGATTCCCGAGTCATCTGCGGCGGCGAGCATCGATCCCAATGGAGTGGAAACCAATGTGGCGCAAAGGCTTCCTTCGGATCTGGAGCGGCCGGGCGTCGACCCGAACGCCCTGCCGAAGGCGGTGCGAAAACCGCTGTGGGACTCAAATCCGTGCTCGAAAATCGCGTCTTCTAATGAGCCACCACTTTGGAGAATGGACTTCGCCCGGAATAGCCGGTTCCCTCGCCACCAGGCGGTAAACGACATGCCGTGGTGCTTTTGAAACCATCGACGCACTCTTTCCGGGGCGTATCCCCAGGATTTGAGGTCTGACGATGTGACCTTCTGGGAGGTGCGGTCGGAAAGTTGTTGGAGCAGGCGTTGAATCCAGTCCGGAGGCTCCCCGGATCTCATTTTTGGAGTGCACCGCCGGCAGGCACGATATCCCGCCTGTTCGGCCTCATCCGGGTCTTGGAAGAACACCAAGTGGCGCTCGTTTGGACGGGAAGGGCACGAGGGCTTGCAATAGATCCGGGTGGTGGTGACTCCGAAAACAAACAACCCGTCGTAGGCGTCATCACGCCGGAGCCATGCGGACCGCATTTCGCTTTCCCCTAGTTCACTCATGGTGGTCATCACGGCGTCGAGGATAGAAGATTCGTCCACCGAAAAGCAGACACGGCACCTAAGGCATCGGTGGTGTCGGAGGGGTTGGAATCCCCGTGGCTGAGGCAGTGGCGGCGAGTTCCAGTATGGCGTGGGCGGCGCGCGTCGCCGTGCCTGGCGGCCCCAGGGAGCGGGCAACCTTTCGGAGCCCAGTCCGCATTTCGTTCCGAAGGTCCGGGTTTCCGAGAAGCTCCAGCACGGCGCTGGCGAGCGTCGGACCTGTGGCTTGGAATTGGATGTACTCCGGGATGATGGCGGTGCCTGCAAGGAGATTGGGCATTGCGAGGTAGGGCACCGTGACGATCCGGCGGCCAATCGCGAAAGTAAGTCGTGACGTTTTATAAAGCGCCACCGTTGGAACGCCGTACCAGGCGCACTCGAGGGTCACGGTTCCCGTCGAGGCTAGGGCCACGGTTGCGGTTCGAAGCACATCGTCCAAGCCTCCGACCTGGATGCCAAGGTCTGATGGGTCGTTGCAAAGCGAGAGTGCCAGGGGGCGCAGTTCATCTCGGGGAAGGACCATCCTAAGTCGGCATCCGGAGGCCCGCGCCGCTTCTCGTGCGGCGGGGACCATGACGGGAAGGTGCCGCTGGAGTTCGCCGGGACGGCTTCCAGGGAGCAAAACCAACGTGGCCTCGGTACCGGGAATTGGTTCCACGTCCAGAGGGGCAGGGGCGTGGGCGTGTCGATCGACGATTGGGTGTCCGACGAATCGCACCGGAAGGCGGGGTGCGTGTCGGGCGTACCATTCCTGTTCAAAGGGGAGGATGGAAAGGAGGAGATCATGGGTGCGTTCCATGCGCAGCGCCCGACCCGGTCGCGAGGCCCAGACCTGCGGTGAGACGAACTGAACAATCTTGGGGCGCCAATTTGAAAACGGCGCCTGCCAATGGGCTGTTTTTTGGCGAAGGGCTGCGGCGAAGCGAAGGTTGAATCCTGCGTAATCCACCCCGATGATGACGTCCGGAACCTCGGCCACCGCCCACTGGGTCAGGTTTTTCAGGACCTGTCGGAACCACAAGATCCGCCGAAGAATCTCGATCCCGATCACGGAATGCCGGGTGAGTTCGTAGCGAAGGTGGACGCCTGCGGCCGCCATAGCCGGGCCTCCTGCTCCAAGAAACCGGGGCGGGGTGGGCCCGGCTTGTCGCCTTAACTCGGAGACCAGTTCGGCTGCGGCAAGGTCCCCGCTGGGGTCTCCGGCGACGATGAAGATGGTCAGGGGTTTCATGCCATGGAGGGTTCGGGTTCATCCGGGGAATCCTCTTCGGAGCGTAATGAGATCTGTCGGTCGCCGATGGGCGTCCCATCGAGTGCTCCTGCTCCAAGAGTGGCCTGAACCAAGAAATTTGGAATAATCCTTTGACACATCAGAGCGGTTCCCGCATAGCTTTCCGCTCTTTCGCTGGAGGTTTCACTGCTCCAGCGCGTGAGTTTTTTAGCGGGAGGGCCTAGCCCGTCAGCACCGCACACAGAAATGCCAAGCAAACGTTACCAAAAGGCGCTGGGTCTTGTCGATCCCAGCAAGAGTTATCCTCTCACCCAAGCGGTGGATGTCCTCAACAAGTTCCCGAAGGCCAAATTCACGGAGACCGTGGATCTGGCCTTCCGGCTTGGGGTGGATCCCAAACAATCCGACCAGATGGTCCGCGGCACCTGTCCGCTTCCTCATGGATCTGGAAAGACCGTCAGGGTGCTGGTATTCACCAAGCCGGGTGCCCAGGCGGAAGCAGCCCGTGCGGCGGGTGCTGAACACGTGGGCTTCGATGAGTACATCAAGAAGTGCCAGGAAGGCTGGGCTGACTTTGACGTCGCGGTGGCGACTACCGAGGCGATGTCCGAAGTTCGGAAGCTGGGTAAGGTCCTTGGTCCCCGCGGCCTCATGCCGAACCCGAAAACGGGTACCGTGACCGACGACGTCGCCAAGGCGGTCAAGGAGGTCAAGGCGGGTCGGGTGGAGTTCAAGATCGACAAGGCCGGCAACGTGCATGTTCCGGTAGGCAAGGCGAATTTCAGTCCTCAGCAGATCGCCGAGAATGCCCGGGGAGTCATTGAGGCGGTCATCAAATCCCGTCCCTCCAGCGCCAAGGGCGTCTTCGTTCGTTCCTGCACCCTTTCCCTGACCATGAGCCCGCCCGTCCGGCTGGACCTCAAGGAATTCGGCGCCAACTAAACCTCTACTTTTCCTGATCCACCATGCGTGCCGAAAAGAAATTCATCTCCGCCGAGTACCTGACCAAGTTGAACGCATCGCCGTTCTTCCTGGTGGTTGACTATCGCGGTCTCGACGTCTCCCGGTTTACCGAACTTCGCAAACGCCTGGGCAAGGCGGGTGCCGAGGTTCATGTGGTCAAGAACACGATTTTCCGCATTGCCGCCAAGGAGGCTGGCCTGGCCGATCTTACGGGCACCCTCAGCGGGCAATTGGCGGTGGTCACTGGCAAGAAGGACATCGCTGCGGCCTCGAAGGTTGTAAAGAGCTTCCAGGCCGAGTTTGAGAAGCCGAAGCTTCAGTTCGGTTATCTGGGAAGCCAGAGGCTTTCTCCCGATGAGGTGAAGGCGATCGCCGATCTCCCGCCGCTGGCCGAACTGCAGGGCAAGATTCTTGGCCTGCTCCAGGCGCCCGCCCAGAAGTTGGCCGCCATCATCGGAACTCCGGGTACCCAACTGGCCCGTGTGATCAAGGCGAAGGCCGATCAGGGCGCTGCGGCCCAATGATCCCTTTCAGGAGTCCGGTCGCTGTCCGGCGGTCGGCTCCGGAAAACCAAACCAAGAGTGAATCGTCGGTCCGCGGGCCGCGGACAAATCCGGGATGGCCATCCCGCCGACGAGACTGATCGAACGTAAGGACATAACTACCATGGCAGACATCAATCAAATCGTTGAAGAGTTGAGCAAGCTGACCGTCCTCGAGGCGGCGGAGCTCGTGAAGGCCCTTGAGACCAAGTGGGGCGTGACTGCGGCCGCGCCGGTGGCGGTGGCGGCAGCGGGTGGCGGCGGCGGCGGAGCTGCGGCGGCCCCGGCGGCCGAAGCGGCCAAGGATACGTTTGACGTCGTTCTGGCGTCCGTTCCTGCCGACAAGAAGATCGCCGCCATCAAGGTGGTTCGCGAGGTCAAGGCGGGACTCGGCCTGGCTGAGGCGAAGGCTCTCGTCGAGGGTGCCCCCAAGGTGGTCCTTGAAGGCGCTCCGAAGGCGGAGGCTGAAGCCGCCAAAAAGAAGCTCGAAGAGGCCGGAGCCAAGGTCGAGCTCAAGTAATTTGCACTCACGGGTGGCGGAACCCGGTTCCGCCACCCTGTTGTTCCTTCCATCGGCAACCCCGTTTGCCGGTCCAAATTCGGATGTTAGCCTCTGGGTACGTTGCGGAAACATAACCGGCGGTAGGACGAGTCCGGGTGATTCCCCAGAAAGGGAGTCACCCGGGTTCGTCGTATTGTCTTTTGACGAATACTGAACGGCCGGCCGTCCGGCTGCATTGAAACCAAGGTCGCCATGCCACAGAAAGCCACCGAGCGCATCAACTTCGGAAAGATCAAGGAGGTCATCTCACCTCCGAACCTGATCGAAATCCAGCTGGACTCCTACAAGGAGTTCCTGCAGGCGGACATCCCGCAGTCCAAACGGAAAAATACCGGCCTGCAGGCGGTGTTTACGGAGGTGTTTCCGATTGAGAGCTACGATGGTAAGACGGTCCTCGATTTCCACAGTTACGAAATCCAGGAACCGAAGGTGGATTGGCTGGAGTGCCTGCGCGAGGGGCTGACCTTCGGCGCTCCGCTGTACGTCACATTCCTTCTCAAGGACGAGAAGGGGACCAAAGAGGAGAAGGTGTTCATGGGCGAAATTCCGCTCATGACCCCCCAGGGCACCTTCGTGATCAACGGCGCGGAGCGCGTCATCGTCAGTCAGTTGCATCGCTCGCCCGGTCTGGCCTTTGAAACCACCCAACATCCGAACGGGAAACTTCTCCACAGCTTCCGCATCATCCCTGATCGCGGTTCTTGGTACGAAGCCCAGTTCGATACGAGCGACCTGCTGTACGTCTATCTCGACCGGAAAAAGCGGCGGCGGAAATTCCTGACGACAACGTTCTTCCGAGCGCTTTACGCCATTCCCGAGGCGCGCCTGCATCCGAAGCCGGACTCTAAGATTGTTCCCGAGGATGTCGGCAAGGACGGTGAGATCTTGGATCTCTTCTATCGGATCGAGGAGCTCAGCCTCAAGGAGGCGGAAAAGCTGGATGACATCCAAAACAAGGTCCTGATCGAGGACGCAATGGATGCCGACAAGGGCATTGTGGTCGCCCGTGCCTTTGAACCCCTGTCGAAGGCGGTCGTCAAGCAGATCGGTGAACTGGGGATCAGCAAGATCCGGGTGGTGGATACGTCGATCGATGACGGAATCGTCATCAAATGCCTCAAGAAGGATCCGACCAAGAACGCCGATGAGGCGCTCAAGGACATCTACCGGCGCCTGCGTCCTGGCGATCCTCCGACCGCTGCCAACGCAAAGGCCCTGATCAAGCGGCTGTTCTTTGATCCGAAGCGCTACGACCTCGGACGGGTTGGACGCTACAAGATCAACCAGAAGCTGAACTTCGCCGAGAGTGAGTCCCGGATCCTCACCGGACGGGATCTCCTCGAAGCCACCAAGTACCTGCTCAAGCTCAAGAAGGGCGAGGGCAGCTTGGACGACATTGACCATTTGGGTAGCCGGCGTATCCGGACGGTTGGCGAACTGCTGGCCAATCAATGCCGTGTTGGCCTGGCCCGCACCGAACGCCTTGTCAAGGAGCGCATGACGCTCTTCGATCAGACGCTGGACACCATGACGCCGCAAAAGCTCATCAATCCCAAGGCGCTGTCCGCGGTCGTTCGCGATTTCTTCGGCCGCAGCCAGCTCAGCCAGTTCATGGATCAAATCAATCCGCTGGCGGAACTCACCCACAAGCGGCGGTTGTCGGCCCTCGGGCCCGGGGGACTCAGTCGGGATCGCGCCGGATTCGAGGTTCGCGACGTGCATCCTTCCCATTATGGGCGGATTTGTCCGATCGAAACGCCGGAAGGCCCGAACATCGGTTTGATCGCTTCCCTGGCGACCTTTGCCCGGGTGAACGACTACGGCTTCATCGAGACCCCCTACCGCAAGGCGGTTCATGGACGGGTGACTGAGCAGATTGACTACCTGACAGGTGACCGTGAGGAGGGCTTTACCATCGCGCAGGCCAACGCTCAGATTGACGAAAAGGGCCGTTTCCTGACGGAGAAGGTTACTTGCCGGAACAAGGGTGACTTCGTCGATGTGGAGCCGGACAAGGTGGACTACATGGACGTCTCGCCGAAGCAGCTGGTTTCAGTGGCGGCGGGTCTGATCCCATTCCTCGAGCACGACGACGCGAATCGCGCCCTGATGGGTTCCAACATGCAACGCCAAGGTGTGCCGCTGCTGGTTACTGAGGCGCCCTTTGTTGCCACCGGGCTCGAAGAGCGCGTGGCTCGCGATTCCCGCGCCGTCATTGTCGCGGAAGAGCCCGGCAAGGTTGCGGCAATCACGGGGAGCCAGATCATCATCACCAAGGATGGCAAGCTCCCCGAGGGCAAGAAGAAGATCAAACACGACCCCGGGGCGGGTGTTTGGGTCTATCAGGTGCGGAAGTTCATGCGGTCGAATGCCGCCACCTGCATCAACCAGAAGATTCTGGTCGACAAGGGGGATTCCATCCGCAAAGGCCAGGTCCTCGCCGACGGTCCCTGCACGCAAGGGGGCGAACTTGCCTTGGGCCGGAATGCGCTTGTGGCCTTCATGCCCTGGAACGGCTACAACTTCGAGGACGCCATCCTCATCTCGGAGCGCATTGCCAAGGATGACGTGTTCACGTCGATTCACATCGATGAGTTCGAGGTCGTCGCCCGGGATACCAAACTCGGGCCTGAAGAGATCACCCGGGACATTCCCAATGTGGGCGAGGAAGCCCTGAAGAATCTCGGATTGGACGGTGTAATCCGCGTCGGCGCCGAGGTGAAGCCCGGCGACATCCTCGTCGGAAAGATCACTCCGAAGTCGGAAACCGAACTCGCCCCCGAGGAGCGCCTGTTGCGCGCCATCTTCGGCGAGAAGGCGGCTGACGTGAAGGACACCTCGCTCCGGGTTCCCTCGGGAACCTACGGCATCGTGATGGACATCAAGGTGTCCGCAAAAGCCGATGGAGCCAAGACCGGCGCAGCCGCCCGCAAGGAGGAGAAGGAATCGCCCAAGAAGGCTCAGAAGGAGGTGGACGATGGCTTCAAGTCCAAGAAGGAAGAACTCCTCGAGCAATTGACCGAGGCGCTCTCCAACATCTTGCTGGGTGAAAAGATTCCGCTGGATGTGGTCAACAGCCAGACCGGGGAGATCATCATTCCCGCCAACCGGAAGATTACCAAGACCCTGCTCAAGAAGCTGGCCACGGTTTATGACCGGATCGAGATCGATCCGTCCCCAATCCGGAACAAGATCAACGAGATCATCGGGGTCTTTAAGAAGAAGTTCGACGATCTTGAATCCCAGCACGCGGAGGAAATGGAACGTGTGGAGTCCGGGGAGGAAACGGATGGCGGCGTCGTGAAGCAGGTGAAGGTCTATGTCGCCTCGAAGCGCAAGCTCTCGGTCGGAGACAAGATGGCCGGTCGCCATGGAAACAAGGGTGTTGTGGCTGCCATTGTTCCCGAGCAGGACATGCCGTTCCTCGCGGACGGCACCCCGGTGGACATCGTGCTGAATCCGCTGGGCGTTCCGTCCCGAATGAACGTGGGGCAGTTGCTCGAGACCCACTTGGGCTGGGCCTGCAAAATCCTCGGGATCAAGATCGCAACTCCGGTGTTCGACGGCATCAAAGAGAAGGAGGTTCGGAACTTCCTCAAGCAGGTCGTCGATGACCAAAAGAAGAATGGGCAGGTTCCGCTCGTGGGCGAGAACGGCAAGGCGACCCTGTATGACGGTCGCACCGGTGAACCCTTCGACCAGGAAGTGGTGGTCGGATTCATCTACATGCTCAAGCTGGGCCACTTGGTGGCAGACAAGATTCATGCCCGTGCGGTTGGGCCGTATTCCCTCGTCACCCAGCAGCCGCTGGGCGGTAAGGCGCAGTACGGCGGACAACGCTTCGGCGAGATGGAAGTGTGGGCGATGGAGGCGTACGGCGCTGCGTATACCCTTCAGGAGCTTCTCACCGTCAAGTCGGACGACGTCCAAGGGCGTACTCGGATTTATGAAAGCATCGTGAAGGGCGACAACACGCTGGAGGCCGGGATCCCCGAGTCCTTCAACGTGCTGGTGAAGGAAATGCAGTCACTGGGCCTTGATGTGCGGGTGGGTTATTCCAACCCCGCTGAGGCACCTCAAACCGCCACGTCGGCACTCGCCGCGCTGGCCTGAACCCGTTGATCCAACTGTCACTGAGAATCAAAACCGTATGATTTCTTCCAGGGAAACCGCCCGTGAGTTGCTGGGCCTCGAAAAGGTCAACCAAGTGGATCACGTCGCGATTCAGGTCGCGTCGCCGGAAATGATCCGTTCATGGTCCAAGGGTGAGGTCAAGAACCCCGAGACCATCAATTACCGCACCTTCAAGCCCGAGAAGGGCGGACTGTTCTGCGAACGGATCTTTGGTCCGGTCAAGGACTGGGAATGCTCCTGCGGCAAATACAAGCGGATCAAGCATCGCGGAGTTGTTTGTGATCGCTGCGGTGTCGAAGTCACTCTTGCCCGTGTTCGTCGCGAGCGGATGGGTCACATCGAACTTGCCGTTCCGGTGTCGCACATCTGGTTCTTCAAGTGCATGCCGTCGCGCATCGGACTGATGCTGGACATGACGGCCCGCAATTTGGAGCGGGTGATCTATTATGAGGACTACATGGTCATTGATCCCGGCACCACGCCGCTCAAGGACCTTCAACTTCTCAGCGAGCATGAGTACCGGGAGGCCCGGGCGACCTATGGAAACGATGCGTTCGTGGCCAAGATGGGCGCTGAGGCAGTCCGAGATGCCCTCGCAAAGATCGAATTGGAGAAGACGGTGGAATCGCTTCAGCAGCAGATGCTGGAGACCAAGTCCAAGCAGAACCGGAAAAAAATCGCCAAGCGGATCAAGCTCTACCAGGGGTTCATCAAGTCAAAGAGCCGCCCGGACTGGATGATCCTCACGGTTCTGCCGGTGATTCCTCCGGATCTTCGCCCGCTGGTCCCCCTTGAAGGCGGGCGCTTCGCGACCTCGGACCTCAATGATCTCTATCGCCGAGTGATCAATCGCAACAATCGGTTGAAGAACCTGCTGCAACTGAAGACACCAGAGGTCATCATTCGAAATGAGAAACGCATGCTTCAAGAGGCGGTGGACGCTCTCTTTGACAACGGCCGTCATGGTCGTGCTGTTACCGGGGCAGGCAATCGGGCGTTGAAGTCGCTGTCCGACATGCTCAAGGGCAAGTCGGGTCGATTCCGCCAAAACCTGCTCGGCAAGCGAGTCGATTACTCCGGCCGCTCTGTTATTGTCATCGGACCGGAGCTGAAGCTGAATCAATGTGGTCTTCCGAAGAAGATGGCCCTCGTCCTCTTTGAGCCGTTCATCATTCGCAAGCTGAAGGACAGGGGTTATGTGCACACCGTTCGATCGGCCAAGAAGATGATTGAGCGGCAATCCCCCGAAGTGTGGGATATTCTGGAGGAGGTCACCCGGGGACACCCGGTGATGCTCAATCGCGCTCCGACCCTGCACCGTCTTTCGATTCAGGCCTTCGAGCCCACGTTGATTGAGGGTGAGGCGATCCGGATTCATCCGCTCGTCTGCACCGCCTACAACGCGGACTTCGACGGTGACCAAATGGCGGTCCACGTGCCGCTCTCGGTCGAGGCTCAAATGGAAGCGCGCCTGCTGATGATGGCGCCGTTGAACATTTTCAGCCCGTCGAGCGGAAAGCCGATCATGACGCCGACCCAGGACATTACCCTGGGTTGCTATTACCTCACCGCGGAGCCGCGTCGGCCTCGCAAGGAGAGTGAGCGGCACATGCTGTTCGGGTCGAAGAGCGAGGTGATCTTCGCCCACATGGATGGGTCGGTGAAGACCCATGACCGGATTCGGATTCAGAATCCCGACCAGGGACGAAAGACGACTTTTGGAAACGCCGAGGCTCGAGTGATTGAGACTACGGTGGGGCGGGTCATCTTCTCTGAGATTTGGCCGGAGGAACTTGGGTTTGTGAATTTTCCTGTTGGGAAATCCAAACTCGGGGACCTGATCTTCAACTGCTACAAGGTTTGCGGCCACGAGCGGACCGTCGTGACCCTCGACAAGTTGAAGGAGATTGGCTTCGCCGAGGCAACCCGCGCTGGGGTGTCGATTGGCATTGATGACATGATCATCCCGACGGAGAAGTCCCGGGAGATCGACCACGCGCTCAAGCAGATCTCGGATGTCGAGAAACAGCACAAGAAGGGCGTCATCACCAATCAGGAGCGTTACAACAAGGTCATCGACATCTGGACCCACTGTACCGACCAGATCGCGAACGTGATGCTCAAGACTCTGGAATCGAACCAGAACAAGAAGGAGTACAACCCGGTGTTCCTGATGGTGGATTCCGGGGCGCGCGGCAATAAGGCGCAGGTTCGACAGTTGGCGGGACTGCGCGGCCTGATGGCCAAGCCGGACGGTTCGATCATCGAAAAGCCGATCCTTTCGAATTTCCGGGAGGGCCTCACGGTGCTCGAGTATTTCATCTCGACCCACGGCGCCCGAAAGGGATTGGCCGATACCGCGCTCAAGACCGCAGACTCAGGGTACATGACCCGCAAGTTGGTGGATGCGGCCCAGGACGTCGTGATCCGCGAGCTCGATTGTGGAACGACCAACGGTATTGAAGTGGCCTCGATCTACGAGGGCGAGGAGGAGGTCGTAAAGATCAGCGAACGGATCTTCGGTCGCTACTCCGCAGTCGACATCTTCGATCCGTCGGATCTGAAGGTGAAGTTGATCAGCTCCAACGAGGAGTTCGACGAGATCAAGGCAAAGGCGGTCGAGCGCGCCGGCATCGAGAAGGTGAAGATTCGTTCGGTGCTGACCTGTGAAACCAAGATTGGCGTCTGCGCGCATTGCTACGGCCGCAACCTGGGCACCGGGCGACTGGTGGAGCCCGGGGAGGCAGTCGGAATCATCGCCGCCCAATCGATTGGCGAGCCGGGAACCCAGCTCACGATGCGGACGTTCCACATCGGCGGTGCAGCGGCGCAGACTTACAAGCAGCCGCAGATCAAGGCGAAGCACGACGGTCTGGTGCGCTACCAGGAACTGCGCGTTGTCGCCCTCGACGACGGCAACAACATCGTCCTCAACAAGAACGGCTCGCTGGCCATTTTGTCCCCGGACGGGAAGGAGTTGGAGTCCCACTCCATCGTTGTCGGTTCGGTGATCACCGTGCCGGACGGCGGCCAAGTGAAGAAGGGGGACATCTTCGTCGAATGGGATGCGTACAACGTGCCCATCATCTCTGAGAAGCCGGGACGCGTTCGATTCTCGGACATCATCGAGGGCGTCACGATGAAGCAGGAGGTTGATGAGACCACCGGTCAGGAGGATCTCGTCATCATCGAGCACAAGGAGGACCTGCATCCCCAGATCGTCATCGAGGACGAGAAGGGTGAGCCGCGAGCCCAGTATCCCATTCCCGCCGGCGCCCACCTCGTGGTCGCGGAGGGGGATGAGATTGGTGCCGGATCCCTGCTCGCCAAGACGCCTCGAAAGGCGTCCAAAACCAAGGACATTACCGGCGGTCTTCCGCGCGTTGCGGAACTCTTCGAGGCGCGCCGTCCCAAGGATGCCGCCGAAATTGCCCGGATTGACGGTGTCGTGGACTTTGGTCCGTCGGTGCGCGGAAAGCGCTGCATCATTGTCAAGGATCCGCAGACGGGAACGGAGGAGGAACACCTTGTCCCGATGAGCAAGCACGTCATCGTCTACAAGGGGGACTTCGTGAAGAAGGGCCAGCAGCTGACCGATGGTCCCGTGGTCCCCCACGAGATCCTCGATGTTTGCGGGCCCCATGAACTTCAGGAGCATCTCGTCAACGAGGTCCAGGAAGTTTACCGCCTTCAGGGCGTCACGATTAACGACAAGCACGTCGAGATCATCATCCGGCAGATGCTTCGCAAGGTCCGCATCACGGAACCGGGTGATACCATATTCCTGTGGGGTGAGCAGATCGACAAGGTTGCCTTCGAGGACGAGAACGCCCGCGTTGAGAAGATGGGTGGAAAGCCTGCCGAGGGTGCGCCGGTTCTTCTGGGTATCACCAAGGCCTCGCTCGAAACCGAGTCGTTCCTCAGCGCCGCTTCGTTCCAGGACACCACTCGTGTCCTGACTGAGGCTGCGACGATGGGCAAGTCGGACGCCCTCCGGGGCTTCAAGGAGAACGTGATCATGGGCCACATCATTCCTTCCGGAACCGGCTTCAACGGCCACCGGTCGGTGAAAATCAAGCCCCTCGTGGAGATTCCGGATGATCCGGAACCTCTTCCGGTGGAGCCGGAGGCCCAGAGCGCTTCTCCGCTCTCGACCCTCTGATCGAATTGATTTCCATCGGCGGGCACCCGGCAGGGGTGCCCGCCTCTTTTTTTGGGGGGCGTGAAACGCGGGGGACCCGCTGAAACCCAAGAGAGGGTGGAAATCTGCAAACGGATGGGCAGATTTCGGCATGCATCCTTGGTCGGAATCCTCTTCGCGCATGATTTATCAATCCGAAGCGGTGGATCTGTCCCTGTTCAGTCCCGACGGTGACGCGCTGGGCATTGTCGAAATCTCCAAGTTGGAGGCGCTCCGTTTGGTTTGCCTTCCCATGAACCTGGGTCACGTATATCGCGCAGCGAACGAGCCTATTGCTGGAAGAGTGCTTATCGAGACGGTGGCGCTGGAGGGATAGTTTGGCAGCCGAACCTTGGTCCGGATGCATTCGGGGCCTCCCGCAATGGTCCGGGGGGCGACCGATGGTTTGCGCTGTCCGGAAAGAAGATTTGACCAGCTCCATGCATACCCTCTCGATTGGAATTGGGAACGTTCGAGCCTGAGGATTGCGCTTCCGCCCATTCGGAAAATCCGGCATTTTTGGACCCGTGGATTCCGGTTTGGTTTCGCGCACCCGTCCTGTGGTTTCGTCTTCGAACGGCGTTCCCGCCTCGGGAATTTCCGAGGTTGAGGCCTATCTTGACACCTATCGGGCCATGTTTCTTTCCCGGGCCGTCGATCAGGTTGAAATGGAATTGGTCAATCGCGGGGAGGCGTTCTTCCACGTGGGATGTGCGGGTCATGAAGCCTGTGCTGTTCTCAACCGCTATTTGACCCCTGAGGACTGGCTACATCTCCACTACCGGGACAAGGCCCTGATGCTGGCGCGTGGGCTTTCCGCCGAAGAGTTTTTCCACAGCCTGTTATGTACGGGAGCCTCGCATTCTGCGGGGCGCCAAATGAGCGCGCACCTCAGTGCGCCTCACCTCAAGATCTTGAGTCTTGTGGGCCCGGTGGGGAACAATGCACTGCAGGCGGTCGGAGTGGCCCATGAGATCGCGGGACGGGAGCGCCGGGCTGGGGAGGCTTCTCCGTTGGTCGTCTGTGCGGTTGGGGACGGCACCAGTCAGCAGGGCGAATTTCTTGAGGCGGTTGCAGAAGCCGTGCGCGCTCGGCTTCCTGTGCTCTTCTGGATTGAAGACAATCAGCTGGCGATTTCCACGCTGACTTCGGGACGTACGCTGTACGATCTGCCTTCCGGCCCGGCGTCCGAGTTTTACGGATTGCCGATCCACCGACTGAACGGGCGTGATCCCGTCGGATGCGCCCGCGAGTTGGAACCGATCGTCCGGAGCGTTCGGAAGGGGATGCCTGCTTTGGTGGTATTCCAGGTCGAGCGCCTCACGCACCACACCAATGCAGACGATGAGCGGTTGTATCGCGAGGATTCCGAGATTCGGCGGGTGCGTCGCGAGGCGGATCCCGTGGCCGCTCTTCGGTCCGTACTGATTTCGGGCGGGGTTTCATCCGCGGACTTGGATGATCTGGAGGCCACTTTGACGCGGGAGGTGAGATCTGCTGCAGACCGGGCTTTGATGGCGCCCAATCCAGTGCCCAACCTCGATGCCCGCCCGCCCCTCCCTGCGTCGCTGGCGTCGGCAGCGGAGTATCGCGGCGAAGATTCGCCGCCGCGCCTTTCCATGTTGGAGGCTCTACGTGCGGTACTGCGCCACCGGCTGGGAACGGATCCTCGGGTGACCTTGTACGGACAGGATATTGAGGACCCCAAGGGCGATGTGTTCGGGCTGACCCGGGGGCTTTCGACGGAGTTTCCCGGGCGTGTGAACAATTCCCCCCTGACGGAAAGCACCATCACTGGAGTTAGTGTCGGCCGAGCCCTTGCGGGGGGACGTCCGGTGGCCTGCATCCAATTTGCGGATTTCGTTCCGTTGGCCTTCAACCAGCTGGCCAGCGAATTGGGATCCCTGTATTGGCGGAGCAACGGAGGTTGGCCGGTGCCAGTCGTGGTGATGATGCCTTGTGGTGGGTACCGGCCCGGACTGGGACCTTTTCATGCCCAGACGTTCGAGAGTGTGTTGGCTCACGTTCCCGGGTTGGACGTCGTGATGCCCAGCACGGCTGGAGATGCCGTTGGCCTCCTCAATGCCGCTTTTGAGGGCGGGCGGCCCACGGTTTTCCTTTATCCCAAGGTTTGCCTGAACGATGCGGCCCTTGCCACCAGCGCGGATGTGGAACGCCAGATCGTGCGTCCCGGAGTTGCCAGGCGTGTCATGGCCGGGGGCAATCTGACTCTGGTCACCTGGGGCGGCACTGTTCCGTTGTGTGTTCGGGTCGCGGACGCCCTGCGTCAAGCCGGAGTCGAAACGGATCTGCTCGATCTCCGCTCGCTGAGCCCTTGGGATTCAGAGGCGGTGTGCGGCAGTGTTCAGAAGACGGGAAAGCTTCTCGTGGTGCATGAGGACAATCTGACCTGCGGTTTCGGTGCCGAGGTGTTGGCGACCGTGGCAGAACGGGTGGGTCTGCCGATTCGCGCACGGCGGATTGCCCGTCCGGATACTTATGTCCCCTGCAACTACGCCAACCAGTTGGAGGTGCTCCCCAGTTTTCGAAGAATCTTGGAAGCGGCGGGTGAGATGACGGGAGTGACGGTTGAGTGGGAAGCTGAGACGGCTTCCGAGGCGGGCGTTTTCGTCCTTGAAGCAGTGGGTTCCAGTCCCGCGGACCAGAATGTCTCCGTCGTCGAGTGGAAGGTGCGACCTGGTGAGACGATTTCCGAAGGACAACTCATCGCGGATTGCGAGGCCGACAAGGCAACGTTTGAACTGCGCGCTCCGGTTGGGGGCGTCATTTCGGATCTGCAGACGGTGGATGAGAGGGTCCCGGTCGGTAGTCCGCTCGCGCGAATCCGGACCGCAAAGAATCAGGTGGCGACGCCGAAGCGGGTGCCTCCAGATCCCAAGCCCCGCCTAAGGCGTCCCGAAGGGATCGCCGCGTCGCCTCAGGCCACTGTCCGTGGACGTCCGCAGGCCCTGGGGGGCCTGGGGCGGAACGTGGTTGCGATCTCTGCAGTCACCGCTGCTCCCGCCGGTCGTGTGGTCACCAACGAGGAATTGGTGAAACGATTTGCGGGACGCTCGGCCCATGACGTTTTCCAGCGGACTGGTATCGAATCGCGGCATTTGCTCGCTCCAGGGGAATCGGCGCTCACGCTCGCGGCCAAGGCGGCACGGGCGGCTTTGCGCCAGTTGGGTCTGACCCTTGCGGACCTGGATGCCATCCTGGTCAGCACCAGTTCGCCGATTTCCATCAGTCCGAGCCTGGCCTGCCTGTTGCATCATGAGCTGAGTCTGGACGGTTCGACGCGAGACCTGCCCGCCAGTGACATCCTCGCGGCGTGCACGGGATACCTCTACGCGCTCCAGAACGCCTTCGACTTCTGTCACTCCCAGCCGTCGGCCAACGTGCTGGTGGTCACTGCGGAAGCGATGAGTACATTCACCAATCCCGACGACTTCGATACCGCCGTGGTTTTTGCGGACGCCGCGACGGCGACGGTGGTCCACGGACCGGAATCGGCACTGTTTGGTCGGGGACGCGCACTGTTGCATCGTCCGGTCCTTAGTGCGCGGGGTGAAGATGGAACGATCCTGCACCATGGGCGACGCGGGGATCCCAACGTCAATATGGACGGCCTGAAGGTGTTTCCGATGGCGGTGCGCCAGCTTATCGCGCTGCTCAAGCAGGCCTGTGCGGAAAGCCAGATCGCAGTGGAGAATCTGGATTACATCATCCCGCACCAGGCCAACGGACGAATTTTGGAGGCTGTGGACCAACGGCTCAAACTTCCGAAGGGTCGTCTCGTGAACCGCGTTCGTCACAGTGGCAACACCAGCAGCAGTACGATCCCGCTGGTCCTCTCGGAATTGTTGTCGGGGAATCCGCCGCCGAAGGGAACAGCGGGCATGTGCGCCTTTGGTGGTGGCTTCACCTTCGGCGCCGCAGTGATGGAGTTTACCTGAGCCCGGAGTCCCTTGCGGATCCGGTGTTGAGGACTCAGGCCGGGGGAAGGATTTCGATGATCTCGGCGAGAGTGATCCCCTCGGCGTCGCGCAGGGTATTCTGCCGCCCGTAAAGGATCGGCCGGCCGGAGAAATTCAACGCGCGGGCGATAAAGTCGTCCGCTCCAAATCGGAGATAGGCGGTGGGACGGCTGGTGTAAGGGCGCCCACTGGCGTTCAGGATGCCACCCAGGGGACGGTGTTCATTGAGAATCTGGCTGCGGCCCGGTTCGGGGAAACGGTCGAGATGGATTTTGATGGCGCCAAACTCCACCGGCTGGTTGCTGCCATCGAGTTGCAGCGCGGACTCACGCCAATAGGTCCCGCCTTCGCGATGCCGCGACAGAACCCGAAGATGAATGGGGGCCCCATGGAATTGTTCCAGCGTTCGAGTCATATCCCGATTGTGGACGAGCAGCGAACGCTGCGGTTCGGGAAGGGTATCGGCAGGGACGGCCTCAAACGTTGGCAGCGTGCGCTGCTGTCGGCGATAGAACTCGTCCAGGGGTTGGATTGCGGTCGTCGAGGTGGCGGCGGTCATGCAAAGGTGGGAATCCCAGGGTCAGGCATACCGGCCGGTGCGGTGCTCGGGCAGGAAGAATTCATGGAGGAGCCGGTCGACCTGTAGGAGGGCGTCGCGCGTGAGGCCGAGATAGTCCCCGTGTTCGAGGAGATGTCCCTCGGTGCGAAGAACGGCAAGAGGTCCGGAAAACTCCTCGCGTGGGTCGCGTCCGAACTTCCGCATGAATGCGGCGGCGTTCACACATCCAAGCTTCAACTGAAGCATGAACTCTCGGATGTATCGCTCCCGCGCGTTGGGAGTGTAGGCGCGATGGACGGGTCGCTGTCCGGCATTAACGGCGTCCACGTACGGCTGGAAGTCATGAAGGTTCTGGTAATGGACCCCGTTGAGGTGACCAAAGCTCGCCACACCGATGGACAGGATGTCGGCGCCGGAGAAGAGGCCATCCCGGTACACAAACTTCACCTGGGCGGGATCACGAACGACGGTCGTCGCGCTGGTCACGGTGTATCCGATCTTTTCAAACTCCGCGTAGGCGTAGTTGACCCAGCGCCGTTTGGTCTCCCAGTCGGCCACCGGAGCGACCAGTTTTCCCTCGGCCTTCATCTGCCGATAGATGCCCGTGTTATAAGGGACCTCCATTTGATAGATGGTGACGGAGTCGGGGCGAAGGGCGACGGCCTGGGCAACGGCCTCCCGCCACTTTTCCTCGGTTTCCTCCACCATGCCGGCAATCAGGTCGATATTGATCTGCGGAAACCCGATCTCCCGGGCGTACTGGTAGGCGCGCAGAACTTCCCGGGACCGATGGGCACGTCCGTTGACCTCCAAGATGTGGTCGTCGAAATGTTCAATGCCGAGGCTGAGCCGGGTGACACCGAGGGATCGGATGGCTGCGAGTTTGTGGTCCGTGAGCGTTCCCGGTTCCCCTTCGAAGGTGACTTCGACGGCCTCGTCCCAGGGAAGGAGGGCTTTCATACCCTCGGACAGGTAGCGCAATTGGTCGGGAGACAGATAGCTCGGAGTGCCGCCTCCGAAGTAGATGAAACGGGGTTTGCGTCCACGGATCACCGGCTTGGACGCATAGAACGCGAGCTCCTTCAGCAAGGCGTCGAGGTAACCCTTGATGTCCTCAGCGTTCTTGTCGGTGTATACGCGGAAGTAACAAAAGTGGCAGCGTTTCCGGCAAAAGGGGATGTGCGTATAGAGTCCCAGGGGTGTGTCGGCTCGGTCCGGCGGGCGGTCCGTGGCCGCTTCAAATTCGGGGAGGAACTCCGGCTTCCAAAAGGCGAACGGGGGGTAGTTCGCCACGAAATAATTGCCGGCGGTCGTTTCCTTCTGGAGCGGCGGACCGGAAGTCTTTGGCGGCGGGGCGATGGTGATTGAGCTCATACGCGGGCGATGCGGGGCTAGCGGGATCCAAAACAATACACGCTGCCGTCGTCGGATCCGATGACGAAGCCGCCCTCCACCACGGCGGGGGAGCTTTGAACCGGCTGGCCAATCTCGTAATTCCAAAGTTCCCTGCCGTCGGCGAGGGAGACCATGTAGATGCGGCCATCGTCGGAACCCACAAGAATCCGGTCGCCCGCAACGACCGGGGAGCTGTCCACCTTGCCCCGCGTGGCGAACACCCAGACGGGTTCCCCGTTGGAGCGCTTGATGCAGTGCAGCCGCTTGTCACGTCCACCCACGATGACTCGGTCGGCCGTCACCGCCGGCGAGGAGAAATAGGGAAAGGCGCGGTCCTTGTAGGTCCAGGCAATCCTACCCTCCTTGAGGTCCACGCAGATGAAGGCGTTCTCGTAGTGGCCGACGTAAAGCCGTTGATCCACCAGTGCACCGGAAGCAGCGATGTACGCGCCCGCCTCGATCTCCTTCTGCTTTTTGCCGTTGAGGACGTCCACCACGTGGACCACGGCATCGCAGCCGCCGAAGGCGGTGACCCCGTCGCCGATCGCCGGGGTGCCATTGATGTAGTTGCCGGTCTCGAACACCCAGTTCGTCTTTCCGCTTACGGACCCGAGGCTGTAGAGCTTGAAGTCGTAGCCACCGACCAGGATGTCCCTTCGGTTGGTGACGGAGGATTGTACCCAGTTTGGACTGGAAAGAATCTTGTCCTCGAGGCCGAAACTCCACAGCGCTTTCCCGGTGTCGGCCTCCAGCGCGTAGACGTTGGTATTGGCCGTGCCGAAGTACACCCTGCCGTCCAGGATCAAGGGCGAACCCTCGATCGGGCCATCAGATGGGAACGACCACACTTTCCTCCCATCCGAGCGCTGGAGGCAGTAGAGGTTGGAATCGCTGGAACCAATAAAGACCCGGCCTCCGACGATAGCCGCGGAGGACTTGACCGGTCCGCCGGTCTTGAAGGTCCACATAAGCGCCGGCTTATCGGGAAGCCTCGCCACGGTGACGCCGGTCAGTTGGGGATTCCCACGGAACATGGGCCAGTCTGAAGCGGCGTGTACCCCGAGGGAATGCAGTCCGGCGATCGAGATCCCGATCCAGAGAAAGGCAGAAGCGATGAACCTCACGGCAACCAACATTTCCCGCCCCGGACGGACTGGCAAACGAATTGATACGGGTGCGTAGTATTCCGCGGGTCGGCCGGCGTCACTCAGGCAAGGGAAGCAAGGATACCTTGGGCTGCCGCCGCGGGGTCTGGAGCCGCGTAGATAGGACGGCCGATCACCAGCCAATTCGCTCCGGCCTTTATCGCTTCCGGGGCACTGAGGGTCCGCTTTTGGTCATCGGCGGCGTCGGCGCTGGTCCGGATTCCCGGGGTGACCAGCTGAAGTTCCGCGGGGACCAGGCTTCGGAGCGTGGACAATTCGAGGGGCGAACAAACCAATCCTCGGAGACCGGCCCCGGAGGCCAGTTGGGCGAGTCGGCGGACCTGGGCGGCCGGATCGCATTCGCCTCCCAACTCGGCAAGCGCGGTGGAATCCATGCTGGTCAGGACGGTGACTCCGAGGACCAGCGGGGCCGGGCGGTTCAATTCCCGGGCCGTATTCTGCGCAGCCTGCTCGGCGGCGCGCATCATGGCGGATCCGCCGCTACAGTGGATGGTGAGCATCTGGACATCCAATCGCGTGGTGGCGGAGACCGCCTTGGCCACCGTGTTGGGGATGTCGTGAAACTTCAGGTCGAGGAAGACTTTGGCTCCCGTGGCGCGGAGATCCCGGACGATGTCCGGACCCGCGGCGACAAACAGTTCCTTTCCCACTTTGAATGCGCCCACGTACGGTGCGACCGAGCGGGCGAGCTTCACTGCGTGGGTTGCGTCGGGAACGTCCAGGGCGACGATGATCGGATTGCGCACGCGCGAAGGGTGTCCGGTCGCAGGCAGTCCGGGCAAGCCGGCTCAGCGGCGCCACCAACGGCGGGTCTCGTTGCCGGCGGAGGGCGGGGGCGCATTTCCGGTGAGGGTCCGGATGAGCAACTGGCTGCGGGACGCCTCGAGGGCCATGCGGAACTCGTCGTAGCTTTGGAACCGCTCGGCGGGATCCTTGGACATCGCCCGCACTAGGGCGTCACTGGTGGGCTGGGTGATTTCCGGAACGCTTGAGATCGGTGGCGTCACCTCGGTGTGCACCTGGGCGGCCACCACCTCTTCGACCGTGGCGGCTTCAAACGGCACGTGTCCAACGAGAGCGTGATACAGCGTCCCGGCCAGCGAATACTCGTCGCTGAGGAATGTCTCCCCGGTCTGTTGCACCCGTTCCGGGGCAATGTAATACGGGGTCCCGAAAACCGGTGCGTGGTAGTCCTTGTCGGCGTCGGTTTTCCGCGCCAGTCCGAAATCGACCAGCTTGGGTTCGCCGTCCGCATTGAACAGAATGTTGCCCGGCTTGATGTCGAGATGAAGCAGCCCCTTCTTTAGGGCCGCTCCGAGGGCGCTGGCCACCTTGATGCCGCAGTCGAGGACATCGAGTTCCGGGACCCGCTTGAGGGATTCAATCCGGTCATCCAGGCTGCCGGCGTCCGCCAGCTCCATGACCAGGTATTTGAAGGATCCTTCCTGGTCGAAGGTGTACACATGGATGATGTTGGTGTGGTTCAGCTGGGCACAAGCGCGGGCTTCGGCGGCGAAGGCATTGACGGCGTCCTCGTCATTGACGAGTTCCTGCTTCATCAGTTTGACCGCGACTTCCCGGCCGAGGGTCTTGTCCCACGCCCGATAGACAGTGCCCATTCCGCCGGAGGCAATCACCGAACGAAGCTCAAACTGCCGAAGCTCCATCGGCATCATGATGCTTGCGCCGCACTTGGCGCAGTCGGTGGATTCCAGCGGGGCGAGGCTCCCCGGGATGAACACCCGAGCCCCGCATTGAGGGCAGGTGACCATCTTCAACGATTTGCTCGCGGTGGACATCGGGCGGCTCCGGAAGGTAACGAGGTCCACGACGGGGACAAGCGCAGGGTGCGGGCTTTCCACGAATTCCCATGAAGCCCATTCTTGACGGGTGACGCCGAATCCACCTTGGACGCCGGTTCCGGACTTTCCCCGGCTGTTCCGCCCGGACCCGTTTCGATTCGAGTTTGCGATTCGATCCTCCACGGATCCGTGGTTTCAATTGGGCCCGACCGACGATCCCGTCCTGATGGGACGGCGTCGTCTGCTGGAAGTGCTTCCCGGCCGACATGCACCCTGGCTCCCAGAGGCGGATCCGGTTCTCGAGAGCGTATTCCGGTGGTTCGGAGATTCGACTCCTACCGCCGCCCGGGGGGAAGGGGCGATGCTGGCCCGGGAGCTGGGGTCGCGGTGGCGGCCCGACTTTGTCCTCCTGAGAAAGGATCGGGAGGGGGTGTTCCGGATGGTCGGAGGATGCGTCTGCGATCCCTCTTCGTGGGACCCAGCCGAGAAGTTAGGTAAATCGGTGGCCGAAATTCATTCACCCGTCCCGACCTTGAATGCCGAGCTGGGTCCACGAATCGGAACCTTCATGGAGCGGCTGCCCGCGGACGGTCTTCTGGTTCGGGAAAACTGGGGTTTGGCGGCTGTTCCCGATCGGAACCTTCATCCGGCGCTCCAACGTCCCCGGTTGACCGCTGAAGCCGATCCGGACCGGGTTTGGCTTCGAGTGGAACACCAGGCGTTTCGAGCGGTTCCGGGATTGGACGGCGTCCTTTTCGTCATTTGGCTTACCGTGCATCGACTCCGGGACGTCCTGGCGGTGCCAGGGGTCGCGCCTTTGTTCTGCCGGGCACTGGAGTCCATGCCGGAATCCATCGCCGTCTACAAGGGATTGGCGGAGGCTCGAATGGGATTGCTGGTGCGGATTCAGGAGACGCTTCCGGATTCCGTTCCGAAGGATGGCACGCTAGGCTCCGGCCATGCCCAGCTTTGATATTGTCTCGCAAGTCAGCTCGATGGAGATCGAGAACGCGGTGAACCAGGCGAAGAAGGAACTCGCGACCCGGTTCGACTTCAAGGACAGCGGTGCGGAGATTGTCCTGGCGAAGAACGAGGTGCAGTTAAAGGCGGGGGACGCTTTCAAGATGCGGCAGTTGTCCGAACTCGTGGTCGGGAAACTGGCGAAGCGCGGTATCAGTCTCAAGAACGTAGACCAGGGGGAGGCCGAACTGTCCCCACTGGGTCACGCGCGGCAGGTCATCAAGATCAAACAGGGTATTGACGGTCCCGCCGCCAAGCAAATCTCCCAGTTCATCCGGCAGGGCGGCTTCAAGGTGACGGCGGCCATCCAGGGTGAGGAGGTTCGCGTGACCGGCAAGAGCCGGGATGAACTCCAGGCCGTGATCGCCGCCGTCAAGGGAGGCGACTGGCCTGTGGCCGTGAGCTTCATCAATTTCCGCGACTGACTGCGCCGGACCCGTGACCCGTGACCAGACCCATTCGCACTCCTGTTGCCGTGGACGCTGATCACGGTAGTGTGGCGCCGTGGTATACGACCCTTCCTTGGACACGCTCCTGCAAAAGGTTTGGGACGGCGGACGCATCACGCCGCCGGAGGCGGAGCGTCTGTACGCGCTGCCGTTGGAGGATCTCGGCGCCCTTGCCGATCGAAGGCGCCAGCTCATCCGTGCGTCCGCACACGATGGACGCGGGAACGGGATCGTCTCCTATATCGTCGACCGCAACGTCAACTACACCAACGTTTGCAACGTCTACTGCAAGTTCTGCGCGTTTTGGAGGACGGAGAAGGACGCGGATTCCTACGTCATTTCCCATGAGGAAATGGACCGGAAGATTGAGGAGACGCTGGCCTTGGGAGGGACCCAGATCCTCATGCAGGGCGGGCATCACCCCTCGCTGACCAAGGAGTGGTATCTCGACCTGCTGCGCCACATCCGAACCAGGTTTCCCACGGTCAACGTTCACGGATTCAGCCCGAGCGAGTTCATCCACTTTCAGGAGGTTTTCCAGGAGCCGGTGGAATCCCTGTTGCGGGAGTTTGCCGCGGCGGGTCTGGGCTCCCTGCCCGGGGGAGGGGGCGAGATCTTGGTGGACCGGGTTCGGGACCGCATCTCGCCCTTGAAAGCCAACACCGCCCAATGGATGGGGGTGATGGACAAGGCACATGCGCTGGGATTGGCCAGTTCCGTCACGATGATGTTCGGTCACGTCGAAACCCTGGCCGACCGGATCGGACATTTGGAGGTGGTGCGGTCCCAGCAAGACCGTTCGCTGGCCCGGCTGCCTGCAGTGGCCCTGCAGGTTCCGGAGTCCGCACGTGGCCTGCCGACTCCGATGCAGCTTGCCGCCGCGTACTCCCGGGCGCTTGAAGAAGGAAGGTTGGGCGGAGGGGCTTTTACGGCGTTCATCTGCTGGACCTTCCAGCCGGAGAATACCGTGTTGAAGGCGGCGACTGTCGGTGCGCATGAGTATCTCAAGACACAGGCGCTGAGCCGCATCTACTTGGACAACGTCCCCAGCGTCCAGAGTTCCTGGGTGACCCAAGGGCCCGAAGTGGGGCAGATCGCGTTGAAGTACGGGGCCAATGACCTTGGGAGCATCATGATTGAGGAAAATGTCGTCAGCGCGGCAGGAACGACATTCCGGATGGGAGTTGCCGACATGCAGCGCCTCATCAGTGAGTTGGGCTATGAGCCTCACCAGCGGGACAATGGCTACCGTCTCCTGGCTCCGGCACGTTCCCGGGAAGCGTGACGGAGAGCCAGGCGGTTCAGGATCCGGGTCACAGTATCCTCTGGTTCCTCCGTGCTGGCGACGTGTTCCAGAGACTCGGGTGGGAGTTCTTTGGGGGCGGAGTATCTGCTCAGCAGCAGGGGCAGATCTTCGTGACGCGCGTCGGAAATGACTTTCGGCGCGCGGGCGCGCCGGAGAAGCCGCAAACCCAGGTTACGGGCGCTGGCGTGGAGTTCCACAAAGCAACAGTCAGTCCCTGCTTTCTTGCACAGTCGCAGCAGGGCGGCACGCTGGGAGGGATCTCCAAAGGTCGCATCGAGCAGGATGGATTCGCCGCGGCTGACCGCGGACACCGCAGAGTTCCGCAGGGTTTGGTAGGTGGCCCGGGTGCGTGCTTCGGAGTAGAGGCGGCGGCGGGTGGCCGCCTTCGTGCGGGAATGGAGGAGAACGCCCGCGGAGGATTTCCGGACCTGGTCGGAGGATATTGAGGTCCAGCCCAGTCTCCCGGCGAGCCCTTGGACGACGGTGCTTTTTCCGGAGCCTGGGGGGCCCATGACGACGAGGACCATGGGGCGCGACCCGGACACGGCGTATCGCAGTGCGAGTCGAAAATACTCGCGGGCCCGCCGGGCGCTGCGGGCACGTTCCGCGGCGTGGGCGGCGGGAGCGATGCTGTGGAGACTCTCGACCTTTCCGCGTACGAATGCCCGGTAGCACTTGTAGAAGTCTGCGAGTTGGGGGAGGTCCGGGTCCTTGAGTTGGCGGGACAACTGGAAGATGACCCGGTTCGCGAGGTCTGGACGTTCGTGAAAGTCCAGATCCATGGCGAGAAATGCGATGTCGCTGGCAAGGTCCAATCGACGGAAGCGATCGTTGAATTCGATGCAGTCGTAGATCTGGAGTGTCCCAGGGGTCAGGTGGATGTGTTCCAGATGAAGGTCCCCGTGTCCGTCCACGATTTTTCCGGACCGGACCCTTCGGGCAATCAATCCTTCGAGGACCTTGTAACTCGAGTTGGTATAGGTCCGGATCGCGCTCCACTCGGCGGCGGAGAGTGTGACTCCGACGAAGCGCCGTGACTGTCGGAAGTTTTCCCGGGTCGCATTGCGCAGGTTTCCGATCCCGCCGCCGCGGGACCGTGCGTGTGACCTGGTTTGGCCCCGGTAGAAGTCAGCCAGCCGCCGGAGGACCCGGTCGAGATCGCTGGGATCCAGGTGACCACGATCCACCTTGTAATCAAGGAAACCCGAGGTGGGGAGCTGCCGCATGCGCAGGGCGTATTCCGCGACGGAGCCAATGGCCCCGAAGTGAAGTCCGTGCAGTCCGCGTCGAATGGGAATGACATCGAGGTACAGGTCCTTGGTCAGGCGACGGTTCAGGCTGAGTTCCCGTTCAAGGAAGTGGCGTCGTCGGGACAGGGTTGAGAAGTTCAGGAATCCGAGATTCACCGCCTTCTTGACCTTGAAGACGTAGGGAGGCGCGACAAAGACAAAGGCGGAATGGGTCTGGACCATTCGGACTGTTCTCGGCTGGTGCGGATACGAAGTTGGATTCATCAGGAATTTGAGGAGTCGTTCCTGAGTTTTCCCTCGGGTCCAACGCCGGTTGCGGTCGGTCGGGTGAGTGGAATGTCGCGCGGGTGCCATGACGGGTCCGGGAGAAGGGTCACCGGGAGTGGCTGAGGGGGCACTAACTTTCCGTCGGGCGAGGCGTCGGAAGCCTCCTCCGTTATTGTGCGTTCCTCCTGGGGAACGCACTGTTGCCGCCCTCAAGAGTGATGTCGAATTCCCCTCCCATGGTGTCCGCATCGGCCCCGGATTCCTGGGCCGCCGCCTTGGAGGCCCGCTCCCGCTGGGTGCCGTGGATTGTCTTCTTTCTGGGCATTCTGGCACTGGCGCCTTCCATCGGCTCCGAGACCAGCCTAACCGGGTCGGACGAATATACCCTCTCCCTTCGAACCCCGATGGAGATGTTGGAGCGCGGAGACTGGCTGACGCCTTGGGTGAATGGGGAACCCCGGCTTCGGAAACCACCGCTCCTCTATTGGCTCACCCTCGCCAATTATCAGCTTTTTGGCGTCGGATTGGTCCCGGCCCGCATTTGGGGCGTCCTTTCGGGAGCCGGCCTCGCCGTTGGTGCCTGTCTTCTCGCAAGGGAGCTGTATCGAACCACCGGGTTCCTGGCGGGATTGCTGACGTTGAGTTGTCTCGGGGTCGCCGCCCAGGCGCGGATGGCGATGCTGGACCTTCCGCTGGGACTCCTCGTTTCGCTGGCCCTGCTGCAGGGAATCCGTTGGGTTCGCACCCAGCGGCTGAAGGACGCCCTGCTGGCGTCCGTCTGGTTGGGACTGTCGTTCCTGATGAAGGGCCCCGTGGGGATTTTTTTCTTTGCGGCAGGGGCGGCGGCGGCTCTGAGTTTTCCCACCGGCTCCGCACTCCGCCGGCATTGGACCCATTGGTTTTGGGCTTTGCTGCTGCTCCTGGCGATCATCGTTCCGTGGCCGCTCGCGATGCAACGCCTGTGGGCCGATCGGTTCGTTAAAATTGTGGGTGAGGAGTTGGCAGCCCGCGATTTCGGGGGGTGGCACGGCAAGTCTCCATTGTCCGCCCTGGGCGGCGCCCTGGGTCTCATCGCCCCGTGGACTCCCTTCGTGGTCGGGGCGGTCTGGCAGTTCTTTTGCACCCCGAAGGCGGAACGGGACGCCCGGCAACGATGGCTGATCCTGGCCTTCCTGTTTTCCGTGCTGCCGTTTTTCTTCATGCGCGCGTTCGAGCGGTATATGCTCGCCGTCGTTCCCATCCAGGCGGTCCTGGGAGCCCAATGGATATCCCAGCAGGGGCCATGGCGGAAGGCGGCCCTGCGGTTTTCGGCAATTGTCCTTTCCGTGGTCCTGATTGCCGGCAGTGGCGCCGCGATTTGGTTTCATCTCGGGCTGTGGCCGCCCATGGTCGTCCTCGTCATCACGGCCGCGATGCTCTGGGAATCGTTCGGACAGGCGCGTCCGATTCGGGTGGTCATGCTGGCGACGGTCTTGTTGACCCTGGGTCTGGGCGCGGTTTATCCGCTCCTGGGTCTGAACTACCTGCCGACCGGCATTGAACGCCAGTTTGCCGGGCGTCCCGTGTTCACCTATGAGCTGCTTCAGCCGGCCATGCTGTCCCCGCGCCTGGGGCGAAGCGTTCAACCTTGGAAACCGGAATTCGTCGAGCGTGACCGACCGGTTCTCGTATTTGTGGAGCGCAGCATGCTGCCGCGCTTTCAGTCAGCGATTCAGGAGTCCGGCTTGACCGTGAAGGAGGAGGACCGCTTCAAGACGTTCTGGTCGCGGAAAACCTGGGTTCGGTTTGCCCGTGAGGACGCAACCGGTGCGGACTGGCTGGACGCGGTACGCGCCCGGTCCCTGGATCGACTCCGGACGGAGATCACCCTGTTCGAGGTGAGGCGCCCCCGGTCGTCATGAAGACCTCATCGGTCGTGACGGGGTTGGCGGCGGCGCTGGCCCTGGGGATGCACCTGTGGCCGAGAGCCGGGAACGGGATCCGGGGCCGCGCGGTTCCTCCTGCGACATGGGCTGTGTCCGCTCCGGTTCAATTTCCGAGGAGTCCGGCGTTCTTTTTTGAGGAACTTTTGGATCCGGGGCCGGGTGTGGCCAGTGTCCATGTGGCTTCCCTCGCGGAGTTCGCGCCCGGCCGCCTGGCGGCATGCTGGTACGGCGGCTCCATGGAGGGAGCCCGCGACGTGGCGATATACCTGACGGTTCGCGAAGCGGCCCAAGGCTCTCATTGGTCGTCGCCGACCCCGGTGGTGTTTGCTGAATCCGCAGAGCGGGAACTCCAGCGGTACGTCAAAAAGGTGGGCAATCCACTCCTGTTCTCTGACGGACGTGGTCAACTCCAGCTTCTCTTCGTCTCGATTGCCGCCGGTGGCTGGTCGGGAAGTTCACTGAATTTCAAGGAGTCTCCCGACGCCGGGAGGACCTGGTCGCCTGCGCGACGGTTGGTCCTGAGTCCCTTTTACAACGTCAGCGAGTTGGTGAAAAACGCGCCCGTTCCCGTGGAGGGAGGGGGCTGGTCCGTTCCAATCTACCACGAGATGATCGGAAAATTCCCCGAATTGCTGTGGCTGGGAGTTCCCGATGCGCTGGCTCCTGCCGTGCGCTCCCGGCCCTTTGGGGGAAGGACGGCGTTTCAGCCGGCCTTGGTTCCGCTGGGGGCCCGTCGTGCGCTCCTCCTGTGCCGCACGGCAGGGGATCGCACGGAGTTGTTCGGATCCCGCACCGAGGATGGCGGCGTGTCCTGGACGTCTCCGGCTCCTGTGGGGTTGCCCAACTCCGGATCCGGGATCGCCGCCCTCCGGATGACCGATGGTCGAATCCTGCTCGCGTTCAACGATACTCACAGCGGTCGGGACAATCTCCGGTTGGCGATCTCCTCGGATGAAGGCGCCACATGGCGTCGCGGTGCCACGGTGGCGTCAGAACCTGGGGCTGAGTTCTCCTATCCTTATCTGATCCAGACCCGGGACGGCCGGATTCACCTGGCCTTTACCTGGAAGCGCATCGCCATCCGTCACGTGGAATTCAACACCGCATGGCTGGATGCCACGACGAAGGAGGGGTCGCCATGACTGGGTTATGGCTTCTGCAGTTGCAGATCGGCCTGTGCCTTTTTCTGCTGTGCCAGGCCGGGATTCGAAGGGCGGGCTTTCCGGTGCGGTTATCCGCAATCACCGGAATCGTTCTCGCCGGCTGCATCCTGTTCACGGGAATCCCCGTCGGTGACCTCAGCGTGGCGCAATGGGTCGCCGGGTTCTCACCGGGATGCAGCATTCCGCTGTTGGCGGTTCTGACCCATGGGACGATTCGATCCTGGGGAGGGCCCTCGTTGTTTCGTTCCGCGGATCTTCGAAGCCTGTGGATTCTTGGTCTGGGGCTGGGATTGATCCTTTATCCCGCGTCGTTGGGTTGGGGAAGCTGGGATCCGTACGCCGAGGGGTGGGAGCGCAGTGGGTTGTTTCCAGGCGTTGGATTGGTGGCGGCGGGACTCATCCTCTTTGGGTTCCGTTCGGGATATGTCCTCCTGGCCGCGGTTTTCGCCTGGCGGCTTGGGGCATTGGAGTCGTCCAATTACTGGGACTACCTCGTGGACCCCCAATTCTTCCTTGTCGCGTTGATCGGCCTGACGATGGCGTTGTTCCCAAGCTCGCGAGCCGGCCGTGGGACCGCAGCGCAGTCTGAAAAAGGAGGAATTTTCAGCGGAGCTCGTTGAAGAGTTGCCTCAGGCGAACCAACGCCCGGGCGCGATGGCTGATCTGGTTTTTGATATCGTCTCCCAGTTGTGCGAAGGACTCGGCATGGCCTTCAGGCACAAACAGTGGATCGTATCCAAATCCATGGGCGCCGGCTGCGGACCGGGTGATCCGCCCCTCGCAGGTGCCGTCGACGGTGCGGGTTTTGGCCATGAGTTCCTTTTCCGACGCCCCGGCGAGGACCGGGGACAGGGCAAGGACGCATCGAAAGCGGGCGGTGCGGCGTTCTTCGGGAATCGCGGCCAGGAGGCGCATCAGTTTGGCGTTGTTCTCGGCATCCGGTGAGTTTCCGGGACGACCGGTGTCGAGCGACGCGAATCGTGCGGAATGAATCCCGGGGGCGCCTTGCAACGCGTCCACTTCAAGTCCGGAGTCGTCGGCCAAGACCCAGTAAATGGCTGGAAGCCCGGGGGTCCGGGCCAGATGCAGGGCCCAGGCCACCGCCTTGATTTGGGCGTTGGCTTCAAAGGTCTGCCCCGTTTCGTCGGGCTCGATGACGGAGGGGATGTCCCGTGTGGATATCAGCTGAACCGCAGGCCCAAGGCCGGCACGAATCTCTGCGACTTTGTGGGCATTTCCGGTGGCCAGGAAGCAGGGGATCACGTGCGGATCCTCCCGCGGGAACCGATTCGGATCCAAGGGCAAACTGGGAAACCCGATTTGAACACCTTGCGACTTCCGCTGTCCGTCGGCATACCACTGGCCGCCAACATGACGTCTGTCTCCGATCTCAATGCCACGGTGCAGGAAGCCGGATCCTTCCTGCAGCCGCTTTACAATGAAATCAACCGATGTGTCGTCGGTCAAAAATACCTGGTGGAACGCCTGGTCATCGGGCTGCTGGCCAACGGCCATGTCCTGCTGGAAGGCGTCCCGGGATTGGCCAAGACACTTTCGGTCAAGACCCTCGCCACCGCGCTGCACACCCGATTCAGCCGGATCCAATTCACCCCGGACATGTTGCCGGCCGACGTGGTGGGGACGCAGATTTTCAATCCGCAGACCGGATCCTTCTCCATCCGACGCGGCCCCGTGTTCGCCAACCTGGTGCTCGCGGATGAAATCAACCGCGCGCCCGCGAAGGTGCAATCGGCGCTGCTGGAGTCCATGCAGGAACGCCAGGTGACAATTGGCGACCAGACCTTTCCCCTGGCGGAGCCGTTCCTGGTTCTGGCTACGCAGAATCCGATCGAACAGGAGGGCACCTACACACTGCCGGAAGCGCAGGTGGACCGCTTCATGTTGAAGCTCAAGATCGGGTATCCGACCCGCGATGAGGAGCGCCTCATTCTGGATCTCATGGCGCGCACTAACGGTCTTCCGTCGGCTTCGCCAGTGGTGGAAGCCTCGGTCATCCTCAAGGCCCGACAGGTGATCAACGAGCTCTACGTAGACGACAAAGTGAAGGACTACATCGTCGACATCGTGTGCGCGACCCGGGATCCGGATGCCTACCGGATCGGCGTCAAGGGCTTCATCCAGCTCGGGGCGAGTCCGCGCGCCACGATTGCCCTCACTCTGGCGGCCAAGGCCCATGCCTTCCTCCGCGGACGGGGTTACGTGACGCCCCAGGACGTGAAGAGCATCGGACTCGATGTCTTGCGCCATCGCGTGACGCTGACCTACGAAGCGGAGGCCGAGGAGAAGACCGCGGAGGACGTGGTGCAGCGGATTCTCGATGAATTGCCGGTGCCCTGAGGTGATTCGTTCCCTCCGATGATTCCCAAGGAGCTGCTCAGGAAGATCCGGCAGATTGAGCTGCGGACGCGACGCCTCGTCGATGAGACGCTGGCGGGGCAGTATCATTCCGCCTTCAAGGGGCAGGGGATGGACTTTGACGAAGTCCGGGAATACCAGCCGGGGGACGAAGTGCGCGCCATCGACTGGAATGTCACGGCGCGGATGAATCATCCCTTCGTGAAAAAGTTCCGGGAGGAACGCGAACAAACCGTGCTGCTGGTGGTGGATCTCAGTGGGTCGGGATTGTTTGGGTCAGGCGATCAGTCCAAACGGGAGCTGGCGGCCGAGATGGCCTGCGTGCTGGCGTTTTCCGCGATTCGGAATCAGGACCGAGTGGGGCTTCTGCTGTTCACAGAGGTTGTCGAGAAGTTCATCCCGCCCCGCAAGGGACGCCGTCACGTGCTGCGGGTCATCCGGGACATCCTGTACCACCAGCCCAGGTTCCGGGGTACGGCGATGAACAGTGCGCTGGAATTTGCCCACCGGGTGCTCCCGCACCGGGCCATCATCATTGTCCTGTCGGACTTCCTGGGGGAGACGCATCCCAGCCGTTCGGCGATTGCCGCGCATCTCCGGCAGCGGGCCATCCACAGCGAGACGCTCGGTCGACTGTCGGCGACTGTGCTCCGGCAGGTGAGCCGCCGACATGACCTGGTGGCGGTTCAGATCACTGACCCGTACGAGTTGGAGCTGCCGTCCTTGGGACGGCTGGTGCTTCAGGACGCCGAAACGGGCGAAGTGGTCGAAGTGAATACAGCGGATCTCCGCCGCCGTTCCGCCTTTGCGCTCCGTCAGGGGAAGACGCAGCGGGAACTGGAACGTGTATTTCGTCAGGCGAAAGTGGATGCCATCCAGGTGCGCACCGACCAGCCGTACGACCTTGCCTTGCAGCAGTTTTTTGACACGAGGGAAAGGAGGCGGCGGCATGGATAGGAGGTTCCGGTCCGACGGCTACCTTTCATTGGCTGCCGGGCATCCGCTCATGGCGGCGGTGCTGGCCACCAATCGAGTGGCCGTTCCGCAGCAGTTGCACGACATCCGGGGCCCGATCGACATCCGGTCCCCTTGGATGTGGGCTAAGGTGGGACTTCTTTTGGCCGTGCTGGGCGGGGTCCTAGCGCTGGCCTGGTGGTGGTGGCGCCGTCGCAGTCCTGCTGCCCGGACGGCGTTTGTGGAATCTCCGACGGATCGGGCGCGGAAACGTCTGACGGAGGCAATGGATCTGATGCACGATCCGGAGCGCTTCGCCACCCGGGTTTCCGAGGTGGTGCGGACCTATCTCGAGGAGCGCTTTGGCCTGCATGCGCCGGATCGGACGACGGAGGAGTTTCTGGGAGAGCTGGCCACCAGTGTTGCGCTGGAGTCGCGCCACAAGGCTTTGCTCGCGGACTTTCTCACGGGATGCGACCTGGTGAAATTCGCCCGCGCCGAACCAGGGCCCGAGGAGTTGGCGCAATTGCACGCGTCGGCATTCCGGTTGGTGGACGAAACAGCGCCCGTCGCGGTGCCGCCGGTGCCCCCCACGGACGGAGCGGGAAGGGGGACGCCATGAATTTTACCTTCGGCCAGCCGGGGTGGCTTCTTGCTTTGGGGCTGATCCCACTGTTGGCGTGGCTCCGGGGACGGAGCGGTCCGGAGAGCGCCTTCGTTTACTCCAGTCTTTCGCTGGTGAAGGGGATCACCGAACTTCGCCGCAGCCGCGCCGGAGCGATTCTCGCCAACCTCCGCTGGGTCGCCCTCGCGTTTCTGATCGTCGCCATGGGGCGTCCCCAAATCACCGGAGGCGAGGCACCCCTGCGGGCGAGCGGCATCGACATCGCCGTCGCGCTGGATCTGAGCGGGTCCATGATCGCCGAGGATTTCCGACTCCGCGGGGAGCAGGTGAATCGGTTGGCCATTGCCAAGGACACGCTCAAGACGTTCGTGGAGAATCGTCCCTCCGACCGGATCGGGCTGGTGGTGTTTGCGACAGACGCCTATGTCGCGGCGCCGCCAACGCTGGACCACGACTTTCTGCGTCGAGTGATGGATCGGCTCGAACTCGGGACCATCAACGGCGAGCAAACGGCGATCGGCTCCGGCCTGGCCACTGCGGTCAACCGGCTGCGGGGGCTGAAGTCGAAATCCAGAATCGTGATCCTGATGACCGACGGTCAGAACAACGCCGGTAAGATTTCGCCACTGACCGCCGCCGAAGCGGCCGCCGCCTTGGGCGTCAAGGTGTACACGATCGGTGTGGGGACCCGGGGACTGGCGCCGGTGCCTAGGGGAACCGATGCCTTTGGAAGAAAGGTTTACGGGCAGATGCAGGTGGACATCGACGAGGACACCCTTCGGAAAATCGCAGAACAGACCGGTGGAAAGTACTACCGGGCCGACAGCACAGAGACCCTGCGGCGGATCTATTCGGAAATTGATTCCCTCGAGAAAACCGAGGCGAAACTGAACAAGTTTGCCTTCGTGGAAGAGATTATGTCGTGGTTCGCCCTTCCGGGTCTGGGCTTTCTGCTGCTGGAATTGCTGTTGGGGCAGACGGTATGGAGGAAGTTGCCGTGAGGGGAGGCGCGATGAGGCGGAGGTTGATGGTTCATGAAGATGGTTTCATGGCCGTCGATGATTTTTGGGCGAAGGATTGCGGCCGGAACTTCCGATGAACTTCGCGACTCCCCAGTATCTGTGGCTTGCCGGCGCGCTGCTGCCGATGACGGCGTGGTTCCTCGCGTGGACTTGGAACCGCAAGCAGGCCGCAGCACGCGCCTTCATCCGCGCCCGGTTGTTTGGAGCCCTTACCATCGGGGTCTCGCCGGGACTCCAGATCCTCAAACGCATCCTTCTCGGCGTCGCCGTGGGCGCGGTGTTGTTGGCACTTGCGCGTCCCCGTTGGGGATATCGGGAGGAGGAAACCACCTCGTCGGGACTCGATATCATGGTCGTGTTTGACGTGTCCCGGTCCATGCTCGCGACGGACGCCGCCCCCAATCGACTCGAGAAGGCGAAGCGCGCGCTGTACGACTTGATCGGTCTCGCCCGGGCGGATCGCATGGGCCTGGTGGCCTTTGCCGGGGATTCCTTTCTTCAGGCCCCCTTGACACTCGATGACGAGGCCTTTCGTCAGACGGTCCAGGGTTTGGACACCGACATCATTCCCGTTCAGGGCAGTGATTTGGCGGGCGCCCTTCGGGAGGCTGTGGCCGCGTTTGGAAAGGACAGCACCGGGGCGCGGGCCATCCTGGTTCTCACCGACGGGGAGGATCACGAGCCCGGGGCTGTGGATGCCGCCAAAGCTGCCTCGCGAGAGGGGATTCGGGTCTTTACCTTGGGGGTGGGGACCGCCGCGGGTGCGGTGTTGCGCATGACCGACCCCTACGGGAATCCGGTGTTCGTGAAGGATGCCGATGGCAATGCCGTGAAGTCGCAGTTGAATGAGAAACTTCTTCGAGAGGTGGCGGATGCTGGAGGGGGGTTCTATTTGCCCCTGCAAAACCGACTGTCGGTCCAGAATCTCTACGAGCGCGGCCTGGCGAACCTCCCGCGGAGCGCCGTGAAGGCCGGTCGGACCCGACAATGGTTTGAACGGTTTCAATGGCCACTTGGGATGGGAATCGTGCTGTTGATCCTGGAGGTGCTGATGCCGGAGCATCGACGGGCGGCGGTCGTTGGGATGGGCACGACCGGCTTGAACGTCGCCGAGCCAGTGCGAGACTGAATGGCGTTGGAATCATCCGAACCATGAGCCGTTTCCGAGGAATGATTTGGTTGCTGATCCGCGACGCCCGGGGGCGCGCAGGACGTGGGGACGTCGTGCGGGCCGTGGGAGGGTTGGCACGGTGGGTGTCGTGCCTGACGATTGCCGGGGCCGCGTTGCTCGGTGCGGAACCCCAGAAGGTGACGGGCCCGATGACCCCTGAAGACGCGCTTCAGGCGTATCGGCGAGGCCGGTTCGCCGATTCCCAAAAGGAATACGCCACCCTGGCCCAGGAGAATCCGGAGGATGCGCGGCTTCGATTCAATGCAGGGGCTGCGGCTTACCGACAGAATGATCTGACGAATGCCGCGAAGTGGTTCGAGAGTGCCACGGCGGCCCCCGACCTGACGTTGCAGCAACAGGCATACTACAATCTGGGAAACACGCGGTACCGGTTGGGGGAGGCGGTCCAGGATCCCAAGGATCGGCAACGGTACTGGCAGGAGGCACTGACCAACTTCACTGCTGCGAGCAAGTTGAGCTCCGGGGATACCAATGCACTGGGCAACCTGGCGTTTGTCCGTCGAAAACTGGAGGAGCTCGCACGCCAGCAGCCGCCACCGCCCCAACAGAATCAGGATTCGAAGAAGGACGACCAGGACCAGAAGGATAAGGACAACTCGAAGGATTCGCCAAAGTCCAAGGAGGGAAAAAACCAGAAGTCCGACGACGGCCAGCAAAAGAATTCTTCGAATGAAAAGTCCGACTCTTCCGGGAAGGACCGGGGCAAGGATTCGGGGAAGGATTCCCAAGGCAAGGATTCCGGGGACGGATCGTCCAGTACTCCAAGTCCCGATTCGGAGAAGTCCGAGTCAAAGTCCCGCGACCCTTCTGAAAAGAATTCCGGGGAGGGAGATTCGCGGGAAGGTAGGGAAGCCTCTGGAAAACGGGGTGAACAAAGTGCCGCAGAGGAAGGGAAGGGAGAGTCCGCGTCTCAAAGGTCGGAAGGCGATTCCAAGAATGGAGAGATGACGGCGGCGCAGGCCGCTCGACTTTTGGAAGGGCAGAAGGGGGATGAGAAGGCCCTGATGTTGCGGGCGACCGGGGGGAAGAATCAGGCCGAACGTGCTTCCCGGGTTCGGAAGCCATGGTGAGGGATATGGGAGGAGTGCTCGACGCTATGGGACGACTTTTTCACTGGATGCTGGTTCGGCTGGGGCCTGCGGGAATTCTGGCAGGGCTCCTGGGTATGGTCGGGGCGGTTGCCGACCCGTCCTTCACCGCCGAACTGGAACCGGACCAGGTCGCGGTCGGGGATTTTGCGACGCTCAAGCTGGCGTTCACGGATCTGGGAGATGTGGTGGCTCCGCCTCCGCCGGTGGTCCCCAACGCCACAGTGACCTATCGCGGATCCTCCCATCAATTTGCGATCATCAACTTCAGCCGGTCCTCCACGGTCATTCACGAGTATGCCGTCACGCCGAAGACCCAGGGCACGGTGACCATTCCCGCGATCACCGTGGACGCGAATGGGAAAAAATACACCAGTGAACCGGTGGTCCTTCGGGTGGGCGCGGGGCGTGACCTTTCCAGCATCGGGTTTCTCAAACTCTCCGTGCCCCGAACCAACGTGTACGTCGGGGAGACCTTTCCGGTTGAGGTGCGATTCTACTTCCGGATTTCCCCCGCCCAGCAGGCGCCTCCGACAATCGCCATGGAGGGATTTCTCAAGGGACGGCAGCATCTGGACAGTCTTCCACCGGAGTCCATCAACGGACATGACCACGCGGTGGCCCGCTGGTCGCTGGCCGTAACGGCGGTGAAGCCGGGAGAGTTTGAGATCGGTCCGGCCGAGTTGCAGACCCTGTATCGATACGAGTCGCGTCGCAGCTTCTTTGGTGGATATGAACAGCGACAACTCAATTTCACCAGCGAGCCGCTGCATTTGCGGGTGCTCTCCCCGCCGGCCGCGGGCCGACCCTCGACATTCGATGGTGCGGTGGGGCGCTTCCGGATTGATGTCACCGCCTCTCCCACCAATGTCACCGTTGGGGATCCGGTCACCGTGCGGGTCAGGGTATCGGGCACGGGCAATTTTGACGGCCTGTCACTTCCCGCGCTTCCACCCAACTCCGGATTCCAATCCTATCCTGGAACCAATTCCTTCGTGGAGGCCAAGGGGGATCCGTTGGGATTGAGCGGGACCAAGAACTTTGAGGTGGTGCTCGTCCCCGAGCAGTCGGGATTGCAACGGCTCCGTTGGCCGGTGCTGACTTCCTGGGATCCGGTGGAGAAGAAGTATGTGACGGAAGAGGGGCGTCCGCTGGCAATTCAGGTTCGGCCCGGCGCGGGCAATCAGGCGCAACCAGTCGGCAGCAACGTCGTGGCGTCGGCGGCAGCGCCGTCGTCCCGAACCGGTCCGGTCTCGGGTGACCTGGCCCTCAAGACCGAATTGGGGCGCTTGCAGCGGGTCTCCGGTTCTCTGGTGACAGACGGAGGGTATTGGGTGGCCTTTGGGATGCCGGTTTTAACATATGCCCTGGTGGCGGGTGGAATCCGTTGGCGGCGTCGCCGGCGCGAGGATCCGGCGGTGGCACAGGGGCTCCGGCTTCGGCACGCAATTGTCGAAGCCATGGCCAGCCTGCCCGTTCACGCGCAGTCGGGACGCAGTGCCGAGTTTTTTGTCGCGCTCCATTCGGCGCTTCAGGGACAGCTCGCTCTAACGCTTGGAGGAACGGCGGGAAGTTATACGGAGGACGTGATTGACGGGAAGTTGGTCTCCCGGGGACTGGATCCCGAGGATGTCGCCCGTCTTCGCTCCCTGTTTTCCGCCATTGCCCAGGCTCGTTTCGCGCCAGGAACAACTCCGGGTGAACTGTCCGAAAGAGCCGCGGACACCGAACTCGTCATAAAGGCTCTCAGGCGATTGGAGGAATCGAAATGAATCGTCTGCGAGCAAACCGATGGATTCTCGAGCGGATCGCGGGCGCAATCCTGTCGTTGTCCCTGCAATGTTTCGCGGCGGACTCCGCGGGATTTGAGGCGGCCAACCGGTTGGCGGCCGAGGGGAAATTTGCGGAAGGGGCGGCGGCGTACGATGCCCTTGCGATCGGAGGCCGCACGTCCCCGGCTCTGGAATTCAATCGGGCCCAGGCCCGATTCAAGTCCGGACAACCCGGACGCGCATGGGCCCATTTGTTGATGGCGGACCGGTTGTCCCCGCGCGACGGGAGCGTGCGCTTGGCCGCGGAGCAAATCGCGGCCCGAATTCCGGCAGGCGCCACGTCGTTGTCCGGAGCGGATCATTGGGTCCATCTCCTGACATTGAATGAATGGGCCGTCCTCGCCCTGCTCAGTGTGTGGGTGTGGGGCATTTTTGCCGTGGGCGGTTTGTTGTCCCCGACTTGGAGGCAGCGCACACGTTCGGCGATCTGGATCAGCGGTTCCGTTTGGGCCGTCCTGACCCTGCTGCTGTGCGGAGCCGTTTTGAGCCGGTGGCGAAATCCGGATACCGTGGTTCTTCAGCCGGACACGGGAATTCGGGTGAGTCCGCTCGACGAAGCCCGCACGGCGTTTTCGTTGCCGGAAGGGGCCGAGGTGCGGAGCCGTGGGATTCGTGGGGATTGGGTGTTGGTCGAAGAGCCGGTTTCGCGCCGGTCCGGATGGGCGAAACGAGGAGAGGTTGCGGTGCTCCCCTTTCGATAGGGGCCGACTGGATCCGATGCGGGGAGTGGTCTCCCCGCGAAGGTGCCCGGATGCAGGGAAAGGTTGACCGCGTCCTGCCGGGCTTCGCATTCTGCGGGACCATGTCCTCCCTCGTTCGGATTTCGGATCGCCTGTGCCTGTTGGCGGCGCTCGTGACTGTTTTTTTTATAGTTACTGGCTGCCAGTCCGGAGCGGTTTCAGAAAGACCGGGCACGGGAGTTTCGGTGGTGGAATCCAATGGAGTGGTTCGGGTCGCGCTGAACGGACAGCCCTTCACCGAATACCGCTACACCGGCGTGTCCCGTCCCTTCCTTTATCCGATTCTGGGACCGGACGGTGAACACTTCACGCGCCGTTGGCCGCAGGAGGAGGTGGGCGGGGAAGAGAAGGATCATCCGCACCACCGGGGAATGTGGTGGGCCCATGGAGACGCCAACGGAGTGGATTTCTGGAGCGAGCAAAAGGATGCCGGCAAGACCGTTCACGAATCGTTCGCTGTCCTGAAATCCGGCCGCGACGTGGGAGTCATTTCGTCGCGCAACCGGTGGGTGGCTCCGGACGGACATGTGGTGGCGTCCGATCTTAGAACCCTCCGGTTTCACGCCCCGCAGGGAGCGGATCGCATCGTGGATTTCGAGATCACGGTCACGGCCAGCCACGGTGCACTGACCCTGGGGGATACCAAGGAGGGCACGATGGCCATCCGTCTGGCGGAATCGATGCGGTTGACCCAGCCCAAGGGTGTCGCAGGTAATGGGCATATCGTGAACTCCTCGGGATTGCGCGACGGGGAAACCTGGGGCAAGCGGGCCCAATGGTGCGATTACTACGGTCCAGTGGGCGGAAAAACGGTGGGCGTCGCCATCTTCGATCACCCCGGCAATCCCCGATATCCCACTTGGTGGCATGTGCGGGACTATGGGTTGTTTGCCGCGAATCCGTTTGGGATTCACGACTTCGAGAAAAAGGAAAAGGGGACGGGGAATCTGGTGATTCCCGCGGGCGGGAGCGTCACCTTCCGGTATCGATTCCTGTTTCATCCGGGCGACACGGCGCAGGCCGGGGTGGGGAACCGGTTTGATGCCTGGTTGAAGGAGTCGCGATAGGGATTGGTTCCATCCGTTCGGCCGAGTGAGGGACAGGACCCTGTTGAAAATAATTCTGTGTCCGGACGCTGCGCGGCGGTGAATCGGCTTGTCCCCGGCAGCGTCCTTTGGTCTGTTGACCGTGTTCCCATGAAAACAAATCGCCGCGACTTCCTCCGTCATTCCGCGCTGGCCGGTGCCGCCTTGGCTGCTCCGGGGAGCCTCGTTTCCACCTGGGGAGCGACCGCCCCGGGTTCAGTTCTCGGCGCCAACGGTGACATCCGGGTCGCGGTTGTCGGCTTCAACAGTCGCGGGATGGACCACATCAACGGATTCCAAAAGGTTCCGGGAGTACGATTGGTGGCCCTGTGTGATGTGGACCAGGACGTCCTCAACAAGGAGGCGAAGCGGCAGGCCGACGCGGGCAATCCGGTGGCGACCTACACGGATGTTCGAAAGCTTCTCGAAAGCCGGGACATTGACGCTATTTCGACCGCGACACCAAACCATTGGCACGCATTGATCAGCATCTGGGCCTGTCAAGCAGGCAAGGACGTCTATGTCGAGAAGCCGGTCTCGCACAATGCATGGGAGGGACGCCAGATCGTCAACGCGGCCCGGAAGTACAAGCGCATCGTGCAAACCGGCACCCAGAGCCGGTCGAATCCGGGACTTCAGGAGGCGGTGGCCTGGATCCGAGCGGGGAATCTCGGGGACATTCAGCTCGTCCGGGGACTTTGCTACAAGCCCCGCCAGAGCATCGGCAAGGTGGAGGGCCCGACGCCCATTCCCTCCACGATCAATTACGACCTGTGGTGCGGACCGTCGCCAATGATGCCGCTGATGCGCCAGAAACTGCACTACGACTGGCACTGGGTGTTTTCCACGGGCAATGGCGACCTGGGCAACCAGGGAATCCATCAGATGGACATCGCCCGGTGGGTGCTCGGCGAGGAGCAGTTGAGTCCGAAGGTCTTCAGCGTCGGTGGGCGTTTCGGCTACGTCGATGACGCGAACACGCCCAACACTCAGGTCGTGTACCACGGATACGCCAAGGCACCGCTGATCTTTGAAGTGCGCGGACTGCCCCGGGCAAAGGAGTTCCAGGATCCCAAGGTCTGGACGAAGAACATGGATGACCTCAAGGGGGCCCAGATCGGGGTGATTGTGGAGTGCCGCAACGGGTACGTGGTGATCCCGAGTTACGACAGCGCGATCGCGTACGACAAGGCCGGCAAGGAAGTGAAGCGCTTCAAAGGGGGAGCTGATCACTACGCCAACTTCATCGCCGCCGTGCGCAGCCGGAACTCCGGCACCTTGAACGCCGAAATCCTCGAGGGGCACTTGAGCAGTGCCCTTTGTCACACGGGCAATGTCAGTTACCGGCTGGGCCAGAAACTGTCGCCCGGAGCCGTGAAGGAGCGGCTGCAGGACAATGCGGCCATGGCGGAAACACTGGATCGCGTCACCGCCCACCTCGCGGCCAATGGCGTGGACCTGTCGAAGGACCCGATCACGTTGGGAGCTTTCCTGACGATGGATCCGAAGAGCGAACGCTTCGTCGGTAACGCCGATGCCAACTACCAGCTGGCGGGCGATTATCGGAAGGGCTTTGAGGTTCCTGCGCGGGTCTGAACGGCAATCGGAAGGTCTCTGGAAATGCGGCGATGAATCGGGTCGATACGTTCGCGACTCCGGTCTGGCTGGAGGAGCTCACCGAGCTCGCGCCTCATCGGGAAGCCATGGTTGCCGCGGTGCGGGAATTGCGTCGGGCCTCCGAAGCCGGACTCGAGAAGAAATCCAACCGGAATGGATGGCGGAGCACGAGCCGGCTGCTGGAGCTTCCGGAGTTCGCGCCCCTTCGGGAGCGCCTGCTCCCCTCGATACGGGCGGCACTTGAAGACTACGGGATTCCCCACGGAAGCATGGCCTTCACAGTGCCTGCCTGGGCCAATGTCCATGACCGGGGCGGTTACAATGTCGTCCATGTGCACTCCGGCTGTTGGTTGAGCGGAACCGTCTATCTTTCGGTCCCGCCCGGAGCGGGCAGCCTGTTCTTCAACGATCCGCGGCCCGCCGCCCTGATGGAAAACTTTCCCCGGAAGGCGGATCGACCCATGACCCCGGCACGAGCCCGGGAAAAATTTGTGGCGAATCCCCGGAACCTGCTGCTCGTGATGTTCCCGAGCTGGCTGCCCCACGGGGTTGAGCCCTGCGACTGCGAGGAACGCATCAGTGTCGCCTTTAACGTGCAGCCAGTCCTGATGGGGCCGGAATAGGATCCGAAGACGTCCCGGGAGGACGACCTGGGTGAAATTCCGGTCGGAATTGGGGGTTTGGTGGTTGTTGGAAATGAGGCTTGCGGGGCTGAAAAGGGGGGAGAATTCTGTCGCCGCTGACCTCCGAATTCACCGATCAGTCCTTTCGCACCATGGGAAAAATCTACAACAACATCGTCGAAACCGTCGGACACACTCCTCTCGTCCGTCTGAACCGGATCCCGGCGAGTGCCGGTGTCGATCCCTCGACGTCCATTCTACTCAAATGTGAATTCTTCAATCCGCTGGGGAGCGTCAAGGATCGTATCGGGATGGCGATGATCGAGGATGCCGAGAAGCGGGGCGTCCTGAATTCCCAGACGGTCATCATTGAACCCACCTCCGGGAACACTGGGATCGCGCTCGCGTTCGTGGCGGCAGCGAAGGGTTACAAGCTGATCCTCACCATGCCCGAGACGATGTCCTTGGAACGCCGGGTGCTCCTCGCGATGCTCGGAGCCAAGCTGGTGCTGACGCCGGGTTCCGAAGGCATGCGCGGCGCGATTGCGCGCGCGGAGCAGTTGGCGAAGGAGACTCCCAATTCCTGGATTCCCCAGCAATTCGAGAACCCGGCCAACCCGGCGATTCACGCCCGAACAACGGCCGAGGAAATCTGGGCGGACACGGACGGGATGGTGGACATCCTGGTCGCCGCCGTCGGAACGGGCGGGACCATCACCGGGTGCTACGAGGTCATCAAGTCCCGCAAGCCCAGCTTCGCGGCCATTGCGGTCGAGCCGAAGGACTCTCCCGTCATTACCCAGACCCTGCGGGGGGAACCGGTAAAGCCCGGTCCGCACAAGATTCAGGGGACCGGTGCCGGGTTTGTTCCCAAGAATCTCCATTTGAAGGGTGCGGGTGGCGAGGCCCAGATCACGGAGACCGTCCAGGTCTCCAATGACGATGCCTTCGCCATGGCACGGCGTCTGGCCAAGGAGGAGGGACTTCTCGTGGGCATCTCCACCGGGGCCAACGTCTGGGCCGCCCTGGAAATCGCCAAGCGCCCGGAGAACGTCGGGAAAACCCTCGTGACCATCGCCTGCTCCACGGGAGAGCGGTATCTCTCCACCGCCTTGGCGGCGGAGGCGCGGGCCGAGGTTGGAGGCTGAGCCCGGCGCCCGGGCGGAATTCCGCAAGGCGCGCGAGGACTTCCCGCTTTGCGCCGTGCGGACCTCGCCTATAGTGGGCCGGTCATGAATTCAGTCCAGTCCGTCACCCTCACCCGCGATTGCAACGCGGTCCAGATTCCTGCCGGCAACACGGTCACGCTCCCCGCGGGCACCGAGGTGGACATCACACAAACCCTGGGCGGCTCCTACACGGTGCATGCCTTGGGAGGCCTGTTCCGCCTGGGGCCTCGGGACGCCGATGCCCTTGGATTGAAAGCCGAGGACGTCGCCGCGGTTCAGTCCGGTGCGACCGGGGATGACGTCAATGAGGAGATGGTTTGGGAGACGCTCCGCACGTGTTACGATCCCGAGATCCCGGTCAACATCGTGGATCTCGGACTCGTATACGACATGGGCATTGAGGACCTGCCCACCGGCAACAAGAAGGTGTTCGTGAAAATGACCCTGACGGCACCGGGTTGTGGCATGGGCGCGACGATCGCGGGCGATGCCCAACAGAAAATTCTGATGTTGCCCAAGGTGGAGGATGCGTCGGTGGAGATCGTTTGGGATCCGCCCTGGCACCAGAGCATGATCACGCCCCAGGGCCGGCGCTTGTTGGGGATTGAATAGGATTTCGGATCAGGCTCCGCCCGGACTAAAAGATGGCCGTCGGGTTGACCGGGGACCCCGTGCCGCCCGGCACTGCCAGCGGAGCGAGTGTCAGAAGGAACTCCCATCGGCTCCTCTTTTTCGCGGCCGCGGCGACGGCTTCGAGGTCGCAGTTGTCGAGAATCCATGTGCCCATCGCCACAATGCAGAGCTGGTGCAGGGGCATCATGACCCCGTCCACCCCGGAGGGCAGGACATCGCTGGCGGCGTCGCTTCCGAGAACGGCCACGTCCCGGTTTTTGAGCCAGCGGGCACAGGACCCATGGAGCCCCGCAAAGGAACCGCTCCACGGCCCCCGGGCGGCGCGGCGTGCCCAACGTCCCGTGCGGATCAACACCACGTCACCGGGGGACACGTTGATTCCTGTGGACTTTTCCCAGGCGTCCAAATCAGCCGGAAGAACTGCCGTGCCGGGCTCCAGGAACTCCACCCCCTTCAGCAGCGGAAGGTCCACCAGCACCGCCCGCGTCAGGATTCCGTCCTTTAGGTTCTGAATTCCCAGATGGTGCGCGCCATCCGAGAGAACCTCCGACTGCGAATAGCCGTTGTACATCCGCCCTTCGTGGAACATGTGGCACAACGAGTCGAGGTGCGTATGGGCCATGCCGTGATACGAAACGCGAAACGTGTCGGCAACGGAGTAGCCGGGATTGTTGGTCCCCGCGCGATCCATAAGGTGCTGAAAGGGGGATCCATTGTCCTCGGCCTTCACCTTCTCCACGTCGCGCGCCAGGGACACGGGTACGCCATCGCGTACGAGGGCGAGGGCCGCCAATCGCTTCGCGGGCGTGACCAGGTTCAGCGCACCCAGTTCATCCCCGGGACCCCAGCGTCCCCAGTTGGACAATTCAACCATCCAGCGTCCGAAGTCGTCGCGATTGAGTAGTCCGTGGTGCGGCTCTGCTGGATCGGCGCCGTGGGCTGCCGGGCAAGTGATTAGGGCGGCGAGTCCCAGGATTTGTATCCGTCGCAGGTTCATCAGGGAGGAGTTGGAGAAGTGGAAATGGGCTCGATCCGGACCAGTTGAGCGTCCTTGTTGTCCTGCCAGGCGGTTCCCCATTCCAGCACGTACAGGGCGCCTTCCGGGCCGAATGCCATGGAAATGGGCCGGCGTACGGAGATCTCCGGAGCGAAGGGTTCAATCCGGACCAGACGTCCGTTTGCGTCGAGGCGAATGGTCCGGATCCAGCTTCGCTCCCACTCAAATACGAACAGGGCCTGGTCAAGGGACGTCGGGAAGCGACGCGAGGATTCCGGATAGTCACCGACGTAGAAGCGCGGTCCCGCCATGGCGGATCTGGCCCCGGATCCCATTTCCGGAAAGCGGGCCGAGGGCCCGGGGGGATACCAGATCGTCGCGGGCTGGGCCGGGGGGAGATCCCGGATTCCCGTGTTATTCCGCGACTCATTGACCGGGTGTAAGGGATCGAATGCTTCTCCGGAGTTCTTGGTGGCGAAATCGTAGCGTCGATAGGCCCGGTTATCGCCGAGGAAGTAGGGCCATCCGAAGTTGCCGGCGGACTTCGCGAGATTGAATTCGTCGAATCCAGCGGGGCCCCGAGCGGGATTGGATTCCAGCGCGTCGGGACCGACGTCACCCCAAAACAGCCAGCCCAATTTCGGGTCGAGGCTGAAGCGGAACGGATTTCGACATCCCATGATGTAGATCTCCGGCAAAGTCTTTGGGGTTCCTGGAGGAAACAGGTTGCCCGTTGGAATTTGGTAGGATCCGTCGGGTTCCGGATGAATTCGAAGAATCTTGCCCCGGGGGTCCAGGGTGTTGGCGGCCGTGCGTTGGGAATCGTGCACTTCACGACCGGGGCGGTCGTCGAGCGGACTGAAACCGCCCGAATCATTGATGAAGGTGTAGTCGCCGGTGGACGCGTAGAGGTTTCCCGCAGCGTCGAATCCCAATCCTCCCCCGGAGTGGTTGGGCTTTTTCGGGAGGGTGGGAATGTGAAGCAAAACGCGCTGCGAATTGGTGTCCAGAACCCCGTGCTGGACGGTGAACCGGGACACTCGGTTTTCGGGTATTCCCGGGGTGGAATGGAACAGATACAGCCAGTGATTCGTGGTAAATCCCGGATCCAAGGCCAGTCCGAGCAACCCGTCTTCGGATCTGCTGAATACGGGGAGGTTGGCGAGGACCTGGATAAGGCCGGTCTCGGGGTGCCACTGTTTGACCGCGCCCTTCCGCTCCGCGAAGACCACGCTTCCGTCGCGGGCGACATCCAATTGGATTGGTTCGAAGAGGCCCGTTGCCAGGGGTACCTTTCGGAATCCGGCCTCTGGGGACGCGGGCACCGACAGGAGACCCAGGCATGATAGGGCGAAGAGCATCGTCGCGCTGCGAATCCCGGACGTGAGCACACGAAACCTTACCGGCTTCAACGGCTCGATGAAACCCTGGATGTCACCGTAACCGCGGTGGATACGAGTGTGGCGCGGGCGGATGTTGCCACGTCCGAAGACCCCGGTTTTCCCGGCTCGACGGGGACGGTGCGGATCGGTTGGCTTGCAACATGAATCGCATCGTTCGGGTCGCGTTTCTGATCGCCGTGGCCTTCGTCGTCCGTGCGGCGAACTGGCCTTCGTGGCGTGGTCCCAATCAGGACGGGACCACCTCCGAAACGAAGTTTGCCATCACTTGGAACAAGGAGGCGAATGTCCGCTGGCGGACGCCGCTTCCGGAACCGGGAAACTCATCCCCGATCGTTTGGGGAACGCGGGTCTATGTCACCCAGGCGGTTCACGATGGCCAGCGACGCACGGTGATGTGCTTTGACCGTGCGACCGGGAGATTGCTGTGGCAGGAGGGTAGATCCATGGATGGGGAGGATCCGCATCACAAGACGAATCCCCATTGCGCCGCCTCTCCGGTGACGGACGGGGAACGGGTGGTGGCGAGTTTCGCGTCGGCGGGCGTGGTGGCCTACAGTCTCGATGGGAAGCCGCTGTGGACCGCGGATTTGGGACGCCAGCGCCACAACTGGGGACAGGGTTCGTCACCCGTCATCGCCGGAGACAGCGTCATCGTTTACCATGGCCCAGGGGAGTTCTCGACACTTTGGTCCCTAGACAAGACCACCGGGGCCAAAAAATGGTCGGTGCCGTTGAAGGAACAGCAGCCCGAGGAGCGGTTCGATGGATTTGCGGGGGACAAGAATGGGATGATCGGCACGTTCAGCACGCCGCTGGTCATTTCCGCCTCGGGCCGGAAGGAAGTCGTCCTGCCGGTGGTGAACAAGCTGCGCGGATTCGACCTCGCGACGGGACGTGAGCTTTGGAGCGCGGATGGCGTCAATCCATTGGTGTACGCCTCTCCGACGGTGTCGGGCGGGACCCTGGTGCTCTATGGAGGATTTTTTGGAAGCGCGATGTTTCTGGCCACCGGGGGCGATGGGGACGTGACGGGGAAGCGTCTCTTCTACGAGCGGCGGCTGAAGAAGCACGTGATCGGTTCGCCCGTGGTCCATGACGGTCATGTGTACGCGGCCCTGACCGACGGGTTTGGCCAGTGCGTCGAACTGGCGACCGGGAAGGTGGTGTGGGAGGAACGACTCCCGGCCAACGGCGCGAGTTCGCAGACCTGGTCGTCGCCGGTTTTGGTTCAGGACCGGCTGTATGTGGTGAACCAGTCGGGGGACACCCTTGTGCTGCGCGCCGCACCGAAGTTTGAAGTGCTCTCGGTGAATCCGGTCGGGGAACCTTCCAACTCAACCCTCGCCCTGTCCGAAGGGGATATTTTCCTCAGGACCCAGGAGGCCCTGTGGTGCCTCGCGGAACCCAAACGCTGATCCGTTCCGAACGGGAGGCGATTCGGAGTTACTTGGACTCCGCAGGAGCCGGCTCGGGCGCCGGGGAAGCCGCATGGGTCACTGCATTGGTTCCCGGGGTGTCCTTGAGCCGGACCGCGCTGGTGAGGTGGTCGTTTGCGTCGAACGTGAGTTGAAGCACGGGTTTGCCCACCGTGCCCAAAGGACGTCCGCCCGGAGGCAGTTCCCCCTTGCCCGGATTCAGGGATCCCTCGGAGTTTCCATCGAACTTGGTCAGTTGAAATTTGAACGCGTAGGTTCTGGCGTCCGGGAGCGTCCAATAGCCCACCTTTCCTCCTTCCGGAAGTGGTTCCACTTGGATCGGGGTTCCATACTGCTGGACCGCTTCGTTGTAGGTGTACTTTCCCCTGCGAGCGTCCCAATTCACGTCCTTGCTGGCGCAACCCGCGAGGAGCAGCGCGACGACCGGGATCGCGGCGAAACGGTAAAGTGAGTTCCTGCAGTTCACCGGAGGAGAATGATGGGAACACCCAATTTCGGGCAATCGTCTTGAAGAGCCCATGTCGTGGGTTCTTGACATGCGGGCAGCGCGGACGGATTCACGGAAGGTACTTCATCCCGTTCCGCCCAGACGGAACCGTATCCCGGCATTGTCGTCCCGATCCTTATGAACCCCATTGTTTATTGGTTCCGCTATTTCCTGGGCATGCCGGTTCGGCGGTATGACGAATTGCCGGGTTCCCGACAGTGGTCACCCAACCGACCGGATCCGGTGGACCCATCCCGTTGGAGGCCATGCGCGGGTTGTCACCGCCTCATTCCCATGGATAAGGATTTCAGGCGAACCCAGGGGGCTTCAATCGAGTTCGCCGGTACCCACACGTATGTCTGCCCCTTTTGCGGTTACTGCCACGTGGGAACCCCTTCGTCACATCCGGATACCCTGAAGCAGGTCCGTTGTCATGAATGCAGCTCCGAGTTGGGGACCGCTGACGCCTGTCCGAAGTGCTCATTTCCTCGCGGTTGGATGCGGGTGAACTGCCCGCATTGCGGTAACCGTCAGCCAGTCTCTGTGCCCCACTGGGTGGATCACTGCGATATGTTCCATCTCGAATGCGTCCAGTGTGGGTTTGTTTTCGATAGCTTTTGCATCTGCTGAAGGGCGTCACGGAGGCGGTGCAGCCAGTCCCACGAAAATGACCACGCTGTCTCCGCTCGGATTCTCAATGTAAACGGATTCGTCCCCGTAGCTGCGGTTCCAGATAATTCCCGCCGACTCCGGGCGCAGGTATTCCATTCGGCTGCATCACGAGCAGAAACTGGCACGATGCGGGATTTCCTTGGGCGGTGTTTCGGAGATCCACGCGTTGCTGTCTGCGTCGAACACGAGAAATTCAACGCCGCCAATCAGACAGGTTCCCAGGGTGGTCACCACCGAGGAATGTAATGTGAATCGGCCCCGGGAATCCGTGAGCGCCGTATCGAGAACGACCGGACCGGATACCGTGACCTCGGGCAAGATCACCGCGATCGCGGGCAGCGGTGTCGAAACCGTGGTGCCCCCGGACTGGGAGACTCGAGTGAGTTTGGCTCCGCAGAAGGATGTTTTGGAGAGGCGGAAACAGGTGGCCGTCTCAGCGGACTGGAAAAAGGGGCAATCCTGCGTGGCTGCAAAAAGTAGGTTGGGATCCCCCGGCGTTCAGTTGCTGGCGGCGAGGACAGGTGCGAGGTGTCGCCCCGTGGGGCTGTGAAGGGCGGCCGCGACCGTTTCGGGTGTGCCTTCGATCACCAGTTGCCCTCCCAGATCCCCGGCTTCAGGACCCAATTCGATCAGCCAGTCGGCACACTTCAGGACCTCGAGATTGTGTTCGATTACGAGCACGGTGTGTCCCGCGTCCACGAGGCGTTGGAAGGCGATCAGGAGGATTCGGATATCTTCGAAGTGAAGTCCGGTCGTGGGTTCGTCGAAAACAAACAGAGTGGGTTTCGCTGAAGCCGGCCCGAGTCCCATGGCCGCGGATTCGGCGAGATGACTGGCGAGCTTCAGACGCTGGGATTCCCCGCCGCTCAGGGTGTTGATGGCCTGGCCGCAACGGAGATAGCCAAGTCCCACATCGCACAGGAGCTGGAGGCGCGCCGCCGCGCGCCGGGCCGGTCGGGATTCCGGAAAGCGCTGGAAATAGGTGACCGCATCTTCGACGGGACGGGACAGCACCTCCCCGATACTCCAGTCCCATCCGTCCGGTTTGCCGGTGTCGGACGGGGCACGGACCGTGACCTTGAGGACGTGTTCGCGGTATCGCCGTCCCTGGCACGCGGGGCACCGGATGAACACATCGCTGAGAAACTGCATCTCGATCTTCTCGAATCCGGCGCCCCGGCAGTGATCGCACTGGCCCTTGGCGGAATTGAAGCTGAACGCGCTGGCGTCGAGTCCGGCCTCCATGGCCCCGGGCGAGGCGGCGAAGAAGGTCCGGATTTCGTCAAAGGCGCCGACATAAACCGCCGGATTGGATCTGGGCGTCCGCCCCAGCGGCGACTGGTCCACCAGCAGGGCGCCGCCGAGAGCCTCCCATCCGCTGAGGCGGGTCGCCTGAAGGCGGACTTGTGCCGCCTCGCGCAGTTCCCCGTCCACTTCGCCTTCGAGACCCGCGGTGGCTCGATCTGTGAAACGTTGTCCCAGCAAGGGGAGGAGGACTTCGCGAACGAGGGTTGTTTTTCCCGAGCCGCTGACGCCGGCGAGGCAGACGAGCCTGCCGAGGGGGATGTCGACTGCCAGGTCGCGCAGATTGTGGGCCGTGGCGTGGGTGAGGCGCAGGGAGAATTGGGAAGGCGGACGGCGCCGTGGGATCGGGATTCTCCGGCGTCCCGTCAGATAGTCGGCCGTTTGCGAACTACGGGTGTTTCCGAGTGCGCTGGGAGGACCCTGGAAGACGATGTTGCCTCCAGATTCCCCGTGACCCGGTCCCAGATCGACGAGTTCGTCCGCGGCCCGCATCACATCGGGTTCATGTTCCACGACCACCACGGTGTTTCCCGTGTCCCGAAGTCTGTGGAGAATGCCGACGAGGCGCTGGGTGTCCCTGGGGTGGAGTCCCACACTCGGTTCGTCGAGAATGTAGAGCGTGTTGACCAGCCGGGTGCCCAGGCAGGTCGTCAGGTTCACCCGTTCGGTCTCTCCACCGCTCAAAGTTCGGGTCGTGCGATCGAGCGTGAGATAGCCGAGGCCAACCTCGACGAGGAATCCGAGGCGGTTCCGGACCTCCTGAAGTGCGAGCCCAAGGGGATCGGTTCTCCCGGAATGCCGTTCCGTGAGCCGTAGTATCCGGGAATGGGCGTCGCGAATCGGCAGCGCATAAAACTCGGACAGGGAAAGGCCCCGGGACCGCATTGGTTCGTCCCGCCCGGTTGATGCTGAATTGCGCGCGGAAAGTTCCGGCCCGGAATTGGGGGCCGGGGAGTGGGTCGGCACGGAGAGGGCGTCCCGGACTTCCAGCGCTTCGCCGTCCCGCCGGGCATAGCAAACCGGCTCCGGCTCCGGCGGGAGTCGATACAGCAGGGAATCCGGATTGAAGCGGTTGCCGCGGCAGTCGGGGCAGGTCTTGTAACTTCGGTAACGGGACAACAGGACCCGGACGTGCATCTTGTATGCCTTGGATTCCAGCCAGCGGAAGTAACCGCGAACCCCGTACCAAAGCTTCGGCCAGGAATGGTCCGGATCGTCGGGGACATATCCGGGATCGCCCTCCAGAACCCAACGCTGATGTTCCTCAGAGAGGTCCTGAAAGGCCACGTGGACGGGAACCTTGGCCTTTCGAGCGGCCCGCAGCAGATCCTGCTGGCACTCCGCGCTCATCCCCGTTTGCCACGGCTTCACCACACCCTCGGCGAGCGCCTTTGTCCGATCAGGCACGGCAAGGTCGAGATCGATTCCGATCACTCGTCCAAACCCCTTGCAGGTGGGGCAGGCACCGACGGGGTGGTTGAACGAGAACAGCGACGGGGATGGTTCGGAGTAATCCAGATCACATCGGGCGCAATGAAATCCCTGCGAGAAGCGGTGAACCTGGGTGCCGATCCGGACGGCGACGCGTCCTCCCCCGAAGTGATATGCACTCTCGCAGGCTTCGACAAATCGACTGCGGCTCGAAGTCGCAAGCCGAAGACGATCCGCCACGACCGTCAGCGTGTCTGCTGAAGCGGCCCGGGCAGTGGCGTCCTCGATCCGGACCACGTCGTTCCCAAACAGCAGACGGCGGAATCCCTGCCGGCCGAGAAGGTCGAGTTGCTCGGCCGCAGACATCTTTTCGGACAGGGGCAGGTCAAACGTCAGGGTGGCCTCCACCGGATCCGCGCTGTGCGCGGTCATGGCCTGCAGGGATTCCCAGACCACCTGGGGAGGTTCCCGTCGGACGACCGTGCCGCACTTCCGGCAGTGCAGTTGTGCGAGATGAGGCCACAGCACCTTCATATGGTCGCACACTTCTGTCATCGTCCCGACCGTGGAGCGGGAGGTTCGCACGGCATTGCGTTGCTCAATGGCAATGGCTGGGGGGATGTTTTCGATGCGATCCACCGCCGGCTTGTCCATCCGGTCGAAGAATTGGCGGGCGTACGGGGTGAAGGTCTCGACGTACCGGCGCTGTCCCTCGGCGTAGAGGGTTTCAAACGCCAGGGAACTCTTGCCGGAGCCGCTCAGCCCCGTGATGACCGTCATCCGGCCGAGCGGAAGGTCGAGGTCGAATCCCTTGAGATTGTTCTGCCGGACGCCGCAGAGACGAATGCATTGCTCCGTTCCGTCGGGTTTGGCCGAATGCGTCACCCCCGGGACTTTGGACTTCGTTTTCCGTTCAGCCATTGGCCGGCGAAGCTACGGCGATCCCCCGGAGCGTCAACGCCGGCCGTGACCGGACTCAAGGGACCGGTGCACCCCGGGTCAGCGTTTTGCGGCGAAACACCTTGTCGCTGCTGCACACATAGAGATACGCGCGATCCGGACCTGCGAACGTGCAGCTGACGGTCCCCTTTTCCTGGGGCCGGGAAACAATGCCTCCCATGCGCCCGCCCGCATCGAACATCTGAAGCCCAAGGTGGCTCGTGATCCAAACGTGTCCGGCGGCGTCGGAGGTCATGCCGTCGCCTCCGCTGTCGGTTCTGCCCACCGGGGTGCGCAATTCCAGGTTCTTCTCGCCCCCGCGCAGATTTCCGTCCTCACCGATCAGGAAGGTCCAGGCGTTGGACCCGCCGTATTCGCTTACAATGAGCATGCGCTGGTCGGGACTCAGCGTGATTCCGTTCGGCTTGTTGATGCCGCCCGCGACTGCGGCGGGGCGGGAGAGTCCGCGAGCCGAAATCGGGACCTTGACGACCTGTCCGGCTCCGGTGTCGGTGAAGTACACGAAGCCTGCGCGCGAGACAATGAGGTCATTGGGTTGCACCTCGGTGGCGAGAACTTCGATGGCTTTCGTCTTCGGATCGATGACCAGAATCCGCTTGTCCTTGGCGTCTCCCTGCGTGGCCGCATAGAGGCGTCCGTCGGGACCGAATTGGTGTCCGCTCACCTTCGGGCCGCCTTCGAGCCAGGCGACCGGCTTCGGGTCATTGAGCCCGATTCGATACAGGGTGTTCTTGCCGAGGTCGCTGAAGTAGAAGTTCCCTTCCGCGTCGCCGCAGGCGGCGTCGGTGAATCCATAGCCTTCGCCCACCAATTCCCAGTCGCCGGGCTTGCCCCCGTCGGTGAGCACCTTGGAAAGGGCTTCGTCTCCGCCGAGGTTGTCCTTGGTTTCCGGTTTGGGGAGCGCCGTCAATGCCGGCCGCCAGAGCCACCGAAGGGACTCGGGAAGGATGGCCCCGCCATGCTTCCCGCTGTGTCCTCCCTCGCCGAGTTCGAATCGGTAGTCGTAGCCCGCGAATCCCAGTGCACTCGCCATTTCTTGGTTCGCCAGGGGCCAGTTGCCGTGGAGATTGTTGAGGTCATTCCGGCCGTCCTGGAGGAAAACTCGGATCGGCTTGCGTTCGGTCTTACGAATCAGGGCCGGGTAGGCATGTCCGCCGCGGATGTTGGTGAAGCTGCCGATCTGGGAGAGAACCTTCCGGAACTGGTCAGGGCGCTCCCATGCCACCGTCCAGGCGCAGATCGCGCCGCTGCTCATGCCCGCGATGGCGCGAAGCTCCGGATCGGGGCTGAGGTTGAGTCCGAACTTATTGGTGACGTACGGAAGTAATTCGTCCACGAGGAACCGCGCATAATCACCGCCAAGGGAATCGTATTCGAAACTGCGATTGCTTCGGTTCGGGGCGTTTTCCGCAGGGGGGCCGTCGCTGCCACGCCGTCCCGGATTGATGAAGACGCCGACCGTCACCGGCATCTCGCCCCGGGCGATCAGGTTGTCGAAGACGATGGGGACGCGTTGTTGTCCGTTGGTTGAGACGTAGGCAGCGCCGTCCTGGAACACCATCAGCGCCGCGGGTTTGGACGGATCGTACTGCGCGGGAATGTAGACCCAGCCGTCCCGATGGGTTTCGGGAAATATTTTGGAAGCCTCGAAGGAGAAGCTCTCCACACGTCCCGTCGGAACTCCAGGACCCCGGGTCGTCGAGTCCGGACCAAGGGGATAGTCCTCCGCGGCACGCGCCGACGGGGAAAGAAGGACGAGCAGGAGCAGCCACCGAAGGGAATTCATGTGCGGAGGCTGCCGTGCAGTGGGTCCGGAGGAAAGACGGGAAGTGATGTTCCAGGGGGACGGGGGCGTCCGGGATTATTGTTGATATGTCAACAATCTGGATTAGAACAAAGCCCGTGAGTTCTCAACCCAAGCCCGGCGCGCGTTATGACGCGTTGCTGCAGCTGCTGCGGACGGCGGACACAATCTGGAACTCCAGTCGCGTATTCTTTGGGCGATGGGATCTGAGCCCGGCGCAGTTCAATCTCCTCAACCTGTTGACGGATCCCGTGGATGGTCTGACGCAGAGCGAACTGAGCCGGGAGCTTCTGACCCATCGATCCAACATCACCGGGTTGGTGGACCGCCTGGAGGCGCGGGGATTGGTGGCGCGTCGGGAGGAGGCGGGGGACCGGCGGGCATGGCGGGTGGTGTTGACGGCGGCCGGGCGGCGGTTGATGGAGGACGTGTTGCCCCATTATTTTCGGGCTGCAGAGCGGGTTTGGGAGGGGATTCCAGCGCGCCGTGCGGCTGAGGTTGGGGAGGCTCTCCGGCAGGTGGCCATCAATACGGAGCGGGCAGCGGGCCAGCTGAATTCGGAGGACCGGCAATGAACAGTCCCGGATCCAATGCGCCTCGGAATTATCCCCTCCTTCTGGCGAGCCAGTTCCTGGGGGCCTTCGGGGATAATGCCATCCTGGCGGTCATCGTGGGGCAGCTCACCGTTCTCCAGAAGGCGGGGGAGCTCGGCATGGACGAACTCCGAACCCGGAGTGCCCTCTACACGAGCCTGCTGTTTTTTCCCTATGTCCTTCTGGCACCGCTGGCCGGGTTTCTCAATGACCGCTTTGCGAAGACGACGTGGCTGTTCGGGGGAAACTTCCTGAAGCTGGTCGGGACGGCGGTGTGCTCCTTGAGCGTGTGGTACGGATACTCCTGGCAGGCGCCGGGCTACTTGATCGTGGGTATCGGGGCGACCGTGTACGGACCGGCGAAGTATGGAATCCTCCCGGAAATCCTGCCGCTGGCGCGATTGGTCAAAGCCAACGGGCTCATCGAACTGCTCACGCTGCTCGCCATCCTTTTGGGCGCCATTGCGGGAGCGGTCATGGTGGACCGGCTGCCGGTCGCCTACTGCTACCTCATCCTGCTGGGCCTCTTTGCCGCATCCATGCTGCTGAACCTGTTCATGGTCCGGACGCCCTGGGATCCGTCGGTACGGTTTGGGCGCAGTGTTTCCGAGTTTCTTTCCCATTTTGCGTCCCTTTTCCGGGGGCCCCGGCTGGGACGGATCCTGATCGGAACCTCCCTCTTCTGGGTGTGTGGTGCGGCGATGAAGATCAATTTCCAGGCCTGGGGTCTCGATGTGCTTCATCTTCCGGACAACACCCAGATCGCGCTCCTGGGACTTTGGCTCTCGGTCGGGGTGATGGGGGGCAGCCTCCTCGCGGGGCGGTGGTATCGGGTGGGGGATCTCCACCACATCCGTCGGTATGGTTTTCTGCTCGCCGCCTTGATCGCGGTCATCTTCTCCATTGGACCGTTGGGCCTCGGGGATTGGGGCCGGCGGGTCCTGGAGACGACAGGTTCGGACGGGACCCGAACAGTTGCGCTCGTGGTGGTGCCGGTCGTGATGGGAATTCTGGTGGCGGCGGGGGTTGCCTCGGGACTCTTTCTCATTCCGCTCAATGCCGCGCTGCAGGCGGAGTCGGATCCGCAGAAACTGGGGAAGACGATCGCGGTCCAGAATTTCACCGACAACCTGGGAATGATCCTGGCCGGACTGATTGTGCTGGGATGCACCCGGCTGTCGTTGACGGCCTCCCAGGTATTTCTGGTCCTCGCGGTGCTGGTCACGGGGGTGGTGGCATTCCTCAGGATCCCTCGGAACGGCGGCCGGTCGTGACCCTTATGAAGGCGGCTGTCCTCCCAGTGTCCCCAATCCCGGCGACGCCTCCCATCGCGGGAGCGCTGTCACTGTCCGTGGGTGTGGGATTGGCGGTGCTCGCATCGCTCCTGTTCCAGGTGGCGTTCACGGTGGAAGGATTGTGGCCGCTGGTGATCGGGTATTTGGGAGTCCTGTTTGCCCTCCGGAGATTATCGTCACACCGGTGGAGCTTCTACCTGGGCTTGCTTGCGGGCCTGGGCGTTTTCGTTCCCCAAACACTCTTCCTGTGGCGGATCTTCAGCGTGGCGGCGATTCCGCTTTGGATCATCCTGGCCCTGTTCCACGCCGCCTTTGTGCTCGTGCTTGGGCGTGTCGAGGAGCGTTGGGGTTCCCGGATCGCGCTCTGGGTGGCACCCATCGTTTGGTGCGGGATCGAGTACTTTCGATCCGAGGTTTGGTGGCTGCGGTTCTCCTGGTTTACGGCCGGAAGCTGCCTGCCACCGGGTGCCCGGGGTCTCCTCGCGCCGCTGGGGGTGTATGGTTTCGGGACAGTGGGAATGGCGGTGGGCGCCACGCTCTGTCGGATGGTGGAGTCGGGTGCGGTGCGCCGTTCTGGGGCGGCGTGGATGTTTCTCTCGGGAATCCTGGTGCTGGGCGCCGCAGGATGGATCCGACCGGATTGGCGCCAGGGCGGCCCCCCATCCGGTGAGGAAGTTCCGGTGGCCGGGATCCAACTGGAGTTTCCGGGAGTGCCCGAGGTGCGGGTGGCTTTGGACGGATTGGCGCGGACTCATCCCGACGCCCAGTTGGCCATGCTCAGCGAGTATACGTTTGACGGGGAAATCCCGGCCCCCGTGACCGCGTGGTGTCGGCGCCACGGCAAGTGGTTAGTCGCGGGCGGACGGGAACCTCTCCCGGAGTCGGATGCCGCGCGCCGCTCCTGGTGGGATTGGATACCGGGACTGGAGACCCTGTCCGCAGGAGGAGGTTCGACGGATCGATACTTCAACACGGCATTCGTGATTGGACCCGGCGGCACGGTGGTGCATCGGCGGGCGAAGTCGCGTCCGATCCAGTTCTTCCGCGACGGGGAACCGGCGCGGGAGCAGCGCGTCTGGGACTCACCCTGGGGACGCTTGGGGATTCTCATTTGCTACGACGCCAGTTATCGCCGGGTGACGGATCCGCTGGTGCGCCAGGGAGCCCAGGCGCTGTTGCTGCCAACGATGGATCTGGAGGCCTGGGGCGAGCATCAGCATCGACTCAATGCCCGCATGGCCCGCATCCGGGCCGCGGAATTGGGTATTCCCATCCTCCGGGTGGCGAGCTCCGGCATCTCCCAGATTTTGGAGGGCAACGGCACGGAGCGGGCCACGGCTCCGTTTCCGGGACCGGGGCGTGTGATCGCCGGGAGTCTTCCCATGAATGCAAGTCCCCGATCCCTTCCCATCGACTCCTGGCTCGCTCCGGGCTGCACTTGGGCGTCCGGTGGTCTGATTTTGATGCTGGCGCTTCCGAAACGCCGTGGTCGGACGAACCGTCCCGACCCGGACGCCTTCCCGTTGTCCCTGTCATGAAACTGATCTGCCGACTGCTGATCCGACTCTGGTTCCGATTCCGCGCCTTCAACACGGAGGTGCTGGCGACGCCGGGTCCCGTGCTGCTGATTCCCAATCACGTCTCGTGGCTGGACTGGATGTTCCTCTTCGCCTTGTTGGATGACGACTGGCGATTCGTGACGAGTGCCACCACGGCGGAGGTGAGCTGGATCCACCGGGCCATGATGGTCAACCGGCGGACCTTCCCGGTGGATACCTCCTCGCCGTACGCCGCAAAGCGTATGGCCGAGTTCCTCGGGAAGGGAGGAAGACTGGTCCTGTTTGCCGAGGGGCGGATCACGCTCACAGGTTCCCTGATGAAGTTGTTTGATGGGACGGGATTCCTGATCCACCGCACCCGCGCCCGGGTGATCACCGCCTATCTTCGGGGGGCGAGCCGGGTGCGGTTTGTCCGGCACACGGGATGGACCCGTTGGTTCCCGAAGGTGAGCGCGCACTTCAGTGAGGCCCTGGAGGCGCCCAGGCTGGAAGGGGTCTCCAATGCGGTGGCGCGGCAGAAGATCACGACATGGCTTCGGGACTCCATGGTGCGCCAGCAGTTTGAGGTTGAGCAGGCGTTTGGACCCAAGCACGTGCTTCACGCCATTGCCGAGGCGGCGGCGGAGAATCCGCTCAGGGTCGTGTTGGAGGATGTCACCTTTACGGAGTTGACGTTTCGAAGGCTGATGGTGGGTGTGGATGTCCTGGCCGGGGAGTGGCGGCGGCGGTTCGCGGGGGCGGGGAATTCGGACCGCGTGGGCGTGCTGCTGCCGAACGTCAATGGAACCCCGGTGACGCTCCTCAGCCTGTGGGCTGCCGACCGGGTGCCGGCGATCTTGAACTTTTCAACAGGCGTGCCGGTGATGCTTCAGTGTGCGCAGCTCGCCGGACTGCGCCAGGTCATCACCTCCCGCTCTTTTCTTGAGAAGGCCCGGTTGAATCTGGACGCATTCACTGCGGCGGGAATCGAGTTGGTGTACTTGGAGGACGTCCGGGCCTCGATCTCCGGATTCACCCGCCTGACCCGGCTCCTCAAGCACACGGTCTCCTGCGGTGCCGGACTTCGAGGAGGTTCGTCGGGGGATCAGGACGCCAATGGTTGTCCGGCCGTGGTGTTGTTCACCTCCGGATCAGAGGGCATTCCCAAGGGAGTGGAACTCACCCATGGCAATTTGCTCGCCAATGCCCGGCAGATTCTTGGGGTCCTGGACGTCACCGACCATGAGCGGTTCTTCAGCGCCATGCCGCTCTTCCACAGTTTCGGGCTCATGGCGGGGGTGATCGTGCCGTTGTCCCGCGGCTACTACACCTTCCTGTATCCCTCGCCGTTGCACTATCGGGTCATCCCGGCGGGGGTGTACGACAAGGCCTGCACGGTGATGTTTGGGACCAACACGTTCCTGAACGGGTATGCGCGGCGGGCAAATCCGTACGACTTCAATTCCGTGAAGTTCCTGGTGGCGGGCGCGGAAAAGGTGCAGGAGGTCACCGCGAATACCTGGGCGCGAAAGTTCGGAGTCCGATTAATGGAAGGCTACGGGGCGACGGAGTGCAGTCCGGCGATCTGCCTGAACACCCGCCTTGATCCGCGCTTTGGAAGCGTCGGCCGGTTCCTACCTGGAATGGAGTGGAAGCTGGAACCCGTGGACGGGGTCGCGGAGGGCGGACGGCTCCTGGTGCGCGGACCGAATGTCATGCGGGGCTACTTGAATCCGGATGCCGACGCCAAGTTCCAATCCCTCGGGGGCTGGTATGACACGGGGGATATCGTAAGGGTGGATGACGACGGATTTGTTTTCATTCTGGGTAGACTCAAGCGCTTCGCCAAGGTGAGCGGCGAAATGGTGAGCCTGACCGCGGTAGAGGATGCCTTGGCCGGCGCGTTTCCCCAATTTGGCGCCCGCTGTGAAGTGGCCATTCTCACACGTCCGGACGAGGACAAGGGCGAAGTGCTGATTGCCGTGGTCAATGAAGCCCGGCTGACTCTCGAGGATTTGCGGGCTGCATTGAAGGCGAAGGGACTCTCCAACCTGTGCGTGCCCCGGGAACTGAAGGTCCTTCGCGAGATTCCGAAGCTGGGCACCGGGAAGGTGAACTATCGGGAACTCCAGTCGCTGGTCCTCAGCCCGGCATCATGAAATCCGGATGGTGGTGGGCTCGATGGCGATGGGTGCTGACAGGATTCCTGGGACTCATCCTGCTTGCCGGCGCGGGGCGCCTGGCGCTGTTTCGTGGACCCTACCGCACCCCAAAACCCGTGCCGCCGCCCCCGTTGGTGGATCTGCATGTCCACACGGCGGGCATCGGGGCCGGGGACAGCGGGTGCCAGATCTCCCGGGCGCTCCAGGACAGCTATAAGTTCAGGATCTATCTGGACGCCTTTGGCGTCACCCGCGAGGAGGTGGAGCGGGAAGGGGACGCCCTGTTGATCCGGCGAATTTCCGAGCGGTTGTCGGAGAGCCGCCATGTGGGTGCCGCCGTGGTGCTGGCGTTGGACGGCGTGGTGGACGCCAACGGTGACCTCGACCGATCGGCATCGGAGATCGTGGTGCCCAATGAATTTGTGGCCCGCGAGACCGCGCGGTACACGAACCTCTGGTTTGGGGCTTCGATCAATCCGTACCGGCGCGATGCCCTGGAGCGGCTGAACTGGGCGGCGGCACACGGGGCGGTGCTGGTGAAATGGATTCCCAGCATCATGCAGATTGATCCATCGGATCCGAAGCTGGAGCCGTTCTATCTTCGGATGAAATCACTCGGGCTGCCCTTGTTGACGCACGCGGGGCAGGAGCGCTCGTTCACGCGCGCTCAGGATTCGCTCGCCGATCCGGAGCGACTCCGACTTCCGCTGCGCCTGGGAGTGACCGTGATCGCGGCCCACATTGCGTCCACGGGGGAGAATGGCGGCGAGCGGGATGTGGATCGTCTGGCGAGGCTGATGGGGGAGTATCCCAACCTCTACTCGGAAATCTCCTCGCTGACCCAGGCCAACAAGCCGGGATACCTCGAGGAGGCGCTGGGGCGTCCGGAGTTTGCCGGGCGCCTTTGCTATGGTTCGGATTTTCCGCTCATCAATACGCCCCTCGTCTCGCCGTGGTATTTTCCCCTGAGGCTGACCGCGTCGGAAATGCAGGCACTGGCGGAGATCGGGAATCCGTGGGATCGTGATGTCGCCCTGAAGCAAGCGCTTGGGGTTCCGCCGGAAATCTTTTCCCGAACCCGGGATCTCCTGAGTCGGCGAGTTGTTCCGGGTGGTCGGTGATGGTTCACGCATTCTTCATGAAGTCCGAATCCAAGCCGGGGTTTCCGGTGGCAACGTGGGTCCTGGTCGTCGCGGGCATTCTGTTGCCCTCGTTGGCGGCCATCCGCTCCACCGGCAGCCCCGGGCAGTTCCTTGCTCAGGGTGGGCTGCTGAAGGTGGTCTGGGGCGCGGCTCCGTTTGTCGTGTTTCCGATCGCGGCACGCTTCGCGCGGCGCAGTTGGGTCCGGCGCATGGTGGTCGCGCTGGCCGTCGTGACCGTCCTCACCGGGGTGGTGGGATACCTCCGGATGCTGCCGCATCGCGAAGGAAACGCGGCGACCCTGCTCGTTGTGTTCATTCCCATCTGGCAGTGGCCCGCCTCCCTTTTGGCCGGACTCCTTGCGGTTTTTGTGCCTTCCGAGGCTCAGGAGGCTATGGACGGGAATTGAGAAGGACGACTCTGGATTCCTGACGGCCTTCTGAAGGCGGCTCAAGGGCTGGTTGGGGAAGTCGGAATCGGGTCAGGAATGGCGTCCGGATCCGGGGAAGGGACGAAAAGAACGGGTCTTCCGTCGTGCGAGTATTCAAATCGTGCGTGATGGTGGGACTTGGGATTCCCGGCCACTGCCTCCGCAATCCATTCGAGGCTTGAGTGAACTCCCTGAAAACTCCACGGGCCATTCAGGAGTGGGAGATCAAACGACCAACTCCCGGAGGTACCTGTCAGTCTCCACCGTGTGCGGGAGACCACCCCAATTTCACGACCCGCCGGGCTTTCGAGGATCCACGCCAATCTGAGTTCCCCCGGGACCCCTTGTTCCCACCGGTTCCAGTGGACGGTGCCGCGGACACGGCCACCGGGAGTAGTTTTCCATGAATCGTTGTCGTCATTCTGTCTCAGCACGCTCCAGCCACATGGGAGTCATTGCTTTCTGTTCGCACGCCTCCGGAACTCTTGGCGCCGCGTCTCACGCAACCTCCGAATCCGACGGTGATTTGCGGAGAACATCGAGCGCGCGGTCCGGTTCGATGTGGATGAGCACATCCCGCACGGCGGGACGTGCGTTGCGGATCCTGTCCTTCACCCGATGGGCGATCACGTGTGCCGCGGCCACGGTCATCTCAGGGGGAACGCGCACGTGCATGTCGGCCAGCAATTCCCATCCCATGCGGCGAACCAGAACCTTTTCGACGTTGGTCACCCCGGGAACGGATTCGGCCAAGCGCCGGATTTCCGCGGTGATGGCGGGATCCGGGGTGGTGTCCATCAAGTCGAGCAGCGCGGGACGCAGGAGGCGCCATCCGTTCCAGCCGATGATCCCGGCCGCAAAGACCGCCGCAACATCATCGGCGGCGGCCCAGGAGGGACCACCGAACCAGGCAATGGTAATCCCGATGGCCGCGGCGAAGGACGTGATGGCATCGCTGCGGTGATGCCACGCGTCGCTGCTCACCGCCATACTGCCCGTTTCGCGTCCGGCGCGGGCGACGACCCGGAACAGGGACTCCTTGATGACCACCACTCCCAGGAGAATGGCGAGGGTCCAAGGGTGGGGTGGTTGGTGGGGAAGAAAAATCTCCCGGGTGGCGCTGACGCCGATGCCCACGGCGGCCATCAGGAGCAGGGTGGCGATGATGGCCGTGGCGATGGATTCGGCCTTCCCATGTCCGTAGGGGTGATCCTCGTCCGGTGGTTGGGCGGCCACCACCAGTCCCCGCCAGACGATCAGGGAGCTGACGATATCCGCGAATGATTCCACGGCATCCGCGACCAGGGCCTGGGAGTGTCCGAGGATTCCCCCCGCCAGCTTTCCGGCGGCTAGGGCGAAATTGACGGTGCCGCCGAGCAGGGTTGCCCCAATGGCGCGCTGAAGTCTGGGGCCGGACACGGGCCTGGGATTGTGGGGTCACCCGCGCGAGGTAAGCCTCCATCGGGTGGGCCGGGATTCGTCCTTTGACTCAGGGTTTTCGGCACCAGGCAAAGCATTGGCCGGGCGGGACCCCGAGGACGCCGAGGATGCTGTCGATGCCGGCGAGGGCGGACGACGGGAGCGGGCTGCAGGCGGCGTTGAGAAGGACGGAGAGCACCCGCCAGATGGAGTAGGGGCGACCTAGGCGCCTGAGGAAGATCGGGCAGAGAGCGCGCCACAGTCGATCCACGGAATGCATTTCCTCCACCACCAGGCCGCTCGCCTCGAGCATTTGTCGAAAGGTGGCTTCGGTGAATCGATGGAAGTGGTTGGGGTCCTCACCGGCCTTTTCACTGAGCGGGACGATCACACACGCCACGGCTCCGGGCTTCATCATGGTGGCCAGTTCCTTCATCACGGGAACCGGATCCTCGATGTGCTCGAGTACATGCGAGGAAATCAGAACGTCGAAGCGCCCGAGCCATTCCTGGGGAATGGGTTTGCCGGGAACGAACTGGCGGAGATCGATCTTGGTGAAACCGCGTTCCCGGGCTTCGGCGGCCGCGGTATCCACGTCGATCTGGGAGATTTCGACGCCCGCGATGGTGGAGCTGGGATCGAAGGAAAAAAGCATGTCCCCCGGGCCGAACCCCTGCTCGAAGACTGCAATGCCGGGTTTCCGGTCCAGTCCGCGTTTGGCCAGCATCGGGCGGATCCGGCGGACCTTGGTGATCGCCGGGTAAGAGAGCCGGTGACGCCGTCGCGCGGGACCGGACCAGTAGCCGGCAAACGTGGAATTGTTGCGTTCGTAATCAGCCGCGGTGGTCGACATAGGGGATGTGGGATCTGCGTTTTTCGGAGCCTCCCCGTGGGCCCCCGCCTCCGTAGGGAAGCGGTGACGACCGGGAAGGTTTTTGGATCAGGCTTCTCGGGGGGAGGGATGGCCCAGAAAAAACCTGGATTCGAACCGTCGCCAGCGACGCTGGACGAAGCGAACGCGGTGCAGCATCACGCCGATGAGGCGGAGGAGCAACAGGATTGGGCGCCAGCGACCATTGGGGTTTGCCTTCAGCAACTCCATGGCCGGCTTCCACCCGGCCTTGTGCAACGTCACAAAAAAGCCTCCGTACAGGTGATATGCCACGACCCGGTGCGGATCGAGACCGGGCACCTTGGCGGCGTAGGAGCGGACGATGGGGATCACCTTTCCCAGAATTCCGGAGAAGCTGCTCGAGTTCTGGGTGCTGTGGCTGCGATAGAGGATGAGGGGCTCGGCGATGGCATCAATGCGGTATTCGCGGGCGATCTTGATCCACATTTCGTAGTCCTCCACGAATTTGTGGTCCACCGCTTCATTGAATCCACCCGTTCCCAGGAATGCCTCCCGGCGCATCATGACGCAGGAGGGATTCCAAATCGGGTTCCGAAGCAGGACGTGGGGCCACTGCAGGTCAAACTCCTCGGGACTCCACCCTCCGGTGACCTCGTCTCGTTCGTTGATCATGGTGATGGCGGAGAACACCAGATCGGGGTGCGAGGGTCCGGACATTCGATCGTATTGAACCTCCAGTTTCCTGGGGAGCCATACGTCGTCGTCATCGAGGAAGCACACCAAGGGAGAGTGGGATTCCTGGACACCCCAGTTCCGGGCGCTCGCCGGTCCGCCGTTGGTCTTTGTCACCACCCGAACCTGGGGAAAACGGTCCCGAACCCACTCCGCCGTGCCATCCTTGCTGCCGTCGTCCACGACGATGAATTCCTGCGGCGCCACCGTCTGGTCCAACACTGACTGGATTGCCTTCTCGAGGAAGCCGCGGGACTTTCCGTTGTAGGTCGTGAGGACCACCGCCACGGGAACAGTGTTCACGCCGGGCGTCCGTTGCTGGGACTGTATTGAAGCATTCCTCGCGGGAAGAGTCTCATGGGCTCGCACATCACTTTCGCCTGACATGACCTCGCTGATTTCATTCTGTTTGACGGCGGGGCCGGGCGTCAAGGATGGAGCAGGTTCGCGGTTGCCCCCGAAGGCAGCGGAAAGGTCGGTGGGGCTACGCAATGATCCCCCGAATGACTTCGCCCGAAACATCGGTGAGTCGTTCGTCCCGACCACCATGGGGATAGGTCAAGCGGGTGTGGTCGAGTCCCATGAGATGGAGGATCGTGGCGTGGATGTCGTGAATGTGGGCGCGTCCGGATACCGCGTGGAGTCCAATTTCGTCGGTGGAACCGTAGATGGTGCCCGGCCGGATGCCGCCGCCGGCGAACCACATCGAGAAACCCGTCGCATTGTGGTCGCGGCCACGGCTTCCCTTCTGGCTGACGGGCGTGCGTCCAAACTCCCCGCCCCAGACGACCAGGGTGTCTTCAAGAAGACCCCGGCGCTTGAGATCGGTGAGCAGGGCTCCGACCGGCTGATCGGTGGCGCCGCACATCTTTTCGTGGTTGGCGTTGACGTCGTCGTGGGCGTCCCACTGCCAGGCGACGGGACCGCCACCCGAATACAACTGCACGAATCGGACGCCTCGCTCGAGGAGTCGCCGGGCAATAAGGCACCGGGTTCCAAACTCCGCGGTTGCGGCTTGGTCCAATCCGTACATGGAGCGGGTGGCCGGCGTTTCTCGGGAAAGGTCCACGGCGTCAGGCGCCTCGGCCTGCATTTGGAACGCCAATTCGTAGCTCGCGATGCGGGCTTCCATTTCGGAATCCCCGGCCGCCTGCTGGCGACGATTGAGGTCCTGCGTGAAGTCGAGGATTCGACGTTGTCGGGCCCGGGTGAATGCCGGATCGCCGGGGGCCAGGTTGACGATGGGGTTCGGCCCGGGTCGGAACAGGGTGCCCTGATGTTTGGCCGGGAGGTATCCGGCGCTCCAGCAGGGAGCCCCACCTTCGGGCGTTCCCTGGGGTTGGGCCATGACCACAAAGGCCGGCAGGTTGTCGGACAGGCTGCCCAGTCCGTAGGTGACCCAGCTGCCCAGGCTCGGATGTCCCATAAACATTCGCCCGGAGTTCATCTGATAGTGGGCCGGGGCATGGATGACGCTGTCCACCACGCAGGATCGCACCAGGGCGATGTCGTCGGCATGGGGATGCAGGTGCGGGATCAGGTCGGAGAGTTCCATGCCGCACTCGCCGTAGCGTCCCCAGCTCCGGGTGGTCCTAAGGCAGATCGGATCGGCCTCGAGGAACTGACTGCTGATCTTGCCGAAGCTCTCCGGGGGACGCTGGCCGTGAAGGCGGTCGAGCGCGGGTTTGGGATCGAACAGATCCATCTGGCTGGGACCGCCGACCATGAAGAGGAACAAACAGCGCTTCGCGCGGGGCGCGAAGTGTGCCAGGGACGTTCGGGAACCGGTCGTTCCCGTTTGCGCGTTCCCGCGGGTCAGGTGGGCGAGTGCCAAAGCCCCGAATCCGTGTCCGGCCCGGGACAACAGATCCCGGCGTGACAGCTTCCCGTCGCGGGCAATGGGCGTGTGTTCCGCCCCGTCAAGGCAGGTGGATGAATTCATTGCAGTTGAGGAGGGCCAGGGCGAAGTCGGTCCAGCGATCGGATTCCGAGCCAGCGCCCGCGGCGACGAATCCGAGGGACGAATGCCGTTCGTCCCGGGTGGGAGGGCGCCCATAGCACTGGATCCAGGCCTTGCAAATGCGGGTTTCCGGGTCCGCTGACGCAGCCTGGAGGGAGGCGGCGAATGCGGTTGCTGCTTCCAGGGCGAACCGGCTGTTGAGGAGCACCAGGGCCTGTGGGGCATGCGTGCTGACGGAGCGTTCCGGACACGGGGTGAGGGCATCCGGCGCGTCGAAGGCATTCAGCAATGGGTAGGGCACGTTGCGCTTGTGGTGGAGGTAAAGCGACCGGCGGGCGTGGGCGGAGTGATCCGGATCGATGGGCCACAAATCCACCACTTCGAATTCGGTGAAAATCAGGTCCCGTACCTCTGGTTCCAGCGGGGCACGGACCCCGGGTCCGCCCGTCTTCAAATTCAGGATTCCGGAAACTTCGAGTATGCAGTCCCGAAGACCCTCCGCATCCATGCGCCGTCGGTTCATGCGCCAAAGGAGATGGTTTTCCGGATCGGTTGCCGCGGCGTTGGGCTCCAATGCTGGATCCGAAGTCCTGGCGTACGCCTCGGACAACACCATGCGGCGATGAAGAGGCTTGAGATGCCAGCCCTCGCGCACCAGTTCGAGCGCGAGCCAGTCCAGTAATTCCGGATGAGTTGGTCGCGCCCCTCGGGTTCCGAAATCGGAGGGCGTTGCCACCAGACCCCGGCCGAAATGGTGCTGCCAGAGACGGTTTACGATCACGCGCGCGGTCAGCGCGTGGTGGCCGTCTGTCATCCAGCGGGCGAGGGCGAGACGCCGCCCCGAGTGCCCGGGGTCCAGTCGCGCCGGCGTGGGAGGAATCTGCGCGTCCGTCGCGCCGGGATTTCCCGCCAACAATACGGTTGGCGGCCCCGGTTCAACTTTATGACGCCGGTTTTGCAGGTTTCCTCGGGCCAGGATCCAGGTTTCCGGGAGAGGCTCCGATGTCTCGGCAAACGTCATCGCATGGGCGGGCGGGGGCGGCATCTGGATCTTCAGTGCGTGAATCCGTCGCTTGAGATCCTCCCGGGTTGCGTGATCGGCCGGATACCCTGCCACCGCTTCGGCGACTTCCTCCCACGTCACATTCAGGGCGGTGTTCACCCCTTCGGCGAGCCGTTGCTCCTCCGGCGTGCGGTCCTCCTTCCGCTTGTCGCGAACGGCCCGCTCCGCCGGTGTCAGACGGGACTCTTTCGCCGCCCGAAGGCGATCCCGATAGGGTTTCTCCAGGGCGCGTTGAGTCTCCTCGAGTGGGTCGATTTGCTTTTGGAGCCATTCGGCGGCGGCGTGGAATCGATTGGTCTCCTCGGGGGAATGAATCGGAACTTCCTTCAGCTCGGCTCCGGCAAAGTAGGCCTGGAGTCGGTAGTAATCGGCGGTCGGGATCGGGTCGAACTTGTGGTCGTGGCATCGTGCGCATCCGATGGTCAGTCCCAGGAAGACCGACCCAACGGTTCCCGTCGCCTCGGTCAGTTCATTCTGCCGTTTGACGTCGGGATCGATATTCCCGGAAACCACCTCCCGGGGACCGGCGCGCGCGAAGCCGGCGGCAATCAGCGCCTCTGGATCTCCGGGGGCAGCCTCATCGCCGGCAATTTGAAGCGTCAGGAATCGGTCGTAGGGCATGTCCGCATTCAGGGCCCTTACCACCCAGTCGCGGTAACGCCAGGCATCCGGTCGGTCGGCATCGAGTTCGAACCCGTTGGAATCCGCGTAGTGGGCCAGATCGAGCCAATGCTGGGCCCAACGTTCCCCATACCTCGGGGAGGCCAGCAGGCGGTCCACCACCCGTTCCCGGGCGACGGGGGAGGTGTCGGACAAGAATGCGGCGCGTTCCGCAGGTGTGGGAAGAAGACCTGTCAGGTCGTAGGTCACCCGTCGAAGCCAGGTCTCCGCGTTGGCGGCCCCTACCGGTCGAAGGCCCCGGGCGCGGAGGCCTTCATTGAGAAACGCGTCCACAGGATTCGCCCCAGATGCGGCAGGGGGCGTTACCGGTCGCGGAGGAGAGAACGCCCAGTGGTTGGATCCGGAACCTGCCGGACCTGCCACAAGCATCAACGTCACCAGCAGACCGCCGGCCGACACAATGAGGCTGCGGTACCATCCGGAACCGGAACGGATCGGGCGGGTGAGACGCACGACTGAACCAACTGTGCCCCACCGCGGGAGTCAAGCGCGACGGGCGGGCAATGGAATGTATCTACGCGGAGGGGTGAAATCCGCGCCGGATGGAAAGACCGGAGTGGGAGCGGTTCTGGTTCACCGGGGCGCGTTTTCGAGGGCCTTGGACGATCCGAATTCGACCAGGGCGCTCCACTCAGTGCCCTGACGGGCTCGCGCCCGGAGAGTCTCCGCGGGCCCGAGGTTGAAGTCTTCCGGGCATTTCTGTGCCGACTTGGAAGGTTCCCCGGAGCCCGGGATTCGGGGATCGGTCCCATCGCGTGTGATGTAGATGATGCGCGTTTCGGGTCCGGTCCGGGCTGGCGACACATGGAGTCCCGGTCCTTCCGCCGGATTTTGGACCGTTCTGAATTCGGGCGCAGGCACATCCGGGTAGAGTCCCGCCGTGCGCAGTTGCCGGAGAAGCACCTGGGTGCGTTTCGGGAAGTACTCGCTCAGTAGTCGATTCTTTTCGGTAGTCCAATCATCGAGAGTGTAGGGAGGATCCCGCCGGTACGCGCCCCATCGTGCGGATTCCGCGATCAAGGGCAGTTCCACTTCGCCGGCCCGCAGCCGCCACCGTCGTGCACTCGCCCCCGCGGTGAGGACCCCGTCGCCGAAGCAGTGCTTCTGGACGCGGTCCGCAAAGGCCAGTCGGTATTCGGGATCCCTGGCCAGTTGCCGGCACAGGGCGAGGCGTGGACGGTCCGGGTGGTTGACGACGTCATCGTTCAGCGATTGAAGGGTGATTTCTCCGTCCCAGACGAAGTGTCGGAATCGCGGATCCGCTCCGTGTCTGCGCAGGACGTACCAGTTCTGTTGTTCCCCCCAATCCTCATTGCCGGCGTAATAATTCAACAACACGTAGTCGATGAAGTGAACTGGGTCCGTACGTTCCGCAGCCTCGGCCAGCGTCAGGGGTTGTCGAGGACCCATCTGTCGGCGGTAATCCTGCAGGGCCCCGGCGTAACCACTCTTAAGTCCGGAGTCGTCGAGGACGTCATAGTCCTCACGCTGTCCGCCCAGATAGGCGGCGGCGAAGCCGGCGTCCGGTCGTTCCGCGAGGTCATAGATTCCCCAGTACAGGCCATTCAGGTAGAGGTGGACATAGCGGTTGTGGGCGGCGGGATATCCCATCGCGCGGTGCGTGTCCTTTAACCAGGCATCGCGGATTCGCTGTGCCCGTTCGTTGTCCTCGGGTTTCCAGTGGGTCCAGGCGTTGTTGTAGTCAGCCCGCAATACCAGGGTGTCGAAGCGATCCACCGGGGAATCCGGGAACACGGGGAACCGGAGTTTTCCGGGGCCATAGGTCTTCCGAAAAACCAATCGAAAGGAATGCTTCGGCGTCTTGTCGGGTCGGCGTCCGGTGTTGCCCTGGATGCGGAATCCGCAGTCGATCTGGAATCCGCTCTCGCCGTTCGTGCCAATCCACTCCAGCGAGCACCTACGTTCCCAAGCATCCCCGCGCTCCTGGGTGTTGACGTACAGCCCCCGGGAATCCTCGAAGAGATCCCGGGCATCGCACACCAGGGAGAGAGTCGGGAGCGCCCGGAGCGCCGCCTTCATTCGCGGGCCAAATCGTGGATCGGTAACGACCCGTGGATCCATACCATAGTGTGCGGCCTCTCCGTCCCAGGTCCGCGGGAGTCCTGCTGGGCGAGGGGACTGCTTCAGGATGTCGTCCAGGATCAAATAGGAATGCGTGCCCACGGGAGTGATCGCGACGCCGTTGGAGAACCCAGCCACTCGCAGGAGGGTCGAACGGGTCATGGTCCAAGGGACGGAGAAGTCGAATCCGTTGCGCGTCGTCGGTTCGGTGCCGTCGGTAGTGAATCGCACGCGGACTCCTGCGGGCGCATTCGTGAGACGGACCGTCAGCGGGCCCTCGGAAAGGGTGCGCGTGGGGCTCAATTCCAACCCCGGCAACAGCTCCGGGAAATTCTTCGGGGATTCCGTCCCGCGTCCATCCACAGGAAATGCAAAGCCCATCAACGTCAGCCCGAGAAACAGAGGCCTGAAGAGAAGCCGCATGCGGGGGCCAAGCTGGAGCCGTGCGGGCGAGCCCGCCAACGAAAATGAACCGGGAATCGATCGACGAGGGAGGAAGTCCAATCCGCGGCGTTCTGGGGATCCGGGGAGAACGTTGGATTGAACGAGAATCCCACTCTCGAAGGTCTCTCCAACGTTTTGGAAATGGTCCTTCGTCAAACCGGATTCCTTTTCCACTTGGCCGGTAATCCCAGGGAGGATCCACGCCGCAAAAAATTTGGCCTGATGAGCCTGGGGAATCTGGAGCCGGGCCTCGCTCAGGGCTTTCCTGCGGGTGCCGGGGCGCAGCGCGCAAAGGTGTCGGGAAACAGATGCTGGATCGCGCAGGACAGGATTTCCGGGGAAACCGGGGACGGAACCCCGCCGGCGCAGTAGCGGTGAAGAAAGGTGCTTTGGAGGGCACCCGGGCTTCGAATTCCGGACGCCAGCGTTCCCAGGAACTCCGGTGTCAGCCGGGCGTCGGGGTAGCCTTCGCGGAATTGATACTCGGTCTCCCACGGAACCTGTGCGCCGCGTTCCCGGAGCGGAAGGCGGCGGGTGAGATAATTCGTGACGGTGCCCGAAATTGGGTCGCGCAGGAGGATCTGATAGGCGGGGTTGTTTCCAAAGACGGGACTGATTGCGGGAGCCACCTTGACCAACCCGCCGATTTCGGACTGGGCGTTCAGGATCCGGAAATCGTCCATGTGCAGGTGTCCGGCCACGGAGAATCGGATGCTCGATCGGTGGCGGCGCAGCAGTTCCATCACTCGCGGGGCCCAATCGGGACGCCACAGCGGTTGGGCAACGCCCCCGGCCTTGTGGGTCTCGAAGTCATCGATCCCCGGAGGTACATGCATCAGCAGCCAGGCGTGTTCGTGGGAGCGTTCCAGGGAATCCAGCGTTTCCGCGAGCCAACGGAACTGCTGCCCGGCCGGATCCTGGGACTCCGTGCCGCAGGCATTGGTGTACTGGGGAGTCCACAGGATGGTGTTCAACGCGATCAACCGGGTGGGTTCCGGCGCGGGCAGGGGAACGGAATAGTAGCCCGCGTCGGGAAAGGTTCTGAAGAATGCCTCCCGGTTCGTCGCGTCTCCGAAGGCGGGCGCGATCAACGGAGCCCAGAGTTCCGCGACCCGGCGGAGGAACGGAGACGCAGGCGTGATCTTGTAGTCGCCACAGTCGGAATCCTCGTTGCCCAGCACGGGAAGGATGGGAGTGGAGGGAAACGCGCGGCGTATCTGCGCAGCGAGGAATTCCAGCGAGTGCGCGGTGAATGCGTCGAAGGCCGCGGGATCCACGGTGCGGGATCGCGGGGCGACGCGGTCGTAATTCGTGTTCCAGCGATGCGTGAGAAAATCGCCGGGCAGGAGGATGAACTCCGGATGGGGCAGTTGGGTGCGGGCGTCCTCCAGGCTTCTGCGAATCAACGGCCAGGGGGAATCCGAACCGGTTTGCGCCGCCGGCTGGATGGCGAGTCGATCCGGCCATTGCTCCAGCGGTGCGGACTGAAGTTGCGCGAATTGTTCCTGGGAAAGGCCGAGGAAGGGATTCAGGTGAAAATCGGAAAGGACCAGGATGCGCCCGGAGTCCCCCGCCGTCCCGTCAGGACGATCCGCAGCCTGTGCCGCACGGAGAACTCCAAGAACGGTGACCAGCAGAGCAATTAGGCGCCGGACTGGGGTGCGCCTCCGTTGGGAAGCAGAGACAGACCGGGACGAAGGGTGTTGGAATCCGTGGGCTGGAAACTTCATCGGGGCCGCGTGGGAAGCACGGCCGGATGGTAGAAGCATCTGCGGATGCGGGCAAAGCCTCAGCTTTCCGAGGCATCAGGCCCCATCCCGGGGGGGATCGATGGCGAAGGAGACCTTGATTGCGCCCACGGCCCGAACGGCGTCGAGAATCTCCAGTATCCGGCCGTGCTTTGATTCCGATGCGGCACGGAGATAAACCGGGATGCGCTCATTGACTTTCAGGCGGGCCTTCACCAATTCCTCGAGCTCGATCAAATTGAGACGCTTTCCCTCCACCTGGATGTCGCCGGACTTGTCGACGTCCACGTTGAGGATGTCGGGCTTGCGGTCACGGCTCGCGGCGACCGCGCTGGGCAGATCCATGTGAAGCGACTGCAGCTTCTGCATCTGGAGACTCACCATGATGAAGGAGGCCAGGAGGAAGAACATCACGTCGATCAAGGGGATGATCTCGATGCGGGCCTTCTTCGGTTGAAGGTGATTGGAGAACTTCATGGGGCGGCCTTCTGGGACGCGAGCTTCGGGGCCGCGGCCCGGGGTGCCTCCACGGTGAAGGAAACTCTCAGGAATCCCGCACGCCGGACACGATCCAATACGCGGTTGATGGATCCGTGGGTCGCGTCCCGGTCGCCCGTAATGAAGATGGGGGTGTTGGTCCCGGCGGAAGCCCGGCCCGCGGCAGCCAGCATTTCATCCAGGCGGGGTAGGGTGACATTGGTTTTCCCCACGCTGACGGTTCCATTGCGCTCGACCGCGATGTTGAAAAGGTCGGGACTGAAGTCGGGGCGCGCGGTGGAGGCGACCGCGAGATCCATCTTGGGTGTCTGCGACTTTTGAAGGGAAAGGCTGACCATCATGAACGACGCAAGAAGGAAGAACATCACGTCGATCAGCGGGATGATCTCGATGCGGGCCCGCCGGCGGCGCGGCGCCGGACAGAACCGGGATCGCGGCGCGGCCGCGGCCGTTGTGGAACCCCCTCCGGCCATGGCTCAGCGTTGGGTTCGGGCGATGTTCTCGCGGCGGAGGATCATGGTGTCGAAGCCGGAACTTCGGGCCTTCGTTACCATGACTTCCACATTGGTCGCGGCGGTTTCCAGGTCGAACTGGAGTTGCGCGAGGCGCTCGTTGAAATAATTGAACGGCAGCAGGCAAAACACCGCGATGCCCAGTCCAAACGCGGTCGCAATCAGCGCCTCGCCGATGCCCCCAGAAACGGCGGCGACGGCGAGTTCATTGCCGCCGACGGCTTCGAACGATCGCATGATCCCCGTGACCGTGCCGATCAGTCCCAGGAGCGGCGCCAGGGTGATGCACGTGTCGATGATGACGATGAAGCGGCCGGCGCGACGAATCTCGGATCCGGCCGCCACCTGGAGCGCGCCGGTGAGGGATCCACTGACGTGGCTGAGCCCGCGGTGAATCATCCGGACCACGGGATCCTGGGAGGATGCCGATGCTTCAACTGCCGACTGAAAGTCTGAGTTCTCCATGGCCGCAAGGGTCCTTTCGAGGGCAGCCGGATCCTTGCGGGTGCCTTCCCGGATCCACCAGAAGGTCCGCTCGCCGACGACGGCGAGGGCCACGATGGCCACGAGGAGGATGGGGTACATGATCGGACCCCCGTGCTGGATCAGGTCAATGAAGCCGTTGGCAAATAACATGGGAACTGGGGATGGGGAGGATGTTGGAAATGGAGGTTCGCCGCGGTTCAGCGGGATACCCCGGGGAGTTCATAGGAAAACATGAAGCGCCAGCGTTGTGGATTCCCCGGGAAAAACTTCCATCGGTTCTTCACCCAGTCGCGAGCATGGGCATCCAAACGGAAGGACCCGGAACCCTTTTCAACGATCACCTCGGACGGCAGCCCGCCCTCAGCGGTCACCACGGCAATGAGGATGACGTCGCCCACTTCCTTGTGGTCGCGGGCTTCCTGGGGGTAGTCCGCCATGGTGGGCCAGGGTAGGTCGCCGCGGGCGCCGCGCTCCCCGTACCTGAGCGTCGATGGCGGGGCGACCACGGGTCCCGGACTGGTGGAAGTGCCGGATATGGGGAGAACCGGTGGAGCGGAAACGGTGCGAAGATCGAATGACGCCACCGTCGCCCCCACCACCGGAACCGCGAAAGGGACAGCCGCGGGCTCGGCGGCCACCACCACGACGGGCGCCGCTGGAGCGGACTCAGGAGTATCCGTGACTTCGTCCATGACGAGGTCGCGAACCTGGTCCGGAACCTCCGGTGGTACATCCTCGACCGGGAGGACGGCAGGAGGCTCATAGGCCTGGCGGTTGAAGACGAGCGCCGCCGGTTGTTTGGTCATCAACACGCCCACGGTCAGAACGCCAAGGCACAACGCGTTGGCCCACGATACCCAACGGTCTGGGTCATACTGCGACCCGGGAAGACATTCCCGGTTGAGGTCGGATGTCAGATGGTACTCGGGGGAGCCGAGGCCGAGGGTGGCACTCATGGACGAAACCTCCTAAGGGCACTTGGACGGGAGCGGGACCCGCTCGGGGCCCACGCCAGCGTACGCGGGGACCGGGAGCTCGCAAGGTGCAATCCTGAAGGCCCGGTCTCCAAATTCCCAAAAATGATATGGGGGTGGCGTGTTACCATCGACGTGTTCCGATGATGCGATTTACGTGCCAGTCTCATTCCTGGGTTGAAAAAGGTACTGATCAGGCTGGGTGAATACGCGCCACCTTTTGACAACCACACGGAACGTGGACAGGCTCACGAGTGCCGTGCGGGCGGGCCTCTTCCGTCCCGGAGTCGCGGCTCCTCCGCTTCCGAATTCCTGCGAACCTTCCATGAAGTTGTCCCGCCGCATGCTGTCCCGCTCCTGCCACGCCGGAGTCGGGGTGAATATCCTTGTGGGTCTCTCCCTTTGCCTTTGCGCATTGGTGGTTTTCCAATGGGTGGTGCAGTCCCGCCTGCGGGCCCTGGTGGAAACTGAGCGGGCCGAGCGCTCCAAGGTCATGGGGGAGCGCCAGGAACTCGAAAGCCGCAGCGCCCGGTACGCGGAGGAGATCAAGCATATTGAGGAGATGAGGTCGCACCTTGAGTCCGAGCGCGCCACCAACACCGTCGAGTTGAAGCGGGTGAAGGGGGAGTTGGTTCAATTGCGCTCCGGGTTCGGCTCGTTCAGCAACCTGGCGTTCGGTTACAGCAATGCCCTGGTGCAGGCGAACAGCAACCTCGTGGTGCAGAACGGTCGCATGAAGGACATGGCGGCTTCGGCAAACAAGGCGATGGAACAGCGCAACGAGACGACGGTGAAATACAACGAGTCGATGACCAAGTACGCGGAGTTGGTGACCAACTACAATGCGCTCGTGACCCGGTTTGAGAGTTACCAGAAGGAGGTCAAGGAGATGCTCGCGAAGCAGAAGGAGGGCGGTAAGTAAACCAAGGCCGGCCCGTCCAGGAGGAGACGGGCCGGCCGGGTTTTGCGGGGACGGCGATCAGAACTTTTTCGCCACCTGGAAGTACACGAAGCGGCCGATGATGTCGTAAACCGACTTGTCGGTCATGTCCTCCGAGGAGGACGCCACAAGTCGCGGCTGATTGTTGGTCACGTTGTCGCAGCCCACCGTGAGGGTGGTGTTGTTCCACCATTCCTCGCGCCCTTTCGATTGGAACAGGTAGGACAACTGCATCCCAATATTGTAGTAGGAATCGACGTGCCAGGATTCACCGGAGGTGGTGAAGCTGTTGTCGGTGCCCCCTGCATTGGGGAAGTTGTCTCCCTGATCCAGGACCCCGGGAACAAACTTGGCGATGACCACGTAGGTCAGGCCCCAGTTTTGCCACGTCAGTTGCGGCACGATCTGGAACCGGGGAATGGTGCCATTGGCACCGGCGACCACCTGGGTATCGGTGTAGTTCCCGGCATACTGGTTCCAAGGGGCGTCCGGCCCGGCTTGGAATGTGTAGGTGAAGGTATAATTCGCGCTGGTGGCGAAGGTGAAGGAGCCTGCGGCGTCCGTGGTCAAGACATACTGGGCAGAGAGGTTCAGACCATCTGTCTTCTGGGAAGCTCCGCCTTGCAACGGAATGTTGGCGTTGCCCCAGTTGTCGATGGTGACCTGGTTGGGGCGGTTGCTGGTCAGCTTTCCGCCGTCGTCGAAGGTGAATCCGCCCGCGTAGGGGGAGTCGGATCCGAGCGCATTCAGACTGTCGCCCACGGTCGTGGCATCCACCCGGTACGGGAAGTCCGATTCCTTCACATAGTAAAAGGAGGCGCTGACCGTCAGTTCCTTGAGTTGGCGGGGGGTGTACACCACACCCGCTGTGTAGTTGACGGAGGTGGCTGGGCCCAGGTTCGAGTTGGAGGCGTCCCCGGTTTGGACCTGTCCCGAGACTCCCTGGACGACCGCCGTTGGGTTCCCGATCAGAGTCGGCCCATAGAGATCATAGAGGGAGGGGGTGATGAAGCCCTGCGAGTAGGTTCCCCGGAAGGTGATCTGCTCGTCGATCGGCTGCCACTTGAAGCCGACCTTTGGCACGGTATCGCTGCCACCGGGGTCGATCCAATTGTAGCGGAAGGCTCCCACGATATCGAAGGAGTGGAATCCCGGGAGGCTCCATTCCGGGGAGAGAATCGGGATGTTGACCTCGGCGAATCCGGCCCATTGGATCAGCGAGCCACCCGGGAACGGCGATGCCGGACTCAATCCTGGCACCAGCCCGGCCTTGGTCAGGCCGTCGTAATCGAGTGATAGGGTCTGATTGATGTATTGGAACCCGGTGGCGAAAGCCATCTTGCCAGCCGGGAGATCCAGCGGGCGGCCCGTAAAGACACCGTCCACGCTGCTCAATTGGGAGAGACCGGATTGGTACAGGGTGGTCCGCAGCGCGTCGATCGTCTGGGGGTTGTTGGAACCGGGAAGCCCGAAGATATTGTAAGTGGGGATTGGGTTTCCGTTGAAGTCCGTCAACTTGCTGAGGGATCCATCCGCAGCCAGGGAGTAATCCGGCTGCAACGCCAATCCCAAGGCACCTCCGTTGACGGCGTTCTTGGTGTACTGGGTTTGATCGCTGCGGTTGTAGTTATAGGCCGCTTCCCAGGAATAGTCTGGATTGATCTGGCCCTTCAGGCCGCCAACGAAGCGGAAATAGTCCGTATCGGAAACGAAGGTCCGGGGACCCACCTCGATGAAGCGGCTACGCACGCGGGGATCTCCGGAACCGGCGGCTCCGAGATCCTGCCCAAAGGGATTGAACGGGTTGTCCGCCGGGACGGTGATGGCCGAAATGCCCAGGCTCGGTACGGGGGACGGCGCGAGCGCTCCGGTACTGGTGTTTTGGGAATAGAGGAACTGACCGAAGATCTCGAGGTTCTTGCCAAAGATCTCGTGACCGAAATTGGCGAAGCCGTTGAGGCGTTGCTGTTCCTGCACCGAGATGGGGCCGAGGAGCGTGGTGTTCAGGAGCGGATAGTTCCCGACCCCATATGAGTCCAGCAACTGACCGGCCGAGGTGTCCGCCAACGGTACATATTGCTGCGGCAAACCAGCCGCAATGGCCGCGGCGTTGTAGTCCTCAACGGAGTAGTACTTCTTGCCTCCGGGGAGCACTGCCGGGCTGGTGATGCTGGGATTATAACCCGGGGCGCCGACGGCAAACGGAGAGCCCGCCAGCACGTAGTTCCCAACACGCCCTGGATAGGAAGGGCTGAAGTAGGTAGGGGGGGTTATTCCCTTGTCCAGTAGTTCCGGAATTCCCTGCGAACCGATGTTTCGGTCCTTGGTGTAGAGAGGGTCCTGGTGCAGATAACTGACCCCCATGGTCACTGTGGTCTTTTCGGTCGAGGAACCGCCTACGATATAGGCATTCCACTGGCGAAACTGTCCATCCTGGGTCGCAAATCCATATCGCCCGCCCAGTTCCCAGCCATTGTAATTCTTTTTGGTGATGATGTTCACCACGCCGCCCACGGCATCGGCGCCATAAGTGGTGGACGCACCGTCCTGCAGCACCTCGATGCGTTCGATCATCGACACCGGGAGCGTATTGACGTCCACGGCCGTGCCATTGCTGAAGCTCGAAGACGCCAGGCGCCGGCCATCCAGCAGGACCAGGGTGGGCAGGTTGTTGATGGCGATGTTGGCCTCGCCGAAGCCGCCGTTATTCAGCGTCTGGCCAATGTTACCACTGCCTGTGAAATTTACGCCCAATTTCTGCAAGGCGCCGAGGACGTCCGTGGCGCCCGTCTCGGAGATCGCGGTCGCCGAAAAGACTTCGACCGGATTGATTCCAATGGTGTCCGACGTCGGGATCAGCGAGCCCGTGATGACGACGCGGTCCAGTTCTGCGGGTTCGCTGGATGCCGCCGCCACGGTCGCTGGAGGCGCATTGGTGCCGGCGGTTGCCGGCGCTGTCTGCGCGTGTAGGACAGGGACGGTGAATAGCTGGGTTCCGAGTCCTGCGAGCAGGACCCGACGCAGCATTTCCGCATCAATGCGTGGGGGATTGATGTGTCTCATGGATGGGGGAGTTGTTGTGTTGTTGCACGACTGTACTGAGTTGAGATGGGAGGCCTGCGAGCTGGCGGCCGAAAGCGGTGGATTCAGAAATGAACCGAGGGAAAATTGCGGTTATAATATCCGGGGACACGTCAGGGGCGGTCTGGGGTGCAACATTTTGACCGGGCAGGGAGTTCGTTTCGGACGGAATGTGCATTTTTGTGCAAAAAGCCCGGACGAAAGCCCGGGAAAACGACAAAGGCATGCAAAGCACCCGGCGTACCGGAAGCAGTGAGGAAACGGGGAACGAATGAGAGATATGCTTGGTGCACGCGGGCGGCAAGGAGTTTTTCCCGGATCACGCTTGCCCCGCCGAGACTCCTGCGGTAGGCGACGGGTGATATGATTCGGCCGTCCACCCAATACGCACTTCGGGGAATACTTCTGCTGATCCTGACGGCAATCCCGGCTACCGGGATCCGCGCTGAGGATCCCCCGGTCACCGTGTCCGCCGCCGAATTGAAGGCACTTCAGGAGAAGGCCGCCGAGGTGGAGCGTCTCAAGGCCCAACTTCAAAAGGCGGAACAGGAGTTAAAGGCGCTCAAAACCGCGCCCGCTCCGGTGCCACCGCCCCCGCCACCGGTCCAAGGCAAGGCGCCGCTTTGGATTCCGCCCGCAGCGCTGAGGGCCATGACCAATGAGCCGCCCCCGCGGCCGTTGTCGACTCTTCCGCCGCCGGGAGCGGACACCGTCCTGACGGTGCGTGAACTGATCTCCTACTTTTCCGAGGATCCAGCCGCTGCGGCCAGGCGGTTTCGGGGACAGGTGGTGACCGTGAAGGGCGTCGTGACCGACGTCCGGAAGTCCATGTTCCAGGCTCTATACGATGTGAACTTCCGGCAACTGGATACTCCGCTGCGCGTCACCGCGTCCTTTCGGCCGCCCTCGGAATTCACCCGGGTCTATGCCACGGATGACGGGCAGGAGGTTGTTGGACTAGGACACGGGATCCGCACGGTCTTCGCGCGGGTCGGATCCGAATTGACGGTGCAGGGGACGTGCGAAGGGCTTGAGTCGGGGGCCATTCGCCTTTCCGGTTGCGCCTACCTCCTGCCGGCAGGACCCAAACATTAGCGGCCTCTTTCCGGGGGCTTTCCACGCCAAAGGGCACGGGAAATACCCCGTTCTGCCTCTCGTCCCGAATCCCGAGGTGGAGAGAACCTGGGTTGGGCAGTCAATCGGGGAAATCGTCAGGGCTCAGATCTCGTCGGACCTGTGATCGTCAGCTCGCGCTCCGTCTTGAGGCGCAGCTGCCCGCACGCAGCATCAATGTCGTGTCCCTTTTCCAGTCGGAGGGTGGCGGTGACCTCGCGGTCGCGCAACGCCCGGGCGAAGGTGTGGCAGGCGTCGTCCGTGGGACGCACCCACTCCAATCCCTCCACCGTGTTGTAGGGGATCAGGTTGACCTTCGCGTGGAGATTGTGCGCGAGATCGGCCAGCGCCGGGACTTGTGTCGGATCGTCATTCACGCCGGCGATGAGAATGTATTCCAACGTGATCATCCGGCCTTTGAGCTGCACGTAGTACCGGCAGGCTTCGGTGAGCGCGGCGACCGGATACTTGCGATTCACTGGCATGATGCGGTTCCGCACGTCATCCGTCGCGCCGTGCAAAGAAATGGCCAGGCGAAACTGGAGGGGATCCTCGGCGAGGTCCCGGATCCGCGGCACGACTCCGCTGGTGGAGAGGGTGATTTTGCGGGCACCGATGTTGCCACCCCAGGGCGCGTTCAACGTGCGCAGGGCCGCCATGAGATGGACGTAGTTCGCCATGGGTTCGCCCATGCCCATGACGACGATGTTGTTGACCACCCGGTCGCCCTCGATGCGTTCACCCGCGGGTTGGCGGGTGTTCCACCGCTCCACGGCGAGGATCTGCCCCGCGATTTCGTGCGGATGCAGGTTTCGCTTCCAGCCGTCGAGTCCGCTGGCGCAGAACCGGCATCCGTACGCGCAGCCGACCTGCGTGGAGATGCAGAGCGTGTGGCGGTCGCTGCGGTCGCCGTAGAGGGCTGGATTGGCGGGAATGAGGACGCTTTCGATCAGGCTCCCGTCGCCGAGCCGCCACAGGAACTTGCGCGTGGTGTCGCGGGATCCTTGGAGGTGCAACAATTCGGGCAGCTCAAGCGTATACAAGTCGGCGAGACGGGAACGGAGCGACCGCGGTAGGTTTGTCATTTCGTCCCAGCTTGCGGCCCGTCGCGCGTAGAGCCAGCCGAGCACTTGATCCAGCCGATAGGCGGATTCGCCCCATTCGCGGAAGCGTTCCGCAAGAGCCTCCCGCGATTCGCTGCGCACATCGGTGCGCCCGGAGGCCATGGCCGTGCGCGCCTGCTCGGATCCTTCCGGCATGGTGGCCTCCGAAGGGACGGGGGAGGAGGCCTGTTCAATTCCCATGGCCTGACCTCCGCTTCCGAGTTCGGACCGATGCCCGGGCACCCGGGATCGTCGCCGGACTGGGGGAAGTGAACCCCGCATTAATCCGGGCGGCGGCGTATCCGGCGCCGAACCCGTTGTCGATGTTGACCACGGTGAGGCCGCTGGCGCACGAGTTCAGCATGCCGAGAAGGGCGGTGATCCCGCCGAAATGGGAACCGTAGCCGACGCTGGTCGGGACGCCGATGAGGGGTTTGGACACCAATCCGCCGATGACGCTCGGCAGGGCCGCCTCCATGCCGGCGACGACCACCACGACATTGGCTTGCTGAATGTCGTCCAGTCGGCGGAACAATCGGTGAATTCCCGCCACGCCGACGTCATGGATGCGTACCACGCGGCTCCCCATGAATTCCGCGGTGAGCGCGGCCTCTTCGGCCACGGGCAGGTCGCTGGTGCCGGCGCAGACCACGGCGATGCACCCGTGAAGGGGACGCGTTCCCGGAGGCTCCACCGTCAGGCAGCGGGCGGCCTCGTGATGTCGGGTTTGGGGCAGAACTCGGCGCAGCGCCCTGGCGTGCTGGTCGGTGACGCGGGTCACAAGGACGCGTCCGCTGGAGGCAACGATCCGTCGAGCGATGGCGGCGACCTGGGCGGGGGTTTTCCCGGCGCCGAAGATCACCTCGGGGCAATCCTTGCGGAGTTCGCGGTGAAGGTCCACGGCGGCGAACCCGAGATCGGCGACCGGCGCCGCCTGGAACGCACGAAGCACGGCATCGCGGGAGACATCGCCGCGCACCAGGCGGTCGAGGAGTTGGGAAGCTTCAGCAGGGGACACGGTTCAACGACGTTTTGTCGCGTCCCGTGTAGCCCGGATTTGCACCCAGCGCCAGAAGGGAGAAGGAAGCGTCCAGTGTTCAGTGTTCAGTGTTCCGTCTCTTCGGACTGAAAACTGAAAACTGATCACTGAAAACTTCCCCCACTTCTTGACTCCCTCCGCCCGCGCCCTGACTTTTGAACTGCTGATTGTTGGGGGGCGTACTGGTTTCGACCTGTCGAGCCCGCTTGCGACGGCATGCCGAGGACGATCCGTTGGCCTCGTAAATCATCGGGTCAAACATCAACTGCTAACGAAGAGTTGGCTCTCGCGGCCTAAGTGCCGTGACGTTCGTCCCTGAACGCCTGCTACGGGGAACGGACGCCATCAGCAGGCGTGGTTGTCGGCGGAGTTCGCGCGTCGGCGGCCGAGATATTTCATGCGAGCTAGGCGGAACCGGTCGCTGTCGGCCCGTTACGGTTCTGTAGAAAATCCTTGGCTGGCTAAGCATGTAGTTCGTTTCAAGTTGGATTGTCAGGGACGGGGGTTCAACTCCCCCCGCCTCCACCAGCCTTCGCCCGAGGCTCCGCGACGGGCGAAGGCTGCCTTTGACTTCACCAAGGCTACGTCGGAGCGAGCCTGAACGTGTGGATAGGGTGCGGGATGAATCCTTGGAAGAATGGCGCCGGCAAGCCCTCAACCATTCCCCCAAAATCTCGCGATTTCCGTCCGGATGTTGCTTTTGGAGGTTTGTGGCCATGCCCCTGCGCTCGGGGACGTTTGGATTCCGCTATGTGTACCTGCTGGAGTCGAAGTCGGCCGAGGATGGATTCTACACGGGAATGACCGAAGATCTCGGGGCCCGGTTGGTGGCGCACAATGCCGGGCGGGTGTCGTCTACGCGGAAGGGACGGCCTTGGGAGATCCGGGTGGCGGTGGCATTTCGGGATCCCGCGCGGGCGGCGGCGTTGGAGCATTACCTGAAGTCCGGATCCGGACGCGCCTTCGCGATCCGGCACTTGTGACATCGCTTCCTGCCTACTCCTTCGGGACAGATTCGGGACAACTCGGAGTCCCTGGGCGCACCAGATCGTCTGGAAGTCCCGATGCGCACTGGAACAGGACTTCGTTTTCCGAACCGCGGCCCTTCCGTGGGATCTATGCGTTTCGTGCGGTGAATCGGATTGCTACGGAGCCACGGCGCGGAAAAAGCGGGATATCCCGGGCAGGTTGGGAGCGAAGACAGTTCTTGGCTCACCAGGTGGATTTGCTTCCGTATCGAAAACGCCGGTGGCCGGGCGCCATTCCAGAAGGTCTTCGCTGACCAGGGGGAGGAATGGGCGTCCGTCCTCGGACGTCAATCGGACGATCCCGCTCGGCGTCTGCGTCACGGCCAGGTCCCTGCCACCGCCAGTTCCCTGACCTCCCGTTCCCCGGGCATCGTGACGGGCCATCGGCCAGCCGGAGAAGGCCGGGGGACTGGTTCCCCGAAGGATCACCAGTTCGCCCCCAGCCGTGAAAAGGATCGATCCATCCCCGGAAACGAGGGGCGCTCCCACCGTTCCCGTGGACTCGAATCCCCACCGGAGCTCTCCCGATTCCGAGTCCAGAGCGAGAAGGAAATTCCCGGCGGCATACAGGACCGTGCGGTCCGACAGAACTGCCGGCGAAGACGCTGTCAGCTGATTCACCCCGGGTGTCCATTCGAAGCGCCATAATTCCTCCCCGGAATTGGCATCGAAACTGGCCAGGCGCCGGTTAAAATTCCGTTGGAGGGACGAGACCAGGAGGGTCGCGTCTCCCGCACCGAGCGCGGGCGGAGCGAGAATCCAGGTCGCGGGCTCCAGCGATTGCGTCCATCGCGCCCTTCCCGCCAGGTCGAGGGACACCAGGGTGCGGTCGCCTGGGGCCACGTACAGGGATCCGTCGAGCCCGACGGCGGCCGACGAAGGCAACCCGAGCGTAACCGGATTGTCAGGAGGGGCCACATACTCCCAACCCGGATTCAAGGCGGCGTCGAGGGATTTGATCCGTCCCGTAGAGGTTCCGACGAACATCACGCCATCGGAACGAACCGCGCCCAGTCCATCGAAGCCGTCGTGGGGGACCGCGGAGCCCACGACCGATCCCGTGGCATCCCTCAGCAGGAATCCTGTGCCTTCCCGGGTCCGGAGATGGTTGTCCGCGCCAAGGAGGAGCACATTGCCCGGAGCACCAAGCCGTTTGGGTCCGGATCCCTCCGGAGTGACTTCGAAAAGCCCCGTGTTCGCCCGGAACAGGACCCGACCGTCTGCGGTCGCCATCATCTCCAGAATCTGGGATGCGGTTTTTGCGGGGACGCGGTTGGTCCAAAGGGCCGAACCGTCCAAATCCGCGGCGACGATCAACCCGGTCTGCGTGGCGGCGACGACAGTTTGATCCGGGCGAACCACCGGGATCGGAGTCGGGAGGACGTCGAGTCCCGGCAGGCTGAGGCGTGCGCGGACCACGGGGGCCTGTCCCACGACCGACGCCGGTTCGTTCGGATCGGAGGAGCCCACCGAATTGGAAGCGATCACCCAGTAATGATACTCCTGTCCCGGCGTCGCACTGGTATCGTCGAAGTGGTTCGCTGACGCGGAAGACGACCCGATTCGGACGGCCTTGGAGAAGTCGTCATCCGTCGCGCGATAGATCTCGTGGGACACCAGCGCTCCCGAGGGCTTCCAGACCACGCGGTTTCCTCCGACCCACGGCGTTCCCGAGGCTGCAATGGAATCGGGAGCCTGCGACAGCGGAAGGACGGCACTGGAACTGTTGGAGACGTCGTGATGCGGAAGTGGCCACGGTGCTGCCGTGTCTGCGCCAACATCCAGGTTGAGTGCGGCCACCGAACCTTGAAACGACCCCAGATAGAGGGTTCCGCCCGAATCCGAATCCACAACCAATCCATCCAGGACACTTCCCAACGTCGGGAGACTTCGACGGCGGACCGTTGACCCGGAAGAGTCCACCTCGAGCACGCCAAGTCCGCCCAGAACATACACCCCTCCCTGACGCGGCAGGAACGTCGGGGTTGGTGTCAGATCGAAGGAGATCCTGTCCGTCGCATAGAGGGTCTCGCCCGTGGGAGCCACCGCGAAGAGTCTTCCCACGGACCACGCGTAAGTGACGTCGTTCCGATCGACCGTCATGGAGGGTCTTCCCAAGTAGGCCCAATCGGTTCGAACGGCCGAATTGGTCCAGAGAACTTTTCCCGCCGGTGTGATCCGCATCAATCCGCGGGGCGTCCCGACCATGTAGTCCCCACCGCTGAGAACGGCGGCTGCGCTCGGCTGAGCGCCGAGGGTCCATCGAAGCTGCGTCCCGGGTTGGTGGCAGGCCAGGAAGTGTTCGTGGAGGACGAGAATGGATCCGTCGCGGCCGACGATGAGGGGGGGCGGGTCACTGTCCCCGGCGCTCCCGGACGTGTCGCCTCGGATCTGACCCGTCGTGGGGTGAACTGCTAACAACCGCTGGACTCCTGCATTTTGTCCCATGACGTAGAGGGTTCCCTCCTGCCCAAGCGCCATGGCTCCCATGCTGCCATTTCCCTCGGCCGAGCCAGGGAGCACGACGAGACCTGGCGAACCGTCCGGATGATATTGTCTGAGGGCTCCCGCGGTGGAGATCCAGAAGGAACCATCTTCGGCCACCACGGGTCCCTGTCGGGGCAGGGTAGGCAGGGGGTGTCTCCATCGCTCGGTGCCATTCGGTAATAGGGCGATCAGCTGGCCCTGACTCTCCGTGATCACAGTCGCCACCAATGTCGCGTCCTTTAGACGTGCCAAGCCCAGGATTTGGCTTCCCAGAGACCGGTTCCAGAGGAGTTTTTTCGGAGTGATTCCGGCGATGTCCGAAAACGGTCCCGCGCTGTCCGGGCCGAGCGCCCGAATCCGGTAGTATACCGGGACTCCCGCAGTCATCGTGGAATCGGAGGTATTCCCCACGACGGACGGGCGGAAGAGAGTTGCGGTGTCAAACTCGGGGCGGGTGTCCTTCCACACCTCGTATTTCCGCGCCCCGGGAACGGAACTCCAGGAGATCAAGAGGGCGCCTTCGTCGTCCAAGCGGACCTGAGTGGGTGCCGCCAGCGCCATGCGCGGGCTGCGGTTTCGTCCCCCGTTTCCAGGATCCGATTGCCATTTCGGCCAACCGGTCCCGGCGAGGTGGGATCCCGTTTCCACGCACCAAAGGGTTCCCGCGTCGTCGCCGGCGACGATGCGACCGTCCGGCAGCACATTCAAATGGGCGGTTACCGGCCCGTCGAGAATCCGCTCCCAAAGCAAAAGCCCCTCGGAGTTCACCGCGAACAGCCGGCCCGCCAGAGTCGCGGCAATGATCGTTCCATTCTCCAGGCAGACGGGGGTGCTTTGAATGACGGCACCCGCATCCATCGACCAAAGTTCGCTGCCGTCGAGGGCCACGGTCTCCAATCGATTCGAGACGGTGCCGAAACAGATTTGGCCCGCGGGCGTCAGAATCGGACTCGACGAAATGCCGGCACCGGACCAGCGGGACGCCTCCCCGCCGTCCGCGGATCGAATCGAGAGCCCATCGCTTTCCGGGACGATCAGGATGTCTGCCGGGCCCAGGGCGGAAAGGCCTGAGGCCTTGGGTAGATAGAAGGCCACTGTGTTTGAAATGCCTCCCTGGGTCCCCGAAGGCCCGAAGCCTCCGCCCAAGCCCTGATACACCGTCGTGCCATCGCTTCCGATCTGGGGTGGCCGTTCAGGAAAGGCGAAGGGCGTCGTCGTTCCGGACCCGGCGAAGACGCCGCGGGAGACGATGCTTCCATCCGGCCGGAGAACCTCGTAGACGGGTGCTCCGGTGGAGTCGCTGCCCGCGACATGGAACAGACCGTCGGCGTCCAGTGCTAACCCAGTCACGCTGGTCATTCGGAGCGTGGCCAGCCAGAGCGTTTCCCCGTCGGGATTGAGACTTCGCACGGCGCCATTCGTTCGCGCCAGCATCACGTTTCCCTTTGGATCCAGCACCGGAGGAAGGTGACTTCGTGCGGAAAGGGTCACACTCCATCGCTGCGTGCCCTCGGCGTCCAACGATTCCAACGCTGCGGGAGCGGATCCCGCGGGTATGCGAAGAGCGTAGATCCGCCCGACGGCATCGACGGCGGGGGTCTCCCAGCTGGAGCCGGAGTTTTCGCGGCGCCAGGAGATGTCTCCGGGGGCGGCCGCCGCCCCGAGCGGGGCCAGCAGCACGAGGGCCAGAGTAGTGGAGAATGCCGATCTTAGGAATGGATTGGAGAGCCGTTCCCAAACAGAGGGGAGGGGAATGGGATTCATGGTTGGTGGATGTAAACGGATTGCGTTTACATCGTGAAACAAAACGGAAAGTTGCAAGCGCAAATTTGAACCGAGTGGGCGTCGATTAACCCCGGGGTCTGAGTCCGGCTCCCCACTTCTCGCGATTCCCGTGGATGATTTGCTTTGCATGATTTGGGGCATGCGACCTTGGACAGCCCCCGCAGGATTTCGATGGGTTTACATGCGGAAGTCTCCGGATCCCGGACGACTGCCGTTGCGATGGGAAAACAAACCAACCACGCGACGGTTGAGAGACCCGGGGCACGGCGGGCTGGGGCCCCGACGCGGGGAACGAGGGCGCGCGATGATGGCGCTGGCCCTGCGGGAGGCTGCCCGCGCGGCGGCGCTGGAACAGTTGCTCCGGGTGGCTTCCGGGAGGACGGATTTGGAGGAGCGTTGACCGCGCCACGGCGCGGAACCCCTCATCCGAAGATGGCCCATCCAAGAGCACCGAGGGAGGCGCTGGCGAGCAGACTCCAGAAAATGTCCTGCAGGAGGGTCAGCCTGGACTGTTCGAGTTCGTCCGCCGGGACCGGGGACCGGCGGGCGGTCGGTGCATGCGAGGCCGAGGCGACGGAGCCACGTCCCGCCTGGATTGCGATGCCCGGGCGGACGCACTGGGTGTGAGGGAATCCGCAGGACTGGGGCGTGCGATTCATGGCGTTGATCCTGCGATCGGTGAAGGTCCTGAACAGAGGCAGTGGGTCGTCTCGTGAACCGGTACAGTTGGACTGGGGGTAAAAACTGTGCTGGTCGATGGGCCGAGGGACTGTGACGGTCGGTGTCGGACTGACGAAGATACCGTGGGCCTATGAAGACGTTGGATTCGATCATTCCCTCCGGGAGTTGCAGGCCGGGTCTGCGGGCGGGCGATGCCGGGGAAACCCGGTATGAACAGCTGGCCCGGAGGGTCCAGGAACGCATTGAACGGGGAACCCTGCGTCCGGGGGATCGCATTCCGTCCGTCCGGCAGTGCAGTGGACACGAACGCGTGAGCGTCGCGACCGTGTTGCAGGCGTATCGCTGTCTGGAGGACCGGGGTTGGATTGAGGCTCGGCCCCAGTCGGGATATTATGTGAAGGCGCGGCACTGGACTCCGCCGCCGGAGCCTGTCCGGAGTGATCCCGGGTCGGGCGCCGTCCGGGTCTACGTGAGCCAATTGACGTTGGAGGTGATCCAGGCCGCGCGACGGCCGGATCTCGTTCCCCTGGGTGCCGCGCTTCCCGACTTGGAAGCTTATCCGCTGGGCCCCTTGAACCGGGCACTTTCTGTTGCGGCACGGCGACACCCGACGGCCGCGCACGCCTTTGAGCCGCCGCCCGGATGGCTTCCGTTGCGCCGGCAGATTGCGCGGCGCGCCCTGGAAGCGGGATGCGAACTTGCCCCGGACGACATCCTGGTGACCGTGGGGGCGACCGAGGCCCTGAGCCTGGCCCTGCGTGCGGTGGCCAGCCCGGGCGATACCATCGCCATCGAGTCTCCGTGCTTCTTTGGTGTTCTCCAGATGATTGAATCCCTCGGTATGCGGGCCTGCGAGATCCCGACCTGTCCGCGGGATGGTGTGGGATTGGAGGACCTCCGCAGGCGGTTGCAGGCGTGTCGGGTCCGCGCCTGTGTGTTCTCCCCGAATTTCAGCAATCCGCTCGGGAGCCGGATGCCGGATGAATCCAAGGCGGCCCTGGTGCGGATGCTGACCGAGCGCCGCATTCCCCTGATCGAGGATGACATTTACGGCAATCTGGCGTTTGGGGTGGGACGGCCGCGTGCGGCGAAGTCGTATGATCGGGACGGATGGGTGCTGCTCTGTGATTCCTTTACCAAGACGTTGTCCCCTGGAATCCGTCTGGGCTGGATTGCCCCCGGCCGGTTCCGGGAAAAAGTCGCGCTGCTGAAATATGTGAGCACAGGGGCGTCACCCACCCTGCCGCAGATGGCGGTGGCGGACTTTCTGCAGGATGGCGGCTTTGATCATCATCTGCGACGGGTCCGGCTGGCGTACACCCGGCAACTTCGGGAGATGTCCGAAGCCATTGGCCGTCATTTTCCCGGGGGGACTCGGTTGACGCGCCCGACAGGGGGCATGTGTTTGTGGGTGGAATTGCCCGGGACGGTGGACGCGATGGAGATGCACCGCCGCGCCTTGGAATCCGGCATCAGCATCGCGCCGGGACCGATGTTTTCGCCCAAGGGGCGTTACCGGCAATGCATCCGGATCAGCGTGGCGAATCCGTGGTCGCCGGAGATGGAGGCAGCGGTGATTCGCCTGGGGCGGATTGCCGGGGACTTGATGTAGGTGGGCGTTTTGAAACGAGATTGCGGCCGTCCGACCTGTGTCCTGCGTTGCGCTGGAGCGTGGGGACTTCAGGCTGTCCGTGGTTGAACGATTCCTGCGTCCCAGGCGTGGCACCGGTGCCGGCGCCGCGACGCGGAGGAAATTGGAGCGGACATGCACGCCATAACCTTCCTTCAGGACCTCGCCGTGGTGATGATTGTCGCCGCGCTGGTGACGGTGGTGTTCCACCGGCTTCGGCAGCCGGTGGTGCTGGGCTACATCATGGCGGGGGTCATCATCGGTCCGCACACACCGCCGTTTCCGCTCATCCATGACGAGGAAACGATCAAGACGCTGTCAGAACTGGGGGTAATCCTGTTGATGTTCTCCCTGGGGTTGGAGTTCAGCCTGAAGAAACTCCAGCGGGTGGGCGGGACCGCCTTCATTGCCGCGTTCCTGGAGATCCTGCTCATGGCCTGGGTGGGCTACGAGATTGGCCGGCTGTTCGGATGGAACACCATGGACAGCCTTTTCCTCGGGGCCATGCTGTCGATTTCCTCGACCACGATCATCGTGAAGGCGCTGGCCGAGCTGGGGAAATCCCGGGACTCCTTTGCCCAGCTGATCTTCGGCATCCTCATCATCGAGGACATCCTGGCCATCGCCATGATTGCGCTGCTGTCCGGCATCGCGATGACAGGATCGCTCCACGTAGGAGACGTGGTCCGAACATTGGGGAGGTTGTCCATTTTCCTGGTGGCGTCCCTGGTGGCCGGGCTGCTGGCGGTGCCGCGGCTGCTGGCGTACATCACCCGGTTTCGCAGCAACGAGATGCTGCTCGTGACGGTCCTGGGACTGTGCTTTGGATTCTCGCTGCTGGCGGTGAAGCTGGGTTACAGCGTGGCGCTGGGGGCCTTCATCATTGGGGCTGTGATCGCGGAGTCCCGGGAGATCCACCGGGTGGAGCATCTGATCGAGCCGGTGCGGGACATGTTCAGCGCCATCTTCTTTGTGGCGATCGGAATGCTGATTGAACCGCGGATGCTGGCGGAGTACTGGCTTCCGATCCTGGTCATCACGGTCGCGGTTGTGGTGGGGAAGATCGTGAGCTGTTCCTTCGGGACCTTCATGGGGGGAAATGATCTCCGGAGTTCCCTGCGGGTGGGCATGGGGCTGGCGCAGATCGGCGAATTCTCATTCATCATTGCCGGACTCGGCCTGTCGCTGAACGTCACGAGCAAGTTTCTTTATCCCATTGCGGTGGCCGTCTCGGCGGTCACCACTCTGCTGACGCCGTACCTGATCAAGAGTGCAGATGGGCTGGTCCACGGCTTTGACCGCCATGCCCCGGCGTCCGTGATGCAGGTGCTCGGCCTGTATACCGACTGGCTTGGGCGCCTGGGGCGGCGTCCCTCGAGTCTCGCGACGCGGTTGATGCGTCGCTGGGTGCTCCAGATGCTGCTGAACACGGCGCTGATGGCGGCAGTGTTCATTGCGATCGCCTTTGTGGGGCAGCATCCGCCAGAAGCCCTGAAGCGGTGGGATCCGGACGGGGACTGGATCAAGGCCGCACTCTGGCTGGTGGCGGTGACTGCGTCGCTCCCCATGTTCATCGCCACCTCGCGCAAGCTGCAGGCACTCGGCCTGCTGGTGGCGGAAACACGGGTGACGGAGAAGGCAGCCGGGGAACGGACCGCGGCGATCCGGGCGGTCGTGGCCCAGGTCATCCCCATTGCGGGTACGGCGATCCTGGGACTGGTCGTGATTGTTTTGAGTTCCACCCTGCTGCCGACGCTGAAGGTCTTTCTCGGGATGCTGGTGCTGGCGGGACTGATCAGCTGGCTGCTGCGGCGCTCGTTCATCCGGGTGTACTCCAAGGCGCAGATCGCGCTGGAGGAGACGCTCGCGGATCATCCCACCGCGTCGGAGCCAGATGCCGCGCCGGTGAAGCCGCTGCCACCGTTGCTGCGGGATGCCGACCTGAAATCGGTGACGCTCGGGGCGCTCTCGGCGGCCGCGGGGAAACGGATTCGTGAACTGCAGCTGCGCACCCGGTGTGGTGCCAGCATTGTGGGGATCGAGCGGGACGCCTCGAGCCTGGTGAACCCGGGAGCCGAGGAGGAATTGCGGGTGGGGGATCACGTCCTTCTGCTGGGCAGCACCGAGCAGATCCGGTCCGCCGAAGAGTTCCTCAGCGGTGAATCCGCACTCCCCGGGAAACCCTGAGGCCTTTGATTGTGTTCTTTGTTTATACGTCACAAACGGCGTTTAATGTGGACTTTTAACCATTAAAACGCCATAAATGGCGTGTATGAAGATTGATTCGAAGATGACGGATGCCGTTGTCTTGAGGCAATTGGGGGAGCGGATGGCTGGGCTTCGGTTGTCGCGGAACCTGACGCAGCAGCAGCTTGCGGAGCAGGCGGGTCTGGGGTTGAGGACGGTGCAGCGCCTGGAACTGGGAATGGCGGCGACCCTGTTGTCGGGCTGGGTGCGGGTGTTGCGGGTGCTCGGATTGGTGGATCGACTGGAGGTGCTGCTGCCCGAACCCACAGAGGGTCCGATGGTGCAATTGAAGCGGCAGGGACGCCGCCGCCAGCGGGCGCGGCGTCCGAAGGCTGCGGACCGGTCCGCGAAGCCGTGGACGTGGGGTGAACCCGTATGATTGCGCGCGTCCGGCTTTGGGGCAGGACCATCGGGGCGGTGTCGCTCGGGGAGGGGCGGGACGTTGCGGCGTTCCAATACGATCCCGCGTTTGCCCGCAGCGGAATCCAGTTGTCGCCCCTAGTCATGCCGCTGGCAGAGCGGGTCTATGAGTTTCCGATGTTGCCGCGGGGGACGTTCCACGGCTTGCCGGGGCTGCTGGCCGATTCGTTGCCGGACCGATTTGGCAATGCGTTGATTGACGCGTGGCTGGCGACACAGGGACGGACCCCGGAGGGATTCAGTGCGGTGGAACGCCTTTGCTACACCGGCACGCGGGGCATGGGAGCCCTGGAGTTTGCCCCGGTGCTCGGGCCCCGGACTCGCACGGGGACCCGGATCGATGTGGAGGCGCTGGTGCGACTGGCGGGGGAGGTGTTGACCCACCGTGGAAATCTCCGAGGGCGCTTTGACGTAGCAGGGCGGGAAAAGGCGTTGCGGGATATCCTATGCGTAGGCACGTCTGCGGGCGGGGCTCGCGCCAAGGCGGTGATTGCCTGGAATCGAGAGACGAACGAGGTCCGGTCGGGCCAGGTCCCGGCCGGGGAGGGATTCGAGTACTGGCTACTCAAGTTTGATGGTGTCTCGGGAAACAAGGACAAGGAACTGGAGGATCCCAAGGGATACGGCGCCATTGAGTACGCCTACCATCGGATGGCCACCGCTGCGGGCATCATGATGAGCGAGTGCCGGCTGTTGGAGGAGGGGGGTCGGAGGCACTTCATGACGCGGCGGTTTGATCGCCTGTCCGGAGGCGGAAAGTTGCACATGCAATCGCTGGGAGCCCTCGCGCATTATGACTTCAACCAGGCCGGGGCATTCTCGTACGAACAGGCGCTGCTCGCGATTCGGCAGCTGGCCTTGCCCATGGCGGCGGTGGAGGAGCAGTTTCGGCGCATGGTGTTCAACGTGGTGGCGCGGAATCAGGACGACCACGTCAAGAACATCGCCTTCCTCATGGATCCACGGGGAACCTGGTCCCTCGCGCCTGCCTTTGACGTCACCTTCAGCCACAATCCGGCGGGGTCCTGGACGGCAACCCACCAGATGACGCTGAACGGAAGACGGGATGGGTTCTCGATTTCGGATTTCGAGGCGTGTGCGCGTTCGGCCCTGATGAAGCGGGGACGGGCAGGGCGCATTCTTGAGGAGGTTCGGGCGGCCGTGGTGAGGTGGCCGGAGTTTGCCGCGGAGGCGGGCCTTGCCGATGCCTGGCGCGACCAGATTCAGCGGGCCCACCGGTTGTCCTTTCCGCGGAGGTAGAAACGCCAATGAGCTGGGCCGGGTCGATTCCGGTCGATTTGACTCGTTCCCTTCCGGTACGGTTTCCGCCACCGATGGCCGGCTCCACTCCAGATTCAACCGCCCCTGAAAAGGCGTCCGAGATCCTCGGGCAAATGGGTGTGGAGTTGGCGTTTGTCGAGCCGGATGGGGATGCCGGCCTGCTGCCGATCAACAGCCTGGTCATGGACCTGGAGGAATTCGTTCTGCCCGTCGCCTCATCCGGAGTCGCAGCCGGAATCTCGGTGGCGCGCGGGTGGCTGGACCGCATTCTGGACGGCCCGGGGGCCTTCAGTGCCGAGTCGATCCGGGAGTTCAATGCGTGGCATGGCTGGATGAATTCCGCCGTGGACGCATGGGGGCGCGCCATGGAACCCGCGCCGATGCCTTCCCACTGGGTTCCAGGAGTGGGCGCGGCCTTGGTCGCGCCGAAACCTGCCGCACCTGCCGCGGTTGCTCTTCCGGCGGCTCCGCCGACATCGGCTTCAGCACCTGCTGCGGATGAGTCGGGCATACGCCTGAACCTCGCAGACGATTTGGAGCTTCTGCGCGAGTTTCACGCCGAGTCCCTGGAACTGTTGCAAAACATTGAACAGGGCGTCCTGCGGCTTGAGGAGAACCCCGCGGACTCGGCGACCCTTCATTCCATCTTCCGTGCCTTTCACACCTTCAAGGGCGGGGCTGGATTCCTTCATCTCGACGCCCTTCGGGATCTGGCTCACGAATTGGAATCGGTCCTCGATGCCGCACGCCGCAACGAATTGACGGTCTCGTCGGGAGTCATCGACCTGATTCTCGGGGGCGCCGACGCGTTGAAGGGCTTCACGCAGCACATTGGGGCCCAGCTTCAAGGTGTGGATGCGGGTACCGCCATCGTGGTTCCCACCCGGGACATCATCGGGCGGGCCCGGGCGGTATTGCGCGGAGAGGCGGAGGCCGCCCCGGCACCGATGCCGACGCCGGTCGCGCCGACACGGTTGCCTCCGGCGGAGGCCCCGGAGCCGAAGTCTGGGCTGGAGGCAGCCCAAACAAATCAGACGGGAACGGTTGAAGAATCGGCTGCCACGCCGGCACCGTCTCCTTCAACGGGAGCCCCCCGTCGCGGGATGGTTGCTGCGGCGGACGGGACGGCGGGCTTTATCAAGCTCGATACCCGGAAACTGGACACTCTGGTTGATCTGGTGGGCGAGTTGGTGATTGCGCAATCCATGGTGCTCCAGCATCCCGAGTTGCAGCGGTTGTCCCTGCGCGGACTTGCACGCAACCTGCGGCAGTTGGGGCGGATCACGACGGAACTGCAGCGAACGGCCATGTCCCTGCGGTTGGTGCCGATCCGGCCGACGTTCCAGAAAATGAACCGCCTCGTTCGGGACCTGGCGGCGCAGCAGCACAAGCAGGTGCAGTTGGTGCTGGAGGGAGAGGATACCGAACTCGACCGGACGATCGTGGAGGAACTGGGTGACCCGCTCATCCACATGGTTCGCAACTCGGCGGATCATGGCATCGAACCGCCGGCGGATCGTCTGGCCGCGGGCAAGCCGCCGGTCGGTACGATTCGCCTGAGTGCCGGTCACGAGCGGGGAGGCATCGTCATCCGGATTGAGGATGATGGAAAAGGATTGGACCGGGATCGCATCCTGGCTAAGGCGCGCGAGCGCGGGTTGGTGCCGGCGGGTGTCGTCCCGACCGAGGCGGAGATCTTTGCACTGATCTTCGCACCGGGTTTTTCCACGGCGGAGACGGTGACGGACCTGTCGGGCCGCGGTGTGGGCATGGACGTCGTTCGGCGCAATCTGGAGACCCTGAGGGGAAAAATTGAGATCGAATCCACGAAGGGAAAGGGGACTCGATTCACCCTCGTCCTGCCTCTGACGCTGGCCATCATCGACGGGTTGCTGGTGGGGGTGGGCGAGGAGCGTTATGTCCTTCCCACCCTCTCCGTCCGGGAGTCGTTTCGGGCGCGTCCCGGCATGGTGTCGACGGTGCAGGAACGGGGCGAGGTGGTCAGTGTCCGTGGCCACCTGACGCCACTGCTCCGGTTGGGCGCCTTCCTGGGAATGCCGGCCCGGGCGGTGGAGCCGGAGGACGGCATCATTGTGGTCGTGGAATCGGGGGACGCCGCCCGCGCCGTGTTGGTGGACGAACTGATTGGCAAACAGGAGGTGGTCATCAAGAGTCTTGGCACGACGTTTCGAAATCAGGGCTTGCTGGCGGGTGCGGCCATCCTGGGCGATGGCCGGGTGGGCCTGATTCTGGACGCCGATACCCTGGTGCGCAGCCGGATACCGAATTTCGATGTCGGACCCGGAGTTCAGTCCCGATCATCCTTATGACGCCCGATCCCCATCCCTCCGCCCGGTCGGAAGCCTCCCCGGGCCGATACCTGACCTTCACCTTGGGAAAGGAGTCCTACGGGGTCCCCGTTCTGTGCGTTCGGGAAATCATCCGGCTGTGCCCGATTACGCCGGTCCCCCAGATGCCGCCCCACCTTCGCGGCGTCATCAACCTGCGGGGTAGGGTCATTCCGGTGCTCGACCTCCGGGCGAAGTTTCGGCTCGCCGACGGAAGCTATGGGGAACGCGCGTGCATCGTCCTCCTTCAAGTCGGAACCCCGCCCGGTCCGGTGACCTTGATGGGGGCGATTGTGGATGCCGTGGAGGAGGTGGTCCTGTTGTCCGCCTCCGAATTGGAGGCGACACCGGATTTCGGTGGTTCGCCGGACACGCGCTTCATCCTAGGCATGGCCACCGTTCGCGGGGCGGTGAAAACCCTGCTGAATCTGGACGCCATTTTTCGTGAAGAGGGTACTGTGACGCTTCCCGCGGTCGCGTCCCGTTCCCAAGAATCTCCAAAACCATGAACTCCTGGACCATTTCACGCCGGATCAGCGCGGGTTTCGCGTCGGTGCTGATCATCACCTTCCTCCTGGGCGCCTTTGCGCTTTGGCGGTTGCACAGCCTTCGCCGGGAGGTGACGGAACTGTCGGACGCCGCGCTGCCCAGTGTGCTGATTCTCAACGAGACGGGTTCATTGTCGCGGGACAACATGGTCCTCGCGCAGGAGTTTATCCTGGCGGGAACCGAGGAGGAGCGGTTGAGGATTGAAAAGGAGATCGCCGAAAACCGGGCGCAAATCGATGAACTCTACCGACAGTATGCACCGTTGGTTTCCGATGCCGAGGATCGCCGGCTGTTTGACGACACCAAGCGGACCCGCGCCGCTTTTGCCACGGTTCGCAACCGCCTTTTGGAATTGGTGCGGCAAAACCGGGTGGAGGAATCCCGGAAGTGGCTCGCGGAATCGGTGTTTCCGGCGTACGAGGCGGCGATTCAGGCGGTTAAGATTCACGTGGCCTACAATAACAAGGAGGGAATGGCTGCAGGCAATACCGGGAAGCGGGATGCCGAATCCGGTGTGCACATCATCGGCTTTGTCCTCGTCCTGGCCCTTGGGGTGAACGGGTTCATGGCATGGCTGGTGGTCCGTTCCACGAACCGCGTCCTCCGGGATCTTGCCGGCGACCTGGACCAGGGTTCCGTTCAGACGGCCGCAGCGGCGCGGCAGGTGTCCGCTTCGAGTCAGTCGCTCTCCTCGGGTGCCAGCGAGCAGGCGGCGTCCGTTGAGGAGACCAGTGCATCCCTGGAGGAAATGGCGAGCATGATCCGGTCGACCGCCGAGAATGCACAAAAGGCCAAGGCCCTGGCGGGTGAGGCGCGTGGGGTGGCGGAGGGGGGGGCTCGCACCATGGTGGAGATGAACGAGGCGATGGCGGCGATCGACGCCTCCGCTGCCGAGGTGGCCAAGATCGTGAAGAACATCGACGAGATCGCCTTTCAGACCAACATCCTCGCCCTGAACGCGGCGGTGGAGGCGGCCCGGGCCGGTGAGGCGGGTGCGGGTTTCGCCGTGGTGGCCGACGAGGTGCGATCCCTCGCGCAGCGCAGCGCGGCGGCGGCGAAGGAAACCGCGGAAAAGATCGAGGCCGCGATCGCCAGCAGTCGTCACGGGTCCCGCAGTTGCTCGAAGGTGGGCGATTCCCTCACGCAGATCGCCGAGAAGGTTTCGGCCACTGATTCCCTCGTGGCCGAGATTGCCACCGCCGCCCGCGAGCAGTCCCAAGGGATCGAGCAGATCAACATTGCCATCAATCAGATGGATGGCGTGACCCAGAGCAATTCCGCGAGTGCCGAGGAAAGCGCGAGCGCGGCCGAGGAACTCGACGCCCAGGCGGAGTCCCTGAAGGACATGGTGGGGCAGCTCCGTCGCTTGGTGGGCGGTGCGCTGCCGATCCGCGCCGCGTCCGTGCCGGTGCCGGAGTCTTCCCGCTACACGGTTTCGAGCGGTCCTGCGGTGACGGTGCCGCGGACGCGATCCAGGGGTTCGAAGCCGCTGCAGGGCTCCGGGGTAGGGCGTCGGGAAATTCCGATGCCTGGGGACCCGATCCGGGGCAGGGCAAGTGACGACGAAAATTTCCGGAACTTCTGATTGTATCCCGCAGCGCTGGAATGGCCTTGATGCATGCATCCCTCAGCGTCCCGTTGTCCGGCGCAGCTTACCGGACGCTGGCCGGATTGGTGTACCACCACAGCCGCATCCGGCTGGGCCCCGACAAGCAACCCCTGCTCGCCAACCGGCTTCGCAGCCGGCTTCGCACGCTGGGACTGGATTCCTTCGATGCCTATTGTCACGTGCTGGAATCGGATCCGGACGGAGACGAGATTGATCATCTGGTGGATCTTATTTCCACCAATCACACCCAGTTCTTCCGGGAGCCCGAGCATTTCGCCCAGTTGAAGCAGCGCATTCTGCCGGAACTCGTCCCGCAATTGATGGCGACTGGGGAGACGCTTCGCGTGTGGTCCGCGGCCGCGGCGTCCGGCGAGGAGGCCTATACCCTGGCCATGGTGCTGGCCGAACATTTCCGCTCGGCGCCCGCAGTGGACTGGCAGGTGGAGGCATCCGACATTTCCCGCAGGATGCTGGTGCGGGCGGAGGAGGCCATCTACCGGATGGTCGATGTGGCTCCGGTGGCTCCGGAACTTCTGAAGCGATATTTCCAAAAGGGTGTGGCGGCGCGGACCGGATGCTGCCGGGTGCGTCCGGAGCTGCGGGACCGCGTGCAGTTTCGCCGGATCAATCTGTTCCAAGCCGAATACCCGGTCGCGATGCCGCAGCACGTGATCTTCTGCCGGAATGTGATGATCTATTTCGATGCTCCGTCGCGGGGGGCTCTGGTGCTCAAGCTGACCCGACACCTGGCTCCCGGGGGCTTTTTGATCATTGGCCATTCGGAGAGCCTGCAGGGGCTTCGGCACGGACTTGAACCGGTGCGTCAGGGCATCTATCGAAAGCCATGAGTGCGACCCGAAGGATCCGCGTGCTGGTCGTCGATGATTCCGCCCTGGCCCGACGGGCCATCCGGGACGCGCTTGAACAGGATCCCGGGATCGAAGTCGTGGGCGTGGCGGGGGATGCGTACATCGCCCGGGAGAAGATTCTCGCCCTCGATCCCGACGTCATCACCCTGGATCTGGAAATGCCGCGGATGGACGGGCTCACCTTCCTCAAGATCCTCAGGGCGCACCATCCGGTGCCCGTCGTGGTGGTCAGTTCCCTGACGCCGCAGGGGTCGGCGAAGGCCCTCGAGGCGCTGGCCGCGGGTGCGGTGGAGGTGCTGGCCAAGCCCCGCGGAGACGAAACTCTTGGGGATTTGGCGCAGCGACTTGCCCGACATGTCCGGGCGGCGGCGTCCGTCCGCAGGGGACGTTTGGATCCCGCCGCCGCTGCGGCCCCAGTGCCCGCGCGTCCCACGTTGGCGGGGGAATTCTCCTCCCGTCGCCTCATTGTGATCGGATCGTCCACCGGCGGCGTGGAGGCACTGCGCTTTCTGCTTCCGCGCCTGCCGGACGGACTGCCACCGATCGCGGTGGTACAGCACATCCCACCCAATTTTTCGCGGGCGATGGCCGAGCACCTGAATCAGCTCTGCCCCTTCGAGGTGCGCGAGGCAGTCCAGGATGAGGAACTGCGTCCCGGACTCTGCCTGGTGGCCCCGGGCGATTATCACCTCGCAGTGACCGCCACGGCGCGCGGGTACCGGACCCGGCTCATGCAATCCCCGCCCGTGCATCACTGCCGTCCCGCGGTGGACGTGTTGTTCCGGTCCGCTGCGGACCACGCCGGCTCGAATGCGGTGGCAGTCATCCTGACGGGAATGGGCTCGGACGGGGCGCGGGGCATGCAGGCACTGCGCGCAACCGGGGCGCGAACGCTGGCCGAGCATGAGGACAGCTGCGTGGTGTACGGCATGCCGCAGGCCGCGATCAAACTGGGAGTGGTGGACCAGGTTGTGCCGCTGTCCCAAATGCCGCAGGCCCTCCTCCAGACGCTCGCCCTACCGGTCCGAACATGAGTTCCGCGTTCGAGTCGCCCTCGATTCGCCGCGCAGCAGGGCGGGCGTTGGCAGAGGTTCTCCAACCCTGGCTGAATCTGACGGTCGTCGCCGTGGAGCCGGGCGTTTGCGTGCCCGCGGAGGGGACGGGGCCCGGCTGGCAGGCTGCAGTGGCCTTGTGCGGCGAGAAGATCACTGGAGAGGTCCGCCTGCATCTCCCCTACGGATTTGTCCGGGAGGCGTGGGGGCGCCTGCTCGGGGAGGCTGGAGCGGATTCCGGCGATCCCGGGGCACACCGGGACTTTGCAGGGGAGCTGGCCAACATGATCGCCGGCCGCGTGGCGACGGTCCTCGGAGAATGGGGGTGTCCCTGTCAGCTCGGAACGCCGGTGATTTCGTTTTCAGAGGTCCGTCCCGGATTCCGTCCGGCTACGCCGGAGGCAATCCGAACGGAATGGATCTGTGCAGGCCATTGGCTCACGCTCGATCTGCAATGTCTGCCGGCCGGAACATGATCCCCAAAATCCTCAGTGTGGATGACAGCAAGACCGTCCGCTTGTTGGTGGCGCGGCTGTTCCGTCCCTTCCAGTGCGTCGTGCTGGAGGCCGAGAATGGCGAGCAGGGGTTGGTGGTGGCGGCCCGGGAGCGACCGGACCTCATCCTGCTCGATTACAACATGCCGGTGATGGACGGGCTGACGATGTTGCGCCAGATGCGCGCGGACGAATCCCTGCGCCGACTTCCGGTCATCATGCTCACGGCCGAGGCGGGCTGCGACAACATCGCCGCGGTCGCGCGCCTGGGTGTCCGGGACTACATCACCAAGCCCTTCCAGGACGACCAGTTGCTCGCCAAGGCCGGACGCATCATCTGCCTGACGCCCCGGACCGAGCCTGAAGCGTTTCCGAGTCCTGCAGCATCCTCTTCCCTTCCGTGAATCCCGAGACCTCCCCAACCCCGGCTCCCGCTTCGTCGTCGTCGCCGCCCGCCGCGGCGAACCCGCTGATTGCCGGCGGACTCCAGGGGGCTTCGGTACTCGTGGTGGATGACAGCCGCACCATGCGACTGGCGCTGATCCGCGCGCTCAATGCGCTCGGATTCCACAATATCGTGGAAGCGGTCAACGGGCGGCAGGCGTTGGACCTGGTCCTGTCCCGCCCCTTCGACCTCATGCTGCTCGACATGGAGATGCCGGAGATGAACGGCATGGAGGTGTTGGTGGCGATGAAGGCAAACCAGGATCTGGCGGGGCTTCCGGTGATCGTGATTTCCGGGGCTGAGCAGATCGAGAATGCCGTCCAGTGCATCGAGCATGGCGCCGAGGACTATCTGCCGAAGCCGTTTAATCCGACGTTGCTTCGGGCGCGCGTCACCTCGTCGCTGGAGAAGAAGCGCCTTCGCGATCTCGACCGCCAGCGGGTGATCGAATTGCAGGCGGAGAAGGCGCTGGTCGAAAAGGAGCGGGACAACTCGGAGCGCCTGCTCCTGAACATCCTGCCCAAGGTGATCGCCGAGCGACTGAAGTCGGGGGAGCGCACCATCGCCAACGGGCATCCGATCGTGACGGTGATGTTTTCCGATCTGGCGGGCTTCACCGCATTGTCCCGGCGGACCCAACCGGCCGACCTCGTCGGTATTCTCAACGGCATCTTCACCACCTTTGACCTCATCGTGGAGCGGCACGGCCTGGAGAAGATCAAGACGATCGGCGATGCCTACATGCTGGCCGGGGGTATTCCGGTGGCGCGGGACGACCATGCCCAGGCGGTGGCGGACACGGCGCTGGAGATGATGGACGCCCTGGCGCGATTGAACGCAGCCAACGGGACCGACCTGAGGATGCGGGTGGGCATGAACACCGGGCCCATCGTCGCGGGCGTGATCGGCAAGCGGAAGTTCACTTATGACCTCTGGGGGGACACGGTGAATGTCGCCAGCCGGATGGAATCCTCCGGCATGCCCGGAGCCATCCATGTCTCGGAGAGCACCTATCAGGCGCTCCAGGGGGATTTCGTCTTCGAGTCGCGCGGGTTGACGACGTGCAAGGGGATTGGCGACGTGCCGACGTATTTCCTAAAGCACCGCCGTTCGCTGGTGTGGAACCAGGGCGCGGCTTAGCCAGCGGGCGCGGTGAAGGTGTTGGGAACGAGTCGCCCTCGGGAGTCAGCCGAAGTCGTGGGATTCTGCGGTGCGCAGGCGACCCATTTCGAGAGGTTCGATCCGGAGGGCCTGGACGTGCGTGGTGCCCTGCCGCTGCTGGGCGACGCCCCGGATCTGCAGGAACGGTTCCCGGGTGATTTTGAGCCGTTCGGACTCAAACAGCCTGGAGGCGACAATCACGTTGGTGATGCCGGTTTCGTCCTCCAGGCTGATGAAGCACACGCCCTTTGCCGTTCCCGGACGCTGGCGGCAGATGACCTGTCCGGCCACATGCACGCGTTCCCCGTGACGCACCCGGCGCAGGGCTGCGGCCGTGGCGACGGAGGGCAGGCTCGGGCGCGCGAGTTCCATTGGATGGGGTCCCGTGGTGAGGCGGAGTCCGGCGAAATCGGCTTCGGTGCGTTCCCAGGGGTCCATGGGCCGCAACGGGGAGGGGCCGGAGGCGCCGGACGCCGCTTCGCCGGCAAACAGGTCCCCAGGTCGAGGGTCACGCTCCGCATTCCATAATGCGGCGCGGCGGTGCGGTGCGAGTTCGTTGAGGGCGCCGATGGACGCCAGGGTGCGCCTCTCGTCGCGGGAGAATTCCGTGCGGGCGAGGAAATCGTCGAGGGAGGAGAACGGGGCGCGTTCGCGCTCGGCCAGCATCCGGTCCGCGTGGACCCGGGACAGTCCCTCCACCTGCTGCAGACCGAGCCGGAGGTGTCCGTTGGATTCGATCACGGTCTCCCAGCGGGACCGCTGGACACAGACGGCGAGACAGCGGACGCCGTGGCGCCTGGCATCCCGGATCAGTGTCGCCGGCGAATAGAATCCCATGGGCTGCTGGTTGAGCAGCGCACAGAAGAATTCCGGGGCCCGGTGGACCTTGAGGTAGGAGCTGGCGTAGGCGAGGTGGGCGAAGCTGATGGCGTGCGACTCGGGGAATCCATAGAGGGCGAAGGAGCCCACGGCCTTGACGATGTTCTCCGCGACCGACTCGGCGACCCCGGCGCGTTGCATGGCCAGGCGGAGCCGCGCGGTGGCGCGGCTCATGCGTTCGTCCGAGCGATGGAAGCTCATGGCGCGGCGCAGTTCCTCGGCCTCGTCCCCGGTGATCTCGGCCATGGTCATGGCCATGGCCAGCATTTGTTCCTGGAAGAGCGGGACGCCGAGCGTCCGCTCCAGGATCGGCTTCAGGCGGGCCTCGTCCCCGTAATAGCTGACCTCCTCCTCGCGATTGCGGCGCCGCAGGTACGGATGCGCCAGGTCGCCCTGGATCGGGCCCGGACGGATCAGCGCCACCTCGATGACCAGGTGGTAGAAATTTTCCGGACGCATCCGCGGCAGGGTCGCCATCTGCGCCCGGCTCTCGATCTGGAACACGCCCACGGTGTCGGCGCGGCGGATCAGTTCAAAGGTTTTCGGATCGTTCTCGGGGAGCTGCGCCAGGTCTACGGGGCGTCCCCGCGCTGCGGACAGCATCACAGTTTCCTGCAGGGCGGCCATCATGCCGAGGCCGAGCAGGTCGATCTTGATGATGCCGAGGTCCTCGCAGTCATTCTTGTCCCATTGCGCCACCACCCGGCCCGGCATGGAGGCGTTTTCGAGCGGGACGAACCGGTTGAGCTGGTCCTGACAGATGATCATGCCCCCGGAGTGTTGTCCGAGATACCGCGGCAGCCCGCGGATTTGTCCGTAAAGCCCGGCAAACGCCGCGGCGCGCGGATGGGCCGAGGAGAGGCCCGCGGATTCCATCTGATTCAGCAGTTCGATCGTGTGCGGAAAATCCCCGTGGGCGAACAGCGCGGAGAATCGGTCCAGGATGTCCGGCGGCAGTCCCAGCACCTTGCCGATCTCGCGGGCGGTGCTGCGGCCGCGGTAGGTGATGAGGGTCCCGGTCATCGCGGCGCCGTGGGATCCGTAGCGGCGGTACACTTCCTGGATCACCTGCTCGCGCCGGTCACCGCTGGGCAGGTCCACGTCGATGTCCGGCCAGCCCTTGCGGGATTCGCTCAGGAAGCGTTCGAAGAGCACGTTGAACCGGACGGGATCCACCGCCGTGATGCCGAGGCAGTAGCACACCGCGCTGTTGGCGGCGCTGCCGCGTCCCTGGGCCAGAATGTCGTGTTCGCGGCAGTAGCGCACGAGGTCGGCGACGATGAGAAAATAGCCGGCGAATCCGAGCTTGGTGATCAGGGCGAGTTCCTTGCGCAGGAGCGCCTGGACCTTGTCCGGGATCTCCGCTCCATACCGCCGGTGGGCGCCCCGCCAGGTCCAGTCGTGCAGCACCCCTTCCATCGTTTCGCCCGGCCCGACAGGGAACCGGGGAAATTCGTATCCGAGGTCGCGCAATTCGAAGCGCAGGCGGTCCGCGAGTCGGACGGTGTTCTGCAGGGCGTCCGGCAGGTCGTTGAACAGGGTGGCCATCGCCTCGGGAGTCTTCAGGTGGCGTTCCGCATTGGCGGTGAGGCGAGTGCCCGCCTCCTCGAGCGTGGTGTGGTGGCGCAGACAGGTGAAGACATCGACCACCCGCCGCCCTTCCGGGGTTGCGTGCAGGACGCCGTTGGTGGCGAGCAACGGAAGACGAAGCGCGCGGGCGAGATCGACCCGGACGGCGTTGAGGCGGTCCTCGCCCGGACGAAAATGCCGCTGGATCTCCACCTGGACATTCCCCTCGCCAAAGATTCCGAGAAGCCGCTGGAGCATTGCGGCGGTGGGCGCGGTGTCCCCGCGGGCTTGGGACAGGGTGCGAGCGAGTGGCCCATCCTCATCGCCGGTCAGTGCCACGAGGCCGTCGGCAAATTCCGGCAGTTCCTCCCAACGAACCTTGCCCTGTCCCTTCGGGGCGCGCAGATGAGCCCGCGTGAGCAATTGGCAGAGGTGGTTGTATCCGGTGCGGTTCTCGACGAGCACGGGGAGAACGGAACCATCCTCCATGTCCAATTCCGCCCCGAAGATGGGGCGTACTCCGTTGTCCAGTGCGGTGCTGCTGAACCGTGGCGCCCCGTAAACTCCCATCCGGTCGCAGAGGGCGAGGGCGGACAGTCCGCATTCCCCGGCCGCCACGGCCATCGTGTCCGGCAACGAACCGCCCCGCAGGAAGCTGAAGGCGCTTCGGGCGTGGAGTTCGATGTAGGAGGGGGGCATGGGGGGATCAGTTGTCAGTCACTGGTCATTGGGCGGCGTAGTCGGCATCAGTCGGCGAGGGCGGAGAGGGTCCATTCGCCGTTGCGGAGGGTGAGGCGGAGTACTTGGCGGCGGTGGGTTTCGACGTCCCATTCCTCCTGCTGCCAGGATGCGGAGGCGTCCCACCAATCTCCGGAGAGGCGGCGGGGGCCGACGGCGAGGGTGATGCGGCCGCTGGCCACGGCGCTATTCAGGGCCACGGGACGGGGCGGCATCGGACCGGGGGGTGAGGTTCGATCCCCGGGGACGGCGGCCGGAGGAACATCGGATTCGGGAAAGCGGACCAGTCCGGGCGGCGGCGGGGCGGCGGATTCCGGGGCGGATCCCAGGTTCACGGTGGCCGTCGGCGCGGGTCGCAGCCGTCGCATGGGCGTGGGGCGCTGGAAGTCCGCCGGTGACGCGCCGGGGGGCGGCGGGGCGTGCTCGAAGTCGGGGGGGACGAGCCGGAAGGTGTCCGGACGGTGGGTGTCCACGCGCACCGGAGTGCCGACGCGATCGGCGCCGACGAGTGCGCTGAGGCGGGCCAGGGTTTCCTGGAACTGGTTGGGATCCCGCAGGGCGGCCTCGAAGAGTGTGAACTGGCGTTGCTCGGGACGCGTGGGTTCGGCGAGCAGTTCCACGCCGGCGATGGCGGTGTCGGTCCGCACCGACTCCAGGTGCGTGTGCAGCATCCGGAACAGGGCGTCCGCAGCCCGCGTGGGCTGGGGGATGCGCAGGACGTGCTCCAGGGTGGCGCCCGATTCCTGGCGCAGGGTCAGGCGCAGGGACGCGGCGACGAGTCCGCAGCATTCCAGGCGGTGTCCGAGTTGTTCGGCAAACCGCCGCAGGAGGAAGAGCAGGGGTTCGAGGGTTTCGATGGGAGGATCGAACTCGAGGGACTCCACAAAGCGTTCGGTCGGTCGCACCAGGTTCAGGGGGCGCACGGTTCCGGTCGAGGCCGCGGCGAGAAGGGCGAAGGATTCCAGTCCGAGGCGCTCGGCGAGTTCCGCCGGTCCCAGGGCGAGCACTTCGCCCACGGTGCGCACGCCCCATTGGTGGAGGATGTCGGCCACGTGGGGTGAGGGTGCCAGCGCAGCGACGGGGAGGGAGGCGATGAAGGCAGGGGCGTCGCCGACGAGTTCGATGCCGCTGCTCCAGCGGGCGGCGTGGCGGGCGACATTGGGGGTGGGTCCTGTGCCAATGCGGGCCGTGAGTCCGAGCGCACCGAGAGCGGTTTGAAGACGACGAGCCCAGGCGGCCAGGCGTGGGGCGGCGGTGTCCGGATCCTCGTCGCGCAATTCTGCGAGCCCGCGCAGGTCGAGGGTCATCATCCCGGGGCCGGTGAGCTCCAGGTGGGGGGTGAATCCGAACGCCACCTGGAGCATCGCCTCCACCGCTGCCGCCTCCTGTTTTGTGGAACGGTGGCGGATGACCACGCTGCGGCACCGGGCCATGGCCTGGACGGCGGTGTGCCCGAGTTCCACCCCGCCGTCCCTGGCGGCCGGCGTGCATTGGAAGACGCGGGGGGTGGTTTGCGCCGGGTCCACCAGGGCGACCGGGCGGGCCACCGCCTCGGGTTCGTGGCGTAGCACGGCCTGCAGGGCGAAGTCCGGCAGGTGCACGACCGCGAAGAGGGCACGGCCGCTGGAGGCATTGGATGCCGTCGCGTTCATCCGGCCTCCGATCGGAAGGTGTGCATCCCGGGTTCCGCCGTGCGGAGGGATTCGAACGGCAGGTGTCGGACGATGGATTCCGGACCTGTCCCCAGGGAGTCGAGGTGAAGCCCGGCCGCCACGCGGACCCGGAGATCGGCGGCGCCGACCAGGGCGTGGGGCGTGATGACCATCAGGATGGATCCGTGGTGTTCCACCAGGCGGCTGAATCGGAACCAGGTGCTGGACGGGATGCGGCGGAGTTCGCGGGCGGGATTGAGCTTCAGGTCGAGAATGACCAGCGGCAGGTTGCGATCGCGCAGCAGGAGATCGCCCGCCTTCAGCGCCTGGTCGGCCGAGGTGCAGCGCACCCAGAGCATCCGGGCCAGCACCCCGGGATCCGCGGCGTCCACGTCAAAGCTGTCCGCTCCGTCGACGAGGGCGGCGAAGCGTCCGGCGGCGGCGGTGGTGTGGAGCAGGGCATGCAGTACCTGGGCGCTGCCGGACCCGTCGCCATCCCCGACCAGTTCCGTGACGGCGCCGCGGGGGAGTCCGCCGTCCAGCAGGGCATCGAGTCCCGGGACGCCGGTGGGGGAACCCGGCGGCTGGGCCGGGCGGCTGGGGGCATGGGCCTGGGGGAACCGCTCCGCGAGCAGGCGTCGCAGGTCAACGATGTTCGTGGCGGCAGGCATGGATCCCCGGTTCCGGTCCCGTCCTCTTCGGGCCGGGGAATCACGTTACCCCTCGGCGGACCGGACGGAACCGGAAACTTGTTCACCCCCACTTTCTGCACCGCCCCGGACAACGGCGGTCCGACGTCCGGGGAATAGGGGGGCGACCTGGAGTGCGGAAGTGGAACTTCCGCTTTGGAATGACGCGTAGGTTGGGGGGTGGGGCGTGGAGTTCCTGGATGCGCGTCGCGGCGGGAACTGAAGCGGTAGGGGGCTACCGCAGTCCAAGACGCTTCGCGACTTTCCTCGCCCGCTACGGACGGGGATGGATCCTTCGGACGGCCTTGAGCAGCGCGTCGGCTTCGGCGTCGGTGCCGATGGTGATGCGCAGGTAGGCATTCACCTCGGGAGCCCGGAACCATCGGACCAGGATCTTTGCAGACCGAAGCCGCTCCAGCCATTGCTCCGCGGGCGGACCTGGGGGGCGGGCTAGGATGAAATTCGTGTCGCTAGGCAACACGCCCCAGCCGAGTCCCGTCAGTTCCCGGCGGAGACGCTCACGAGTCGCGAGGAGTCGACGGAAATTGCGGCGGTAGTAGGGCAGGTCCGCGAGGGTCGCCAGCGCGGCGACCTGTCCCAGTCCGTTGACATTGTAGCTGTCCCGGATGGTTTGGAGCGCGGCGATCAGGTCTGGGTGACCCACCAGGTATCCGACTCGCTGGGCGCAGAGGGAGTAGGCCTTGGAGAAGGTTCGGGACACCAGCACGTGAGGATGCCGGAGCGCGAGGGCGAGAGCATTTTCCCGGGCGAAGTCCACGTAGGCCTCGTCGAGCAGGACCACACCGCGGGTGGCGCGGCAGAGGGCGTCGAGATCGGACGTCGCGTAGCCGCGTCCGCTGGGCGCATTGGGAGTGGTCACCAGCGTGAGGGCTGCGTTGAAATCCCAGCGATGGCGTCGGAGTTCCCGGACGCCGGGAAGGGCGAAGTCGGGTCCGAGGGCATAAGGCGCAGCATGGGCGCCTTGGATGCCGGCGAGGACGGGATAGAGCGAATAGCTGGGCCAGAAATACTGGACGGTGGCGCGGGAGCGGTCCTGTCGTCCGGCCGTGGAATCCGCGGGTTCCACCAAGGCGCGGATGGCCAGGGCGAGGAGTTCGTCGGATCCGTTTCCGACGATCAGGTTCTCGACGGCGCAGCCATGGAGTCGTGCGAGTCGGGCTCGGAGGGCGTCCGCGGTTGGATTGGGATAGAGCCGAAGGCGTCCGTCCACTGCGGCCCGGGTGGCGGCGAGTACCTTGGGAGAGGGGGGGTACGGATTCTCGTTGGTGTTGAGCTTGATCAGTCCCTTCACCTTCGGTTGTTCCCCCGGGGTGTACCCGTGGAGATTCCGAACCAGGGGACGAACGAGCGATGCTGCGCGTGACGCCATGCGGGTGGGAATAGCATCCGGAGGGAGTGCGCCGCAAACTGCTTCCCACCGGAGTCTGGCGTTGCGATCCGTGCAGCACTCAAGGAGAGCGTCTCGGGATCCCCGCGGCGGGATCGGATTGGACCCGCTTCAATTCCGGCTGCGTGAGGAGAAACTCACGGCGTTTGCGCAGGTGGAGCCGGCACTTGGCGAGGTTGGCTTTGAGTGTGGCCACGGCGTCGTCGGGATTCTGTTTGTGGGTCGTGGCCCGGAGACGGACTTCCGGTTCCAGATCGGCGGCATAGCGGTCCAGGATCGGGCCGAAGACCGCCTCGGTGTACACCGATTCGAGGATGGTCTTGGTGCGACGTAGGAAGACCTGTCGGAACTGGGGGTTGGCGAGAAGTGGTCCGGAGAACCATCCGGGTGGACGCCAGGATCCGCCGCCGTCGGGCGGAGGCTGGTCTCCCGTCATGCCGAAGGTGAGCGCCATCGTGGTGAACACCTCGTCGTCGGAGAACGCCCGCAGTCCCCAGGTGCTGTCCTGGTCCCAGGGGAACATCATCCATTTCCCGGCCTTTCCGGGTCCGTGATAGGTGAAGTAGTTGTTGAAGAAGCCGTCCCAGTGGGACAGCACCATGTTGACGGCAAAGTAGGTGGCCACCTCCTCCACGTCGAAATGGGTTTGGATGAACTCCCATTGGGCGGCCCCGGAGTTCTTCTCGAGTCCGTCCACCACGGCTGCGAGGTCCGCGTGGCCCTCGCGGCGGTGGGTGTGCTTCTCGTGTTGTCCGACGAGTCCGTCCCCGAACCAGAGCAGCTTGTACATCGTACCCTCGTCCTCGATGCCATTCCGACGGAGGAATGCCTTGTTGGGTTGCTCCATGAGCTGGGTGTAGCCAGACAGCGTGCCGTTCTGCCAGAGACGGACATGGAAACTCTGTTCTACGGGCATGCCGGCCCGGCGATACACCTCGTAGGCGAGTGGCTCCACAAGGGTCCCCAGGTCGTTTTCGAAGATGAGAGCCACGGTGGTCATCCCGTTCAGAGGTTGGTCCCGGTATAGATGAACCTTCTGCCCTCCCTTGCGTCCGGTGACCTGGACGAAATCGAACAGCGAGGTCTTTCCGGTGGCGGGATCGAAATACACCAGGGCCGACCGGAAGGAGCCAGGCTCGGAGGGAGTCGCGCCGAAGGGACCGCCGGGTCCGCGGGGCCCCCCGAATCCGCCGCGCGGTCCGAAGGCGGGTCCAGCGGGTCCGCCGAATCCGCGAGGCGCGCCAGGACCTCCCGGACCGCCGGGACCACCGGGACCACCGGGGCCGCTGGGAGCGGTGGGTGCCGCGGTCATTTCGGGCGGGGCGTCAAAGATGCCGACGACGAATTCGCGGGGGAGGGATTTCCAGCGTTCGAGCTGTTGCTGTTGGGCTGGGGAGACCAGAGGTTCGAAGGTGGTCGCGACCGCGGCGCGGAGTTCATCCACCTGTTTGCGAAACTCCCGAAATTGCGCGTCGCGGGGGCCGGATGTCGGGGCGGCGGCGAGAATCGCCTGTCGCCGGGCCTCCAGGTCGCGGAGTGCCTTGCGCTGGGAGGACCAGCGGCCCGGGTCCACCTCGGCGTTCAACGTCAGCGCATGCCATACCGTATCGAGATCCACGCGACGCCGAACCATCCGTTGCGGCATGGGCACGGGGGCGGCGGAAGTGTCGATCCAGGTTTGGAGGGCCGCCTGCTGGCTTTGGGTCAGGCTGGGTTGGACGGCCTGGGCCAATTGATTCCAGAAATCCTGGATGGTTTTGGGAAGGGCGTCGGCCCGATCTTCGATATCGTCGGCGGCGAGAACGGAGTCCATCAGCGCACGGCGATCCTTCAGCTTGGAAAGGAAAATGGGCCTCAAGGTGGATACCACGGCGGGGTCCTCTCCCGTGATCTCGGTGGTCATCACGCGCCACAACTCTGAGAGGTTGAGGTTCTCGTCGAGTTGCCGCTGGGCCTGGAATCGCGCGCGGTCCTTTGGATTCGGTGGACCAAAGCCCATAAAGGTTGGCTGCTCGGACCGCGCCTCGGCGGCCTTCATCTCCTTCTCGGTGGTTTGCAGGAGCCAGGCGAACGGAATCTTGGCAGGAGTGACGGGTTCCGGGACGTACGCCGACAGGGCCGGCCGGGGTTCCGTCGGTGCGGGGAAGTTCCGGATGCCGCCCCGTGGTCCGGTGGCCTGGACGCGGAAGCGGACCAAGGCACCGGCAACCTGGGCGGGGATCGACGCGTGATAGTGACCCGGGGACGCGGGCTTCATCGCGATCCGTTCCTCGGGCTTCTCGAAGCCGGGTCCGGCGAGTCGGTACAACAGGTCCACGGATTTTGCCGTGTCCTCGGGACGCAGGGTTGCCTCCACGTCGATGGCTTGTCCGGGAGCGGGCAGTTCTGGGGAAAAGGTGACTCCGAGGATGACGGGTGGAAGGGACTCGGAATAGCCTGCGTTGGGTTGACCCGGGGTGCCGCCCGGTTTTTCGCGGGTTTCCGTCAGGGGAGAGGAGATCCAGTTGGAAGGATCGTCGCCGGACGCAGTGGGACAGATGCGTTCGAGGGAACCGGAATGGCCGTCCGCTCCCGTGGGCCACGGCGCCCGGTCGGAGAACTTCACGGAGTCCACTCGTTTCCCTGAGGCATCGGCGAGTTCGAGGCGTTCGCCCTTGCGCCGGATCTGGGATTGAAACTCTCCCGCGACGGGGACCGTGTAGAATTCCTCAAAGCGCTTGGCGTTTCGGCAGACGACGAGGAAGCCCCGGGGTGCGATGCGGGTGCCGGTGGGGAATCGGAATTGGATTCCCTGGGTGAAGGACCATCCCCCGAGATCCACGGGGTCGGATCCGGCGTTGAACAGTTCCACGTACTGGAGGTCGTCCAGTTCGTCGGGAGCGTGGTACAGGATCTCGTTGATAACCACCTGGGCGCCGCCTCGAAACGGCAGGGTGGCCAGGAGGAGAAGTCCCAGCAGGCGGGAAAAGGGAAGGGTCATGGGAGCGGGGCGAACTCTGACGGGGACCCGGAGCCTGGGAAAGCGGTTACAATCCGGTGACGAAATCCCGAGTCCACCCCTGGTGAAACTTGGGGATGCGCAGCTGAGCGACCGCGGGGTAAGGGAAGGGGATGCGTGGTCGATTTCTCCCGATGACACCCCGGTCGAGCGGATGTGGGCCCGGTGCATTCACCCAGCTCGAATTGCTCGCGGCTTCGGCGATTGTGGCGATCCTGACGGCGTTGCTGCTGCCGGCCGTGTCACGGGCGCGCGCCCATGCACTCGCCACCGCCTGCCGGTCGAACCTGCGGCAATGGGGCATCGCGACCATTCTGTTTGCCGGGGACAACAATGGACTGCTGCCCCGGGACGGAGCTCCAAACGGGCGGTCCACGGAAGAGGGGTGGTATGTGGACCTACCGCGGGTTCTGGGCATCGCGCCGTATGACCGGATGCCCTGGCGGACGAATCCCGCGGTTCCGGTGGGGAATTCCCCCTGGATCTGCCCAGCAAATCTCCGCCGCAGCAACACCAACAACCTTTTCCACTATTGCCTGAACGAACATGTCAACGGTGCCGGGTCGGGCCTCCAGGCGGTGCTGATGGATATTCCGGATCCGGTGCGCACGGTCTGGCTCTTCGACAATGGAAGGCTTGCGGCGGTGGCCGGACCGAATAACGCGCACACCAACGTGCATTCTCGGGGGGCAAATTTCCTCCTGTTGGATGGCCATGCCGACCGGTTTCCGAGTCCGGCCTACTGGGACTTCAAGTCGGGCCGGGGACGGACCAACAATCCGGAACTGAAGTGGCACCCCTGGGAGTGACCGCCGCGTTCCATGGAGTCGATTTTCCTCGAAAGCTCAGGCCCCGCCCAGGGCGAGGATGCGCGCGAATTCCCCCGGAGTGACCGGGGACACGCTGAGACGTGAGTTGCGGATAAGGGCCATGCCGCGGGTTCCGGCATCCGCCTTCAATTGATCGAGGGAGACCGCCTTCGGAACCGCGCGAACCGGCACAAGATCCACTGCCGACCAGTCCTCGCCCTTGGCGGTCGGATCCGGATACGCCTCGCGTTCCACCCGGGCGATGCCGACGACGGCCTTGCCGGTGACGCTGTGGTAATACAGGACGGAATCCCCGCGTTTCATGGCCCGGAGATTGTTTCGTGCCTGGTAATTCCGGACGCCCGTCCATGCCGCCTTGCCGTCAGACACAAACGTTGACCACGGATACGACTCGGGTTCCTGCTTCACCAGCCAATGCTGCGTTGCCATGCCCGTAGGGAAGAACACCGCGGAATCCCGGCCAACCTCCAATTTTTAAATCAGCAATCTCCGAGCAGACGACGTCAGGAGACTCCATTCCTCCTCCCCTTCGCCCAACCGTAGCGACGCGACAAAGACGCAGTCTGCGCCTTGTATCCTGGCCAGCTGAGGACCGTGCATTACTCGCGAAACACACTCGCCAGGATTACCCCCTTGATCTTCCAGAGCAGGGTCATGGTGAGGGCCACCGGCAGGATGAGGGTGAGGATCAGAAGCCATGGCCTGCCTGACTCCAGCATCCAGCGAATCGTGTCCAGATTCGGGTTTGCAGGGGTTCGACCATGCAGCAGCAGCCACAGGCCGACGCCTGCGGCGAGGGCTGCCAGGATTCCGATGTTCAGGCGCGTGAAGAAGCGGGTCTCCGTCCGGAGCGTCTCATCAGGTAGCATGGCCGAGAGTCGGCGGAGCGAGTCGTTGAGGGACACGAGGAAGGCGAGGCCCGCGAACACCAGCATCACCATGCCGTCGCCGAAGAAGCGTTCGTCCGGAGCGCGGCTCCACCACACCGGGATCGGCGCCAGGGCGAGCACGATGAGCGCCAGCACCAGGGTCCGGTGCAGTGAGAAGCGCCAGACCCGTTCGCGCGGATGGAAGCAGTGGAGTTCGCCCACGCCATAGACCAGTGCCATTCCCGCCACGGCCGTCGGTGTGAATCCGAACTGACGCCAGGTGAAGTCGAGTGAGACCGCGATGTCGGACAGCAGCACCCCGGGAACGGCCCAGAACAGCACCAGGAGTCCGCGAACCACCCGTGCCAGCGTGGGGATGACGGGCCCGCCCGACATGGGACCGGTCGCGGTCACGGGATCAGGGGATCGTCAGGTAGGTGTAGTCCTTGAGGCCGCGCTCGTACTCGTCCAGCAGGCGCATGCCCTCGTTGGGTTTCAGGCGGTCGGATTTGATCGCCGCATCCACCTGGGCCTTCATCTGGCGCTTCAATTCACCCTCCTCGTACTGCACGGCCCGGAGTGACTCGAGGATCGTGTTGCCCTCGATGACCTCCTCGACGTAGTAGCCGGCCGGTTCATCGGGCTCCAGGAAGACATGCACTTCGTTGACGCGTCCGAAAAGATTGTGAAGGTCGCCCATGATGTCCTGGTATGCGCCCATGAGGAAGAAGCCGAGGGGATAGGGTTCTTGAACGCCGCCATTGTGCCGGAGTTCGTGCAGCGGAAGGGTGTCCCGGACGTCGCGGAGATCGACGAACTTGTTGATCTGTCCGTCGGAGTCGCACGTGATGTCCACCAGCGTGCCCTCGCAGGTGGGCTTCTCAGTGAGACGGCTTACGGGCATGATGGGAAACAGCTGCCCGAGCGCCCAGTGGTCGAGCAGGGACTGGAAGACGCTGAAGTTGCAGAGGTACTGGTGGCCGAGCGAATCCTCTAGCTGCCGGATCTCCTCCGGCACGTACGCCTGGCCCTTGAACGTGGCGACGACCTGCTCGCAGATCTCCCAGTAGAGCGACTCGATCTTGGCCTTGTCCGCCAGTTCCAGCACTCCGAGGGTAAACATCTGGTGGGCGTCCTCTTTGCGCTCGAGCGCGTCGTGATAGGCTTCCAGCTTGTTCCAACGGGGCAGGTTGTTTCGAATATCCAGCAATTCCCGGACGATCTGGTGCTCCTGGTCGCCGTAGGTGAAGTTCAGGGACGGCGGGGTCTTGTCGATGGCCCCAAACACCTCGACGATGAGCACGCTGTGATGCGCCACGATCGCGCGTCCGCTCTCGCTGACGATGTCCGGGTGCGGCACGCCCTCCGCCCGGCAGACATCGCCGAGGTAGTACACGATGTCGTTGGTGTATTCCTGGAGCGAGTAATTGGTGGAGCTGTCGAAGGCGCTGCGCGAGCCATCGTAGTCCACGCCCAGCCCGCCCCCGACGTCCACGAACTCAATGGGAAACCCGAGCTTCTGCAGCTTGGCGTAGAATCGTGCGGCCTCCTGGACGGCCTTCTTGACGGTGAGGATGTCCGGGACCTGCGAACCGATGTGGAAATGAAGCAGCTTGAAGGCGCTGGTGAGGTTCTCCTGGCGCAGCAGGTCGGCCGCCGCGAGCAGTTCGGATGTGCTGAGGCCGAACTTTGCGTTTTCGCCGCCGCTCTCGGCCCACTTGCCGGCGCCCTTGCTGAGCAGCCGGGCGCGGATCCCGATCATCGGCTCGACGCCCATCTGGCGGGACACGGTGATGATCTGGCGCAGTTCCTCGAGCTTCTCCACCACCATGATCACGCGCTTTCCAAGACGGATGCCCTGGAGCGCGAGCTTGATGAACGCACTGTCCTTGTAGCCATTGCAGATGATCAGGGAGTCCGGCTGGTCCTGGAGCGCCATGCCGGCGTACAGCTCCGGCTTGCTGCCGACCTCGATTCCGAACTGGTAGGAACGCCCGGCTTCCAGGATCTCCTCAACGACCTCCCGGAGTTGGTTGACCTTGATCGGAAACACGCCGCGGTAGGAGCCCTGGTAGTTGAACTCGGCGATGCTCGCGCGAAAGGCCTCGTTTAACGCCTGCACCCGGTGGCGAAGAATGTCCTGAAACCGGATCAACAGCGGGAATTTCAGCCCGCGGCCCTTGGCTTCCTCAATGACATCCACGAGGTCCACCTCCACCCCGTTCTGCAGGGGTTTGGCCACCACATGGCCTTCGTCGTTGATGTCAAAGTAGCCGGCACCCCAGCGCTGGATGTTGTATACGGCGCGGGCGGACGCAATGGACCAGGATTCGGAAGGAAGTCCCGGGTCGGAAGAATCGCTCATCGTTCTAGGTGACGGACGGGCGCGACTATAGGAAGGGTCGCGGTGAATTCAACGCGCACGTTGGGAAGTTTGCGTCCCGGGGAAATGCGGTCGGACTCCCGGGACCCTCCCCACATCTGGTGAGGGTCGGAGGGCTCGCGGAGAGTTCGGGAGGTGTGGGAAAAGGAAGTTCGCGCCCGACCACGGATCCATCCAACCGGGTCTGCAGGCGCGCCAACACCTATGAACTCGTCTCTTCGTCTTCCTTGCCTCATTGCATTCCTTACAACGGTTACCAGTGTCCATGCAAGCGACCCGGTGGTCCTTTGGGATTTTAACGAAGTCCCCTCCACTCCAGAGGGGACCAACTCGCCGCCAGCCGCCTTCGGATCGGGTTTGGCCTCGCTCGAGGCCGGCCTCACGGCGTCTCTCGCTTCGGGAATTCCCGGGCCCGGGGGCGGGCGGGCATGGAATCTCAGCCACTTTCCAACCCAAGGGACCGGGAATGGGAACGCGGGAGTCCGCTTTCGGGCGCCGACTCTCGGCCAGACACATCCAAGGTTGAGTTTTCAGCACCGGTTCTCCGCCCGATCCAGCGGGTGTGCCGTCGTGCGGGTCTCCGTGAACGGAGCCGACTTTGAGGACGTTTTCACTTACACGTCTCCGGGCCCGGATCTTTGGACCAACGTGGTCGTGGACCTCGACGACCTGCCCGGAGCGGCGGGCAATGATGCCTTCGCATTCGAGGTGGTATCCGTGTGGGGGGCGAACACCAATCGCTACGTCGCCGCGGGTCCTTCCAGCACCTACGCGCCGTCCGGCACCTGGCGGTTCGACGACGTTGCCGTGACGGGAGATCCCGATACCGAAGCTCCGGAGGAACCCCGGATTTTGGTCGCGCCTCTGGGGCGCAGCGTGACTGCCGGCACGGGATTTCAGCTGGGCGTGGGAGCCTCTGGCGCGCCGCCGCTGCGGTACCAATGGAGCCGGAACGATGAGGAACTTCCCGGCGAAACCGGGCCCGTGCTGATACGCGAATCCGCCGGACCTGACGCGGCCGGACACTATCACGTTTCCATTTCCAATGAATTCGGGGTGGCGACGAGCGATCCGGTGGAGGTCGTCGTCGTGCCGCCGCCCCCGCCATACCAACTGACGGATTGCGGCGCGCTGCATCGGGCCGTGGTCGGGCCCGAGTTTGGGCGTCCCGCCGTGGAGGGCCTGGTGGGGTTGGAGGGCATCGTCACCACGGACGTCAGCCTTACCTCCGCGGGAAACCTGCTGTTCTACCTTCAGGACAAGGCCGGGGGTGTCGCGATTTTCTGGAAGGCGGCTTCCCCGGAATTGTTGCCGGCAGCTGGTACGAGGATCCGAGTGATCGGTCGCGTCGCCCAAGCCAATGGAGTTCTCCAAGTCGTCGCCGATGCGTCGGACCCCATCCAGGGCGTCACTGTGCTGGAAGAGAATCGTCCACTTCCGGATCCCGTGGACCTCGACGTCGGAGCACTTGGGGATCCCGTCCGGATGGAGTCGCTCGAGGGGCAACGGGTTCGTATTTCCGGCGTGACCCTCGACACCCGGACTCCGGTGTTTCCGAATCGCGGGGCGAATCTTGCCCTGTCGCTGCCGGGAACCAGCGCCAAGGTCATTCTGAGAGTGGACGGGGATTCCCGGGGTGCCCGGGTGGACCTGGCCGGACAGGCGAAACCGGTGGGGCCGTTTACCGTGACCGGGATTTGGAGTCAGAATGATTCGACGCGTCCATTCACGGAGGGATACCAGATTCTCCCGACCCGATGGGTGGATCTGGTGCCCGATGGACGCCCTCCTGAAGTCGAGTGGACGGTGGTGATTGAGCATCCGAGGCGAGTTGGGGATGCGCTCACCAACAGCTTCCAGGAGCAGGTGCTTCTGCCGGGTGAAGGAATTCGGATTACGGCCCAATTCTCAGACGACCAGGGACCCATACTTCCGGGAACTGGGAACGACATTCCGGAAGGTGCGGAACTCCAGTGGGGGGAGGAATCCGCGTCGAATGATGGCATCCACCACCGAAATGCCTCGTTGCGATTCACCGCCAGCGCGGCCGATGCTGGCCGTCTCCATCGGGTTGCCCTCACGGCCGACGGAATTGCGGCCACGCGGCGTCTTTTTTGGACGGTGTATGTGCCCGCGGCGGCTGAACAACAGGTTCAAATCTCGGAATACCTGGCCAATCCAACCTCCCGTTCCAGCGCGCCGTCATTTAATCCGCTCAACCGGGACGACTGGCCGCCCGCGCAGGATGCAGCGCTCGCCTCCAAACTGACTTCATGGGATGAGTTCGTGGAAATCGTGAATCTGGGAGACACTCCAGTGAATCTCGGTAACTGGACGCTGTCCGACGCCACCCGGGTTCGGGCGTGGCTGGATCCGGAAGAACCGGCCTGCATCGTGCCGTCGCAATCCGCCCTGGTGATCTTCGGCGGGCCGGTTGGAACCCACGAACCCCGGCTTGGTGGAGCCACAATTGCGGCCCTTCCCGGTCCTGAGTCCGTCCCGGGCTCCGACGGACTTGGACTCAACAACACGGGAGACACCCTGATGCTTCGCAATGCCGAGGGCCATTTGGTGGAGCGCGTCGTGTATGGGGCGCGCAACGTGTCGGAGGATGGATCCATGGTCCGTTGGCCACTTCCGGACGGACCCTGGAAACCGCACACGCAGGTTGATCCCACCCGCGGCGCATCTCCGGGAAGTCCACCCACTGGCACAGAATGGATTCCCGGGAATCCATCTCCTCAACTGAAGCTCGGTTGCGTCCTGGAATCGGATCACATTCGACTGTTTTGGGCAGCTGAACCGGGAAGTAGTTACACGATCCGTGAACTGACCCTGGGGAGTCCGGGGGGCAAAGTTCTGGCGGAGGGATTCCAGGGCGGTGAGTTTCTTATTTCGCTCGGAACTGCTGGTGATCGTTGGTTTCAGGTCACCAGTCCCTGAGGAGGTCCGCGCGGTCGTCGCGAGACGGTCGTTACCGAATTCAAACTCCAAATGACCGCCGCAGCATTGCGATGCTGTCGGGAACGGCGGTATCGGGGTCCGCTTTGCCTTCCATTTCCAGTGAGACCCAGCCGCGGTAGCCCGCGTCCTTCAGAATCCGAGCGATGCGCGGGTAGTCCAGGTCGAGGGTGTACCATTCGCCGCCGCCGGGATACGTCTTCGCCTGGATGAACACCGCCTTGGGGGCCACCGCCGCCAACTTGTCGTAGGGGTTTTCCAGGAAATTTCCCGTGTCGAGCAGGAGTCCAAACCAAGGGGATTTGACCTCTCGTGCGATGCGGAGCAATCCCTCGGGCGTGCGGGTTAGGCCCCAGTGGTTTTCCACCGCCAGCATGACGCCCTCGCGTTCTGCGTCGGGCAGGCATTGTTCCAAGCACTCGACGCACCACTTGAACCCGTCGTCCTCGGTATAGCCTGGCAGCACGGGTTCGATTCCACGGGCCTTCATCAGGTCGTCGAAGTCGGCGATGGTATTCCAGCGTCCGGAATTGATCCGGATCACCGGTGTCCCCATCTCCGCGGCGATGGCGATGCATTTGCGGGTGTGCTCCACCTGCTGGCGGCGTACGGCGGGGTCAGGATCCACGAAATCCTGGTGAATGCTGAGGCAGCACAGGCTGATGCCGTTTCGGAATGCGTGCCGCTTCAGTCGGGCCAGGTAGGCGCGGTGCTCCGCGGTGAGGGGTTCCTTCTCGGGCAGGTCCATCTGGCGGTGCAGGACGTCCACGCCGGCGAGCCCCAGCCGATTGGCCCGCTCAATCACCGTCTCCACCGTTACTTTGGGTCCCCGAAAATGCCAGTAGGAGTAGGTGGCCACCGCGAGCTGGACGCCGGAACCGCCTGTGGATCCTGCGGGTTCGGCGGCGCGTGCGGACCACTCTGGGGTGCTTATGCCCGCTCCGGCGGTCAGTGTGGCGGTGGACTGGAGAAATTGGCGGCGGGTGGTGTTCATGGGGGAGAGACTGAACCGATTTCCAGCTCGGGAAAAGCTTGTGAAGTTTTTTGCCGGAGGCGGCCTCACGCCCATGCCGAGGTGGGCCGCCAACTACGCGCGTGCCCCTCGTCCTTGTCCCGCACCCTCTGTTTCAGACGCCAGAGCCGGCTGGCAGAGGCGAAGGGGATCGCACTTCGCGAGGCTGCACGCCGCTTGCGTCGCGAGGACATTCCCCGAAGATGGGCGCACATGAACGCCAGGCGACTCCTCGCCCGCCGCCGCTTCCTGATTTTGTCCAGTTGGATCCCCGTCACGGCGGCCGCTGCCCAGACGGACGTCCTGTCCCTCGACGACTTGATTCAGTCCGGGAAGCGACTCGCCGACGAGCATCTCGATCCGCGCGCGGTGAAGGCGCTGGAGCAGGGGGTGGATCCCGCCCAGGCCAACCGCCTATTGAGGGATCTTCAAAAGCGGTTCCAGGGGGAGTATGTGGTGGATGTCGCCCGGGTTCGGGGGACGGCCCAGGCGCTGCTACCGGTTCTGGAGAATCTGCCAGCGACCCGTCCGTATGCCGCCTGGCTGCGTCCGCGAATGGACTATTTCAATGTGGCGGACCAACTCGAGGTTCAGGTTCCTCCGCCCCAGCCGGGGAAACCGCCGACCCCGAAATCCAATCCCTCCGCCGAACAGGAGCGGCGCGCGTGGACGGTCGAGGTGGCCGGGACACCGGATCCCAAGGGAGCCGCCCCCTGGGTTCCGAAACTCAAGCCGTTGTTTCGCAGTCAGCGCGTTCCCCAGGAACTGGTCTGGGTCGCGGAAGTGGAATCCTCCTTTGATCCCCAGGCCTTGAGTCCGGCGGGCGCGGCGGGCCTTTACCAGCTCATGCCCGGAACTGCGCAGACCCTCGGCTTGAAATTGACCCCGCAGGATGAGCGTTTGTCCGGCGAGAAGAACGCGCGGGCTGCCGCTGGATATCTCCGCACGTTGTATCAGAAGTTCCGGGACTGGCGTCTGGCTCTGGCCTCCTACAATGCGGGCCCGGGCCGGGTGGGGGACCTCTTGAAACAGCGCGGTGCGCGTACCTTTGACCAGATCACCCCCTACCTTCCTGCTGAGACGCAGATGTATGTTCCCCGCATCGAGGCGGTGATTCAGCGGCGCGAGGGCAAGGCCCTCGTCCGGCTTCCTGCGGCGGGCCTATAGGCGTCAAGGAAGCGGATGGAGTTCTCGTACGCTCGTCCGCTACGAGCGCATCCCAAACAACCGGTCAAAGTTCGCCGAAGTCGCGGCGGCCAACTCCGTCGGATCCTTCCCGATTACTGCGGCCAGGATTTCGCATACGGCTCCGAGGTTGGCCGGGTGATTCAGGGCCGCTCCCGTTCGGGCGTCCTTGAGGGGATATCGATTCCAGGCGTCGGGCAGGCATTGATCCGGCGCGTCCGTTTCCAAAAGAATTCGATCGAGCGGAATCTGCAGAAACGTCTCCCGCTGCCGCACCTTGCGTTCGTGTGCGAAGTATCCAGGGAAACCAAAGTAAGCGCCCAATCGGACGAATTCGGGAACCATTTCCGCGGGCCCACCGTAGCTGTGGAGCAGGAATCCGCAGGCGGGCCGGGGCTCCGCCACCAAGAGGTCGCGAAGGCGCCCGAACGCCCGGAGACAGTGAATGCTCGCTGCAACCCGGCGATGCGCCGCAATTCGCATCTGGATCACGAAGACCTCCTCCTGCAGCGCCATTGGCGGTGGCTCGCGGTCTGCCAGACCTGCGTAGTTCCGCCATCGATCCGGATTCTCCAGAATCCAGCGGTCGAGTCCGATTTCGCCGACGACGCCACCCGGAGTGAGGTCCAGCCAGCGATTGAGCGAGGATTCCCAATCCGGCGTCCGCTCCCCGAGATGCCAGGGATGGCATCCGAAGGCGGGGATCACCCCGGGAAAGCGGCGTGCGAGGTCGGCGACCGCGGGCCAGTCGGATTCCGCAGATCCATTCACCACCATGCGTCGCACTCCGGCGCTTGCGGCTTCCGACACCAACTCCGACTGGTGCCCGGCAAACCGGTCATCCTGGAGATGGTTGTGCGCATCCGAAACGCAGAGGAGATCCGGATTCTTCACAACCCGTCCCCTGAAATCCGTGTGGCGAAGTCGCAAATCTGCCCTCCCACCCGCAAGACCGTCGCCTGGCGGTTCTCCGCCATCTGGCGCATCACACCGAGACGCTCGAGAAACCGGGGATGCCAGTCCCGCAACTCCGCGGGCGTTGCGCCGCTGGCGAGATCGCACCAAAAACCGGTCACCGCCCTCAGGGTGGCGGCGTCGGAATCCGTCCGAAACCAGCATCGGCCTTCACGAAACTCCGGTACGAACCACAACCGCACCAGGCATCCGGACACGCGATGGCGATCGATTCGGAACTCATCGGGCAGGTGGGGACGATCCTTGATCCGTTCCACCAGCCAGGCGAAACGCGACTGGGGAGCCCGCAGCCGCGCGAGCATCGCCTCGGCAGCGTGTTCCCGTTCCTCGAGGGTTCCGGACGCCGGTAGTTCCGCGATCATCCCCAGCCAGGCGGCGAACGGATCCTTCGGTCAGAATGGCCAGTTGACCCCCAGGGACAGCGCGAAGGTCGCCCCCAGATCCAGACTGGCCTCCCGCTGCGAATTGCCGAACTCCGCGCTGGTCAGTCCCATGAATTGTCCGCCGAGATAGACATCCGCCGAGGATACGAGGCGGTAGTGCAGGACGGCGGAAACATATCCGCCAAAGACGACCTCGGTGTGCGACATGCTTCCGGATTCACCTGCTTTGGTTCCGTCTGCGAAGGTGAAAGTCTCGTTGTAGGTGTAGCTGCCGGGCACGAGTCCCATTGCGGGCCCGAGGCTTCCGCTCAGCGCCCACTTCGGCTGGAACCGCCAGAATACGGTCGCTCCGGCCCGCAGCGCGTGGAGATTGACGTCCAGTTCGCGGGTGCCGGTGATGGTGCCGGACACGATTTCGTCGGCGCGGGGCAATGCGATGTCGCGGATGGACGGACCGACACCGGACGGACCGCCCGAGTATGGCGCCGGGGGAACGGCAATTCCTCCAAGATCGAAGGCCTGCACGTCGCGGTCGAAGACGGTGTTCAGCGTCGTCGGATCCTTGAAGGTGAAGGGGGTGAATTGGTAGCCGGCTTCCCAGCCGATCCGGACGGAACCCCAATCCCGAATCTGCGATCCGTAGGACACGTCCAACCCCGGCGACACCCCGGCGGAATCGGAATACTGCTCCTGGGCCTCATAGGCCCTCACGCTCTTCATCACGAGCTGGTTCGCGACGGTATCGATCTGGGAGGCGTTGTTGTAGCCCCAGTAGGAGGTGTCCCCTCCGGCGTTGCCCGTGTTGTCCACGCGGACATAGCCGTCGTCATAGTAGTGATCCTTCCCGGGAACCCCGACGGGGCCGGGACTCTGTCGATTGACGGTGATGGGTCCGTTCAAGGAAAAGTCCGCCTTCACATTGAACAGGAGTTGGGCGCCGAGCCGGAAATTACGCGACCAGTCGTCGTTGACCTCGGCGCTCATCGCCTGTCCCGCCCAGAGGGCGGCAAGGCAACCGCCTGCACAAAGGATGCGGTGGGATCCGGTGACCGGGAAACGTTGGGGCAGGGACTTCATGGTTTGGAAAATAGGGGTGCGGCAGCTTCCGCCGCGGACAAGAGGGACGATGAACATATTCCTCCTCCGGCGGCGACAGGATTTCCAATTGGGGGAACCATGAGGAGGGCGCCGGGCTCAGGGTTTGGGTTGAATGGTCACCGTGTGGGTGACGGGTACCATGGCATTGGCGATGGCCGCGGCGAGGGGAGCGCGGGCCTTTTCGGTGAGGGAGACCGTCGCCTCCATGTCCGCGGCGCCTTCCTCCCCGTGGAAGAGGCTCTTGATCTGCTTGGTCTCATAGGCCTGCTTTTTGGCGACGGCCTCATCGACCCGGCGGAAGGCGTCGTCGAACGGCGTCTTCTCAAATTCCGCCACGAGATTAATTCCCGCGGCGAGTTGCTGCGCGGTGAACGGACGGGTCTCGCCTCCCCAGCTGACAGCGTATTCCTTCGCACCACCGTTCTTCACCACGAGTCGGAAACGATTGAACTGGTTGTTGAAGTCGGAGAGCGCCATTCCGGACCGCAGAGTGTTGTCGTTTTTCAGGTCGCCCGGGGGTGCGCAGAAAGGATATCGGTGACTGTTAACGGTGAGGCTGCCGTTGGCGAAGGAGACGACGTCGTGACCGCCGGTGGCCGATGCCTGGCTGGATCCGAGGTCCACCGTGAGGGTGCCGAGGTCGCCGTCGAGTCCCAGTGCCTTGAGGAAGGCCGCGGCCATGACCACGTGTCCGGCCCAGCCCGGGTGGACGGCATCCTTTCCGGCGATGGCGTAGTCGGGGGAGATCGTATTGGTGGCTTTCCATCCGAGGGTGAGCATTGGCCAGAACACGTCGGCAAAGACCACCCCTTCCTCGGCCGCGAGGGCGAGGTCGATGTTCCGGAGCTCACAGAGGTTGAGATTCATGTCCTCGGAACTGGACTTGCTCCAGGGAACCTTGGGGCCGACGCAGCCCGGGGATCCGAGTACAAAGCGGGCACCGGCCTTCTTGAAGGCTTCGACAATGGCCTTCTGGTTTTCCCGGTACCACGCGCCGTTCTTGGGATCGAAGGTCGTGTACCGGTGGTCGTTCATGCCATAGCAGGTGGTGGCGATCGTCGGCTGGAAGCGCAGGCAGTCATTGGCCATGCGTCCCTTGAACCCCTCCGCTGTTTCGCCGCCCCACCCGTACTGCCGCGCGGTGATCTTGAGCTCCGGCATGCAGGCGGTGAGGTAGGTCTCCAGGATGCGAGAATAGAGTTTTTGCTCGGTGATGGAGTCGCCGATGATGGCGAGGCGATCCCCGGGTTTGAGCAGGAGCCCCGCGGGGGCCGGGGCCTTCACGGGGGAGAACTTCGCGAAGACCGTGGGATCAGGCTTGGTCTCCAATTCGGCCGCGGCGAGCGCGGGAGCCAGGGCGACAACGAGGAGCAGCGGGGCGATACGCATGGGAATGATCGGCAACCGTGGGAGTCCAATGGCGTTGCGGTCAAGAACGCGAATCCGTCCGAGCCTTTTTGACAGGGCGGAAGGAACAGAACGGGGTCTTAACGGCACGCCGAAACCCTGCGCACGAATTGCAGCAACAGGGGGATTCCGGGTTCCACCATCGCGCCATGTCCGTATCCGCCGAACTCATGCAGGATGGTGTTGGTGTGGCCCACAAGGTGCATCATCCGCCAGAAGTAGGCGCTTTCCTCGTAACGCCCGAGAAGCTCGAGCTCACGATCGCCGCTGAGGAGGAGCAGAGGCGGCGCGTCAGGACGGACGTGATAGACCGGGGCGTACTCGTCGATGACCGGGCGCGTATCCGGGATTCCGCGTTCGGCACGGATGGTGAAATGGGTGATGGCTTGTCCGCTGAACGGGACCAGGCCCGCGAGGGTGTTGGCGTCGATCCCGTGCGCGGCGAGCCATCGTTTGTCGAGTCCGACCATGCTCGTGAGGTATCCGCCTGCCGAGTGTCCGCTGACGACGATTCGATTCGGATTCCCTCCATAGTCCCCGATGTGCTGGCAGGTCCATGCCACTGCGGCGGCGGCGTCTTCAATGTAAGCTGGCGCGTGGACCTGTGGACTCAGACGGTAGCCCGCGGCGACCACGGCAATTCCCTGGCCCTTGAGGCCGGCGGGCACGCCCCGCTCCCCGCCCGTCAATCCGCCGCCATGGAACCAGACCACCGTGGCAAAGTTCGTCGCGCCGACGGGATGGTACACGTCCAACTGGCACCGTTCCCTCATTCCGTCCGGGAGTTGGGCTCCGGTCCGGTAGGGGACATTGGTTTCCAGTTGATACTGGAGATTCCGGAGCTGCGGTTCCGCGGCAATCCCGTTCTCCCAGGCCATGGTTCCCGCGAGGATCAGGCCGGCGAGGGTTCGCAGAAGCTGCGTGGGGGAGAGCACGAGGCGAGCGTAGGCGGGGCGGGAGTGGATGGCACCCAGGAATTGCCAGGAGGTGTTTGCCGCTTGCCCGGACCGGCCGGCTCACCGTATCAGAAGCGGGTCCCCAATCTCGCGTATGAAGCCCTGCTTTGCCTCTCTTCCCGCCGTCACCCTTTCCCTCGGATTGCTCGCGGGGGTTGCCTGCCTGGGGGCCGATGCCCAGCCCACACCCGCCCAACCGGGCGGAAAACTCCCCGGAAATGTTGCCATTCAGCTGGTCAAGGTGGCGGATGGATTGGTTGATCCCATCCATGTCGCCAGCCCGAAGGATGGAAGCGGTCGCCTGTTCGTCTGCGAGCGACCGGGCGTGATCCGGGTCATCAAGGACGGCAAGGTCCTTTCAAAGCCCTTCCTCGACATCAAGGACAAGACGCTCAGCTCTTTTCTGGAAGAGGGCCTGTACGCGGTCGAGTTTCATCCGAAGTTCAAGGAGAATGGGTTGGTCTACGTGTCCTATGCGGATCTCTGGTTCAACGGGGCAACCCTGCTGACCGAGTACAAGGTGTCCAAGGACAACCCGGACAAACTGGACCCCGATTCGGCGCGCGTGGTGATGCAGATTGATTTTCCCTACTGCAACCACCATGGCGGCAAGATGGCGTTCGGACCGGACGGGTATCTGTACGTCGGTGTGGGCGACGGCGGGTGGGAAGGGGACGTCATTAGTGCCGGACAGGATCTCCACACCTGGCTGGGCAAGATGCTTCGCATCGATGTGAACTCGCGGACGGCCGACCGCGGATACGGCATTCCCTCGGGCAATCCCTTCATCACGCCCCTCCAGCAGATGACGCTCTTCGGGGTCAGCGAACTGCAATTCTCGAAGATTCATCCGCGCGGGAAGCCGGAGATCTGGGCATACGGCCTTCGGAACCCGTGGACGTTTTCGTTTGATCGCCAGACGGGCGACTTTTACATCGCGGACATCGGACAGAACCACTGGGAGGAGGTGGATTTCCAGCCGGCCGCGAGCAAGGGCGGGGAGAACTACGGTTGGAAGTTCATGTGCGGAAGCCATCCGTTCCCGATCGAATTGGAGAAGGATGCCCCCAGGGTCGGGGTGCTGCCGATTGCGGAGTACAGCCACGTCGACCAGGGGATTTGCGTGATTGGAATCGGAGTTTATCGGGGGAAGGAATACCCGTCACTGGGCGGGGTTTATTTCGTCTCCGACTGGGGTTCCGGAAAGGTCTGGGGCTTGAAGCGCGATGGCGGCGGCCAATGGCAGATGCAGGAGTTGCTGGACCTGGATACGCCGCTGCGCCCGACGGCCGGAGGCGAGGATGAAACCGGGAACCTGTACCTGACTCAGGCCACGGCCAACTACGGCGGACCGGTGGACCCCTACCAGAGCGAGCGCGGAGCGCTGTGGAAGATCGTCGCGGCGGACAAGGTTCCCGCCGGCGCTGTGGTTGCACCCCTGCAAAAGTAGCCGAAGCGGGCGGGCATGGAATTCGCGCCCGGACCCGGGGACGGTCCGGGCTTGGTTTTTATGCCGGCCGGTGCCGAGACTTCGCCAACATGAATTTGCTTCGTTGCCTCCGAATGGCGGTGTGCCTGGGTATGCTGGTGGGAACCGCGACCCACGCCCAGGAAAAGCCGGCCACCCACGATGCGTCGGCCCACGCGGCGTCGGGATTGAAAAAGGAGCTGATCGAAGGGATCACGGACGCCGATTTTCTGCGGCTCGCGGACGCGCCCAAGACGGTTCGGATCACCCTGATCGCCGCCTACACCCCGGCCAACTACGGGATGAATTTCAACGGCTTCTTCAAGGGAAACGCCACCTACACCATTCCGACCGGGTGGAACGTGGAGGTCACCTTCATCAATCCGAGTCCCGTGCCCCACAGTGTTTTGGTCGTGGAGAAGGATAAGACGAAGAAGGTTCAGATGGGGGATCCGGCGTTCAGCGGCGCCTCGGTTCCGAATCCGGTCCAGGGCATGAGCCTCAACAAGGCGTCGTTCAAGTTCACGGCCGGGGAAGCGGGCGAATATGCGTTTTGTTGTGGGTTTCCGACCCACGCGTTGAGCGGACACTGGGTTGCGTTGAACGTGCGGGACGATGCGAAGATTCCCACCTTGAAGGTTGGAGATGCTGCTCCGCGGGAGGCCGCGAAGTAGCAGGAACTGCCACTCAAAGGAATGGGCGGCGGTTCCGGTATCGGAATCCGCCGCCTGGGAATGTTGGATGGGGACGGGTTCGCTGGGAACCGGGCCCCCCAACGGGTGGATCAGAGTCGCGTGACGGAGAGTTTCGTCGCCTCCTTGGTGGTCCAGTTGTAGCGGGCTTCGGCCCAGTCCCCGAGTTTGATCTGGTTCAGGGAGCAGTTGACGTTGTTGAGGGAGATCTTGGTGGCTGAGGTGACCAGCAGTTTGCCGGTGCCGTAGTAGGACGCGCCCACCGTCAGGGTCTGGTTCGCGTAGTCGATCGCCGTGATGTATCCGGTGACCCGGACCTCGAGAACGGTGGACCCTCCACCGCCACTGCCACCGCCACTGCCACCGCCGGCCGCCTGCACGGCGGGAGGGGTGAAGGCGACGAAGGCCAGGAGCAGGGTCACGAACGCCGTCAAAAGGGAGGCGCCACCGAGGATGCGTTGTTTCATGGAGGTTTGATGTGATTCGCGGCGTGAGCGGAGACATCCCGAAACGGGGCCGCCGGCGGCCGACAAACCTCCCCGTGCAACCGGCGTGCCAGCAAATGGGAGGATGGAGAAACCCAGCGGTTTTGGGACGATTTGCGTGGAGAATGGCCTCGGAGTCGGTTGGCGTGGTCCGGTTCGAAACGTCCGCCGACCTGAAATCGGACCAAGGGGGTCCGGCCTTCCCCACTATCGTGGTGATGCCGCCGGTGGACGGGATCCCCCGTGGAACAAGGGAAGGGACCGCTTTACCGAATGGAACACACCCCAGGCGAGCGGGACGCCCACCACGAGCCAGGCGACGACGAGTTTGGCCGACTTCATGAGTTGCGGGGAGTTGGGCCGCTGTCGTCGAGATGATGTTTCGAGTCCACGGGCCGGACCATCAGGTTGGCCACCAGACCGATCATCAGCAATCCCGCCATGAGGTAGAGCGTTGGAGTGTATGCCTCAGCCGCGGGAATTCCCGCCGCCTTGCGGGCGGTGGACAGATAGTTGATCAGGGAAGGCCCGAGGACCGCGGCGATGGACCAGGCGGTGATAAGCCGTCCGTGGATGGCGCCGACCTGATGGGTTCCGAACAGGTCGCGCAGGTAGGCCGGAATGGTCGCGAAGCCGCCGCCGTACATCGAGATGATCACGGCGGTGACCGCCACGAAAAGCGTCTGACTGCCCAGTCGCTGGGTTTGCGGAATCAGGCAGTAACACACCGCGCCAAGAAGGAAGAAGATGGAGTACACCGTCCGACGTCCTGTGTAGTCGGACACCGAAGACCAGAAGAATCGGCCCCCCATGTTGAAGAGGGAAAGCAATCCGGCAAAGCCGCCACCCACCGCGGCGGAGACACCCAGGAGGTCTTGGCACATCAGGGAGGCCTGGCCGAGGATGCCAATACCGGCGCTCACATTCATGCAGAGCACCACCCAAAGCATCCAAAATTGGGGGGTCCGGAGGGCCTGGTCCGCCGTGACCTGGGACTGGGTAACCATGGCGCGGGGTCTCGGCTTGGGGACCCATCCGGGCGGACTCCAGTCCGGTGGAGGAACGCGGACCAGCCAGGCTCCGAACAGCATGAACGCGGCATAGAGGAGCGCGAGGGTGACAAATGTTGATGCAACTCCCTGGGAGACCGGGGAACGGAAGTGATCCATCAACTGGACTCCGAGCGGCGAGCCGATCAGCGCTCCGCCGCCGAATCCCATGATGGCCATGCCCGTCGCCATGCCGGGCCGATCCGGGAACCACTTCATTAACGTCGAGACGGGCGCGATATAGCCGAGTCCGAGTCCGATTCCCCCGATGAAGCCGTAGCCGAGGTACAGCAATCCGAGGTGATGCCAGTGGACGCCCAGGGCTGCCACGAGGAACCCACCACAGAAGCAGGCGGCGCTGGTGGTCATTGCCTTCCTCGGTCCGCTGCGTTCCACCCATTTGCCAAACACAGCCGCGGAGATGCCCAGCATGAACAGGGCAATGGAATAGATCCAGCCCACCTGGGGAATGGTCCAGTCGCGATCCGGGACCGAGGCGGAGATGCCGATCAGGCGGGTGAGCGGGACGTTGAAGACGCTGAATCCGTACACCTCACCAATGCACATGTGCACGGCAATGGCTGCCGGGGGCACCAGCCATCGGGAAAATCCCGGTCCGGCGACCGTATGCTGCCGATCCAGAAATCGCATGGGGACGTGCCAAGTCTCTCCATGGTGCTTCGGTTGGCAAGCGCCCGAGCGTTGGAAACGGGCCGCAACCCTGCAGACCTCGGAGTGGGGGAACGGCTCAGACCGCTGCGGCGATTGCGTCTCCCATTTCCCGGGTGCCGACCCGCCGCGCCCCGGAGTCGGTCGGGTTGAAGATGTCCCCTGTGCGCAGTCCCTGGGAGATGGCGCGTTGGACGGCGGACTCGATCGCGGCCGCCGCATCGTCGCGTCGAAAGGAATGCCGCAACATCAGGGCGGCAGACAGGATCTGGGCAATGGGGTTGGCGAGGTTTTTCCCGGCGATGTCAGGGGCCGTGCCTCCCGCTGGCTCATAGAGGCCAAAGGTGCGGTCTCCCGTCGTGTTTCCGAGGCTGGCGCTGGGCAGCATGCCGAGGGAGCCGGCCAGGGCTGCGGCCTCGTCGGACAGAATGTCCCCGAACAGGTTCTCGCACAGTACCACGTCAAACTGGGTGGGCTTCAGCACGAGTTGCATCGCGGCGTTGTCGACAAACATGTGCTCCAAGGTGACGTCGGCATACTCCCGGGCGATGCGGGTGACGACCTCTCGCCAGAGGATTCCGTTCTCCAGAACATTTGCCTTGTCGATGCTGGTGACTTTTTTCCGGCGGAGACGGGCGGTTCGAAAAGCGACGTGCGCGATCCGTTCCACTTCGGGGCTGGTGTACACCATGGTGTCCACGGCCCGCTGACCGCCCGGGATGTCCTCGGTCTTCTTCGGTTGGCCAAAATACAGGCCGCCCGTGAGTTCACGGACCACCAGGAGGTCCAGTCCGTCGCCCTGGCGTTCGGGGCGGAGCGGGCAGGCGTGGGACAACTCCCTTGGCAGTCGAACCGGACGCAGATTGGCGAACAGGCTGAACTCCTTGCGCAGGCGCAGGAGCGCGGCGCGCTCGGGCCGCTTTTCCTTGGGGATGGTGGGATCCCGGTCGGGCAGCCCGACGGAACCAAACAGAATGGCGTCCGACTTTCGGCAAAGATCCAGCGTGGCGGACGGGAGGGCGTCGCCCGCGGCGTCGATGCCCGCCCAACCCACGGGGGCTTCCGTAATGTTCAGGTGAAATCCAAACCTGGCCTCCGCAGCGCGGAGAACTTTCAGGGCCTCGCGCATGACCTCGGGTCCAATTCCATCCCCGGCCAATGCGGCAATCGTCAAAGTGGTGGCGCTCATCAAATGAGCCGCAAGGTTGAAAAAGGGACGGGCGGGAGGGAAGGGGATTCTGCGGAAGATTTGGGAGGAGGCTGCCGAAATCCCCGGGAAACGGCAGCGGATGCTTGGCGAAATCGGGAGGGTAGGGTAGATGCCCGCCGTGTCGACGACGCCTGATTCCCAACTTTCCCTCCTGAACCTCGTTCTTCCTCCGGCTCCAAAACCGGTGGCCGTCTACAAGCCGATGGTTGTGGTCGGAACGATGGCCTACGTCTCAGGGCATGGTCCCCTGCGCACCGACGGCTCCCTCATCACAGGCGTCGTGGGACGCGACCTCGATCTGGACGCCGGGAAGGCGGCTGCCCGCCAGGTGGGATTGGCCATCGTGGCGACCTTGCGCGAGCAGTTGGGTTCTCTGGACCGCGTCCGACGCGTAGTCAAGGTGCTCGGCATGGTGAATTCCGCGCCCGACTTCTATGACCATCCCAAGGTGATCAACGGTTGCAGCGAATTGTTCGCGTCCCTGTGGGGGCCGGACCATGGAATTGGAGCCCGGAGCGCCGTGGGAATGGGCCCGCTGCCCGGAAACATTGCCGTGGAGATCGAGGCGATTTTCGAACTCCATCCGGCCTGACCTGGGTCTGTTCCCCGGGAAGAAAGCCGCCGACGCCGACGCAGGGCTTGGTATCGACGGCTCTCCTGCGCTAGTCTGCGCCCCGCGTGACGTTGCAGGAAGAAATTCAGCGCCGGCGGACCTTCGCCATCATTTCGCATCCGGACGCCGGGAAGACCACCCTCACCGAGAAGCTGCTGCTCTACGGCGGTGCGGTGCAGTTGGCGGGCTCCGTCACCGCGCGGAAGAACCAGCGGGCCACGACGTCCGACTGGATGGAGCTCGAGAAGAAGCGTGGCATTTCCATCAGTTCCACCGTGCTCCAGTTCGAATACTCGGGGTATTGCGTCAATCTGCTGGACACCCCAGGGCACAAGGATTTTTCGGAGGACACCTATCGTGTGCTCACCGCGGTGGATTCGGTCATCATGGTGATCGATGCAGGCAAGGGAGTCGAAGCCCAGACCCGGAAATTGTTTGAGGTCTGTGCGCGTCGGGGAGTGCCCATCTTCACCTTCATGAACAAGATGGATCGACCGGCCCGGGACCCGATCGGCCTTTTGGACGAACTGGAGGCGGTCTTGGGGATCCGGTCGGTGGCCATGAACTGGCCGTTGGGCAGCGGTGTGGAATTTCGCGGGGTCTATGACCGTGCGGCACGGGAGGTCCATCTCTTTGAGCGTTCCGTGGGAGGCAAGTACCGGGCGGCGGTCAACGTCACGGGATTGGAGGATCCCCTGGTTCGCGGGGCTTTGGATGAAGCTGTCTACCGGCAGGTGTGTGAGCAGATTGAAATGATCGAAATGGCGGGCTCCGCCTTTGATCACTCCCTTGTGCTGGGGGGGAAGCTGTCGCCGGTGTTCTTTGGGTCCGGCGTCAATAATTTTGGGGTTCAACTCCTTCTGGACAGTTTCCTTCGGTATTCCCCGCCGCCCCAGGGACGACACCTCCGGGCGGTCGTTGCGGCTCCGTAAACGGAGTGCGCCGTTTTCGCTACGCTTTCCCACTTACCTTTTGTCCCGTCCTGGGTCACTCTCCCGCCCGACATGCTTCGCCGCCAGCGGCAACTGTACGCCAAGCTCCAGAAGCTGATTGACGCAGCCCTTTTCGGCGGCGCCTTGGTCCTGGCGCATTCGGTGCGTTCCCTGCCGTCCCTTGATCCGAAAGGCGAGATCGGACACTTCAACGAGTATTTTTGGCTGATGGCGGTGATCGTAGTGGTGACCCCGCCTGCGCTGGAGATGCAGGGGTTTTATTCCCGCCCGCTGCTGCATCTGCGCAAGCAGACGCTGCTTCACCTGGTGAAGGGGGCCGCCTGGGTCACAGTTGCACTGATCACCGCATTGTTCGTCCGCAAGGCGGAGGGCGCCCGGGGCGTCATGCTGCTGTTTGTTCCAATGGCGGTGGCCCTCGTGTTGCTCAAGGAGGAGCTTGTTCGCTGGTGGGCCATTTCCCGGCTTGGCCGGAATGCCGTCCGCAAACGGGTGATTCTGCTCGGCCAGCCGGAGGATACCGACGCGGTGGAACGGCAATTGGCGGCGGGTATTCCTGGACAATTCCAGTTGATCGCCCGGAGGGATCTTGCGGACACGTCGGCGGAACGCCTGACGGAACTGCTGCACGAAACCTCCGCCAATGCAGTTCTCATCATTCCCCGGCAGGTGATGTTTGGGGCGATCGAGCAGGCGATCCAGGCCTGCGAACTGGAGGGCGTCGAGGTCTGGCTGCTGGCGGATTTTTTCCAGACCCGACTTTCCCACACCACCGTGGACGAACTGGCCGGGCATCCCGTTCTCGTGTTCAGGACGGGACCCGAGGCTTCCTGGCAGGCGTTGATCAAGTCGGCCATGGATTTCACCGGTTCCCTGGTGCTGCTTTGTCTCCTGTTCCCGTTCCTGTTGCTCTTCGCGCTGCTCGTGCGGATCACCTCTCCCGGGCCGATCTTTTTCCGGCAGCAGAGGGCGGGGCTTAATGGCAATCCGTTTACGATGCTCAAGTTCCGCACCATGGTCACCAACGCGGAGCAGTTGAAACAGGAATTGGAGCAGTTGAACGAGATGTCGGGGCCGGTCTTCAAGGTGACCAATGACCCCCGGATCACTCCGTTGGGACGCTGGTATCGCAAGTTTTCCATCGATGAACTTCCGCAGCTCATCAATGTGCTGCAGGGCGACATGAGTTTGGTGGGGCCACGGCCGCTACCGCTGGATGAAGTACAGCGGTTTGACGATCCAGCGCACCGGCGCCGGTTGAGCGTGAAGCCGGGGCTCACCTGCCTCTGGCAGGTCAGCGGGCGCAACGAGGTCCGGGATTTTCGAGAATGGGTCCGGCTTGACCTGGAGTACATTGACAACTGGTCATTGTGGCTGGATCTGAAGATCCTTCTCCGGACGATCCCGGTCGTCTTCACCGGCGCTGGAGCGAAGTAGTCCAGACCTGGGGAACCATTCCCGAACCGGCAGTCATCCGATGCCGACCCTCCGTTCATTCTCCGTTTCCAAATGAAGTCATCATTGAAATCCACTGCGCGCCCCGTTCCCAAGCCCACCTCGGTCGTCACCGGAGGCGCCGGCTTTTTGGGATCCCATCTCACGGACCTGCTGCTGTCCCGGGGACACCGGGTGATCATCATCGACAACCTGATCACCGGATCGACCGCCAACATCGCCCATTTGGCCGGAAACCCAGACGTCCGCTTTATCAAGCAGGACGTCACGGAGTTCCTCTACTTGGACGGCCCCGTCGATTTCGTCTGGCATTTCGCCTCCCCGGCCAGTCCTGTGGATTACCTGGAGTTGCCGATCCAGACCCTGAAGGTGGGTTCCCTGGGGACGCACAAGGCCCTTGGCCTGGCGAAAGCCAAGGGAGCCCGCTTCCTGATTACTTCCACGTCGGAGATTTACGGCGACCCTCTGGTTCATCCCCAGACCGAGAGCTATTGGGGGAATGTGAATACCATTGGTCCCCGGGGATGCTATGACGAATCCAAGCGGTTCGCCGAGGCGCTCGTCATGGCCTATCATCGGGAACATCAGGTGGCGACGCGGATCGTTCGGATCTTCAACACCTATGGTCCCCGGATGCGGATTCGCGATGGTCGGGTGGTTCCGGCGTTTATCGGACAGGCGCTGGCGAATGAGCCGATTACCATCTTTGGCGATGGCACCCAGACGCGGAGTTTCTGCTATTGCTCCGACCTGATCGAAGGGATCTACCGGCTGATGATGGCGGAGGGGGCGGATGCCCATCTGCCGACCAACATTGGCAACCCGCATGAATTGAACATGTTGCAGTTTGCTGAGGCAATCATTCGCGCCACGGGTTCCCGCTCGAAAATTGTCCACCGGCCCCTGCCGCAGGATGATCCGAAGCAGCGGCGTCCGGATATTTCGCGAGCCCGGGCCCTGTTGAAGTGGCAGCCGAAGGTTTCGCTGGAGGAGGGATTGAAGGACACCATCTACTACTTCCGGAGCCGTCTTGAGATCATTCCCGGGGCGCGAAAGGCACGAGTAACGGCGGTATCACGGCGTCGTTAAAATTTCCCTTTGACAGAAAATGTTCACGGGCATAAACCTAATCGTGTTCACAGCCGTAACGTAAAACAAACCCCCTCATGGCCCAAATCCCCCGCATCTCTGAAACCGAATGGGAAATCATGCGCATTGTCTGGTCCAAGGCCCCGGTGACGGCGGCAGACATCATTGCCGATCTGGTGAAGTTGGACCCGACGTGGCATCCCGTGACCGCGAAAACCCTGCTCAATCGCCTTGTGCGAAAGGGTGCCTTGGGATTTGAGCAGCAGGGACGGGCGTACCTGTACAAGCCGCTGGTCGATGAGCGCAGCTGTGTGAATGCCGTCACCTCCTCCTTTTTGGACCGGGTTTTTGGCGGTTCCCTCAGCACAATGGTGGCTCATTTTGTGGAGAATCGGAAGCTGAATACCCGTCAGGTCAAAGAGTTGCGCAAGGCGGTCGACGGGAAGTAATTCCCCGGTCGCTTGGCGCGGGCACTGCTAGCCTTTTCTGCCATGCAAGCCCCAGTTATTGCCGAGTTTCTCGGGCATTTGCTCCGGGCTTCCTGGCAGGCTTCAGTGCTGGCTGTGGTGGTTTGGCTGGTGATCAAGGGGTTGGGGGATCACTTGGACGCTCGGTGGCGGTGCCGGCTTTGGATGTTGGTCATCGTTCGTCTGGCGTGGCCTGTGTCCCTTCCCAGTCCGGTCAGCCTGTTCAACCTCATTTCGGTGCCCGGCATTGTTGGACGCCCCGGGTTCGGGTCAGGATTGGGGCGTGGCCCAGCCGGTGGTTCTGACGCGGTTTTTGGAAAATGCCTGGGTGCAGTGGGGGTGGGGGGTCGTGGTGGGTCTTCTGGTGTTGAGAACCTTGTTGGGTGTGGGCTGGTCGCTGTGGGTGGAATGGACCGCGCGGCCGATGGATTCCTGGGAAACCTGGTGGATTCTGCAGACCTGCAAGGCGGACAGCCGCTGCAATGTGCCGCTGGCCATTCTGGAATCCCGCCGGGTGGATGCACCTTGTGTGCTGGGAGTATTCCGGCCCCGGCTGATCCTTCCGGTCGGCATTCTGGCGGAGTTGGACCGCGACGAACTCCGGCTCGTGTTCCTCCATGAATTGGCGCACCTGAGCCGCCGAGACCTCGCCCTAAACTGGCTGCTGGCGGCGGTGGAGACGATTCATTGGTTCAACCCGTTGGCCTGGTTCGTCACGCGTCAGTTGCGCATGGATCGTGAAGAGGATTGTGATGCAAGGGCTCTCGAATCGCAGCCGGAGGCAGGACGTGCCTACGGCGAAGTGATCCTCAAATTGATCGACCGAGTGGGACGTCCGGAGACGGTGGCCGAGGCTCCGGGGATGGGGTCGGGAATCCTGGGTGGGGAAGCGGCGGACATTCAGCCCTTGCTTCATCGGATTCATGCCATCCGCCGGTTCCGCCCCGGGGCCCGCACTGGATTGGTGGGGTTCTGCTCCTGGCTCGCCGTGGCCTTGATCGGGTTGACCGATGCCGAGCCCCGGAATTGGAGTGACCTGGCCGGGGATTCCAATGGGCCGGTGGCGGCCGAAGTGGAAGAGGTTTGAGAGATTTGCCGGCTTCCAGCACCGGACGTCTTCCTCTGGAAAAATTCCCGCGATCCGAGCCCTGAGTTTGTTGGTCGATCCGCCGACGCGGCTATTTCACTTTGAGGATGGCTGTGGCCGCGGAGGCTGGGTCGGCGCGTTCGGACAGAGATTTGAGAATGGCGATGGCATTGCGGGCTATCTTTCCCTGATAGGTTTCGCGTCCTCCCAACCGGATGGTGACGGACTGGTCCAGATCCAACAGGTGGTCGGAAAGCCGGATTTGAATCCCCTCAAAAATGTCTCCGTCGATGCGAAGGGTTTGCCCCTCCACGGTGGCCACAATCTTCTGCCGTTCCTGTACGGGAAACTCTGCGGGGACCTGAAGCCAGTAGAACCGGCGTTCCAGGACATCATCCTGGAACCAGACGATCCGGCGGGGCCATGGATTCCTCCGGAATTCCGCCATCCAGGGAACGGCCTCGGCATCCAACTTGTTCATCCAGTGGCCGAGTCCCTCGTAGATGTGAACCTTGTGGAGGTATCCGCCGGGGTCCTCTGCGGCGAGGCGGTCCAATTCTGCTCCCCGTTCCGCGGCGACAGCGTTGCGCCGGTAGGCAGAGTCATTGCCGCCCATGAAAATGGCGAAGGGAAGGTTTCGGAGTCCGAGCAGCGAGGCTTCGTTGGGATGTCCTGCCATCATGGATGCTGCGGCAAAGCGGTCGGCCATCCGGGGTGCCAATTGCCAGACCCCGTCGCCGCCGGCGGAGTATCCCATGAGGTACACGCGGTTCGGGTCGACCCCGCGAAGGGCAACATGGTCATCGATCAGGCGTTGGAAGAGCGGGTCGATGTGTCCCTCATGCCACAGGTTCCACGTATCGGTCGGAGCCCGCGGCGCGAGATAGATTCCCTCAGCAGGTTCGTAGAGCCGGATCTGGTTTTGCCACTGCTTGTCGTTGAGTTCGGGAGGTGCATTGCCGCCTCCATGCATGGAAATCCAGAGGCTGTGGCCTTCCGGAGGGGGGCTGCCGAATTCCTTGTCCATCCATCGGAGGATCTTGTCTCCAATCTGAATTCGCTTCTGTTCCATCTCCTCCTTCCGCTCCCGGGAGAGGAGCGACATCCGCTCCGCACTGATGAGGGTGATGGCGCGCGCCGCCTCACTGCGGGAGAGAGGGGCGGTGAGGCAGGCGGCCGTTTCGGGTCGTTGCGTGACCGGAAGAGCCAGCCACGCCTGCAGTTCGTCGAGGACGGCGGAGGCGGGAACGAGATCCGCCCAGACGGCGTCCACGGTCGGATCCCCGGGGGGCAGGGGGCCCAGGGGAAAATCCCGGGCTTCGTCGCCCACCGTGAATCGAAGCCAGCCCTGCGTGCCGGCCTTCAGGTTGAAGCGGGGCATGTCGTTCAGATCCGACGTGCCGGCCTTGGTCTTGTCGAGGGCGCAAGTTCTTCGGACGCCGTCCAGAACGCACACCTTGGCCGCGATGCGTTCACCGCCCTTTCGATCCCACAGGCGGACGCCCAATCGCACTGATTCCTCGGGTGCCGGGGCGGTTCGCGCATAGCGGGCGGTCACATTGACCGCCGCGACGTTGGTGCTGTCTTTGGACCAGACCATCGGGAACGACAGTCCATCCCGTTTCCAGGAAGTGGCGTAGATGGCGTACTTCGGGACATCCGCACGGGCCTGCGCGGCGTCGCCGGTGAACCAACCTCGGTCAAGGCCTGCCGCGTCGTATTCGTCGGCCCCCGCGAAATGCCAGTCGCCGTCCCAAATCTCCACCCAGGTGTGGTTGCCCCGCTCGTTGGTCCAGAGCGGAGTCCCGACGGCACGCGCGGGGATCCCGACCGCCCGGCATGCCTCCACCAGGATGATCGAGAGTCCGGTGCAGGTCGCCTTGCCCAGTTCCTTCGACTCCCGGAGGCTTTGATTCGGCCGTTTGCGCCCGGTGCTGTAGTGCACCTGGACCCGGTTGAAGAGTCCCTGATTGAGCGCTTGGGCGGCTTCGGATGCGGTCCGGGCGTTGCCGACCAATTCGCGGGCGATGCTGCCCAGTTCGGCACGCCAGGGGTCCCGCGGTTCGTCGAAGACGGCGTAGGGCAGGACGTCGTTCAGGAAAAGTTCCTCGGGAACCGATGCGGCCCAGGGGAAGTTGGTGCGGGCGGCGAATGCCAGGTCGAGATTCTCAAAGAGGAAGGCGGAAGAAAGGGCCTCGGCGTCCCCGGGTGGCATGTGGGCCACAAGGAATGCCGCGGCGCGTTTCCCGGCATCCCCGTGCCGCGCCTCCGCTGCCGTCAGAAACTCGTCAACGGAGGCACCCCGGCTGACAGATGCGAACAGTAGGAAGGCGAGCAGCGCACGCACCTGGGCACTCTGGAACAACCGGGCACTTTGGTCAAAGAATGCGGGCGCCCATCAGATCGGACGCGGACGCGGACGCAACCGGACTTACCCTCCGGAGGGCGCCAGACTTCAGATATTAAGGACGCCATTTAGCGGGGTCGCTTGGACGTGAAGCGCGCACCATGGCCCTGGAAGCGAATCGGATTCCTCCGCGATGAACCGCGACCAGTCATCAGGCCACCGGTGTTGGAGGACGTCGCCCTCCGCAAAAAAGGAAAGTGTCAGGATCTTGAGGCCTGCCCGGGCACCAGTTCGAACGAGGTCACCCGCACATCGTAGCCATTGAAGGTGGTAGCGAGATGACCGGGACTGCCGAATGGCCCGGAAGCAAGTGCGCGTTGATCTTGCGGGTTTGTTCGAACGCGGTTCTCGCGGCGACACCGAGGGAACACAGGAGCATGAAGGGATTCATGCAGTGAGGCGCGGGGTATATTCATAGCTGGTCAGTCGCTGAATTTTGTCAATCCGTCGGGAACGGACTGAGTGGATTCAAGGAAAGACCAAGGAGGGGTGATCGGGAGGGAAGGATTCAGCCGCGGGACGACCCCACGGGACGGAGGCGCAATGGGGAGGTTTTCCAGTCGTAGCGGATCGACAGAACCCTCAATACAAAAATGAGAACGCATGCGAGCAGCCCCGAGAGTCCACCTGGCAGGGGCGTCCACACGCGCAGCAGCACGAATGTGGCGCAGCCGAGTGCAGCGACGAGGGCGTAGAATTGGCTGGGCTTGAAAAGAATGGGTTCCTCCCGAACGAGAACATCGCGCAGCAATCCTCCTCCCACGGCATTGACGGTCCCAATAAAGATGGCGGCGGGAATGGGAAGGGAATCGTGGAGCGCCATTTGTGTTCCCACGATCGCGTAGGCGGCGAGCCCGACGGCGTCGAGCAGATTGAAGATCACGTCAAAGCGGTCGAGGTGAGCGTCCACCAAAGCCCCAACGAGGGAAGCCGCGAGGACGATGGGAAGGTAATGCCAATCCCGCATGGACAAGGGCGCCCCGCCTCCGAGGAAAATGCCGTCGCGCAGCAGCGCACCGCCGAGTCCCGCCACAAAGGCCAGAACAAAAACTCCGACGATGTCGTAGTCACGGCGCCGTCCCGCCACGGCTCCCGTGAGGGCGAGGACAAACGTGGCCGTGTAGTGGAAGTAGGTCGGCAGATCGAAGTCGGCGACGCGGAGATTCATCGGACGGAATCCACGGACGAGAACTCGACGGAGATGGGGCCGGGGTGGTTGGGAATGTCCGCAACAAACAATCCGGTGTCCTCGATCCACGATCCACCGGCCTTCCGGCCGTCCACCGAAAAGCGTGTGGCCTTCCTTACCTCCCTCAAGACAAGCCGCCAGTTGGTGACGGCGGAAGGGAATCCGCCATGGGCGCCGCTGATTTCGAGGCGGAAGGAATGACCCCGGGTTTGGCTGGAAAGGGTGCGTCGATGCACTGCGCCCGAGAGATATTCGTTGGACCTGCCGTCGTCCTCATACCAGGACAGACGTCCTGGGGCGCCGGGCCAGCATTGCAGGAGAACGGTGCTGTCCGGCTTTTGATCCACATGCTGCCGGGTCTCCACCATGGGGAGGATCGCTCCGGCGCGTACGAAGAGGGGAATCGTCTCGAGCGGTGCGGCGGCCACGATGTGGGCGCCTCCCACGTGGCGCTCACCGGTCCAAAAGTCGTACCAAACGTCGTTGGGCAGGTAAACCGACCGGGCACGGGCTCCCTGCCTTAAAATAGGGGCCACGAGAAGGTCACGTCCGAGTAGGAATTGGTCCCCGCAGGTGACCGCCACGGGATCATTCTGATAGTGCCACAGCAGGGGACGCATGATCGGCGTGCCGTGATCCCGCGCTTCGGCAAACCGTCCGTAGAGGTAGGGAAGCAATTGATAGCGCAGTTGGAGAAACCGGCGGGAGATCTCCTCGACTTCGGTCCCCAGGGCCCAGGGTTCCTGGGCAATCGTCCCGAGGTTGGTGTGGTTTCGGAAGAACGGAGTAAAGGTCGCGAACTGCAGCCAGCGGACGAACAGCTCCGGGGTCGTGCTCTCCAGGAAGCCGCCGACGTCCCCGCCGCAGAAGGGCACGCCGCTGAGGGAAAGATTCAGCAGCATTTGGACGGCATCGTTCAGGTGATCCCAGTTCGAGGAATTGTCCCCTGTCCAGACGAGGGCATGGCGCTGGATTCCGGCGTACCCGGCCCGGGTGATGATGAAGGGACGTTCGTCCGGACGGTGCTTGAGCGCCCCCTCTTGGGATGCCCGGGCCATCTGCATCCCGTAGAGATTGTGGACCTCCCCATGACGGCGGGGACCAAAATCCGTGCGATGGCGCGCCGAGGGGTGAAGCGTCTTGTCCGGCCGCGCAAAATTCGCGGGCTCGTTCATGTCGTTCCAGAACCCGGCCACCCCGAGGTCCTGGAGTGCGGCTTGTTCGCGGCCCCACCAGGAGCGGGTCCGCTCGTTGAGAAAGTCCGGAAACCGGGCCACTCCGGGCCACACCTTCCCCAGGAAATCGCCCCCACCCTGCGGATGTTTTACGAAGGCATCCTCCTTCAGGCCCCGCTGCAGAACGCTGAACCTCCGATCATTCTTCACCCCGGGATCGACGATGGTCACCACCTTGAAGCCCTCACGGGCCAACTCCTTCATCAGGGCCTTTGGCTTGGGGAAGGTCTTTCCGAAGGTGAACACCCGGTATCCGTCCATGTGATGGATGTCGAGGTACAGGACATCGCAGGGGAGCTTTCGCTTCCGGAATTCCCGGGCGATCCCGCGGACGCGGTCCGCGGTCTCATAACTGTAGCGGCACTGCTGGTAGCCCAAGCCCCAACGCGGAGGCATCGGCATCTGTCCGGTCAATTGGGTGTAACGGGACACGACGTCGGAGACTGCGGGTCCAAGGAAGAGATACAGATCGAGTTCCCCGGAATCCGCCGACATTTGCCAGCGATCAAGATGGGTTTGTCCGAGATCCCAGAGTTGGCGCGCGGGATTGTCCCAGAAAAGTCCCGCGGCCCTGCCGTGGCGGAGCGAAAGGGCGAACGGGATCGAGACGTACAGCTGCTTCAGGGCTGGGAGGATGGCGGGCGCGTGACCGAGCACGTCGATGTTCCAGAAATCCCGAATCAGCCCGCGCCGGTCAAATGCGCCGGTGGCCTCGCCGAGTCCGAACAGCGATTCCCCCTCCTGAAGATTGAGGGAAAGGCTCGCGCTCTGCTTGGAAAAGCTGGTGGCCCCTGCGGCCGCGGCGAACAGGGTCAGTCCATGGGAATCGGTGACCTCCCAGGCGCCCCCGGACAACGACATGGAGAACGTGCCGATGTCAGTCCCGAGGGAAATGCGCTGACGACCGGTCCGGATCTGCACCTTCGGTGCCGGACCTTCCCAGGGGAGAACCGCCCACGACGGGGTCTGTGGGAGTTTTTTCGCGCGGACCACCCGCAAGCGAAGAAGGTCGGCGGCGAGTGCGGCAATTCGCACGGTGAACCCGGAACCCTGCAGCGTGACGGACGCATCTTCCCGGGCGACGAGGCGGAGATTCTGGACGGGATCTGGGGAGGAGACTTTGGCCATGGGAACGGGGGAGACGCGTGGACGTGGACGGACCCTACGGAGTGACCTCCCATCCGGCAAGGAGGGGACAGGGGGGCGACTGGCTAAAGCCTGCACTACCGAGACGAGGCGTTCGTAGTCCAGCCTTTAGGCTGTCCAGGGAGCGAGGGTGAGGAGGGGTGCCGTCGGGCGCGCTGCGACGCGAGCGGGGAGACAGGCTAAAGCCTGGACTACCAACGGAGCGTTGGTTGTGCAGCCTTCAGGCTGTCCCTCCCCAATCTACCGACTCGCTTTGGCGTAAGACTCGTGTCACGAAACGCTGGTGTTCAGCAAACAGAGTCGCGTGCTGTGCGGATGGCTGGGGGTTCTCCTAGTCCTGGCCTTCCGGAGTTCCTCGGTGGGTGCCGAAGCGCCCAGCTTCCAGGAATGGCGGACGGCCTGCGAGCGACTTCCCGCCAATCGGGCGTTGGGAATGCGGCGCCCGCCCCGGGATCTGCTGCCGCTGCCCACCTTCGGTCCGGTCGATGCCGCACTGGATCGGTTCTTCGCCCTGGCCACCAATGGCCCCATGTCCCAGTCCAGCAACTGGGTGGGGATGCCCCCGAAGCGGGAGGAGTTTTTCGACTGCACGCGCGGGTGGTTTGCTCCCCCTGCAATCCCGTTTGAGCCATTCACCGAGAAGTTGGTTATTCCGGCCGGCGACAAGGCGATCTTGATGGCGGACCTGCATGGCGACATTCGTTCACTGCTGACCGTGGTGTCGCGTTGGAACGAAAAGAAGTGGCTTGATGGCTTTACGATCCGGGAACCCGGACTGCACATCCTCTTCCTTGGGGATTACACCGACCGTGGCCAATACGGCGTTGAAGTGATCTACACGCTGCTGCGATTGAAGGAGGCGAATCCCGAGCGCGTGCACCTGGTGCGCGGAAACCACGAGGACGTCAGCCTGGTGTCTCGGTACGGATTTCTTGCGGAGGGGGAATCCAAATACGGAAACGGTTTTCGTGCCGCCCGGATCCTTCGGGCCTACGACTTCCTGCCAGTCGCTCTCTATCTGGGAACCACCAACGATTTTCTCCAGTTGTGTCACGGCGGCATGGAACCGGGTTACGACCCGGTGTCCCTGCTTGCCGCGGCCGGGAGTCCGCGGTTCCAGCGGCTCGGCGCCTTGCAGCAGGCCACCTACCTGAAGTCGCATCCCACGTGGCTGGCATCGGACCCGGCTGCGGCTGCCAATGCCCGCGACGAGTTGCGCGATTTTGTGCCCGCGGCGCCCACCAGTCCGTCCGTGCTGGGATTCATGTGGAATGACTTCACGGTCTTCGCGGACGAACCCGCCTTCGTGCACAATCCTGAGCGGGCCTATGTTTACGGCCGAGTGGCGGTGGCTGGAATCCTGGGAGAGATCAACCGCCAGGGAACGAAAGTTCATGGCGTAATCCGGGGTCACCAGCACTCGTCGGCGCCCAATCCCCTGATGCGCCGGTTGGTGGCGGGAAGAGGGGGCTTCCGGCACTGGCAGGAAACCAACTCCCCGGCCGCAGTCGTGGCGACGCCGGCGGAGTTGGCGAACAAACTCGGACTGTCGGGCGAGTATCGGATTCCCGAGAACTCCGTGTGGACCCTGAACGTGGTGCCCGACAGTGTGTACGGCGCGGGCTGCGGATTCACCTTCGCCGCTTTCTCGGTGCTGCAGACCGCCGCCCGGTTTGAAGACTGGCGGTTGACGGTGGAGGCGGTCGAGGTGCCCGGGCTTTGACGCCCGATTACTTCAATCCGCGGACAAATCGGTCGAGGCGGTCGAGCCCCTTCTCGATGTTGGCCATGCCCGTGGCGTAGCTGAGGCGGATGTAGTCATCGGCGCCAAAGGCGATGCCCGGGACGGCGGCGACCTTCTCCTGTTCAAGGAGGCGTGCGCAGAAGTCGGCGGATTTGAGTCCGGTCCCGCTAATGTTGGGGAACAGGTAGAACGCTCCACGGCTGTTCACGCAGGTGATGCCCGGAATGGAATTCAGCTTCTGCCAGGCGTAGGTCCGGCGACGCGCATACTCGGCGAGCCAGCGGGGCAGGTGGTCCTGGGGACCGGTGAGCGCCGCGACGCCGCCTTTTTGGGCAAAGGAGCAGGGGTTGCTGGTGCTGTGGGACTGCACCGCATCGATGGCCTTGGCGATCGGCTCCGGAGCCGCGAGAAACCCGAGGCGCCATCCGGTCATGCTCCAAGCCTTGGCAAATCCGTGGACGATCACCGTGTGGGCCTGGTGGGCCGGACTGAGGCTCGCGACAGATTGGTGCTTGGCGCCATCGTACAACAGGTGTTCGTAAATCTCGTCGCTCATGATGAGCACGCCCTTTTCCACGCAAATGTCGCCGAGCACGCGGATTTCCTCCGGGGAATAGACAGAGCCCGTCGGATTGCTGGGTGAGTTCAAGATGAACAGTCGGGTCCGCGGCGTGAGGGCGGCTCGGAGTTGTTCGGGCGTCACCTTGAACTCCGTTTGGTCGGTGGTCGGCAGGATGACGGGGGTGGCGCCGGCCAGCTTCACCATCTCCGGATAGCTCAGCCAATACGGGGCGGGGATCAGCACCTCGTCCCCCTCCTGACAGGTGGCCAGGATCACGTTGTAGCAGGAGTGCTTGCCACCGTTGCTGACGATAATCTGGGACGGCTTATAGCTGAGTCCGTTTTCCCGCTGGAACTTGTCGGCAATCGCCTGGCGCAGTTCGGGGATGCCGGAGCTGGGGGTGTACTTGGTGAATCCGTCCGCGAGTGCCTTGGCGGCGGCGTCCTTGATGTGCTGCGGCGTGTCGAAATCGGGTTCGCCCGCGCCGAATCCGACCACGTCGAGCCCCTCGGCCTTCAGCTGCTTGGCCTTGGAATCAATGGCCAGGGTGACGGACGGGGACAACGAAGCGGCACGGCGCGCGATGGGTAGTTGCATACGAGAGCGCGCAGAAGTTGGGGAAGGGAGCCCCAGAGGCAAGCGGAACTTGCGGGCGTGAATCGCAGGGGTGGGGCTCGGGATGACAATTCTCGGCTGGCCGTCCAGGATTCCGTTGGTACATCTGCAACGTAAATGAGCCCCCAAACTGCAATCCGGATTGCTGCCGCTGGTCTTTGGATCGCCAAGATCAGCGCGGCGTCCCCGGTTGAAATCACGCTGGATACGGTCCCGTCTGACGTGACCTGCGGTCAGCCTTGGGCGGAACAGGGCATCATTCTTCAGTTCACCCCAACCTTGGAATCCGAGGGAGGCACGGGTGGACTCTGCTTCTTTGGCGTCCAGGCGGGCTCCGTGGATCTTTATCCCGGGCGGTTGTTGCTGGATCTTTCGACAGTGTCGGGGCGGATTTCCAGAATTGAGGCGGATGTTTACGACGCGTGCGGAAAGGGGTGTACCCGTCTGTATTCGTACGCTGGCGACACTGTGCTGGGTGAGGCGGCGGTCACTTCGTCGGGGATCGCCACATTGGCATTGGATTTTGCCGGGCCCGCACCGGACCGGTGTGCGATCCGGAGCAACGAGGGCGGAGTCTTCACCGTCCGAATTTATACCGAGAGCGCCACCCCACACCTCGCGGTCGCCACCTCCGGTGCGGACATCGTCTTGTCGTGGTCTGCATCTGCGGGCACCTACGTCTTGGAAAAGGCCGGGGAACTGGAGGCGCAGGGGGATTGGACGCTCCAACAGGAAGGCATCACACGCGTCGAGGATCGGATTGAGGCCCGCGTCCCTTCGACCGAAGGGGAACAATTTTTCCGACTCCGTTCCAATTATTGAGTCTCGCATAATAGGGTGACATGTTGTGTCGTCGGTGTATGCTTCGTGCATGGCGCTGACGCGAGATCATGCACGGATGGAAAAGCGGCGGGTCCAGGCTGCCGCGATGTTCGAGAAGGGGATCTCGGCCCCGGAAGTCGGGAGGAGGCTGGGGGTGAGCCGTCAGGTGGCCTACCGTTGGAAGTCGGCGTGGGAGAAGGGCGGCAAGGCTGGCTTGGCCAGCAAGGGGAAGGCGGGCCGCAAGTCCAAGCTGACGGCGGAACAGACCGATGTGGTTGTGAAGGCGCTGGTGGCCGGACCGGTGAGCCGAGGCTACAAGACCAACCTGTGGACGCTTCCGCGTGTGGCGGCCCTCATCAAGGACCTGACCGGGGTCGAGTACCATCCCGGCCATGTCTGGCGTCTGTTGGGCGACAACGGGTTCAGTTGCCAACGCCCGGAGCGCCGCGCGATCGAGCGCGACGAGCCCAAGATCCGCCGTTGGAAGCGGGTCGAGTGGCCTGCGATAAAAAAAAAGCCGGCAAAGAGGGCCGAACCCTCGTCTTCATCGACGAAAGCGGACTGAGCACCCGCCCCACCCGGGTACGGACCTGGGCGCCCCGCGGCCAGACGCCGGTGATCCAGGAAACCTTTGGCTGGAAGAGCCTCTCCATGATCGGCGGCCTGGCCCTGTACCGGTTCTTCTTCCAGATCCACCCCGGCAGTATCAAGGGCCCCCAGGTCATCGAGTTCCTCCGGCACCTCCAACGACTTGTTCCGGGAAACTCACCGTCATCTGGGACAGCGCCCCTATCCACCGCAGCCGCCTGGTTCAGGACTACGTGGCCAGCACTGATGGACGCGTCGTGGTGGAACGGCTGCCGGCCTATGCCCCCGAACTCAATCCCGTCGAGTACATGTGGGGCAACCTCAAGACCCATCAGATCGGCAACCTGATCGCCACACAGGCCTGGGACCTCAGCATGCAGGCCACCGCCGCACTGCGACGCATGCGCCGCCGCCCCTCCATCATCGCCGCCTGCTACAAGCAATCCACATTATGGCCTGAATGACACCCTATTATGCGAGTCTCAATAGGATCCGTTCCGCGCCAGGGCCGACTTCCCACGGGCTGGGTGAGGGGGCGAACGGAGCAGGGACGGAGAATTCGAATCCGGGGCTTGCCTCCTGGCCGTGCGCTTGGTTCATTTCGCGTCCCGGCGGGAAGGGTGGCTGAGTGGTTAAAGGCACCTGACTCGAAATCAGGAGATGGGGCAACCCATCCGGGGGTTCGAATCCCTCCCCTTCCGCCATTTTTTCGGTCGCCCAAGGATTTGGTCCCGCTGCCGCACTTGGTCGACGGGTGCGACGCGTGGTTTTCGTTCTCGGTGTTGGCTATCCCCCAGCATGAAATTGGAACGGGGTGATTCCGGAGAGACCTTATTGTTTGATGGAGGTTGGCCTGACGATGATTCGTTGATCCCGATGGAGTATTTTCGGGGATCGAAGGAAGCCCGATTATTGCTCCAGGATTTTTACCCAGCCCGAATCGCCTTCCGGAAGGGGCACCGACGCAGAAGTCTCGGCTCCGTCCGGTTCGAGATCCGTGGACACGGGGTTGAATTCGTCCGTTAGCCCGCTGGAATACAGTATTGAATAGAGCCGACCCGGACGGGAACTCCATGTCAAAGCCAGTTCCCGAGTGATCGGATCGAAGGAATACGAGGTGACTGCAGGTGCCGGCGCCCCGATGAGTCGGAGGTGTTCAAATGTTATGCTGTAGGTGCCCTTGTACGCGCCGGGATCGTCTTGAAGGTGGAAAAAGTCGAGTCGGGAAAGGTCCAATCCCGGGATGGACCCTGCATTGGAAATTGAAGTGGGTGCGTTTAAGTCCGCCTTCAGGATTCGACGTCCGACGGAACGACCATACCAAGCGTAATTGTAAAAGGTTCCGTCTGCATCGACGAGAGACACGATGGGGCCGGATACCGGGGACCCGGGAGCCGCGTCGCCACTCAAGGTTACGGTCAGTTCGATGGTTGTTTCGCCCGTTGCGTCGAGGTTGGGATTGATGTTCTTGAACCCGCTGCCGTATCCGGAGTCGGTAATAGTGTATGAGTCGGGTCCGGAATCCACTTGGGCGTCGGCCCATGCGAACAGTCCGTCCAAGTTGAAGTCGTCGAATGTTGAGATGACGGTTTCGGCGACAGCCGGGAAGATCGGAACGGTGGATACGAAGGCGAGAGCCAGCAATTGGCAGGAGGAAGATGGTCTTTGCATGGAGTTCAGGAAAAGTGCGGCCGGCGGAATGTCCCGCGCAACGTCAGAATGCGTCGGCCGTATTGGATGGGAATCTTGGGTGGGACGGCGCATGGCGAAAGGCGTTCTCGTGCCTGTGCCCTGTATTTGCGGGGCTTCCATTCGCAGGAGATGCGGAAACCCATGGATGGATTTGGACAGTGATCCACGTATACGCTGGAATCTGACGGTTGATGTCGCGCGTGACTGCAATTTCGATCGGAGTTGTCGGACTTTGGTTCGCCAGCGTCGTCGCGTTCGCAGCACGGCCGTCGCCGGCCACCCAACTGTTCCAAGGGGTGCTTTCTCTGGGTGCGGTGGGCTGTGGATTTGGGTGCCTGGTTCGCATCCTGCCCCATTGGCGTCGCCGGTATGGACAGGGAATTGCCCTGTTGTCGACCGCCGTGGTCCTGGGGGGCCTCGCAGGGGCCGCGGACGCCTGGGTTCGGGGGATCGTCTTTCGGCGGTCCCTGCCCAACTTTGAAAGCATCGTCCACCGGATGGATTCCGGGGCAATCCCCGTGACGGCGGAGTGGCGCCGGTTTCCCGAGGCGGAGGGGGGCGGGGTTTACGCGGTATCGGCACAACGAAGTACGAACGGGAAGCTGACGGTGGAGTTCCTCACCGGGAGGGGTTTTCCAGTGAAGCATTCCGGTTATCTCTATTGTTCGGTCGGCTCCCTTGAACGGGGGTCCATCGCGGAAAAGCGCTGGCTGAGACGTCAGCGGGTGAGCCCCACCTGGTACCGAATCTCCGATTGAGCCCGTCCGTTGGCCGACGGTCTCGCGCGATCCCTGTGATCCGGTAGATCCGACGCCCACCAAAATTGGCTCACTGCAGGAGAGGGTCAGCTATGACAGCATTCCGTTAAGGTGCCGGAGGGAGACGGACAGCGCTTCCAGTGGCGCCTGTTTACCGATGCGGGAGTCTACGCCCTGAAGGCCACCGATGTTCGCAAAGTCTTGTTCGGCTCCTCCACGGCTCGACACGACCGGGATACTCGGCGAGTTCGAACTGGTGAAGTGGCTGCGTTCCCTCAATTCTTGCGACGTATTGCCGGAACGAAAACAACGATTCCTATGAAAACACAACTCATCCCAGCGTTCCTCGCCGCCGCGCTGTTGACCGCGCAGTCGGTGATGGCGGCGGAACAGACCGACATCGGGCAGGCCGACCGGGAGACGCTGGAAAAGGTCTTCGCGAAAAAGGCAGGCTACTCGCCCTACGCGGGGCGGAACTTTCCCACGCGACCCCTCTTCGGCGATACGCATCTGCACACTTCATTCTCCATCGATGCGGGTGCCTTTGGCTGCCGGCTCAGCCCGCGCGATGCCTACCGGTTTGCGCGCGGCGAAGAGATCACCGCATCCAGCGGCCAGCCGGTGAAATTATCGCGCCCGCTCGACTAGCTCGTCGTGGCGGATCATTCGGACGGATTTGGCTTCTTTCCTCAGTTGATGAGCGCCGATCCGGAACTGATGGCAACGCCCCAAGGCAAAAAGTGGTACGACATGATCAGGGGCGGCAGAGGTGCCGAGGCCGCAATGGATATCATCGCGAGCTTCGGTCAGGGCAAGTTGCCCAAGGGGTTTCCCGTTCCGGGGACGCGCGCCTATCGCAGTGCCTGGCAGGAGGTCATCGCCGCGGCGGAAGCCTACAACGATCCGCAGCATTTCACGGCGTTCATCGGCTACGAGTGGACTTCGAACACCGGCGGAAACAATCTCCATCGAAATGTCATTTTCCGCGAGGACGGCACGAAAGCCAGCCTCGTCGAGCCCTTCACGACACAGAAACCGCTCGGCAGCGACAATCCCGAGGATCTCTGGAAATGGATGGCCGCGACCGAGGAGAAAACGCACAGCGACGTCCTGACGATTGCGCACAACGGGAATCTGAGCAACGGGCGCATGTTCCCGATTGTCGAAGCCTTCGGGAAGAAGATCGACAGGGACTACTGCGAGACAAGGGCCAGGTGGGAACACCTCTACGAAGTGACGCAGACCAAAGGCACCGGCGAGGCGCATCCGGTGCTGTCGCCCAACGATGAATTCGCGAACTTCGAAATCTGGGACAAGGGCAATCTGGAAGGAACTGCCGCAAAGACGCCCGAAATGCTGCCGTTGGAATATGCGCGCTCCGCGCTCAAGAATGGCCTCCTGCTCGAAGGCAAGTTCGGCATCAATCCCTACAAGTTCGGCATGATCGGCAGCAGTGACGCGCACACCGGACTGACGGCGATGGAAGAGGACAATTTCTTCGGGAAGACGACACCGCAGGAACCGAATCCGGAACGGCTGACCAAGGTCTTCATTCAGAATCCCAAGACCGGCATCAAGATCATGGATTGGGAAGTGGGCGCGTCCGGTTATGCCGCCGTCTGGGCCCAGGAGAACACCCGGGCATCGATTTTCGATGCGATGCAGCGCCGCGAGGTCTATGCGACCACCGGCACGCGCATGATCGTCCGCTTCTTTGGTGGATTCGATTTTGTTTCGGCCGATGCCAAGGACCGGATGCCCGCGGCGATCGGCTACTCCAAAGGCGTGCCGATGGGAGGGGACCTGACCGGCGCGCCGGCCGGCAAGGCGCCGACTTTCCTTGTTGCCGCGCTCAAGGACCCGATCGGTGCAAACCTCGACCGCATCCAGATTGTCAAAGGTTGGATCGATACGAAAGGCGATGTGCAGGAGAAGGTCTATGACGTCGTCTGGAGTGACGGCGCGAAGCGCCAACCCCGCGCTGATGGCAAGGTGCCGCCTGTTGGCGACACCGTTGATGTCGAGAATGCCTCCTGGTCCAACACCATTGGGGATCCCGAATTGATCACCGTCTGGACCGACCCGGAGTTCGACGCGAAACAGAGGGTGTTCTACTACGCCCGCGTGCTCGAAATCCCCACGCCGCGCTGGACGGCCTACGACGCAAAACGCTTTGGGATCAAGGCGCTCGCCGGAACCTCGATGAAACTCCAGGAGCGCGCCTACACCTCGCCCATTTGGTATACACCGTGAAAGCAATCCATCGGCAGGGGATGGAGTTTAGTGGCTCCGCTTCCGTGTCGAACGTGGCGATGGATCGGTGGACCCATGAAACGAATTCTCAAGGAACCGCTGCTGCATTTCGTCCTGCTGGGGACGGGGTTGTTCCTGGTGTACGGTTTGATCCCCAAAGAGGTCGGCCGCGGTGACGCGGGGAGGATTGTAGTAACCCAAGGGCAGATCGAACACCTCACCGCCGGCTTTATCAGAACCTGGCATCGACCGCCCACGGCTGAAGAACTCGCCGGTTTGGTCCGCGATGACGTGGAGGAGGAAATCTACTATCGCGAAGCCATGGCAATGGAATTGGACAAGGACGATACAGTCATTCGTCGCCGTCTCCGTCAGAAGCTGCAGTTTGTATCCGAGGACATCGCGGCCCAGGCCGAGCCGACAGAAGCCGAACTAAGTGCATATCTGCAGGCGCATGCCAGCACCTTCCGCCTTCCGCCACGGTTCACCTTTCGCCAGGTGTATCTCAGCCCGCAAAAGCACCGCGACAATCTCGCCGGCGACGCCGCGCAACTGCTGGTGCGGTTGAATCAGGCTGGAAGCGAGGCCGACGCTACGGCGCTTGGGGATGCGCTGATGCTCGATGACCGATATATCGCGGCATCGGCCAGCGAGGTTTCGAGTCAGTTCGGTGCAAAATTCGCGGAGCAGCTTGCGGCTCTGACGCCAGGCCAATGGCAGGGACCTGTCGATTCCGGTTATGGCGTCCACCTGGTTCTTGTCACCGAACGCAGCGACGGCCGGCTTCCCGCGCTCGGGGAAATCCGCGATGCTGTGAGGCGAGAGTGGGCGAGCGCCCGGCGTTTGGAGGCGAATCAGAAGTTTTATGAGGAACTGTTTAAACGTTACACCGTGATCATCGAACCTCCCAAGGTGTCCAAGGGCGGAAGGAAGTGAGAACGGCGCAGCTCATTTTGACACTGCTGGCTGTCATCGTGTTTCGGGTGGCCGCCCACGAGGTGCGACCGGCCTACTTGGAAATGCGCCAAACCGGGGCCGAGACCTACGACGTGCTGTGGAAGGTGCCGGCGCTCGGCGATACCCTTCGGCTCGGGCTCTACGTGGAATTCCCGTCGGGCTGCACAAACGTCACCGAGCCGCGAGTTTCGCTGGCCAGGGGCGCCTCTACCGAGCGATGGACCGTCTGGTGCCCGGGCGGGCTGACCGGAGGCTCGATTCACATCGCCGGCCTCAGCACGACCCTGACGGATGTCCTCGTTCGGTTGCAGCGACTCGATGGTACCACGCAAGTCGCGCGACTCACACCGGCCGCGCCCTCCTTTGAGGTGGCGGCGGCCGCGACGGCGCGGGGCGTTGCCCGCACCTATACCCGGCTCGGTGTTGAGCACATCCTTTCCGGCATTGACCATCTCCTGTTCGTGTTGGCCCTGCTCATCATTACCGGTGGGGGCTGGAAGTTGGTCAAGACGGTGACCGCCTTTACCGTCTCGCACAGTATTACGCTCACCCTGGCGACACTGGGTTATGTGCATATTCCACAACGGCCGGTTGAGGCGGTTATCGCATTGAGCATTGTCTTCATGGCTTCGGAGATCGTGCATGCCCGAGCGGGGCATCCTGGGTTCACCGCGCGCGCCCCGTGGGTCGTCGCCTTCACCTTTGGTCTGATGCACGGCGTGGGCTTTGCCAGTGGACTCAGCGACGCGGGTTTGCCCGGAGGTCACGTTCCCGCCGCGCTGTTGTTCTTCAGCATCGGTGTCGAAGTGGGACACTTCCTGTTTATCGGCGCCGTCCTGGCGCTGTTCGCGGCCGGACGCTCCATCCGCGTCCCCATTCCACGCTGGGTGGAGATCGTGCCGCCCTACGTCATCGGCTCCATCGCGATGTTCTGGGTCATCCAGCGTGTTGCGGCGTTTTGAAACCCGTTTTGGACTCATTCCTCGAGTCCAATACCGATGGGCGCACTGGCCGCAACCCAGTGGACTTTCCGTGGGATCCCTCCGGGGGCGAGGGCTCACGGCGTCACCTTTGGTTCCGCTCGACGAGTTGATTCTGGAGTAGTCAGGTTACCTTGATGAAAGCGAATTCGGCGGCGGTTTTGTCCTGGCTGGCCTTGCTGATTGTTTCGCTTTTCACGCCGGCGATGCACCTGTTCCTATTTAATCCGGCGATTGAGCATTCCAGGCCGTGGTCAGGTTTTATTCCGGCGCAGTTATTGGTTTGGCGTTGGCTTGGGGACCTGGCCTGGATGTTTCCTGTGGCTGTCGTCGTTGTGTTGGCTCGATCTGTTCGCTCGCGACGTGCAATCCAAATTGGCCCGCCCGTTTGGCTCTTCGCTGCGCAGTTGTTGTTCGTTTCCTTCTATGGGACCTACTGTGCATTTCTGTTGGCACGCGGTCCATGGGACTCGCGAGCTTGAGGATGGCTTGATCAAGCTCAGGGGATGGAGCGTCGAGGAAGTGCCGCCCACTGGGAACGATTGGATCCGAATCTCTATCCCTGCATGCGCGTGACGGCTGGTTGGGGAAAAATTCGGTGGATAGGATTTGGAGGAATGGGGAATTTAGGTTCCTTGCTGCGGGAGGGTTTGAGGTTTCGCGGGTTTCTTTGAGTCGACGACGGAATCCCGATTGCCATTGCGTCCTAAAGATTCCCGCGAGCAGACCACATTCGGATTCGGGCCATGACTTCTGCACGTGCTGGTCAAAGTCCGAACCTGGGGTTCGTGGCCGTCAAACAGGGCTCCGTCGGGTTTGGACTCATGTTTGCTGGGGAGTTCCGTGACTTTTTGATGGCCGACGGAGCCTTGCCTCGCGACGCTCCTGCTGTGCGCGGCCCATTCCCGGCCGCCCTGGTTCCCACCTCCCCATGAAAACGGACCTCGCCATCCCATTCCGCGAACTCCCCATCTCCGAACGCGTCCGTGTGTCCTACCAGATCCTGGAGCGATTGCGCCGTCCCAACGGGGGGTACATCGCCAGCCCCTATTCGGCGGAGGACGGTTCCGGGGACGCCTACAACGTGTACTGGATCCGGGACATCATGTTCGCCACCTATGCCAACGAATACCTGGGTTGCTTCGACAAGATGGTCGAGAGCTTCCGGTTGGTGATGGACATCTTCAAGCGGTACCACCTCCGGATCATCAAGGCTTCGATCGTCAAACCGCACGTGTTGCATCAGCGTGGCGGGTTCATGCCAGCGCGGGTGCATCCGACCACATTGGAAACGATCACCGACGACTGGGGGCACCATCAGCTCGATGTGTTCGGGTTGTTCATGTACAAGACGGGGGACCTGATCAAGAAGGGCTACGGATTCCGCTTCACCGCCGAGGACTTCACGCTCATCAGCCATATCCGGAATTACATCTTCAACATGGGCTTCGAGCCTGACTTCGGGGTGTGGGAGGAGGGGCCTGAGGCGCACTCCAGCAGCTTCGGGGCGGTGCTGGGCGGATTGATGATGTGGTTCGACCAGGGGTTCTACGACTACAAGTACCGGCAGAAGATCGACATCAGCCACCTCGTGCCGGTGAGTGAGCGGATGATTGCCGACGGGTACGCGGCCCTGACTCCGCTGCTTCCCCGGGAATCCGAAAGCCGCCCCTATGATCTGGCCCAGCTCAGTCTGATCTGGCCCTACAACATCATCGATTATGAGACCAAGTTGACGGTGCTCCGGAACATCGAGACCTATCTTCTGGGCAAACGGGGTGTGCGCCGGTATCCGGGAGACGTGTACTGCGGGAAGGGACTCGTTCCCCACGGGGGGGAGTCTGCGGAATGGCCTCTCGGTCTGGCGTGGCTGGCCATTTCATACGCCAAGCTGGCGGAACACGGTCGGGATCAACGCCTGGATCGCCAGCCCGTGTATCTCGACTGGCCCGAACGCACCCGGTACTTCGAGAAGGCGGTGGGCTACTTCCGGCAACTGGAATCGGTGATGACCCCGGATGGGTTTGTCCCTGAAATGTATGTCGGGGAGGCCGCCGGCCACAACACGCCCCTCGCCTGGGCGCAGAGCTTCCACATCATTTCTGCGCAGATGCTGCTGAATTTGACTCATAAGCACCCGGACCATTTCCGCATACCCACCGAGGTCCGGAATGGAGTGGGAGGCGCGGGAGCGTTGTGATGCGTCGCAAGGCCGGTTGTCCGACCGGCCGTGAAGGCGCCCAAGCGCAAGATGCGCATCATTCCCCAGGTCGGTTGACGCGAGAGAGTTGGCTGCGGGCGTCGGACGCGGGTTGTTCGTCCTTCTGCGTCTTGGGTGGAATTCCCTGTATTCCGGGAAGAAGGGAATCTGCCGGAGAACGCGGTCCGATGTGCGCGATGGCCAGCACGGATTCCGCCTGGGACGGATCGTTCAGGCAAAGAACCCCGGACCGGACCCTGGGGATCGGTTCGCCCGCGAGCACCACCGGGAATTGTTGCGCCAGTTGTTGCGCATATTCCGCAAATCCGGGGCAACCCGCGGCCTTCACCGTTGTTCTCGGAATCAGGCGAAAGACTCCGGAACAACCAGGAGCGGCCTGACGCAGGATCTCCAGGGTCACCCGTCCCATGGTGAAGCGGGGATTGATCTCCACGATGGGTTTCAGGCGGCAGCGCCCGTCCGCTCCCCGATAGACAAAGGCATCTACCCCGAGCGGACCCGAATGTCCCAGCGAGCGAAGGCTGGGTTCGAGCCGTTCCGCGAGGGCGGCGTAGAGGCGTCCGATCCGTCCATTCAGGATGCCGGGTTCCGGAAGGGCGCGGAGTACCTCCTCCGGTGGCTTTCGATGGTGCTTTGGTCCGGCCCAGTTGGCGCGGAATCGGCCGGCATCATCGTTGAGGAGGCCCGTAAACCCAATGAGACGGAGACCCTGGGGGCCGAGTTCCATTTGGACGGAAAAATCCACGACACGGTCCAGCCACGGTTCGATCACGACCCCTCGTCCCAAGGTGAGCGCGCGGCGAAGCCAGCTCCCTTGTGCCTCCGTGGGTTCGGTGTCCGACAGTCGGAGAACATTGCGTCCCGCGAGGCCGAAGGGTTCCTTGATGACGATGCGGGGATATCCCTTGTTGCGGAGCCGGTCGCGGCATTGTTGGACTTCCTCCACCGTCCTGACGACGGAACCGACTGCGTCTTCGGGACACAGCCAATCGTCGCGGGACGCTCCGGGAGCGATCTCTTCAGTGATGTCCTCCAGGTCGCCGAGGAATTCCCGAAGGAACGCGGCGCTCCACGCCTTGGAGTACAAATCCGCCCGGAGTGGATTGAAGAGGACGGGGTTTGCTTGGGCGCCTGAGGTCAGGCGGGAGTGCAGTGGCGCGAGCAGTTCTGCACTGTCGGGAGACCACGCCCAGGGACGGAGGCTCCCGATTTTTCGCTCCAGCAGCGGGTCCCCAGGCCGGAGTCGTCCGCGTTCAAGAACGACAAATTCGGGCAGTGCAAAGCCTGCCTCCTTGATCGTGCTGAGGAAGGCGACCGAGGGTGCGCGCTCCACCAGGACCACGTCGTCCTGCCGCGCGAGGAACTGGGGCAGGTTGGTTAGGTCGCGGGCGAGTTGCGCGGCGGGACCTGCGGGAACGAATCCGGGACCGCGTCCGAGGAATTCCTCGGCGAATGGATTGAAGACAAAGATCCCGGGGGTTCTCCCCTTGGAGGCGCTGTGGACATTGAGGTGGGCGATGAAACCGGAGTCCAGGCCGGCTGCCCGTCTGCCATCCGTGTTGAAGCCAATTCCCCGCGCCCGGGTTGGCGACAAGGGAAAACGAAGTTGCCGGCAGAAGGCCTCCCAGTCGCTGTCCCTAGGATCCTTCCAGCGCCGAAACCATTTCAGCCCGTGGGCCACGTGCGCGATTTCGTCCCGGTAGATCCCGTCCAGCAATTGCGCCGTCTCGCCATCACCGGCCTCGATAAACCGTCCGGCGAAATGTCTGCAGAAGTCGAGGTTGGCCTGCTCAAAGGTGAGGCTCAGGCTGGTGACGAAATCGAGGGGCGACGCCATGGGCGACACCATCCGCCAGAAGTAGCCGCTGACCGGTAGCTCCCCGAACTCGATGCCGCATTCGCGCATCCGCCGGAGATACATCCGGGTGTGTTCCTGTTCGTCCTTGAGGGTCTGCGCGACACCCCTGCGAAATGCCGGTGGGGCGTCGGTGAACCGCAGGAGCACCAGGGCCATCAGTTCGGTGGCGAGTAGTTCGTGATTGCAGAAGAAGTGGAGGAGTCTGCCGCGCTCGCGGTCGTCGTGGAGGCGGTGATCCGGAGGGAACTCATTGCCGGAGCCCGTACCGGATCTTTTAAAGGTCAGTCCGTCCGGTCGCCCGGGAGCCTCGGGGGTCGGGAGGGCGGTTCCGGGCCGTTCGTCCGTCAGCGTCCCCGGACTCTGGAGTTTTTCCTCCAGGGTCCGGGCAAACAGCACCGATTCAGCGAAATCCCGCAGTTCCATCCGTCCGTGGGCGTACGTTGCCTGGGGAAGGGAGGATTGTAGACTGGGAATTTAGTTGGGGAGAGGGGGGAGTAGTCGTTGGTCACTGGTCATTGGTGGTCGGTGGTCGGTTGCCCGGGGCCCGACCAATGACAAATGACCAATGACCACTCCCGAAATCCCCCCCCCAACAAACCCCTTTGCACGATCCCCGGTTGGCCCGCATGATGTGTCCCATGCGGAAACGCCGTGAGGCACGGGAACGGGCCGTCCAGTTCCTGTTTCAATGCGACCTGAATCCGCCGGAGGACCTTCCGGCGGCGTTGAACCAATTCTGGGATTCCCACCGGCTGCATCTGCAGCAGGATCGGAATCCCGGCCCAACCTGGGGACAACCCATCGAGGTGCCACCGGCGGGCGCCGAGGAATTGGGAATGCGGCTGTTTGCCGACGGCCTGATCCAGGGAGCCCTGCAGCACAAGGCGGAGTCCGACGACGTCATCCAGAAGTTCACCAAGAACTGGGAGTTGCACCGGATCGCGGCCGTGGACCGCACGATCCTGCGCCTGGCGATTTACGAGATGCTGCATCGGGACGACATCCCTCCGGTGGTCAGCATCAACGAGGCGGTGGACCTGGCGAAGAAGTTCTCGACCGAGCAAAGCGGGAAGTTCGTCAACGGAATCCTCGACAAGGTGAAGTCGAGCATCCTCCGGCCCGCCCGCACCGCGAAGGCGTCCTCGGAGGCCTGAGCGGCCGGGACCCTCCGGAATTCTGATCGACGAAGCCATGGTGGCCGACCTGCACCTCCACACCTCTTTTTCGGACGGCACGTATTCGCCCGAGGAATTGGCCGGACACGCCTCGGCGCAGTCATTGGCGGCCGTGGCGCTGACCGATCACGATTCCGTGGAGGGATGTCCGCGGATGGCGGCGGCCTGTGCCGCAGTGGGAATTGAGTTCATTCCGGGCGCGGAACTCACGGCGGAGCTGGAGGGGAAGGAGTTTCATGTCCTGGGCTACTGGATGGACATCCAATCACCGACCCTGCTGGAGCGACTGGCCGTGTTTCAGGCGGCACGACGCCAGCGCATCCTGGAGATGGTGGATCGCCTCAACCGGCGCGGTGTGGCCCTGCGTGCTGAGCACGTGTTTGAATTGTCCAATTGTTCCGCGCCGGGACGTCCCCACGTCGCCCGGGCGCTGGTAGCCGCCGGTTGCTGCTCCAGTTACGACGACGCCTTTGACCGGTATCTGAAAAAGGGACGCCCGGGCTGGGTTCCCAAGGTGGCGATGCCGGTGGAGGCCACGATTGCCCTGATCCATGCCGCGGGTGGAGTGGCTGTGCTGGCGCATCCGGGACTCTACCGCGATGACGCGATGATCCCACGATTGGCCGCCGCCGGATTGGATGGGATTGAATGCTGGCACACCCGGCACTCGGTGACATCCTCAGAGAGCTATGCCCGAGTCGCGGAGCGCCTGGGATTGGCGGCCACCGGAGGCAGCGACTGCCACGGGATGGCCAAGGGGGAGCCGCTGATTGGCCGGATCCGCCTTCCGTATCACCGGGTGACCGAGTTGAAGTCCCGGCGTCCGGTGACCGCCGCCGCAGCCTGAAACCCTGAACCAAGCCACCGTGGGATTTTTCGACAAGCTCAAGTCCGCGTTCAGCCGCACGACGGCGACCCTGTCGCACGAGATCAAGCGCATCGTCACCCGGTCGCCGCGACTGACGGCCGAGAACCTCGAGGAGTTGGAGGCGGCCCTGCTTCGGGCGGACCTGGGTTTCGCCATGACCCAGCAGATTCTCGGTGCGGCCCGGACGGCGTTTGAGACGCAGGGGAAGTCCGGGCTGGACTTCATCGAGATTGCCGCCTCCGAGGTGACCAAGGCCCTGGGCGCGACGACGGGTGGACTGACGGCGCGTCCGGAGGGCCTGACCGTGGTGTCCGTCGTGGGGGTGAATGGCACCGGCAAGACCACCACGTGCGCCAAGCTCGCCGCCCTGATGCAGCAGCGGGGGGAGCCGGCCTTGCTGGCGGCCTGCGACACGTTTCGCGCGGCGGCGACGCAGCAGCTGAAACTCTGGGGGGAACGTTTGAATGTTCCGGTCATTGCCGGAGCCGATCAGGCGGATCCAGCCTCGGTGGCCCATGATGCGGTGAGCGCTGGGTTGTCCCGGGAGGCACGATGGCTTTTTGTGGATACCGCGGGCCGGCTCCACACCAAGAACAATCTGATGGCGGAATTGCAGAAGGTGCACCGGGTGATGGGCAAACGACTTCCGGGGGCGCCGCATGAAGTGCTGCTCGTCCTGGATGGATCCACCGGACTGAATGCGCTGAACCAGGCGCGGGAGTTCCACAAGTCGGTGACGTTGACCGGACTGGTAATCACGAAGCTCGACGGCACCAGCAAGGGGGGCGCGGTGGTGGCGATTCAAAGGGAGTTGGGCATTCCGGTGAAGTTCATCGGGGTGGGCGAACAGCCGGAGGATCTTCAGGCATTCAACGCCCGCGAGTTTGCGGACGCACTGTTTGAAGCGAGGTAGCCTGTGACCGACGAGTCCTGCATGCGCCGGGCGTTGGTGCTGGCCCGGAGGGCGCTCGGCGAAACGTCACCGAATCCCATGGTCGGGGCCGTCCTGGTGCGGAAGGGGAGGATTCTGGGCGAGGGATGGCATCACCGCGCGGGTGGGCCGCACGCGGAGATTGAGGCTCTGCGGGATGCGGAACTGCGGGGCGAACGAATTCGGGGTTCGACCCTTTATGTGACCCTTGAGCCCTGCTCAACCCAAGGCCGGACTCCTCCCTGCACGGAGGCCATCCTGCACCGTGGCATCCGGAAAGTGGTCGTCGCGGCGACGGATCCGAATCCCAAACATGCCGGTCGAGGTTTCCAACTCCTCCGGGAACACGGGGTGGAAGTCGTGGACGGGATCCTCGCGGAGGAGGCCACGCAGTTGAACGGTGGGTTTAATCGGTGGATTCGAACCGGACGTCCCCTCGTCACCCTGAAGGCGGCGATGAGTCTCGATGGACGAATCGCGACCGACTCGGGGGAATCCAAGTGGCTGACGGGGCCCCGGGCTCGTGCCCGGGGTCAGAGGCTGCGCCGGGCCCATGATGCGATCCTGGTTGGAATCGGAACAGTCCTCGCGGATGACCCGTCCTTAACCCTTCGGGCACCGGGTCGGGCGGGATGCCGGCTTCGAGTCATTCTCGATACTCACGCCCGGATTCCGATGGAGTCCAAGGTTCTGACGGATGCCTATGCGGATCGGACCGTGGTGGTGGTCGGTCGGGGGACATCGGAACGGCGCCTGGAACCGATCCGGCGTCGGGTGGACGTCTGGGTGGCACCCCTCCGAAAGGGACGCATTTCGCTGTCCTGGCTGATGGGGCGCCTGGGGCGTCGCGAAGTGACGAGTGTCCTTGTGGAGGGCGGTGGGGAAGTGCATGCCTCCTTTCTCAGCGACCGGCTCGCCCATCGGGTGGCCATGTTTTATGCGCCGCGGATTCTTTCCGGATGGAATGCCCCGCGGGCCGTGGCGGGAGCGGGCTTTGGTTCCCGCGCCTCCATGCCGGATCTGGACGAGATCCAGTGGACGCGCCTGGGACTCGATTTGCTGTTGGAGGCCCGCATTGTCTATCCTGTTTCCCGTCGTCCGGGATCCAAGGGATGATTTGCCCAGAGACCCCGTTGTCATGTTTACCGGAATCGTTGAGGAAACAGGAGTTGTCGATGCCGTCCGGATTGCGCCCGAGTCCATACGTCTGGACGTCGCGGCCCGGATTGCGGGTAAGGGCGTCGCGGTGGGGGACAGCCTTGCGGTCAATGGATGCTGCCTGACTGTTGTGGCGCGACGGTCGATCCGGGGTCGGACCGTCCTGTCCTTTGACCTGCTTCGGGAAACATGGAACCGGACCAACCTCTCCTCGGTGGCAACGGGAGCCCGGGTCAATCTGGAGCGATCTCTCGCGGTGGGTGCGCGTTTGGGAGGTCACTTCGTGACCGGCCACGTGGACGACACCGGGACCATTACCCGTTGGGAACGGAGAGGGGCGGACCATGTCCTGGAAGTGGCGGCGCCAAAGTCCGTCCGACCGTTCCTGCTGTTCAAGGGGTCGATTGCGGTGGACGGCATCAGTCTGACCGTGGCGGCAGTAACGAGGACGGGGTTCCGTGTCTGGATCATTCCCCACACGCGGGAGGTGACGGCGCTGGCGGATCGCGCGGTGGGGGACCGGGTGAATCTTGAGGCGGATTTGTTGGGCAAGTACGTCGCGCGCCTGTTGCCCAAGTCCCGCCGGCGTGCGGCTTCTGGCGGGGCGTAGAGGATCTGCGAACCGGTTCGACGGATGGATTTGCCGTCCCGAACCGGAATGGTACGGTGCGCCACCCGTGAGACGCTCCTCATCCTCCGCTCCCGACGCACGTCCGCCCCGCGCCCCTGCGTCCCGCCGCCGTTCGCCTGCGGCCTCGGGACTCACCGACAAGCAGAACGAGCCGGATCATCGCCGGCTTCGGATCGACAAGGTCGGTGTCCGCGGGCTTCGGTTTCCGGCCCAGGTTAGGGACAAGAATGCCGAGTCGGTCCAGAGCACGGTGGCCACGGTCGGCCTGTTTGTGGATCTGCCGCATGAATTCAAGGGGACCCACATGAGCCGCTTCGTGGAGGCCCTGAACGCGCACGGGGGCTTCATCCACGTCGAGAGCATTCCGGTGATCCTGCGCGACCTTCAGGAGCGGTTGCACGCGCAGAACGCACACCTGGAGCTGGAGTTCCCCTTCTTCCTGGAGAAGCGCGCCCCGGTTTCCAAAAAGCCGGGGGTGATGGACTACACCGTCCGGTTTGAGGCGGCCATGATGGGGAAGGAGTATGACTTTGTCCTGACGGTGAAGTGCAATGTCACGACGCTGTGTCCCTGTTCGAAGGCCATCGCCCGCTACGGGGCCCACAACCAGCGGGGTGAGGTGACGGTCCAGGTGCGCACGGCGGATACCTTCTGGATCGAGGACCTCATCGCGCTGATTGAATCCTGCGGCAGCAGCGAGATGTATTCGCTGCTCAAGCGGGAGGATGAGAAGGCCGTGACGGAACGCGCCTACGAGAATCCGGTTTTTGTCGAGGATCTCGTCCGCGCCGTCGCCGTGAAGCTCAAGGCCCGCCCGGGAATGACCTGGTACAAGGTGGAGGCGGAGAACTACGAGAGCATTCACAACCACAACGCCTACGCCTGCATCGAGCACGGGTAAGGCGGGGCAATCCGGTCCGGAGCCTTCGATGAGACGACGCGAACCGACTCCGCTGCCCGCCACGCGGCCTCCGCTGGATCGCATGATGCAGATCCACGCGGTATTGCAGCAGGGGGGCTATCCCAACTGTTCCACGTTGGCGCGACGCCTGGAGGTCAGCACCAAGACCGTCCAGCGCGATCTTGAGTTCATGCGGGACCGTCTGAACCTCCCGCTGGAGTTTGATGCCACCCACAATGGGTATCGCTATACGGAGGATGTGGAGTCCTTCCCGACCCTGCAGATTACGGAAGGGGAACTCTTCGCGCTGTTGGTGGCGGAGAAGGCGTTGCAGCAATACCGGGGCACTCCGTTCGAAGCGCGGCTCGTCGGGGCGCTGAGGAAGCTGGAGCAGGCGCTTCCCGACGCCGTTTCGTTGAATCTCTCCCAGTGGGAGCAGGCGGTGACGTTTCGGACGACGGCGGAACCGTTGGTCAACGTCCCCCCGATTTTGGAGGCCCTGACGCGGGCGGCGCAGAAGCGCGAACGGCTGCGCATCCGGTATCGGAAGCCGGGCTCCCGGGAAGCCGAGGAGAGGATCGTGGATCCCTACCAGCTCGCGAACGTGGATGGGGACTGGTACCTGTTCGCGTTCGACCATCTGCGGAAGGCGATCCGAAGGTTTGTTCCGGCCCGGATTACCACCGTGGAGTCTTCGGGGGAGACCTTTGAGCGTCCGGCGAAGTTCGAACTGGAGAAACTGCTTCGGGACAGCTTCGGCGTTCACTCACGCGAAGGGGACTTTGACGTGATTCTCCGGTTTGAGGAGAAGGTCGCGGACTACCTTCGGGAGAAGAAGTGGCACAATTCCCAGCGGCTCGTGGAGCTGCCGGGAGGAGGCGTGGAGATGCATCTCAAACTGGGCAGTCTCCAGGAGGTTCAACGCTGGGTTTTGGGATGGGGCGGCGCGGCGCGGGTCATGGCGCCGCAGGAACTTGCCGATTCGGTCCGCAAGGCGGCGGAGCAGATCCTGTCCGGCGCGGGTCAGTAGCGGCAGCGGGTGATTCGCCCGGGGTCGTTCGGAGGAATCGTCTTTGCAGGTTCGCGGGCGTCGCGTGAGGATGGCACGTCACTTTGGTCCATTCGTTATGGGTGATGTCCCTCAGCCTCCTGTGGCTATTCCGCCGCCCTCGTCGCTCGCTGCACGCCTGATGAATATTCTGGTTGCCCCTGGCGAGGCGTGGGATTCGGTGCGCTCGGAGCCCTTCTGCGCCTCCAATTGGATCGTTCCGGTTTTGATCTCGATCGCAGTTGGGATTCTCTTCGTGTGCGTAGCCTTCTCGCAATCGGCGGTCATGGACGAGGTCATGACCCAGCAAGCGGCCCAGTTGGAAAAGCAGGTGGCGTCCGGGAAAATGAGCGCTGCGAACGCTGAGAAGGCGCAGGAGCAGATCGATTCCATGCGGCCGATGATGGGAACCATCGTCCGGGTTGCGGGTTCCTTCGGGGCCGCCGGGGCATCGGTGGCCCTGTTGTTTCTGGTGGCGGGAATCCTGGCGGGTATTTCGCGGTGGGGCCTGGGAGCCCCGATCCCCTACACCAGATGGATGGAGGTGGCGGGTCTCGCCAGCCTGATTCCCGCGCTGGGAACCGTGGCGACCCTGTGTCTTGTCGTCATGAAGGGATCCCTTGCCGTCAGCATCGGCCCGGCATTGTTGGCGCCCGAGGTTCGTCCCGGAAGTCCGCTTCAGGTGCTCCTCTCCGCGTTGAGCGTGTTCAATCTCTGGTGGTGCGCGGTGTTGGCGGGCGGCCTGGCGCGCCTCACCGGCAGGACCTGGGGAATGGCAGCGGGATGGGTCTTCGGCATCTTTGCCTTGGTGACTGGAATTTCCATCGGCATTGCTGCCATCCGTTCGTAACATTCCACCCCGGGACATTGGAAAACTTTGGTGAAACAATCCGGGACACCTCAGGCTCTTAGGACAAGAACATGGCGAAATCGAAGGGTAGCGCGCGCAAGATTCTCCTCCTGGTTCTCATCGCGCTTGGATTGGCCGGCATGGGCGTCGCTGCTTATTACAAGCGGCGGGTGCCGGTATTGACCGTTCAGACGGAGAAGGTTCAGCGCCGGGATCTTGTGGAGGTGGTAACGGCCACTGGGAAAATCCAACCGGTGCTCCAGGTGAAGATCAGTCCGGAGGTGGCCGGGGAGATCATTGAGCTTCCCGTCAAGGAGGGACAGGGGGTGAAGAAGGGGGACCTCCTTGTGAAGATTCGTCCGGAATTTTACGAGGCGGCCCGGCGGTCGGCGGAAGCCAGCTTCCGGTCGTCGGAGGCCGAGTTGAAGACCACCCAGGCGGAGTTGGCGCAGGCGGAGTTGGAGTTGAAGCGGACCCAAGAGCTGTTTCAGCGAAAAATTGTGGGCGAGGCGGAGTTTGATGCGGCGAAGACCCAGAGGGACGTCCGTGCCGCGCAGTCGGCGGCGGCTGGGCATCGCATCGAGAACGCCCGGGCGGCTCGGCAACGCGCCGAGGAGGACCTGATGAAGTGCACGATCTACAGCCCCATCGACGGGACCATTGCGAAACTCAATTCCGAGGTGGGCGAACGTGTGGTCGGCACCGGAATGATGGCGGGCACGGAAATCATGACCGTCGCGGACCTGAATGAAATGGAGGCACGGGTGGAAGTGGGGGAGGTGGACGTTCCCTTGGTGCAATTGGGGCAGCGGGCGAAGCTGGATGTGGACTCGTTTCGGGACCGGAAGTTTTCGGGCCGCATCACGCAGATCGCCAATTCGGCGAAGACTGCCGGTGTCGGCACGGCCCAGGTGCAGGACGCCACCAAATTCGAAGTGCGCATCCGAATCACCGACAAGGATCGCTTCCTTCCCGGCATGTCGGTGACGGCCGACATCGAAACCCGTTACCGCACCAACGTGCTGACCGTGCCGATTCAGTCGGTCACAACCCGACTGCCGAAGGACTCGAAGAAGCCCGACCAGAAGATGAGCGAGAAGGAAAAAGCGGAGCAGCAGGAGGCGCAGGAGTTCGTGGGGTTGGCAAAGAAGAAGAACAAAGCGGAAAAACCAGCGGATGTGGTGTTTACGGTCGTGGATGGCAAGGCCAGGATGCTTCCGGTGAAGCGCGGAATCAGTGATGACGCCTATTATGAAGTCACCGAGGGTGTCACCGAAGGACTTGAGGTCGTCAGTGGCAGTTACAAGGCGATTGCCCGAGAACTTGAGGCCGACAAGGTGGTGAAGGTGGACAACACGAAGAGGGACAAGGACGGCAAACCCATCCCCACGAAGGCCAACTGACCCCGCGCCGAATTCCCGACTCCGTTTCAGCGGTCATCCCCCCGAATGTCCCTCATCCGAATTCAGGATCTCACCCGGCGCTACGTGATGGGCTCGGAAACCGTTCACGCGTTGCGTGGGGTCTCGCTTTCCATCGGCAAGGGAGAATACATCGCCATCATGGGACCGTCGGGTTCAGGGAAGTCCACGCTGATGAATCTTTTGGGCTGTCTCGATACGCCGACAACCGGGACCTACGAGTTAAACGGGACCAACGTCGCCGACATGGATGACAATGCGCTTGCGGAGGTCCGGAACCGCGAGATTGGCTTTGTCTTTCAGAGCTTCAACCTGCTGCCCCGCTCGGACGCCCTGCACAATGTGGAACTGCCGCTCATCTATGCCGGGGTTCCCGTCGATGAACGCCGTGAAAAGGCCCGCCAGGCGCTTGTCAACGTGGGCCTCGCCGACCGCATGCATCACCGGCCCAACGAACTTTCCGGTGGGCAGCGTCAACGGGTCGCTGTCGCCCGCGCGCTGGTCAATCATCCGAGCATCGTGCTGGCCGACGAGCCCACGGGGAATCTCGATTCCCGGACGGGCGAGGAAATCCTGGCGCTTTTCGAGACCCTGTCCCGCCGCGGCAACACCATCATCGTCGTCACGCACGAGGAGGACGTGGCGCAGCATGCACGCCGCATTATCCGCATCCGCGACGGCCTCATCGCAGCGGATGAGGTGAACCCGACGCCGCGGGCGGCGATGAAGCTCGAATCGGCCAACGCATGAACCTCCTCACCGAGTTCAAGGAGGCGGTGGTGATTGCCTGGGCGGCGCTCCGGGCCAACAAGATGCGGGCGGGCCTGACCACCCTGGGCATTGTCATCGGCATCGTCACCGTGACGCTGATGGGGAGCGCCATCGCGGGGTTGAACGCGACCTTCAAGCGGAGCATCTCGGGCATCGGCGCCGACGTCCTGTATATCCAGCGGTTTGCCTGGTTCATGAGCGAGAGTGAATGGCGGGCAAGCCGCAACCGGCGGGAACTCACGCGGCAGAACGCGCGCGACATTGAGCGCCTTTCGGATTTGGCCCGGGCCGTGGGCGTCGAGAGCAATGGCAGTGGAACAGTCGAGTTTGAGCGCCGCCGGGCCCGGGGGGTGTTTGTGGCGGGCAACAATGAGCATTGCCTCGATGTTCGAGGCCTGAGCCTGACGGCCGGCCGCTGGCTGTCCGCCTCGGATGTTCAGGTGGGACGCCCGGTCTGCGTGATCGGTTCCTATCTTGCGGAAAAATTTTTCCCCTTCGGGGGTGCCCTCGGCAGCAAGGTCAAGCTGAACGACATGCCGTACGAGGTGATTGGTGTTCTGGAGAAGCAGGGGTCGTTCTTTACCGGAGAGAATCTGGACAACCAGATCGTCATCCCAATCACCCGTTTCACTGATAATTTCTCCCGCTGGCCCGATCTGACCATTTCCGTGAAAGTCCGCGATCCGGCCCAAATGGAGAACGCCAAGGAGGAATTGACGGGCATCCTGCGCAAGCTGCGTCGGGTGGCGCCGGACCAACCGGATGACTTTGCCATCAACCAGCAGGATGCTCTGGTGTCCTTCTTCAACCGCGTGGGCGGAACCATTGCGGCGGTTGGGCTGTTCATCACCGGCCTGTCCTTGTTTGTAGGGGGCATCGGAATCATGAACATCATGTTCGTGAGTGTCGCCGAGCGGACGAAGGAAATCGGCATCCGGAAGGCGATTGGGGCGAAGCGTCGGACCATCCTGGTTCAATTCCTGGTTGAAGCGGCGACCATCACGTTTCTGGCCGGTCTGCTCGGTCTTGCGATTGCCTGGCCGCTGACCCTGGTGGTGGATCGATACCTTGCCGCCGACATGCCCTGGTGGCTGGTGGCGGTGGCCCTGCTGGTTTCAATCCTGACGGGGGTCATCAGCGGATTCATCCCGGCCTGGCGTGCGGCGCGACTGGATCCTGTCGACGCCCTGCGGTCGGAATGAACGGTGTCACCCGGATGAAACAGCGGCTGAAATTTTCGACCGAACTTCGGGAGGCCTTTTCAATGGCGGTCAACGCGATTGCGGCGCACAAGCTGCGCTCCTCGCTGACGCTGCTGGGGATCCTGATCGGTGTCTTCAGCATCATTGTAGTGTCCACCGCGATCCGCGCCCTTCAGAGCAACATCGAATCGGAGATGGCGCAATTGGGCAGCCATACCTTCCAGCTTCAGCGCTTCCCCGCGATCCAGGTCGATGACAATAACGAGAGCGTGGAAAAGTACCTGCGTCGGAAGCGATTTTATCTGCCGATCGTCAAGGCGCTTCAGGACCGGGTTTCCCTCGCGAAACACGTGGCCGCCAGTTCACAGACGGATTCGGGTGAGGTCCTGTCCCGCTTTGGCAAGACGGCTCCTACCGTTGCCCTCATGGGCATGTCGCCGGAGGCGTTTGAGACGCGCAATCTCACGGTGGCCGAGGGGCGTTCCCTCACCGAGACCGACATGGACTCCGCTCGGAACGTGACGGTGCTGGGGGCGGACGTAGCGTCGAAACTCTTCCCCTTCGGCGGCGCGCTGGGGGACTGGGTGCGATTCAAGGACGCTAAATATACGGTGGTCGGTGTCCTCGAGCCGAAGGGGAGCATGTTCGGCCAGAGTCGGGACAACTTTATCGCCATTCCCATTACCACGGTGCTCAACCGCTACGGCCGCGAGACTTCGGTTCAAATTCAGGTGCAGGCGACGGGTGAAGACAGTTTCAACGATACGGTCGAACAGACGCGGGGCGCGCTCCGAGCCTTGCGCAAGGTGCCGCCGGGAGAGGAGGACGATTTCGAGATCGTCTCCAACGACTCGCTCATCAACCAGTTTCGATCAATCACACTGGCCGTGCGGACTGGGGCGGGAATCATCAGCAGCATCGCCCTGCTGGCGGCAGGAATCGGCATCATGAACATCATGCTGGTCAGCGTCACGGAGCGGACGAAGGAGATCGGCATCCGCCGCGCAATCGGGGCCAAGAAGCGGAATATCATGACGCAGTTCATCCTGGAGGCCATCGTGCTCTGCCAGATTGGCGGCGTGTTCGGGATCGTTCTTGGAATTGGTGCCGGAAATCTCGCCGCGGCGTTTCTCAAGACGCCTCCGGTCGTGCCGTGGGATTCGGCGGCCATCGGCCTTCTGGTGTGCTCGTTCGTCGGGATCGTCTTCGGTACTTACCCCGCCTGGAAGGCGGCCAACCTGGATCCCATCGAGTCCCTGCGGTACGAGTGACCCCCGTGGGACTCGATGGACGGGCGCGGCTAGCGCGACAGATCGGTCTGGCAGAGCACGTCGAACTGAGCCCGGCGTAAGGCGTCCTCGGCGACCTCCTGGTCCTCGATGCTGATTACGAGGGCCGAGCGTCCGCCCGGTCGGGTGAGGAAGGGATACGTGTAGTGAATGTTCAGTTCCGCCACGAGCAGCGCTTCAAGCACGTCGCGCAGGCGCCCTTCGCCGGCGACCTCCACGGCCAGGACCCGGACTTCGGTGAACGGGAAATTGTGTTCAAACAGGAGAGCCCGCGCACGGTCGGGATCGTCCACTACGAACCGGAGGATGGTGCTGTCCGTCGTGTCCAGAACCGTCAGGGCGAGGATGTGCACTTCCCGTTCGGCGAGACGGCAGGTGACTTCGTGGAGGCGTCCCAGCCGATTGGGGATGAAGACGCTGAACTGGATCACCGGCTCCTGTTCGCGCTGACGGGCAGTTTCTGTGGAGGTGGCGGACGGCATTCGTGGCGCAGTATCGGATTCCGCGACGGCGCGGCAAGCCCGGTGCTTGCAGAGGATGAGGGGGGCGCGCTTTCCTTTCGGCATGTCACCGACGGAGGAACCCGCCGAGTTGGCGGCCGAGGTGGGGATCCCCACAATGCGCCGTCATATCTTTCTTTGCGCGGATCAAACCAAGCCCAAGTGCTGTCCCAAGGAGAACGGTCTCGCTTCCTGGGAATTCCTGAAGCGCCGACTCAAGGAACTCGGGTTGACTGGAGCGCGGGCTCAGGTGGGACGAACCAAGGCCAACTGCCTCCAGGTTTGCGCCCGGGGCCCCATCGCGGTGGTGTATCCGGAGGGGGTCTGGTATCACTCCTGCACGCCGGAGGTTCTGGAACAGATCCTTCAAGAGCACTTGATCCACGGACGTCCCCTGATTTCCCATGTCTTCGCCCGGAACCCGCTCAACGGAAACCGTGAAGGATGACGGGCAAACCGACTTTCTCGGGATGCTTTGGAACGTGGTGTCCGGAGCCACCACGATCGCGCCGGGACGAGACACACTCGCCGTAGATGAACTTCAGCTTCCCACCGGGCGCCTGAGCATCCGGTATGTCCGGCACCTGCGGGCCCGCCGGTACCGATTGTTGTTCCGGCGGGACGGGTCCGCACGATGCACTGTTCCCCGCCGGGGGACGCTTCGGGAGGCACGTCGTTTTGTTGCCACCAACGAACCCTGGCTATCGGAGCGGCTTCGAATGCATAGGGCGTCCCCCACGATGGATTCCGGACTTCGTGTCGGAGGGACGGTCCGGATTGGCGGGGAGGAAGTGCGGTTGGAGTCGGATGCTGAGGCGGGCGTGATTCGTTTTGGAAACTTCGAGGTGAAGAATTCGGATCCCGCGTCCGATTTGCGTCCGCTCGTGGAGCGTGTTTTGAGAAGGCATGCTGTCGCGGATCTTCCTCCTCGGGTTCGGGAGTTGGCGAAGGCCCACGGTCTGGAGGTCCGGATTTCGGCGGTCTCCGTGAGAAATCAGCGCACACGCTGGGGAAGTTGCTCCGCCCGCGGCAAGATTTCGCTCAACTGGCGTTTGGTGCAGGTGCCGCCCCTGGTTCGGGACTACGTGATCCTGCACGAAATCGCCCATCTCGTTCACCTCAACCACAGCGCCCGTTTCTGGAAGCTGGTGGAATCCCTTTGCCCGGGCTATCGCGCGCAGGAGGCTTGGCTAAAGCGCAGCGGGCGAAGTGTCCTGTGACGAGGCCTTCCAGTCGGAGTTTGAGCGCCGCGTAACGGCTCAGCAAAGAATACGCTTCCGGTCGGGATCGTGCAACGGACGGAGGGACACGATTGCCGGAATCCGGTTTCCGTTGAGCAGGATTTCATATTTGCCGGCAGTGATGAATTCCGGGGAAACGGTTCCTCCGGCCGGATCGCGAATGTAACCCATGGCCACGGAGGCACCGACGGTGTGTCCGTACGCACCGCTGGTGGTAAAGCCGACGGTTTTCCCGTTGCGGAGGATGGGCTCGCTTCCCCAGAGAATGGCGTTGGGTTCCGCAAGTTGGAACAGGGCCAGACGCTTCTTCACAGCGGCTGCCTTTTGCTGGAGCAGGGCTTCGTGTCCGACAAAACCACCGGGTTTGTCCCAGGAAACGGCAAAGGCGAGCCCCGCTTCCAGCGGGGTTTCATCCGGGGACAATTCGGCACCAAAGGCCCGGTATCCCTTTTCGAGTCGCAGGGAATTGATGGCGTAGTGACCGGCCAGCGTCACCCCGAGGTCCTGACCGGCGTCCCACAGGGCGTCGAAGGCGATGCCCATTTGTTCAGAAGGGAGGTGCAGTTCCCATCCGAGTTCCCCGACGTAGGTCACCCGAAGCGCGCGCGCAGTGGCGATGCCGATGGCGAGGGAACGGGAGGATCCGAATGGGAAAGACTCGCCGTCGAGCGGGGCATCGGTTACGCGGGACAGTAGAGTCCGGGCGGCCGGGCCCATGACACTGAGCACGCCAAAGGCACTGGTTTCGTCGAGGATCTCGACCCGTTCGTTGGGTCGACGATTGCGCTTCAGCCAATCCTGGTCACGTCGCGGTTGGGTCGTGCCTGTGACGAGGTAGAATTCCTCGCGTCCGGTGCGTACGAGGGTGAGATCGCTCTCAAACCCTCCGCGGGCATTGAAAAGACCGGTGTAGACGAGGCGTCCCGCGGGGACGTCCACGGAGTTGCCGCAAAGACGTTGAAGGAAGGGCAGGGCGTCGGGACCCTGAACACGGAGCTTTCCGAATCCGCTCTGGTCGAACAAAGCGACCGCTTCACGGGCGGCCCGGTGTTCGGCGGCATGATTCTCAAACCAGTTCTGTCGTCCCCAGGTGTATTGGACCTGCGGGGTCGCAGCGCCCGAGTTTTTCCGGGCGAACCAATTGGGCCGCTCCCAGCCCGCCTTGACCCCGAAGCTCGCCCCGTGGGCGGCGAGCCGGGAATGGAGAGGACTCTCCCGGACGTTCCGGGCCGTTTCCGGTTCCCGGTTTGGCCAGGCCATCTGGTAGTGAAGTCCGAGGACCTCGACCACCCGCGCCCGCAGGAAGGCCCGGTTGTTGGCCCAGGGCCCGAAGCGCCGCACATCCACGCTCCACAAGTCGAGGCTGGGCTGTCCTTCGAGCATCCATTCGGCGAGGTACTTTCCGGCGCCCCCGGCGCTGGCGATGCCGACGGAATTGAATCCGCAGGCGACGAACAGGTTTCGAAGCTCCGGGGTTTCCCCCATCAGGAAGTTGTTGTCGGGCGTGAAGCTTTCGGGGCCGTTGACGAATTTTTGAAATCCGGAGGTCTCCAAACCCGGGATGCGGTGCTTCCCGCTGGCCAGGGGCACCGAAAACTTTTCCCAGTCCGGATCGAGCAGTTGATACGAGAACCGGGAGGGAATGGAGTCCACCTGCCACGCCTTCGACTCCGCCTGGAAGGCTCCCAGCATGACGCAATCCCCTTCGCCCCGGAAGTAGAGGCAGAGGTCCGGGTCCCGACCCACCGGCAGTTCATCAAATGCGCCCCGGATCGGTTGACTGACGACGTAGTGATGTTCGACCGCGTGCAGCGGAAGGCTGACTCCGCAGCGGAGTCCAAGTTCGCGGGCCCACATGCCGCCGGTGAGCACCACGTAGTCCGCCGTCAGCGTGTGCACTTCCGGTTCAGTCACCGGAGCCCCCGGAGGGTGAACCTGATATCGGACACCGGTGGCGCGTCTCTCGCGGTGTAAGATGTCCTGCACCCGGATGCCCTCGAAAACACGGGCGCCCCGGGACTGGGCACCCTTGGCGAGGGCGAGCGTGATTTCCTTGGGGATGACCTTGCCGTCATGGGGAAGCCAGGCGGCGCCCAGGATGTCGTCGATTCGGATCAGCGGCCACTTTTCGCGGGCGGCTTCGGCGCTGATCAAATGCGATTCGACGCCAAAGTATTCGGCCATCGCACAGGTGCGGCGGAGTTGGATCATCCGGTCCTCGGATTTTCCAAGAATAAGGCTGCCCACTTGCTTCCAGCCTACCGGGTGACCGGTTTCCGCCTCGAGCCGTTGATACAATTCGGCGCTGTACTTGTTGATGGCCGTCAGGCTGGTGGAGGTGCGCAGGCGTCCAACCAGCCCCGCCGCATGCCACGTGGTGCCGCCGGCAAGCGTGTTTTGTTCGAGCACCACCACGTCCCTCCAACCCAACTGGGTCAGGTGATACGCCACGCTGGCGCCGGCGATGCCGCCGCCGATGATCACGACTCGGGCCGAGGAGGGAACAGGGGACGACATGGAGCCGTCGAATTACCGGAGTGTGCGTTCTGCCGCCATCCTGAAATCGGGGCACTGGTGCCGGTGATTGGGGGGACGGAAGCGGCTATTTTTCCAGAAACTTCACCACCGCCTCAGTGCGTGTGTGGGCTCCCAGCTTGTGAAAGATGTGCTTGAGATGGGTATGGACCGTTAGGGGACTGATGCCGAGGGTGGTGGCGATCGCCTTGTCCCGCAGGCCGCGCTGGATGCACGCCAGGATCTGTCGCTCGCGATTGGTGAGGCCACCGATGTTGGTCTCCGCGGTGACGCTGGGGGTGAACAGGTTTTGGAAGTAGCGCCGAAGGGTCCGGGCGACCGTGTCCGCCTGGAGGACGCCCTCGGTAAAGGAGGCGTTGAGGGGTTCCATGAGCGACGCCAGGGTCCGGCGACGCAGGAAATACCCCGCCTCCACTCCGGACACGGCCGCGAAGATGTCGTCGCTGGTCGGATAGATTCCGTAGCAAAAAACCGGGGGCGTTTCGGCTGAGGTGCGTCCGGCCTTGAATTTCCCGGCGACAAAGGGGGCGGAAAGCCGGTTGACCAGGAGTAGGTCCACCTCGGCGCGCCGCCGCGGCTGATTGAACCAAGGAAGCTCGGACTCCCACCCCAGGCAGCTGCAGCCCGGGATTTGCCCCAGCCAGTGGACTAGAGTCGCGCGCATCCCGGGGTCCGGCTCAATCACTGCAAGGCGCAGTCGATGGGCGGAGTCGGACGGGGAGGGCTTGGACCGGGCCTTCGGCATCGTGAAGAGGGTCACATAGGTCACGGCCATGGGCGATTCGAGCCAGAAGATTCCCAGGGCGAATTCGTAGGGAATCCGGGCGGAAAGACGGTTCCAACCCTGAGCGGCAAGGTCCCTCTTGATTTCGGCCGCGGCTTGAACAGCTTTTGCCTCATTGGCGGTTCCCAAGGGGATGTACCACCGTTGTGGCGGTTCACCCATGGGCGCGAACCACTCCCCGTCCCCCAGATCGCGTAGGCCTGCCGCGTACTTGCGGCGGGTCAATCCGGGGGGGCGTTCGCTGCCCGACTTGGGGTATTGCTGCTCTGAGGGTCCCGATTCCACGCTGTGCATACCGGTGAAGTGCCGATCAGGCCGTACCTGACCTGCTAAAAGCTGACGTTACCAGATTGTGACGCTGTTGTCTCTCAATACCCACCGAGATGCTGCATCTCCAAAATCGTTACTGATGTCCTGCTTACTCCACCCTTCAAAGCATCGACGCGCTTCCCGTCGTGGCTTCACGCTCATTGAGCTACTGGTCGTCATCGCGATCATTGCGATTCTGGCTGGAATGCTCCTGCCCGCCTTGTCCAAAGCCAAGGCCAAAGCCCGGCAGGCAAGCTGCATCAGCAATCTCCGCCAGGTCGGGATCGGGACGACGATGTATGCGACGGATTTTCGGGATACCTTTCACAACATTGGTGGGGACGTTCCGAACAATGGTCAGTGGACCAAGAATCCGAAGTCCCAGGAAATGTTGTCCCCGAATGATCCCCTCGCGTACTGGGGCATCGCCTACATCAAGTATTTTGGTGGAACCAAACGGGTCTTCCGGTGTCCGGCTGCCAAAGTGGTCGATCAATGGCGAGAAGATGGCCTCGCGTATCCCGCCGATTGGTGGCTCGATTCTTCCATCGGTATTTCCCGGTATGTGACGCAGAAGCCCAATCTCAAGAACCCCTCGGACGTGGTTGGCGGCCCGCGTAAAATCTCCGACTTTGGAAGTCCCCAGACGACGATTTTTGCCCAGGATTCCGCCGAACAGCGCATGGAAGGGGCGGAGGACTCGATTGGCTTGTTCCCCGGCAAAACGGAAATTCTGACTCAGTGGAGACTGGGATCGATTCCGGCTCTCTATCCGGGAGTCAATTTTCTGTGGGAGTGGTACCGGCACGGCCAGCGGTGCGTGACGCTCTGGCTTCCCGGAAATGTGTCCTCGATCAAATTCAATAACGTCAAGAAAGGTGTCGATTACCGGTGGTACACCGGCGACGTCTCGACCGAGCAGCCCTCATTCTAAGCTGATTTCCAATGAAATTTACCCCCGCATCGTTAAAGTGCTGCATGTTGGTTCCGATTCTCCTCGTGGGCCTCGCTGGTGGGGCATGCCACAAAGACGTTCCTCAGGCGATTTCGGCCGCGGAAGTTCCCAAGACCCTCCAATCTGCGTTCAAGGGCGCAACGGGTCCTGTCAGCACGGAGGCAGGATTGGTCGTCCAAGCGCTGCAAAACGATCAGCAGGGGCAGGCACTGGAGTCCCTTGAACGATTGTCGAGCCAACCGGGTTTGACGGATGAGCAACGAGAGGCGGCGACCCAGTCAGCCCTTGCCGTCCGGATGAAGATTCGCGAGGCCGCGGCGGCCGGTGATAAGGCCGCCCAGAAATTTCTCGAACAACAGGCGGCGAGTAAATGACCGGTTGTTGTCTCCTAAACGACTTCTCCTAAAAGGAAGAAACACGACACGAAACTATGAACTACCAAAACTCAGTCAGGTACGGCGTTGCCCTTGCGGCAACCGTCGTGGGCCTGTCGCAAATCACGGCCCAGACGCCGACGGTGTTGCCGCCGGAATGGGCTCTCCCCCTCGGCGCCGGTGATTCGTCGGCGCCCGGCTTCAACGTGAGGGTTCACCAGGCCAACAAGGGATCCGGTACCCTTGCGAATTCCATCGCCCGGGCAGAAGACCAACTGGCCGGGGTCCTTATCGATCCCAAGACGGGGCAGCCGTACAAGAACGATATCGACACCACGACCTTCTCGTTCGATGCGAACGGGATTTACACGGAGCCGGCCACGATCGGCTATGAGCAGGGTGGCGGCGGTCCCAACGGTTCGATTCCGGGCATCCCAGGCGTCGACGGCCAGAACGACAACATCGCGCTGGAAGCCTACGCCTGGCTGAAGCTGGCTCCGGGAACCTATACGATGATCGTGAATAGCGATGACGGCTTCCGAGTTTCTGCGGGAGCTGACGCCCGGGACAAGCTGACCTCGGTGGTGCTCGGTGAATACGATGGCGGTCGCGGAACAAGTGATTCCGTGTTCCAATTTAGCGTGTCCCAGGCCGGATTGTACTCCTTCCGTCTTCTTTATTTTGAGGGAGGTGGAGATGCCAACGTTTATTGGTTCACTTCCCCCTCGGGTGACGCAACGACGGACCAGGTTCTCGTGAACGCTGCCGATGACAATAGCGTGAAGGCTTACCGGAAAGTTTCGGCTTCGGTCCTGCCTTACGTTTCGTATGTTAAACCCGGTAAGGACGCCACGGGGGCTTCCCCCTCCAGTGGGATCAAGTTGAAGATTGAAGACGGCTCGCCCCGGAAGGTGGATGTCGCCTCGGTCAAGTTGAGTCTGGATGGCTCAGCCGTGGCCGCGACGGTGGTAAGAACCGGAAGTTCGGTTTCGGTGGATTATGTGCCCCCGGTGCTTTTGGATCCTCTTTCCGTCCATACGGCCCAATTGGTCTTCTCGGATGATGGCAGCCCGGCCGTTTCCCGGACCAACCAGTGGTCGTTTACGGTCGGAAAGTATACAAACATCAAGCTTCCCGATCCGCTCTACTACGAGGATTTCGAATCCACGGCGGAAGGCGAAATTCCCACGGGCTGGACGCGTCAGAATTTCACCTCGGGTTCCACCGGTAATTTTGACCTCCTCGATCCCAATTCCGACACCTATTTGGACTGGGTTGTGATTTCTCGGGATACGGTTCAGGCGGCCAATTGGGATGCGGTGCGCCGCCTCCAACCCGGAGAGAACTATGTGAATGGCAAACTGGTGACCCAGTTGGTTCAGGGGAAATTTGCCTATGCCGAGTCGGACAATCGGGGTGGAAGCCAGGTCCAATATCTCTTCTCCAAGGATTTCGACCTGAGTGGCAAGGCGAACATCTACCTCGCGTACAATAGCATTTACGAGCAGAACCAAGACAGCCTCGGCGCCGTGGAGTATTCCATCGACGGTGGCAAGACCTGGCTTCCCGTTGTCTACATGCTGGATGGCCCCGACATTGTCCGGGATCCTCAAGGCAATGTGGACGCGGTGGCGACTTTCAACGCCGCCAACACCGACACGGCGACCTATACCGATCCGGATACCGGAGAAGACAAGGGAGGCAAATATGGCGACTTTATTGGTGCCGCCATCACGCAGGACCTGGCTCCGTATATTTCCGCGCGCGTCAATGATGATCCGATTGAATCGAAGCGGGTGGAATTCTACCCGCTGCCTGCGGCGGCGAATCAGAAGACTGTCCGTCTCCGTTTCGCCCAGGCTGGAACGGGAAGCTGGTACTTCGGTGTTGATAACGTCGGATTGTACAGCATCACGGTGGTTGACCCCCCGAAGATCAATGTCCCGCCGGCAGACGCGTCCGCGTTTGAAGGACTCTCCTTCAGCCTCGCGGTGGACGCCTCCGGAACCGGCCTGACCTACAAGTGGTTGAAGGACGACAAGGCTATTGACGGAGCAACGGGTGCCACCTATAGCGTCGCCTCGGCGAAAACCTCCGATTCCGGCAAGTACACGGTCGAGGTTTCGAACGCGGGTGGCAAGGTGACGAGCAGTGCTGCGAACGTCGTCGTGAGCGTTGTGCCGGGCTCGTTCCCGGTCTCTGACAAACTGGCTCTCTACCTGAAGTTTGACGGAAATCTCGTCGACTCCTCCGTTTCGAAGGCGGACGGCACTGCGGTGGGAGCTCCCAAGTTTGAAAATGCGCTCTTTGGTCAGGGCGTTCGGGTCAAGACCCTCAAGGATGGTTCGCAGAATGATTACGTGACCCTGGGTTATCCGAGTGCCCTGAAGTTTGGGGACTCCACTGACTTCACGGTTTCGTTCTGGGTGAAGGTGCTGGATCAGGCAGATGACCAGCCGTTCATCTCCAACAAGGATTGGGGTTCCAGCAACAACAAGGGCTGGGGTATCTTCTCCCAGGGAGGAAAGAATTACCGTGTGAACATTACCGGTCCCAACGGGTCGGCGGATAAGTTCAGCAAAACTCCAGGCGGTCACGTCGGGGACGGCGTCTGGCACAACCTCACTGTGTCCGTTTCACGCACTGGAAAAGTAAACAGTTACGTCGATGGCAATCTGAATGATTCCAGCCCGATAGCCACGAAGGGATCCATTGATACCGACCAACTGTCCACCCCGCTGACCTTTAACATCGGTCAGGACGGAACGGGACTTTATACGGACGGTGGTGGTTCTCAGATTGAGTTTGTCATGGATGACCTTGCCATTTGGAGCCGTGCTCTTCCCGCAGAGGACGTTGCGGTCCTCTACCTCGGAGGTGCAGCTGGCAAGTCCCTGGATCAGCTCGCGGCTTCGACGACGCCGGTCCTGTCCGTTTCCCGTGACTCGGAAGGAAACGCGGTGATCACCTACACCGGTGTTCTCCAATCCTCAACCTCACTGGGCGGTGCTTTTGCGCCGGTGCCGGGAGCAACCAGTCCGTTTGTCGTCAAGCCCGCGGAAGGGCCGGCGGTGAACTTCTATCGCGCCTCGAACTGAGGTTTCCCAGGCCCGGTCCGGATCGAGGAGTCCGGACCGAGTCTCCTATCGGCAGCCTGTAATCAGTCTGCCCTCCTCCTCCGGAATCCGCTGCGATTGCCGTGGTATTCCGGAGACCCCTTTCGCCCCTGAGTGGGGGTGAGAACGGCGGGCGCCGGCGGTGAAGATCCGTGTGTCACCCCGGCGCCCTCCAATTCTCAGAGCCCTTGCCAAGGCCCACTTCGTATTCGAATTCCTTGCAGCAGACGCCTGTTCTTTCCTGCCACGTCCAGCGCCCCGCCTCCTGCACCATGTTCCGCACGCCCGTTTCAACCATTCCGCGATCCCGCGACTCACTCCTCTATACCCCGGGCCCCCTGACGACCTCGTTGTCCGTCAAGAAGGCGATGCTGCATGATGCCGGTTCCTGGCACTGGGAATTCAACGATTTGGTCCGCTCCGTGCGGGAGCGGATCCTAGGCGTTGCGGGTGTCCGTCGCGAGCAGGGTTGGGAAGCTGTGCTGCTCCAGGGAAGCGGGACCTTCGGGGTCGAAGCCGTATTCCAAACCTGTGTCCCCCAGAACGGCAAGGTCGCAGTCCTTTCCAATGGGGCGTACGGCGAACGGATGCTGCTCATGCTCCAGCATGCCCGGATCCCGCATGTCGTCCTGCGGACCCCTGAGGATACGCCGAATGATCCCGGGGCGCTGGACGAGTTGCTGTCGGCGGATCCGGCGGTCACCCATGTCGCGGTGGTGCACTGCGAAACGACGACCGGCATTCTCAATGATATTGCCGCCGTCGGCGCCATCGTTCGGCGACACGGCCGGACGTATATCGTGGACGCCATGAGCAGCTTTGGCGCGTATCCGATCGCCTTCGGGGACGACGGACCCGATTTCCTGATTTCCTCGGCCAACAAATGCATTGAGGGCGTGCCGGGATTCAGCTTTGTGATTTGCCGGCGCTCGAGGTTGATGGAGTCCGAAGGGCACGCCCGCTCGCTGAGCATGAACCTCCTCGATCAATTGAAGGGGTTTGAGAAGAACGGGCAATTTCGGTATACGCCTCCCACGCATTCCATTCTTGCCTTTGACCAGGCTCTTCAGGAATTGGAACTCGAGGGTGGGGTCAATGGGCGGGCAGCCCGTTACCGCCGGAACCATGAGGTCCTCTTGTCCGGAATGACGAAACTGGGCTTCCAGAGCTACCTCCCGGCAACAGTTCAGAGTCACATCATCACCAGTTTCCTGTTTCCCGCCGATCCCCGGTTTACCTTCGCCGAGTTTTACCGGCGGGTGGCGGAGAAGGGGTTCATTTTGTATCCCGGGAAGATCAGTCAGGCGGACACTTTCCGCATTGGAAACATCGGACGCCTCTTTGAGTCCGACATGCGGGCCGTGGTGAATGCCATTGCGGAGGCCGTGGAGGAAATGGGGATTTCGGTTCCGCTCGTATCTCGGACCTGAGTTCTCCCTGGAATCTCGCGGTAGCCGACGAAGGTGTTTAAGTGGCCCGTCCGGTGAGCCTGGAGTTTGTATCCGGCACTCGGGCTGGGAATGAGGCCGGAGACCGTTGTCCACGGAGTCCGAGGGAGCCGCAGCACCGTTTTGAGAACTCCGGGAAGTTTGATCGCCTTCTCGTCCCGCCGGATCCGGCGACCCCATGGAAGCGGGCGATTCAAACGGAAGGAACCCGCTGTTTCCCGGGTCCCGGGCATGATAGGAAGGCCGCGTGGGGGATATCACGGCCATGTTGGGTGGCGCTGCGGATCAGACGGGACCGCCGGCGGCCGAGTTGTTGCCGCTGGTCTATGAAGAATTGAGGCGGATCGCGGCCGGAAAGATGGCGCGTGAGCAGCCCGGGCAGACGCTTCAGGCGACCGCGCTGGTGCATGAGGCCTGGCTCCGGATGGGGCGGGACGGAGGCGCGGAGTGCCGGAATCGGTCTCATTTTTTTGCGGCGGCCGGGGAGGCGATGCGACGGATTCTGGTCGAGCGGGCTCGGAGGCGCCTCGCGGCAAAACGAGGCGGGGGAATTGCGCCAGTGGAACTGGACGGATTAAACCTGCCGTATCCCGAGCCGGAGGATGACCAGGTGCTGGCCCTTGAAGAGGCCTTGGAACGCTTTTCAAAGCGGGATCCCCGCAAGGCGGAGTTGGTGAAGCTCCGGTATTTCGTCGGGCTGAGCTTCGATGAGGCGGCGGAAGCCCTGGGGATTTCCGTACCCACCGCGAAGGGGTGGTGGGCCTACAGTCGTGCCTGGCTCAAGGTGGAAATGGACCGCGGCGAAGGGTTGTGAGAGCGGGGGCGCCAGCCCCTGAAAACTCCGGTGCGATTTTTCCATACTTTCGGGTAGGATTCCGCGCAGGTAAGGGCGATGAACTCTACTCCATCCGATGGGTCCGCCGAAGGTATCTCCTCGGAGGAAGGTCTGTTCGCACTGCTGCTTGAGACACCCCCGGGCCAACGGAATGCCTTGTTGGAAACCGCCTGCGCCGGGAATGCGCCCCTTCGGTCCCGCGTGGAAAAGCTCCTCGCCGCCCACGAGGACCCCGGGACCCTTTTCGGTTCCCAGCGACCTCCGCCACCTGCGGCATCCGCGTCTGGATTGGGGAGTACGGTGGGTCCTGAAGCGTCCACCGAGGTGGGGACCGGGTTTGAGGAGGCGCGCTTTCCCGTCGTGGAAGGCGTGGGTGCCGTCCTGGGGCGCTACAAGCTTCTGGAACGACTCGGCGAGGGCGGATGTGGCGTGGTTTACGTGGCGGAGCAAACGGAGCCCGTTCGACGGAGAGTGGCGCTCAAGGTGATCAAGCTGGGCATGGATACCCGTGCGGTCGTTGCCCGGTTCGAAGCGGAGCGCCAGGCGCTGGCCATGATGGATCATCCGAATATTGCCCGGGTTCTCGACGCCGGGACCACGGAGCTGGGCAAACCCTTTTTCGTGATGGAACTGGTGCGCGGAGTGCCGATCACCACCTATTGCGATCAGGCGCGATTGACCACCCTGGAGCGATTGGAGTTGTTCATCAAGGTCTGCCACGCCATCCAACACGCGCACCAGAAGGGGATCATTCACCGCGACATCAAGCCGTCGAACATCCTGGTCACGCTCCACGACGGGATCCCGGTGCCGAAGGTCATCGACTTTGGAATCGCGAAGGCGACCGAGGGACGGTTGACCGATGCCACGGTATACACCCTGCTCCATCAGTTTATCGGGACCCCGGCCTATATGAGTCCCGAGCAGGCGGAGATGAGCGGTCTGGACATCGATACCCGCAGCGACATCTACAGCCTGGGAGTGCTGCTGTACGAAATGCTGGCGGGCCGCCCGCCATTCGATCCGCATGAGCTCGCCCTTTCGGGATTGGAGGGCATGCGACGAACCATCCGGGAGAAGGAGCCGGAGCGCCCGAGCACCCGGGTGGCGACGCTTTCAGGCGAGGAGCGAACCACCACGGCGTTTCGTCGATCCACCGAGGCCCAACGCCTGCGGCACCAGCTTCAGGGCGATCTCGATTGGATTGTGATGAAGTGCCTCGAGAAGGACCGGACCCGCCGCTACGAGACGGCCTCGGGTCTGGCGGCGGACATCTCCCGCCACCTGGCCAACGAGCCGGTGGTCGCCCGGCCGCCGAGCAGGGTGTACCGCATCCAGAAGTCGTTTCGTCGAAACCGCCTGCTGTACCTGTCCGCGGGAGCGGTTGCCCTGACGCTGGTAGCCGGACTCTGCCTCACCCTGTGGCAGTATGCGGGAAAGAGTCGTGCCGAACGGGAGCAGGCAAGTCTGAGGTTGCAAGCGGAGGCGAAGACGCACGAGGCGGTTGCCGCCACCCGGTTGGCGGCTGAGCAGCGGGACCTAGCGCAGACGCGACTGGCGGAATCCCTGATCCGGGAGGAACGCTCCATCCGCAAATCACGTCCCGTGGGATTTCGCCGCGAGGTGTTTGATCGGGTCCGGCAGGTAATCGCATTGGGCCTGAAGCCGGCCGAGGTGGCGTCCCTTCGCTCGGATGCGGTAGCGTGCTTTGGGGATTGGGTGGCGGGAGATCCGGTCGATTTGGCGCTCACGGGCAATCTCTCGGCAAAAGCGGCCCTGACGGTGGACGGCGCGTTGGCTGCGATTGCCTGCAGAAGGGAACCGGTCGTCGTTTGGGACACTCGGAACGGAAAGGCCCTCGCCTCCTTGAAGACGGACGGAACCGTGCGAAGCATGGTCTTTGATCCTCTGGGAAAGACCCTCCACGTCGAGGTTGCGGGTTCGCTGCAGGCGACGGGCAATCGTGGATCCGATTTTCGGTGGGAAACGTGGTCCGTGCGTGGGGATGGCTCCTGGATCCGCGAACGGGTGCGTCCCCTACCTGGAGACGGCGCCCTCTTCATCAATACGGATCGAGGACCGACTGGGCTCATTCAGGACGAGAGCGGCCGTGGGTTTCTGCTACTCGATCTGGAGCGGGAAGAGGTTCTGGCTCGAGTTCCGGTGGAAGGCACCCTCGTCAGGGATTCCTATCCCGACCTCAGCCGGGACCGATCGCGGGTGGCTTTATTCATCGCGGAATCTGACTCAGGAAGGGACTCGCGACTTGAGATCTGGGATGTGACCACCGGAAAACGAATTCACGCAGTGTCACCCAGGGAAGGGGCGGGGCGCGGAGCGTCCTTTGGACCGGATGGAAAGACGCTGGCGGCGACCTTTGAGAATGGAATCCTCCTTCTGACTGGGGAACCGTGGGAACAGCGGCAGATATTCCGGGGTAGCTTTGAGAACTCCCTAGGGGCCGTCCTGGGGGGGAATCCCGAACTTCTCGGAGTTGCCGGAGCCCAGGAGTTTCGGGTGCGCTTGGTGGAAGTTCACTCAGGTCGTGAAAGTGCCCAAATCGACCTTCCCGCGTCTCCCTGGGACCTCAGCTTCAGTTACGACGGTTCGGTATTGCTCCTGGCTCATGAACTCGGATGCCGGGTTGTGCGTCTGGCTCACGATCCACTGAAGGTGCGCCTTGCGGGTCACATTGGGGGGGTGCCAGCGGTGGAGTTCAGTCCCAGCGGAACTGAACTCGCCTCGGTCGGTAAGGATCGAACGATCCGGACCTGGAGCCTGGCCGGGCCGCGGCGGGCTCGTTGGGTGGGACAGCTGTCCGAGCCGGGGCAGACCATCGCCTATGATCGTGCTGGTGGGCGGATCTTTTGTGGTCACTATAACACGGCGCTGTTGTCCCTCTGGTCCGCTGGCGGCAGACGTGAAATCCGACGGATTCCCCAGCCTCCGGAACACGCGGGCACCACCTGGTCCTGTGCCGTGAGTCCGAATGGATCGCAGTTTGCCGCGGTGGGAAAAGGGCTGAGAATCTGGAGAACGGCCGAACTGACTGCCGACGTGTCTGCAGCTGGGGCCGCTGCCGAGCCGGAGATTTCCGAAAAGGCCGGAAACTCCTGTGTCGTTTTCTCGCCGCGTGGGGATCGCTTGGCGTACCTGGATGTGGAATCCTGGCAGCCGTTCCGACCGCGTATTTTGATCCGATCCTTGGATCCAGCGGGAACGCCGCGCGTTCTGGCGACCAATTGCCACAGCAACTTCATTCAGATTTTCGACTTTCTTCCAAAGTCGGGGCATTTCGCCTACGTCACAGACGAGCGCATGATCCGGATTTTGGATCCGGACGCCGGTACGGTCCTGAAGGAGTTTCCCACGATCCCCCGGGGACAGAGGGATACTTCATTTGTCTCGAACATGCGTTGTAATCCCGATGAATCCCGGTTCGCGGTGGTCACTCCCAATGGGCTGGGTATCGAGATCCTCGATGCCCGACAGGGGAACCTGTTGTACGCATTTCCCGAAGAGCCCGGAGCGGTCTGGTGGCTGGCGTGGAGCCCTGATGGTCGCTACATGGCCGTATCCCGGGCGAATGGCGAAATCGCGGTCTGGGACATGAAGGGTCTGGAAGACCAACTGGCGTCCCTTGGGTTGGGAATTTGACGGGTGCTGGCGTTCCTGGGCGCATGATGTTGCCAATGGATTCCGTGTGGTTTGCCGGCGGATATCTTAACCTCGAGTTCTCCGACGGCGACGTAGCCTTTGAGGTCAGTGAATTCCGGGGCGATTCCTGCGACATGGACCGCAAGGGCGACCTGTCGCTGTGGGAACGGTCGCGAGGAGCGAAATTGGATCGAGCGCGAACGGGGTCGAAATTCCGTCGGATGGTTCGGTGACCTCGTTACTGTGCCGTGGGACTTGACGCGGGGCCGCCCGCCGGGTCCCGATTGCGCGGTGAAGACCCAGAATTCCGCGCCGGCTTCGGCGGCAACGGACACTTCCCCAGCAACGGCCGGGGGCCCGGGAACCGGCAGCGACAAAAGCATGGTGCCCCTGGTCCTGGAATTACTTCGTCCTTACCGGTCCGGGCTGGCTGTCGTGTTTGCCGCAATGATGGTTGAAACGGCCATGAGCCTCGCCGCGCCATGGCCCCTGAAGGTGGTGCTCGATAATGCAGTGGGTGGCCACAAGCTGCCGGAGTGGCTGGCGTGGCTGACGGATTTTTCCCTCGGGCGCAGCGCGATGGGACTCGCGGCATTCGCAGCAATGGCCACGGTCCTGATTGCAGTCATCGGAGCGGTGGCCGGATATGTCGACAATTACTACACGGAAAGCGTGGGCCAGTGGGTGGCCAACGATCTCCGGTTGCGGGTTTATCATCATCTGCACCGTCTCTCGCTGAGTTATTTTGATTCCCATCAGTCGGGAGCCCTGATCAGCACCATCACCGACGACGTTCAAACCATCCAGAATTTTGCCTCGTCCTCGACGCTGGGAATCCTGACCGATCTTCTGACGATTCTGGGAATGCTGGGGTTGATGTTCTGGCTGGATTGGGATTTCGCCCTGATCGCCGTGGGGGTCACTCCGTTTCTACTGCTCTTTGTTGCGAGATTCAAAAAACTGGTCAAGAAGGCGACCCACGAGGTCCGCAAACGGGAGAGCGACCTCGTGTCGGTGGTCCAGCAGGGGCTGGAGTCGGTACGGTCGGTCAAGGCCTTCGGCCGTCAGGACTTCGAGGAGACGCGGTTGGCGGACGCCAGTCGTGCGACCGTGGATGCCGCCCTCAAGGCGCGGCGGGTGAAATCCCTGTTGTCGCCGGTGGTTAGCCTCGTGGTTGCGGCCTGCACCGCCATCGTCCTTTGGCGCGGAGCGCATCTGATCCTGACCAAGGCCATGACCATTGGCTCCCTGACGGTCTTCCTCGCCTACCTCAACAAGTTCTTCAAACCCGTCCAGGATCTCGCGAAAATGACCAACACGATCGCGCAGGCGGCGGTCGGACTGGATCGGATCCGTTCCATTCTCGACACCGACACCGTCATGACGCAGCGGCCGGATGCGCGTCCGGTGGAATCCCTGAAAGGGGAAGTCACCTTTGACCAGGTGGAGTTCAGCTACGATCCCGAGTCCCCCGTCCTTCGGGGAGTGAGTTTCTCGGTTAAGCCGGGACAGCGGATCGGCATTTGCGGTCCGACCGGGGGCGGAAAATCCACCGTGATCAGCCTGATTCCCCGGTTTTACGACCCCTCGGCGGGACGGGTCCTGATCGATGGAGTCGATTTGCGGGACTACCAGTTGGACGGCTTGCGGTCTCACATTGCCTTCGTCCTCCAGGACACCGTGTTGTTCCGTGGAACCATTCGGGAGAACATCGCGTATGGGCGTCCCGATGCCACTCCCGCGGAAATCGAGGAGGCGGCACGGCTCGCCAATGCGGAGGAATTCATCCACAAGATGCCGCATGGGTACGATACCATGGTGGGAGAACGCGGATTGACGTTGTCCGGCGGCCAACGGCAGCGCATCGGAATCGCCCGGGCACTGGTCCGGAATTCCCCGCTCCTTCTGCTGGATGAGCCGACCGCGGCGTTGGACACCGAGTCGGAGCAGTTGGTGATGGACGCCCTGGAGCGCCTGATGAAGGGGCGGACGGTCATCACCATCGCCCATCGCCTGAGCACCATCCGGGACGCCGATGCGATCATCGTCCTGAAGGGCGGGGTGGTTGCGGAGAAGGGCACTCATGAGGAGTTGGTCAAGCTGGGCCAGGTTTACGCCGAGCTTTATCGGATCCAGGCGGGGAGCGAAACCGCCCCTGCGCAGACGCATTGACCGATTTCGCAGCTTGTCCACTCTTACGCCGTGTCCAGACGTTCCCTGCTCGTACTTCCCGACGATTCCGCCCAGGTGATCCTGGATGCGATCGAGGGCGCCAAACACTCCCTCCGGGTGAAGATGTTCGTCTTCTCGGATCCGCACTTGCTCAAGGCGGTGGCGGCCGCCCGTCAGCGAGGGGTCAAGGTTCGGGTGATGCTGAATCCGGCACGCAGAGACGGAGAGGATGACAATGAGGAGGCGCGCAAGGCGCTCCAGAAGGAGGATGTCGAGGTCAAGGACAGCAATCCTGATTTCGGCATCACCCACGAGAAGTCCATGGTGGTGGACGACGAGATCGCTTATGTGAAGTCCCTCAACTGGGCCACCAAGAATCTCACTGAGACGCGGGACTACGCCGTCTCCACCTCACACGCCAAGGAGGTTGAGGAGATCATCGAGTGTTTTGAGGCGGACTGGCACCGGAAGAAGTTTGAGCCGGGTTCCAGTGCCCACCTGATCTGGTGTCCGGCGAACGGACGCGACCGCATCGCGCAGTTCATCGACGACGCGAAGCACAAGCTTTTCGTCCAGAACGAGCGCTATCAGGACCCGATCATCATTGAGCGGCTCGTGCGTGCCGCCAGCCGGGGGGTAAAAATCCACATCATGGCGCGGCCGCCGCACACACTGAAGAAGGAGAAGCTCCTAGAAGGCGTGGGAGGCATGCGGATCATGGATGACGTGGGCATCAAGGTGCATAAGATGAAGCACCTGAAACTGCATGGGAAGATGCTGCTCGCGGATGACCTGCGGGCCATCGTGGGTTCCATCAATCTGGCGCCGGGAAGCTTTGATGACCGCCGGGAACTGGCGATCGAGATCCACGACGACGACGTTGTTGAACGGTTGCACAAGGTGGCCCACCACGACTGGGAGCATTCCCACGCCCTGGACCTTTCCGACAAGGGACTCCTGGCCGATTTGGAGGAGCGGGAAGGTGCGGAGAAGCTGGCGCTGAAGGGGAAGAAGGAAGAGGACGAATAGACGTCCGATGGAGGGGCGCCTCCGCGGATTGAAACGGCTCCTACTCCCGGCCTGAGGCGGCTTTCGAGATCGCTTCGGCGAGTTCAGCGGGAGTCCATTCGTTCCCGACGAGGACCTGTTTGAGCCGGCCATCCGGGGAGATCACGAGCGTCCGGAGGTTGTGGTTCATGTTCGCCACATTGACATCCTTGCCGAAGTAGAGTCCGACGCTGATGGCAAAGGGTTCGATCTGGTCCATGGATCCCGTCGCGAGGGTCCAGCGCGATGCATCTGCCTTCCAGCGTTCCCCGTAGGTCTTCATGGTGGCTGGAGTGTCGAAGGCCGGGTCGAAGGACAGGGAAAGAAGATGCCAGTTGGTGGGGCCGGACCGCTCGGATTGCAGGAGGGTCTGGACCTTGCCGAAGTGATCCGACATCCGGGGACAGAAATTGGGGAAGGGGCAGCGGGTGAAAATGAAGGTGACCGCCAAGGCCTGGCCCTGGAAGGCCTGAAGATCGAAGCGCTTCCCAAATTGATTGGTGAAGGCGTAGTTCGGAACCGGATCCCCGGGCTTCAAATCCGCGACGTTGGGGAGAACGCGAAATCCGGGCGGTGCGGCATTGGTCGTCACCGGGGCCGCGGTGGCGGGCGCGGCATTGCTGATCACCTGGATCTGGTCGATCCAACCGTCGGTCTCCGTGACCCTCATCCGGAACCGGACGCCGTCGCCTGCCTTGACCTTCTCCAGTTCGTTGGTTCCCCGGACCGTGAACGGCATCGTCATGGCCATCATGTACCCCGGAATCTCCTCATGCCGAATGACGACCTTGGATTCTGCGGGATTGATCGAGAGGACAACCCCCCGGGCGTCGTAATTGGTGATGGATTCCCCGGAAGGCACACGGCCTGTCGGGGAACCTGGGTCGGGGCTGCAACCTGTGAACCACAGCACCAAGAGTACCGACAGGAACATCAGGCCGCGCTTCATGGAAGGTCTCCGGAGAATCCCGGTGCGCCGGACGCAGTGGGACGGGTTCAGCCCACCAGTCCGGGATTGGCTGCCGGGAGCGGGAGTAGGCCGACGTTGTCGAAGACGTACCGTCCGCGACGCTTGGGCGGCCGATCCTTCTTTTCGGTTCGAGGAGCCCGTTCTTGTGCGGGTGCCGGCTCGGGGCGGGGGCGGGCTTCTTGGCGGTATCCAGCACGCCGCTGGCGAATTCCATGACGTGACCCTGATGAATGAGCCAATGGAGGTCACTCAACACTGCCTGCTGTTCCGGAGTGGGCTCCGGAGCAACTGGGGCGACCGGCGTTGGTGCTGCCTCTGGGGCGGAGGCCGGAACCGTCGCTGGATCGGTGGACGTGGCCACGGGCGCGGGGTCCGCTGAAGGCGTCGCCGTCACCTCGGACGCGGCGGGAGCCACGGCCGGAGTGGGAGCCGGCGACGGTGCGAGCGCTTCGACGAGTTTCTTGCGCGTCGTCTGGGCGTTGGCGTTGATGTATTCGATGATCCGTCGGATGCCGGGTTGCACCGCGGTGGTCTCGAGGTCGAGGTAATGCGGCCGCGCGACAGCGACGTGCACGACGGTCTTGTCGCGCTTGAAGAATTGGAGGCCGCCCTGGGCGAAGGCGCCGCTGAGCGCCGTCATGGTGCGGATCGGGAACCGGCGCTCGCGGTCCAGGGTGACCCGCAGGACGCGGTTCAACGGCTCCGGAAGGCGGGGCGCGCCCTGCTCGCGGCGGAGCATCCAGGAGTTGACTTCCTTCACCAGCGCCGCGGCGTGGATCTCCATGAAGTGCGCTTCGACTTCACCGAGGGAGTTCAGGGTCTTCGGCTCCGGGACGTTCAGGGTGACGTACTCGAAGCGGTGGCTCTGGCCTTCCAGCCATTGCTTCACCGCGGACTCGTCCTTGACGATCCGAACCCGGCTCTTGAAGGCCTCGAACGGCATCCGCGGCGCCCGTTGTGCATGGAGTTCGCGGAGTTTCTCCTGATAGCCATGGTAGTTCGGAGGTCCGAGCACCACGTCGTCAAAAACAGCCACCAGCGTCCAGACCCCCTTGGGAGGATCGCAGGGCTGCTTGTTGGTCTGATAGAAGGTGTCGAAATGCGCCTTGAGGGCGTGGCGCCGGGCATCGCCCTCGCTCAGCCAAATGCTGTCATCGAGAGAACAGACGAACAGCGGCTGCAGGACCTTGCCTTCGTTGCCGCGCATCACCCGGAAGGTGATCTCGTACCGGTCGGGCTTCTGCACCACGAGACCGGCGACTTCCATCAGGGGATACGCGCGGCCGCTGAGCTTGATCTGGCGTCCGAGGGAGGCGACGCCAGCGGGATCGGGGCGCAGGTCCACCTCGACCGGGATCAACGGCTCCGGAGGGCCGTCACGACGGTCATCCCGGCGGGGGCCGCGTCCGCCGCGAGGCGGTGCCTGGGTGGGATCCCAGCGGAGTCCAGGGGCACCGGAGCCGCCCGGTCCACCGGGACCGCCAGGGCCCCCTCCGCGCGGCCCGAATCCGGGCCGGGGTCCGCGATCGCCTCCGGGACGTCCACCCCCTCCGAATGAAGGGCGCCCGCCAAAACCCGGGCGTCCGCCACCGCCATCGCGACGGGGACCACGGTCGAACCCGCGTCCGCCTTCACGGCGGCCCCGTCCCGACTCTTCCGATCCTTCGTACTTGGCGTACTTCGCGGAGTCGGCGGCGGGTTGCTGGGCCCAGGCGGGGAGGAAGGCCTTTTCTAGGTCAATGGAGAGATCGAGGGGTTCGCTCATGGATGGAAGGGCGTCGCGGATCGTGCGAGGCTTGTACTTTGCAAAGGGGTGGGACGATGCCGTCGCCACACAGGAAAAGCAAGTTCGCGGTCCTTGGGAATCGGCAGCTGGGTGAATTTGGATGAAAAACGGGCGCGGCCCTGGGGCCGCGCCCGTGTTGAAAAGCCGGTGGGGCTTATTGCTTGCTGAACTTCTCCTCGGCGGCTGCGAAGGCATGCTCCAGCGCGACCAGGTCTTCGCCCGGCTTGAGCTGGTCGAGCAGCTTCTGCTCCTCCTTGATCTGGTCCTGTGTGTAATTCGCAGCCTTGATCGAGAGACCGATCCGGCGCTCGGCGCGGTCGATTTTGATCACGCGCGCGGTGACGTCGTCCCCGACCTTGAGCACGTTCTTGATCTTGTCCACGCGCTCCTCGCTGACCTGGGAGATGTGCACCAGGCCGTCGATGTCGTGTTCGAGTCCGACGAAGGCGCCGAAGCTCGCGAGCTTGGTGACCTTGCCCTGGACGAGGTCGCCGACCTTGAAGAACTGGTCGATGCCTTCCCACGGATCCTGGGAGAGCTGCTTCATGCCCAGCGAAATGCGCTGGTTGGCCTTGTCCACTTCGAGGACCACCGCCTCCACGACGTCGCCCTTCTTCACGACTTCGCTCGGGTGGTTGATCTTCCGGGTCCAGGACATGTCGGAGACGTGGATCATGCCGTCCAGACCCTCTTCGAGCTCCAGGAACGCCCCGTAGCTGGTGAGGTTGCGGATGGTGCCCTTGACCTTGGTGCCGGACGGATACTTCTCGTGGGCGACATCCCACGGGTTGGTCTCCAGCTGGCGGATGCCGAGGCTGATCTTCTGCTCCTCGCGGTTGATGCCGAGCACGACCGCCTCGATTTCCTGGCCGACCTTGAGGACGTCGGAGGGCTTGGCGATGCGCTTGGTCCAGGACAGTTCGGTGACGTGCACCAGACCCTCGACTCCGGGTTCGAGCTCGATGAAGGCGCCGTAGGGAACGAGGTTGACCACCTTGCCCTTGACCTTGGCTCCGAGCGGGAACTTGGACTCGATGCTGTCCCAAGGATTGGCTTCCTTCTGCTTCAGGCCGAGGGAAACGCGTTCCTTCTCGCGGTTGATGTCGAGGATGACGACGTCGAGTTCCTGGCCGACGCGGAGCAACTCGCTCGGATGCGAGATCCGGCCCCAGGACATGTCGGTGATGTGCAGCAGGCCGTCGAGGCCGTTGAGGTCGATGAACGCGCCGAAGTCGGTGATGTTCTTGACCACGCCCTTGCGCACGTCGCCCGGCACCAGTTCCTGGAGCAGGGTGGCGCGGCGGCTGTTGCGCTCGGCCTCGACCAGTTCCCGGCGGCTCAGAACGACGTTCTGGCGCTCGGGGTTCAGCTTCACGACCTTGAACTCGTAGGCGTTGCCCACATAGATCTGGAGATTCTTCGGCGGGGTGATGTCAATTTGCGACGACGGGCAGAAGGCCTCGACGCCGATGTTGACCACCAAGCCGCCCTTGACGACGGCCTTGACCTTGCCCTGAACGGTGCCGCCTTCGTTGCAGATGGTCTGGATGCGATCCCAGTTCTGCTTGAACTCGGCCTTCTCGCGGGAGACGAGGATGTTGCCGTCCTTGTCCTCGGCGCGCTCGACGAGCACTTCGAAGGAGTCGCCCACCTTGAGGGTGGAGAAGTCGGGGATTTCGGATCCGGGGACGACGCCCTCGGACTTTCCGCCGACGTCGATGATGACTTCCTTGGGACGGATTTCGATGACGGTGCCTTTGACGATCTGGCCGGTCTGAAGCGGTTTCTCAAACTGCTTCAGCATCTCGGCGAACTGCTGCGTGGTGACTGCCATGGGAATAATGGGCGAACGAATGAACTATCTGCGTTTCGTGTCGCCGGTAAACGGGAGCTTGGCGTGGGCGAAGAGGATGCGCCGCCCTGCGCGAAGACTCCGTGCCTAACAATGCCGCGTTGCGGCTGGCAACGGAGGTGAATGGTCAGGTAGTGCGTTTAACGGTGTTTCTCAGCCTAAAATGCCGCCACACACGGCGGCAGGCGCTCGGAAATTAAGGAGACGGGGGAGGGATCAAGGCATTTCTTGGGTGAAGGGGGGCATTGGTTGGTCGTCAGTGGTCAGTCGTCAGTGGTCGGTCGTCGGTCGTCGGCCCAGTCAATACATCGGTAACACTTTTGTTCAGAACATAGGTAACACTTTTGGGGTGGGGGGTACAGGTTGGTTGGCTTAAAGGGGGGATGAGACTGGCGGGAGTGAAGGCCCCGGGTCGGCTGGAGCGAAGCGGAAGCCACCCCGGGGCCGGAACCCGCCAGCCCGCAACGGCTCAAAGCTCATCGTTTCCGCGTTCAGGTGGCCCAGCAGCAGGTGGGCGAACCACAACTCGATCCGTTCCCCGTGCTGATCGCCCAGCCCCACGTCCCATCCCGCCAGTGCTCCGCTGATGTAGATCCCGTGACCATGAAAGCTGATCTTCCCGTGCGCCAGCACGCGCCGGATCTCTCGTCCCTCGTAGTCCAGAGCCTCCGGAGTCCCTTCGAAGCTCCGGGGTGAGGGCCTGTAAACCTCCGCTGGCGTCTTCATCCCCAACGCTTCGTGGGGACGCTCTGTGTTGAACTCCTGCCGCCATTGCTCCGAAGGCCGCCTCGCTGTCCCCAATCCGGCCCGCCTGCAGTTCCCGTCTCACGTCCAGGTGCATCCGCTCGTGCGCCCCGTTGTCCTGCGGACACCCCGGTCGGCTCCGCTCCAGCTGGATCCCCAGGGCCAGCCACCACACCGAGAGCCGGCTCAGTCCCAACAGCCCCTGGGCGCTGGCAAAAGGCGGCCCGTTGTCGCTCCGGATCGCCCGGGCAGCCCGTGCCGTCGGAACAACTCCTCGAAGCGGGCTCCGCACCGTCTCCGTCCGCGCGTCCGGAACCGCTCTTAGCTCCAAAATCATCCGGCTGTGCTCGTCCCGCACGCTCAGCGGCTCGACCCGCGCCCCGCTCCGGTCCCGCCACCACCCCTTGAAATCCACGCTCCAGACCTCGTTCGGCGCCTCCGCCCGGAGCCCCTGGGCCAGCCGGCCCCGGCCCGCGCCACCCGGGTTCGGCGAGGCTCTGCGAGCCCGGCCTTCTCCAGCACTCGCTTGAAGCTGCTCTCGCTCGGAACCTCCGCCCGCGGTGCAGCCGCTGGTACAGCTCCCGGATCTTGCGCGGCCCCGAGTGTGGATGCCCCCGCTTCAGCCGTACCAACTCGCATACCACGCCCCGCACAGCTGGTGCGCATGCCCATGCGGTCGCCGGCTCTGCTCCCCAAGCCCACCCAGTCCGTGCTCCACAAACCGTTCACGCCACTTGTACCCGGTCTTCCGGCCAATCCCGTACTCCCGGCACAGCTCTCCAAAGTTCGGGTGGTTCAGCGCCTTCATCACAAACTCGATCCGTTGGTCCATCGCTCGGGTCTCCTGCCAAGGCATGCGGGCAGCTTCGCTGCCCTCTCTTCCATGGTCACTGTGTCACCCATGTTCTGAACCTCCACTGTCACCCATGTATTGAACCTGGACCGGGAATTGGCGTGGGATTGTGGCGGAGTTTTGCATTGATGAAGGGCGGCGCCTGGGGTTTCCCTTCTGCGAATTCCGCTGCTCTGATGCTCTGATGCTTCAGGAGAATCACAGAAGGGAGACGGCCCGCCGGCGTCTGGCGGCGGCCGAGGGGGAGGGTTTGCAGGAGCGACCGCGGGCCGGTTTCACACTGATCGACTTGCTGGTGGTCATCGCCATCATTGCGATTCTTGCGGGATTACTGCTTCCGGTACTCACACGCGCCAAGAGGCGAGCCCACGGGGTCGTCTGTTTGAGCAATGAGCGTCAGATCGGGTTGGACCTGCGGGACGCGCTCACGTCGGAAGCGCGCTTTGCAAATCCCGCGATGACGGAATGGTGGGCGTATCGGATGGGCGTTCCCTCGGGAGGCTGGGTCTGCCCTTCGGCGCCCACCAACCGCTTTAGCGGGCTATCGTCGGGAACCACACTCTTCGGTTCCACGGATGCCGCGTGGCAGGTCAAAGAGAAGGTGGTCTTCAACCACGTGTGGGGTGCGACGTTCGAGCGAAAGTCGGGACCGGCCGGGTGGCGGGCGGCCAGTTACGCGGCCAACTCATTCATGGTCTTTTCGGAAACCTGCGATGCGGTTGCCGCGCCCGGAATCCTCAATGTGAATGCCCTCACCGGTGTTCCGAATGTCCGCCAAAAAGTGTTTCGAAGCGACGGGGATATCCTGGCACCCACGAGGACTCCGATGATCGCGGACTCCATTTGGTTGGCGTTGGGATTGATGGCCGCGGATTGGCCCCCTCCCTTGGATTTGAGTTGGACCACCTCGCACGAGGGGAACGACATTTTTGTCCCTCGGCATGGAAATCGGCCGGCGAGGTTTTCCTAGAAACGCCGGCCGGGTGATCGTCTTCCGGGAGCCAGCGACATCCTGTTCTTCGATGGACATGCGGAACCAGTAGCCATGGAACAATTGTGGGATCTGGAATGGTACCGGGGGTACGAGTCGCCGGCTCCAAGGCCGCAGCTTTAGTTGAGGAGCGGTACTGTGCTCGTTGGCGCTCGGTAGTCACTGGTCACTGGTTGGCGCGAAATCTACCAGATTCAATCCGACGTTGGCCATGGGGAGCGGGCGTAGGTGAATCAATGTAAGGTGGGAGAGAGGGCTCGCGTTCTTCTCGCACTGAGCCGTGCAACTCCAAGGCTTTCCACTGTCCCCGTTCGCATTCACCAAAGCATCCTCTCCATGTCCAAGAAATCGTCTCCCACGCTTCGTCCCCGTCCCATCAAGGAACTGGAACCCGCCGGAACCAAATACACGTCTCCGGACCGTTTCCGGGCGGACCTCAAGCCGGGGAGCATTCTTGAACTCCTGGGAGGTGGGCTGCAGGAGTTCGCCTTTCCGCCTGTTGAGATCTTGTCTCCGGTCCGCACGCTGGGAAAGGGGCGGACCAACCTGACCCTGATTGAATCCACCATCGTTCAGGTGGATACCACCCCACCAGCGCCGGCATTCGCGAGTTTCGACAAGTCGAAGTCGGAGCGGAATCCGGTGGTTCAGATTCACTTTGATCCCGCGGCCTACGGCTTTACGGCGCCGCAGACGTTTATCGTGGAGTTCACGCTGTCGGTCGTGGGCACCGCCTCTTTCAATGTCGCCGGGGGTCCCATCGGTCTCGACATCGTTGGCGCGGGAGCTCGAAGCCTCAGCGGCAATGTCCGGGTTTCCATCGTGTTTCGCCGGCTGTCGCCGGGACAGAACGTGTTCGCTTTCCTGGAGCAGAAATCCGGTGGGTCCTGGACCTGGCTTCAAACACAGGTAAGGATCCCACCCTTGGTTCTCACCCGCGCCTGACGGATCCGGTTGTGCCGCCGCCATCCTTCGACGCGCCTATCGGATTCGCGGCGGCGGACAAAGCTATTCCGAACCGGAATGTGCGGGAAATCCTGTCCGGTGACGAACCCGAGCCTACGACGTCCCTTGGGTTTGCTACCCTCCTCCGTTCAGAGAGTGCTCAATATTCCGGCTAGCGGACGACGGTGACCATCCATCCAAGCCCGAATCGGTCCGTCACCATGCCAAAGCGTGGAGACCAGAAGGTCTGGCACATGGGCATGCGTACCTGTCCGCCCTCAGAGAGCGCGGCGAAGGCGCGCTCGGCCTCGGCTTCCGTTGGGAAGGCGAGGGACAAATTGAACCCATCGAATCGGGTGGTGGTGTCGCATCCATCGGATCCCATCAGAGTGGCTCCGCCGATTCGGAACGTGACATGCATGACCTTGTCCTCGAATCCGGGCGGGAGAGTGCCGGGTGGCATCGAGTCGGGGCTCTCCTTATAGCGCATCAGGAAGTCCACGGTCGCGCCGATGGCGGCGCGGTAGAAGGCGAGGGCTTCGTCGCAACGGCCGGCGAAGAACAGGTATGGCTGAACCAAGGGGGTGCTCATGGCGGAAGAGATCAAGGACACCCCTATCGCCCCGGGCGTTAAAACGCCAACAGGAAGTTTACGATTCCCACGCCACGGACTACGGGGTGTTGTCCGGACCCAGTGCCTGGGCGAGAGCCGCAAACTGTACCGCGCTGACGGTCTCGGCCCGCGCGTCGGCCGCGATCCCGGCCGCCACAATCGCGGCGCCCACCTGCGACGGGGACCACGCGGCGGCCAGCAGTTTGCGCATCATTTTTCGACGTTGGGAGAACGCCAGTTTGACCGCCCGCACGTAGACCGGCAGCAGGACGTCGGATACCAGCGGAACCGGTCGGCGGTTCAGGACGAGGCAGGCGGAGTCAACGTCGGGTGGCGGATGGAAGCACGCCGAAGGAATCTTGAAGCTCGCGCCGGCTGTGTAGCGTGCCGCGATCAGCAGGGTGAGAATTCCGTAGTGTTCGGTGTCCGGAGCCGCCGCCAGCCTCTGGATGACTTCCCATTGCAGCGTCACCACCATACGGGAGGGCGGTTGGGCGGTGAGAGCAAGTTCCACGAGGATCGGGGAACCCACAGAGTAGGGAAGGTTGGCCACCAGTTTGGTGGTGCTCCAGTCCCGCGGGGTCTCGCGAAGCCACGCCAGCGCGTCAGCGTGCACCAGGGTGAACCGCGATTCCCTGCCGAACCGTTCCTGCAAAATGTCCACGAGCCTACGGTCCACTTCCACGGCCGTGACAGGACCGCCCCGGGCCAAAAGGAGTTCCGTCAGGGGTCCCAGTCCGGGCCCGATTTCTAGGAGGGAATCCCCGGGCTCGATTCCGGCCGCGTCGGCGATCCGCCGCAGTTGGTTCCCGTCATGGAGAAAGTTTTGCCCGAGGGATTTCGTCAGGAGGATCCCATGCGTCTCCAACCAGCGCCGCATCTCACCGAGGGTCATGCTGAGAGCCTCCCGAGAACCGTCATGAGGGCCCGCACGGAGCGCTCCAGGGCGCTCCGGGAGATGGTGAGCGGGGGAGTCAGGCTGATCACCTCACCGTAGGCGCCCTCGGGAAGCAAAAGGTAGCCGCGCTGAAGGAGGGCCTTCACCGCCGCGAGGCTGACGTCGCCCGCAGGTGAACCGTCGGCGTGGCGCAGTTCGATGCCAGCCATGAGACCGACGCCCCGCGGACGCAGTTGAAGGCGTCCGAGGGTCCGGGGGAGGGACTGAAGCCTTTCGAGCAGCCAGCGTCCCTCTGACGCGCTGCGGCGCACGAGTCCGCGGGTGCGTAATTCCCGGATCTGGGCAAGCGCCATGGCGCAGCCCACGGGATGCCCCAGAAAGGTGCTGGTGTGCCGGGCCTCGCCCTGGGAGGGAGGCCACGCGGATTCCATGAGGTCCGATCGCCCCACGCAGGCGCTGAGGGGGAACCCACCCGTCAGCGCCTTGCCCAGGCAGATGAGGTCGGGAACGACCCCGGTGTGTTCACACGCGAACCAACGGCCTGTGCGGCCGAATCCGGTGTAGATCTCATCCACGATCAGCAGCGTGCCGGAGTCATCCGCGAGGCGCCGCAACAGGGGCAGGAAGCCTGGGGGCGGAATCCGGATGCCTCCGCGGGCCTGGATGGGTTCCACGACGATCGCCCCGAAGGAACGCTTCCGGAGGGTTCGACGCAGCAACGGTTCGAACGTCTCCCACGCCACCGCGTCCGCGGACGCTGGCGCCGCCTCCACGGGCCAGGGCAGGAATTCCGCAAAGCCGCCGAGCTGGTCTTCAAAGGGTTTCCGGAACAGGTCGCGGTGGGTGACGTTGAGGGTGCCGTACCCGAGGCCGTGATACCCGCCGCGGAAAGCGAGGACTCCGCGGCGTCCCGTGGCGAGGCGCGCCGTCTTCAGGGCGGCCTCGACGGCTTCAAATCCGGAATTGGTCAGCACCGTGCGGCCGCGCACGGGGTGCGGAGACTGGGCCGTCCAACGCTCAAAGGTCAGGCGGCTGAGTTCCCGCACGAGTTCCGCCTTGGGCGCATGCGGATGCACATCGCCCATGGCGTGCAGCAGGCGATCCATCTGTCGTTTCGCGGCCCGCACCAGGGCGGGGTTGGCGTGGCCCGCTGCGGCGACGCCAAAGGCGGCGGTGAGGTCCACGTAGCGTCGTCCGTCGGCATCGGTGACGGTCCAGCCGCGGGCGCGTTCCCAGACGATGGGCCAGGTGCCGTCCGGATCGAGGAACGTGACGTCGGGCGATTCGAACTCGCGGAGCCGGTCCAGGGTTTGACGGGAGGTCATGCGGTCAGACGCCCTTCTGGTCGGGAGGCCAGATGAATTTGTGCATCTGGAGTTGGAACCGTACGGGCAGGCGGTCGGCGACGATCGCCTCCACGAGTTCCTGACGCGAGATCGGGGTCTGAGGGTAGGGCGGCATCTTGAGGGACGGATCCCGCTGGTGCGGCAGCAGCGGGGCAACCCAGGAGAAGAGCAGGGGACACCGCCCGGCGAGGTGATGTTCCTGGATCACCTGACGGCACCAGTCGTAGTCCTCGCGCGACCCGATCACGAACTTCACCTCATCGGTTTCCCGGAGCAGCGGGAGGTTCTCCCAGCGGTTCCGGGCGACTTCACCACTGCTGGGTGTCTTGAGATCCATGATGCGCCGGACCCGCGGATCGAGCGGCCCGATGTCGTGGGCCCCGCTGGTCTCAACCAGCACCGTGTAGCCGGATTCGCAGAGTGCGTGCATGACCTCTGCTGAACCGGACTGGAGCAGCGGTTCGCCTCCGGTGAATTCGACCAGGGGCATGCGGTGTCCGGACACGGGTACGCCGGCATAGCCGCTGGCGAGGCGATCGATCTCAGCGAGGATTTCCTCGTGGGTCTGACGCCGGCCGCCGGTGAAGGCGTAGGCTGTGTCGCAGTAGGAGCAGCGCAGGTTGCATCCGGTCAGCCGGACGAAGACGCAGGGGAGCCCGGCGAAGGTGCTTTCGCCTTGGAGGCTGAGGTAGATCTCGTTGACGACGAGCGACGCCGGCATGGAGCCACGCTAGCGGGAAGCCCGCGCCACGGGAAGATTCCCGTCAGGGGCGGAAGCGGGCACTTCGATTCAGGGGCTTTGATGATCGAAGCGGGGAAACGTGGAGCGGAAGGTTGAATTGTCGGGGATAGACTTTGCGACGGTTGCTTGCGTCCGGGGCGTTCCTTTTTATCCTGCGCCCTTTATGCCGTCCCGTTCCGTCCTTCGCCGTTGCACCGGAGTCAGTCTCAGCCTGCTCGCCGGGCTGCTGCCCGCCGCCGCCCAGCACAAGCTGGGTCCCTCCGGAAGTTTTGAAGCCCCTAAGATCGCCGCCGCATCCGACGACGGCGAAAAGGCCATCAAACGCTTCCAGATGCCTCCCGGCTGGAAGGCCGAACTGTGGGCGGCCGAACCGGACGTGGCGCATGTTGTGGCCTTCGACGTGGCCAATGATGGGCGGTTCTTCGCCGTGGAATCCTTCCGGGCCTGGCGCGGAGTGCCCGACATCCGGGGCATCATGGACTGGCTCGACGAGGACCTCGCCAGCCGTTCGGTGGATGACCGCCTCATGATGATGCAGCGCCATCTGGGCAAGGCGGGAATGGACGATTACCGCAAGAATACGGAACGGATCCGCCTGCTGCGGGACACACGCGGCACGGGGCGCGCCGATTCCTCGGTGGTGTTTGCGGAAAACTTTGCGACCCCGCTCGATGGCGTGGCGTCCGGGGTGCTCGCCCGGGGCAAGGATGTCTGGTTTGCCAACATTCCCAACGTGTGGTGGCTGCGCGATGAAAACCTCGACGGGGTGGCCGATTCCCGGCAAAGCATCAGCTACGGCCACGGCATCCGGGTCGGGTTCCTCGGACACGACCTTCACGGACTGACCTGGGGTCCGGACGGGCGGCTGTACTTCAGCATTGGGGATCGCGCGTCGATGCTGCGGACCGAGGGGCATCTTGTGGGAACGCCCGATTCCGGAGCCGTGTTCCGGTGCAATCCGGACGGCACCGGGATGGAGATGGTTTATGTTGGTCTCCGAAATCCTCAGGAGCTCGTGTTTGACGAGTGGGGCAACCTGTTCACCGGCGACAACAATTCGGACGGCGGCGACCAGGCACGCTGGACCTACCTGATCGAGGGTGGGGACAGCGGGTGGCGCATCGGGTGGCAGTTCCTGGAGAAGCCCAATCCGCGCGGCCCGTGGAACTCCGAAAAAATGTGGATGCCGCAGAATGATGCGCAGCCGGCCTACATCACGCCACCGATCAAGAACATCACCGCGGGACCGAGCGGCAATGCCTACTACCCGGGCACGGGTCTTGGACCTGAATGGCAGGGCACCTTCACCCTTTGCGATTTCCGGGGTAGCGGCAGTGGATCGGGCATCGTGTCCTTCAAGTTGAAACCCCGGGGAGCCAGCTTCGAGATCGTGGACGACAAGAAGTTCGTGTGGTCCATCGAGGCCACGGACGGCGCGTGGGGTCCGGACGGCGCGTTCTGGATCAGCGACTGGGTGGACGGATGGGAGCCGGTGGGCAAGGGACGCATTTACCGTTTCTACGATACCAACACGATTCATCAGCCCATTGTGAAATCCACGCGGGAACTGCTCGCCTCGGATTTTGGGACAAAGTCGGACAAGGCGTTGCTGGATCTCCTCGCCCATCCGAATTTCCGGGTGCGGCAGGCGGCCCAGTTCACCCTCGCCGAAAGGGGCGAGTCTGTGTCGCCGAAACTGATCAAGGTGGTTCGCGGCAATGGCGACCTGCATGCCCGGCTTCATTCCCTGTGGGCGTTGGGACAGATCCAGGCAGCGGCGCACAAGCCGGGTCGCGTGGCGAAGTCCGTTGAGTTAGATGCCCTCGTGCCGCTGCTCGGTGACAAGGAAGCGCACATCAGGGCGAATGCGGCGCGCGTTCTCGGCGATGCCCAGTACGCTCCGGCGCATGCGGGCTTGGTAAAGCTGGCCTCGGATGAGGATGCCCACGTGCGTGCGCTGGGGACGATTGCGCTGGGCAAACTGGGCCGCCGGGATTCGGTACCGCTCTTGCTCGACGTGCTTCGGGCGAATGCCGACCAGGATCCCTTCATTCGTCATGCTGCCGTCCAGGCGCTGGTGACGATCAATGATTTCGATGCTCTCGAGGCGGCGACGGCGCATCCGGACGCCTCGGTACGCATGGGTGTCCTGCTCGCGATGCGGAGATTGGGTCGTCCGGAGATCGCCGCATTTGTTTCCGACTCCGATCCCCGCCTGGTCACCGAGGCCGCCCGGGCGATCAACGACGTGCCGATCTCGGGTGGACTGGAACGGCTGGCCGGTCTTTCGGAAAAGCCGCTCGATCCGAAGAATGTGCCCTTGGGTCGGCGCGTGCTGAATGCGAACTATCGCTTTGGAACAACCAACACGGCGGCGGCCCTCGCACGGGTTGCCGGCCGGGATGACGCGGAGGTGTACCGGATAGAAGCACTCGACGCGCTGGCTGAATGGCCGGCGAATTCCGGACGCGACCGCATCACCGGGCTCTGGCGTCCGACGGCGTTTGCCCGAGACTCCAAAGTCCCTGCCGACGCGCTCAAGCCGGTCCTGATTTCGGTTCTGAGCACCGCTCCCAACAGTGTTCGCGCCGCGGCGGCGCGGGCTGCGGGGACCCTGCGCATTGCGTCGGCGGGCCCGACGCTGGCGTCCCTGGTGCTTCAGAAGCAGGGGGACGGCGCGGTGCGATCCGCCGCCCTGACTGCCCTGTCTCAATTGCAGTCACCGGAATATGGTCCGGCCCTCGCGGCCGCGCAGAATGATCCTGAGGAATCGGTGCGGAAGACGGCTTTGAAGTTGAGCGTCGAGGTTCCGCCCGTGGCCTCCGCGGCATCCGGGGCGGTTTCCGCGGACCCGACGCCGCGCCTGGCGGCGGTGCTGGATTCGGGCTCCCTCTCCGAGAAGCAGAACGCGTTCGCCAGCCTGGGCAAGGTTCCAGGTGCCGCCGCGGATTCCCTGACCCGAAGCTGGATGCAGCGCCTGTCGGAAGGGAAGGTGCCTGCGGAACTGCAGCTGGATGTCCTCGACGCCGCGGCGGCGCGCCCGGAGCTCAAGGCGTTGGTGGACCAGTGGAAGGCCGGCCATGCCGCGAAGGGGACGAATGACATCACGCCTTGGAAGCTCGCCCTGACCGGGGGCAATGCGGAGGCGGGTAGGAAGGTCTTTGTCGAGCGGGCGGAAGTCAGCTGCACCCGGTGCCACAAGATCAGCGGTGAGGGTGGGGAGGTGGGGCCGGAGTTGACCGGACTCGTCGACAAGAAGGGACGCGAGTACGTGCTCCAGTCGATTGTCTATCCCAATGCCAACATCGCGGAGGGGTTTGAGAATCTCCTCGTCACCCTCAAGAACGGCACCGCCTACGCCGGCATCATCAAATCGGAGAACGCGACGGAACTCGTCCTGAATTCCCCCGAGGATGGACTGGTGACAGTCAAGAAGGCGGACATTGCCACCCGCGAGAAGGGCCTCAGCGGAATGCCGGAGGGTTTCGGGGAACTGCTCACGCGACAGGATCTCCGGAACCTGATCGAGTTTCTGGCATCGGCGAAGTAGGGGACAGGCTAAAGCCTGGACTACAAACGGCCCGCTCGTAGTGCAGCCTTCAGGCTGTCCGGTTGCGCGCAGCGACAGGGGAAGGCTTGGGCTTCGCGCCTATGTTAAGCAGGGGGACAGGCTAAAGCCCGGACTACGAACGGCTCGTTCGTAGTGCGGCCTTCAGGCTGTTTCCCCCGGCGGGCACTGGGGCTGCAACCTTGTCCCTGGCCTTCAACGTTGACACCAGTGGTTCGAACTGGGGACGTTCAGAAAGTCCCCATGGAATCGCGCTCCTCTCCACCCCTATGCCCACCGGAACGGTTGGGCATCCGGAGTCGGGCTTTCACCCTGATCGAGCTTCTGGTGGTGATAGCCATCATCGCGATCCTTGCCGGTCTGCTGTTGCCGGCGCTCAGCAAGGCCAAGGAGCAGGGGAACCGCACGGTGTGCCTCAATAATATCAAGCAGCTCCTCCTGTCCACGCACCTCTACGCCGGGGATCAGCAGGATTATCTGCCCTACACGTCGTGGAGTTCCGGGACCTTCAATGTGGCCAACTGGGCGTACACACGGATCACCACCAACAAGCCCGATCATACCGTGGAGCGCGGCCAGCTGTGGCCCTACCACCAATCGTGTTTTGTCCATTGGACCGCACGAACACCGCGCTGTTCCGGCAGCGCGAGATGAAGGTGTGCAGTTACATGATGAATGGGGCGGTGTCCGCCTATGGCACCGGCCCCCGAGGACAATATACCACCTATAAACTAGCTCAGTTTGCGCCGGACGCGATGATCTTTTGGGAGGCGGACGAAAAGCAGCCCTCAAACTACGACAATGTTGCCAGCCGCCCGGACGAAGGCGTCACCCAGCGTCACAACACCGGCACCGTGATGGGGAATTTTGGGGGCCACACCGAGTACATGCGGTTAAAAGTATATTATCAGGAGGCGGGCATTGGCGGATTCCGCGGGATTCGTCCCGGCCGCTTCTGGTGCAACCCGGGATCAAAGACGGGCGACTGATGGGACGAGGTGGACATAGGGCGGCGGCCTTGCTCCGGATCCGGACGCTGGCGCTCGTTGGCGTTCTCGCAGGCTCCGGCTGCCGTCGAAACGACGGCGGCGACCCCGGGGTGGCATCCACTCCGGCACAGGCTGCGGGACAATTGGAGACGGCGTTTTCGGAGGCGCCTGCCGAGTACCGCAAGGCGGCTCTCGACGCGTCGGAAGCCCTGCGCGCCGGGGACTACAACCGGGCGGTCGGGTCGCTGGGGGTGCTGCGGGGTTCAGGTAACGTCACACTCCAACAGGGGCTTGCCATCCACGGATCCCTGGTGGTGCTGGAGGGTCGTCTTGCCGCCTCGGCGGAGCGGGGGGATCCCCAAGCGAGTGCGGCCTATGATCTCCTGAGGCGCTTGAAACAGAAATAGGTCTGACGACTAGAGTGTGTTCGCAATGGTTCGAAGAAACCAAAGCGACGCCAGGAGGACCAGGGAACTGGAAAGGATTGCCCATTGGGAATGGGGACCGCGGGGACGGACGTAGACGCTCAGTCCGAGGAAAAGGGGACAGGGAATGAGCAGCACCATTCCATCCGCCGCCCCTATGGCGGCGAAGGCACCTTCGGCGCCGCGGGACCGAGAGCAGGAACCGAAAAGCATGGTCGCGAACATCAGGCTGCCGGCCCCGGCCAATCCGGTGAGTGGAATCCAGCCCGCGATGGACCACGGACGTTCCCGGTACGCCAGTGTCCCGACGCCCCAAGCCGCGACCAGGAGGGCGACCAGAATCGCAAACGCGACGGCGTGGAATGAATTCATGACTTTAGGGGGCGCCTCCAGATTCTCTCTGATTCGAAGGCGCTCCACGGTGCTTGGATTTTCCGTCGCTCGAAATTCCCAAATTTGGTGAGACTGCCATCGAGCGGCCGCTCCTCTTCGAATCAGCGAACAACGGCTCCGTGGGATATGAGCCAAGCAGCGTCCGGATTTCCAGGGCTTGGGGATTGTGTGGGGAGCGCCTGCTCGGAGACTTTGGGTGTCGTTCGTGGATCCCTCATCGGGTGTACTTCCCCATGGCCGTCGGCGAAAGCCATCGTGGGACCATTCTGGTGGTGGAATCCGGGATAGTTTCCGAGTGAAGTTGCCCCGGTTCCGCCCGGTGGCGAAAACAGATCGCCCGGCACGAAAACGCAGCTGTTGATCCCGTCCGCACGTTCCTCCATGAAGGTGAACAGTGTGGATGGGTTGGGGACGGAGGAGGGGTTTTTGAAGACGCGGTAGTAGGATTGATCAAAGGGACTGGCGAGGGCGCCGCTGAACGAGGCGTTCAACGCAACGGTGCGCAACCATGGGTGACGGCTCCCTTCGGCATCCACAGCGACGGATCGTTCGCTCGGGCAGACCCATCGCTTTGCAGAGGAGTCCAGCAGGGGGGTGAGATGACTGTCGGCGAGGAAGGCACGATTGGTGTTGTCCTGACTTACCCGCCCGAATTCGAGCCAACCACGAACCCATTTTGTGGAGCGTTCGAGGTCGCGGATGGTCTGTCCGTCGGGAAGAACCCGGTCGTCCGGGGATCGGTTGATCCCATAAAACGAGTTGGGCACGTAGAATCCGGAATCGTTGGAGTATAATTCGAGTGCAAGCGCGAACTGTCTTTGGTTTCCGAGGCAGACGGTGGTTGCGGCGCGCCGCATTTGACGTGCGAGCGCTGGTAATAGCAGCCCCCCCAGAATCACCAAGACCGCAAGGGTTGTGATTAATTCCATGAGACTGAACCCACGTAGGTGGTGGCGTGGGAGGCATGGGAAGGAGTTCATGGCGGGTGACCTTTGGGTTGGTTGCAACCTCGCTCCGGGAGTTCCGGTGAAAATACCGGCGAGCAGGTAGTCCATCGCCGACGACGGAAGAAGGGCTTTGGGTTTGGGTATGGGATTCTGGCGCCGGTAGGTGAATGGTTTCCCCTTGGGCCGCAGGCGATCGGCCCAGCCGGCAACTGAATCCTGTAGTTAGTTTCCCGGAGTTTCCGCAGCTGGGAATACCCACTCACCAGTATAGTGGGATACCTGTGTTCCGGTAGTAGCCGCCGCGGGAGTCTCAGGGCCGCCACAACCGATCCTCAATTGAAGGTCTGGCCTTGTGAGTTCCGTGCGCGAACCCGCTCAGTCGATCAACCTGGAATCGAAAGAGGAGGCCTTATCGAGATTGGACGTTGGCTTCGGAGCGCGTCGCCGATTCAACGCCGAGAGTTAAAGCGCGCTCGTCAGAGCCACGCTGTGAGATTCCTCGGAATCATTCTCCGCGTCCGCCATGGGACCGTCCTCGTTAGAAATCAGATATGGTTCTTCGGTAAGGAAGGAACGAAAGGGACGGCGGCAGCGTCTTTCAGACTGGGGCGTCGATGGACTTCGAACCCTGGAAATTGGCCTCCGGGTTGACCTACTGGAATTCATAGACGCTTCATGGATTTCGCTCCCAGGGCGTCAGCGCCGATCGGGGATCCAACCTTGGAGGCGTTTGAGGTCCGAACCACCGGACTGTCCGTATCGGATGAATTTGGGGCTCTCCAAGCGGACCAGTTCCACGTGGCCATCGAGGAAGGCGAGTGAGTATCCTCGAAAATGATGGATTCCGACCGAGTGATTGGACGTGTCGTTCCAGGTGGTCTGATGTGATTCCGGAGGCGAAACGGCGAACGTGGGACTTCCACCAATGGTGTTTCTCTCAATGAAGGAGAAGGTTTGCGTGGGGCGGGTGGCGTGGCCCAGTCGGACGCACTGTCGTCGAATTACATTGGGGTCCGCACTTTGCGCACCGAATCCATTGACGTACTGGCTCAGGGAATAGGTTCGGGTGGTGGGAAAGGTCTTTTTTTGGACGTTCGGAACGGTGCGGGATTTGTCCCCCGGACAAACGTAGACGGCGGGCGCCTTCAAATAGGGGAACAAGGTTCCCAGACGAATGCCGAGGTCATTCGTATCGAGGCGTGGATGTCCCACAACCCAGGAGCCGGGCAGGCCGACGCCGAGACCACTATTGGCGCCTGAGGGATCGGGAACGGTTTGGACCTTGGTGCCGGGAAGGACGTCGGCATTGTCGTCGACGTACATCAGGAGCGCCTTCTGCAATTGCTGAAGATTGCTCCGGCAGGCCGCGGTTAATGCGGTCGCCTTGGCGCGTCCCAGTGCGGGCAGGAGCATGCCGGCCAGCAGGGCAATGATCGTAATGACGACCAGCAGTTCGATCAGGGTGAAGGCCCCCGCTGGACTCCGATGACGGAACCATCCGGGGTTTGGATGACGAATGGGGCGACGAGGTGAGCGCATCGGGATGGTCTATGGGGAACCCTGAGAGCGTGGCCCACCGATCCATTCGTATGAGGCCTCTCGGAAATCAGGGTGACGCTCCCCCCGGGGCGTGGAATACCTGTGACCCGGTATTTTGCGGCGGGTCTCCGTCTATGGATCCGTTCCACCCCGCGGTCTTGATCCAGATCGGATAGCCCCGGGACAGGGATCGTCAGGGTGCTGGAACCCGGACGGTGAACTCCGCGGTGAGGGGCCGGATGAAAACGACCTCGGGTGTGATCGTTCGGACGTCCGGTGGGAGCTTGAGCAGAAATGGACGGACATTCTCCCGTCTTCCCTGTTCTTCCGCTTCCGCGGTCCAGAGGCGACCCTGTTCATCCCGAATCCGGACGCCGATGCGGTCATCACCCGGTATGGTGGGTGCGTGGAGGTACAACGTGGGGACCGGAGTATAGTGACCGTCCCATGACTTCGTCCGGTTGGGTGCAATCTGAGCGCTGATCCCGACCCAGCCGGAAGGCGCTCCGCCCGAGACGGGTGCCGGTGCGCCTCCTGGCGGAGGATTCGTGGTGTAGCGTCCTGCGGTGAAGAGGTGCATTCCCGGAGGAGGAGACCCACCTCGTCGAAGACAACGGGGCCGGTGGTGGCGGATTTCCCAGAGAATGCCGGCACCCAGGCCGTCCAGTGAAACGGTGGGAAGTCGCACGGCCAGGCGGTCCAAAATTGAGTTGGTGACGGATGGGAAGGCCTGGAGGTGGAATCGCTGGACCGGTTCGTGCAGCCCGAGCGTCTGGCCGCGATTGCCCGTTGGATCCTCCGCCCACCATTCCGGATCGAGCCAGCCGGTCGCCGGTTTTTTGTCCGAAAGTAGGAGAATTTGTGGCTGCCAATGGACGCTGGGCGTTTCCCAGGGGCGTTCGGATGCCCCATTGGTCTTCCACGCGAGACCTGACAAGCGGAGTTCGATTCCGTCCCGAAATGTAGACAGTGGGAGGGGAGCGGCCGGCCAGACGGGAGGCTCGGTAATCCTTCCCGGGTTGGGGATCGTGAGAGTGTAGGAGATGTTGGTGGAATAGGGCGTGAAGCGGAGCCGGAGCATCTCATCTCGGCGTGGGAATGCGGAAAATCCGTGGCCCACCCGGGAGAATTTTTGGAAACCGTGCCACGATCGCCCCTCCGAGGGATAGACGTCCCCGGAATCATCTACGAGCTCCACGCGGAAGCGCTGGCAATCCACAAACTGGCCGGTGGCCGGATCGAATCCGTTGAGCCATACGATCAGCTGAGGTACTTCGGCGGACCACCGGGTTTGCCCCACCACCGGAGAGAACCAATCCACCAATGAATTCGGCAGCCACGGTCCGAAAAGGTCCCCAACCAGGTTCCGCCGTCCGAGCACCAGGTTGGTGCCGTAATGGACCGCCTCAATTTGGAGCTGCTGTCCATTCCACAGCTGGACCCTGGGGAGGGGCGTCCTGAACGGGAGTTCATTCCGGAACCGGAGGACGCCCGCGGCGCCCAAGATCAGGAGCAAGACTCCCAGAAGGAACATCCAAGGACGGAATGGTCCGGGTTTCGGAGGGGCCATTGGGGGATGACGAATCAGCGGCGGGCCGATTTCGCCCGGTCGTATTCCTGAAGCGCCTGGGTCATCTGGGCTTCGAGGTTTCGGATCCGATTCTCGTGGGAGGGATGCGTGGATGCGAATTCCGGAGGTTGTCCGCCCCGTGCTGATTCGGACATCCGCTGCCAGAACGAAATCGACTCGCGGGGATCATATCCGGCGCGGGCCATGTACAGGAGTCCGATCTCGTCCGCCTCGGATTCGTGTTCCCGGCTGAAGGGCAGCAGGATTCCGAACTTTGCCCCGGCTCCGATCGCTCCCAGGACCGCGCGTTGTTGGTCCGCGGACATATCCCCCAGCGCGACGGACATCTGTGCGCCCTTTATCAAGGTTCCCGTCACCTGGGATTGGAACAACCGCTGAGCGCCGTGCCGGCTCGTCGCATGGGCCATTTCATGCCCCATGACGGTCGCCAGGCCCGCCTCGTCCCGGGCGACAGGAAGGATCCCCGTGTAAACGACGATTTTTCCGCCCGGAAGACAAAAGGCGTTGGCGGTGGGGCTGCGAACGACGCTGACCTCCCATTGGAAGGACGGGCCCGAATTCCCGGTCGCCTCCACGAGTCGCTTTGCGACCCGGTTGACGAGGTCCACTTCGGGTCCGCCGCTTAGCACATTCTCCGAGGCAAGGACCTGGCGGTAGCTCTGAAGGCCGAGGGTTGCCTCCTCGTCCGGACTCAGGCTGACCCGGGCGGAACGCCCGGTCACCGGGTTCACGACCCGTTCGGATCCGAGGTACTGGATCGCGGCGATCAGTCCTGCGATGAGGATCGGAACCAGGACGAGTTTTCTGCGGCGTTCCATGCCTTGAGAGTATCGGGTGGGTCGCCGAAGGAAAGTGGTGAGCTCCCGGGAGGGATTGGGAACGATTCCGGCGAAACCGGGTTTTAGACGGGAGTCGCGTCCGGCTCGGCAGAAATGGGAACGGACGAAACCTTCCAGATGTCCCGACAGTATTCCCGGATCGTCCGGTCGGAAGAGAAATGACCGCTGCGGGCGACGTTGAGAATCGACATTCTGGCCCATTGCCTCGGATTGAGGAAGGCGTGTCCGACCTGCTCCTGGCAGGCGATATAGGAGGCGTAATCCGCGAGGAGCAGATAGGTGTCGTGGTGAAGCAGATGGTCCACGAGGGGGCGGAAGAGGTCCGGGTGATCGGGGCAGAACGCTCCCGAGCGGATCTGGTCCAGCACTTCCTTGAGTTCTGGGTTGGCGTTGTAGAAGTCCATCGGGTGATAGCCCTTGCGCCAGGTTTCCTCGACTTCGGGAACGGTCAGGCCGAAGAGGAAGAAGTTTTCCGCGCCGACCTCGTCCCGGATCTCGACGTTGGCCCCGTCCAGCGTGCCGATGGTCAGCGCCCCGTTCATGGTGAACTTCATATTGCCGGTTCCCGAGGCCTCCTTTCCGGCGGTGGAGATTTGTTCCGAAAGGTCGGCGGCGGGATAGACCCGCTGCCCGGTCTTCACATTGAAGTTGGGGATGAAGACCACCTTGATCCGGTCGGCGACGACCGGGTCGAGATTGATGGTGTGGGCGACCGAGTTGATCAATTTGATGATCAGTTTGGCCATGTAGTAGCCGGGCGCGGCCTTGCCCCCGAACAGGAACGTCCTCGGGGCAACCTGGAGGTGGGGGTTCCGCTTGATACGATTGTAGAGGGTGATGATGTGAAGGACATTGAGATGCTGGCGCTTGTATTCGTGCATGCGCTTCACCTGGATGTCGAACAGGGAGTCCGGATTGAGGCGGAGACCCAGTTCCCTCTGGATGAATTCCGACAGGGATTTCTTGCTGGCGGCCTTAACCGCGAGCCAGGCGTCCTGGAAATCAGGATCGTCGGCAAAGGCCTCCAGTTGGCGGAGGTTTCCGGCCTCCTTGACCCAACCGTCCCCGATCCGCTCGTTGAGCAACGCGGTGAGTCGCGGGTTGCTCAGGACAACGAAACGCCGCGGAGTTACTCCGTTGGTCTTGTTGTTGAACTTGGCCGGGGTCATCTCAAAGAAATCGCGAAGGATGCCGTCCTTGAGCAGTTCGGAGTGCAGCTTCGCAACGCCGTTGATCGAATGGCTGCCGACGCAGGCGAGGTTGGCCATGCGGACGTAGCGGTCGCCGGCCTCGTCGATGAGCGACATGCGGCGGACGCGGTCGTCATCGCCCGGGAACTGGAGTCGGACCTCCTCCAAGAACCGGCGGTTGATCTCGTAAATGATTTCGAGGTGCCGGGGGAGGGTGGCGGCGAACAGGGGAACGGCCCAGCGTTCCAAGGCCTCCGGGAGAAGGGTGTGATTGGTGTAGCCGAAGGTCCGGCTGGTGACGGCCCAGGCGGTGTCCCAGGGCACCTGATGTTCGTCCACCAGCAACCGCATCAGTTCCGCCACGGCGATGGCCGGATGGGTGTCGTTCAGCTGGACTGCGAACTTGCTGGAGAAGTGCTCGAGGTCGTGGTTCTTCTGGAAGTGCAGGCGGAGCATGTCCTGAAGCGCGCACGACGCGAAAAAGTACTGCTGCTGCAGCCGGAGCTGCTTGCCCTGGGGGGATTCGTCGTTGGGATAAAGGACCTTGGTGATGTTCTCGGACACCATCTTCTGCATCACCGCGCCGTAATAGTCGCCGGAATTGAAGGCCTGGAAGTCGAAGGATTCGGTCGCCTCCGCCTTCCAGAGCCTGAGCAAATTGACGCTGTTGACCTTGTATCCGACGACGGGCGTGTCGTAGGCGGTGCCGCGAACAACGCGTTCGGGGATCCACCGGACGCGGAGCGCGTGGTTCTCATCGGTGTACATCTCCGTGTGACCGCCAAATTTGACTTCAAACGCGATTTCCGGTCTGGGGATCTCCCACGGATTGCCGAGCCGCAGCCATTTGTCGGTGCGTTCGACCTGCCAGCCGTCGCGGATCGACTGGTCGAAAATGCCAAACTCGTAACGGATGCCGTAACCGAGGGATGGAATTTCGAGTGTGGCGAGTGAATCGAGGAAACAGGCGGCGAGGCGGCCGAGACCGCCATTGCCGAGGCCGGGTTCGGCTTCCTGTTCGAGCAAGTCGTCCAAATCGAGACCCGCCTTGGTCATGGCGGCGGACACCTGGTCGTAGATGCCGAGGTTGACGAGATTGTTCCCCAGTTGCGGACCCATGAGGAATTCGGCCGAGAGATAGCAGACTGTCCGGCTTTGTTGGGCGAGATAGGTTTCCGCGGTGCGGATCCAGCGCTGCAAAAGGCGGTCCCGGACGGTGAGCGCCAGCGCCATGTAGTTGTCGTTCCGGGTGGCGACCCGGGCGAACCGGGCCTGCCCGTAATTTAGGTTGTCCCGAAAAGCCCGCGCGATGACGGCGGGTTCAAGTCCGGTACGGATATCGCCGGGTTCCGCGGCACGTCGGGACATGGATGGGGAGGTCGTTTTTTTCATGCTGAGGGCTCAAGGTGACCGTTTCATGGGGGTGAAATTGTGTCAACGGGTTGTTGGCGTTCGGGATTCACAAACGTGGGTCCGGGGTGGCAGCAGCCCGAAGGTCGGCGGCCCTCCTTTTGCGCGTGCGAACGGTCCCGGATTGTGGGAATAGTCCCTCATCATGTGCAGAATGAGTTGGCGTCCTCCGCTGTTCGATGCCCTGACCCGGAGCGCCTCCCTCCGATGTTTCCTATGGAGCCTGGCCCTGCTCCTGGGGTTGGCCGACCGGGCCTGCGCGGGCGGAGGGGCTTTGGAAGTGAGGAAGGGATACTTTTGGGACCCGACCGTGGGCCGTTACTTCTATCCTCACGGCATCGCCTACCAGTCCTGGAATCCACCCGTGGGCGCGAATCAGTCACTGGCCCAGGTGGAGTACGACCTGATCGAGTTCAAGAAGATGCACGCCAATTCCGTCCGGGCGGAAATGGTTTGGAACGTCGTGGAGATTGGACCGGGGGTTTATGATTGGACGAAGCCGGACCATCTGGTGGCCCTGGCGGAAAAGCACGGGTTGAAGCTGTTCGTCCTGATCGGATTCCAATACGCGCCGGATTGGTGTCCTCCGGAGTGGAAGGCACTGAATGACGAAGGGAACCGTTCCTTCGTCCTCAACTACGAAAACGCCAACGCCCGCGCGGCCTATTCCAATTACATCTCCCAGGTCACCTCCCGCTACCGAAACAGTCGGGCCATCGGCGGATGGATCCTGGGAAACGAGTACGCCTACTTCGATCTCTGGGAGCCAGCCCGCCACTACCTGGGCTATGATCCGGAATCCGTGGCCAGTTTTCACGCGTATCTGCGCGCGGTCCACCAGGGGGACATTGCCCGGGCCAACGCCGCCTGGGGCGGGACGAAGTTCGCCGACTTTGATGCGGTGCCGATGCCGACCGCGTTTCCGGCGGACCGGAACAACCCCATTTTCGAGGACCTGATCCAGTGGAGGAAGCGCAGCATCGCCAACTATGTGGCGGTGGGAGCCCGGTCCGCGCGGGAACACGATCCGAATCACCTGCTCACCTATTCCATGATCGGGGGGCTGTTTGGGGATTCGGACAATTATTACACCTGTGAGGATGGGCGGACGATCGTCCAGGCCTGCCGGGAGGCGGGTGTGCCGCTGGATTTTTGGTCCATCAACAATTACGCGATTGCGGGCCTCGATTCAGAACTTCGAATCGGGGACTACGGGATCGCCAAGCACCAGGCGGAGACGGGGCTGCCAGTCATGCTCAGCGAAACCGGACACACGTCCACCGAGGACCTCCATGCGGGCGCCGCGGTTCGCCAGGCGGCGGCACTGCCCACCCAGTTGTGGGAATCGGTTCTGTCTGGAGCCATGGGTGTGCACATCTTTACTTGGAACGACCGGGACTTTTTCTCAGGGGACTATTTCCCCCGTGAACGCGGGTTCGGCATCGTGGAGCAGGGACGCCGCGCGAAGGTACCCGCATTCGACAATTGTCAGCGGGTTTTTGAGCGGATGGACGAACTGGACGTGGCCAACCTTTTGGGGGGATCAGTGAATCCTCCTGCCGACATCCAGATCTTTTGGTCGCAGGCGTCGGATCTGGGATGGCCCCGCGCCAATCAGGAGCTGAATCGCGTCTGGAACACCTTGAAACGGCTGGGGTACCAGCCGGGCATCCTGCGGGACGAGGAGTTTGATCGGGGTGACTGGCGTTCGGCGAAGGCGCTGATGCTGTCCCGGGCCTTCCAGTTGGCGCCGTCGCATCTCGATACCATTGCCTCGGAGGTGGTCGCCGCTGGTGTGAATGTCCACGCAGCGGTTGATCTTCCCGGGCAATTCAACGCTTATCACCAGAAGAATCCGGATTGGGAGGCCCGCATGCGAACCCTCTTCGGATTGAATGTGTCCAAGGCGGTACCCGGCTTCGATGGTGGGGCGTTGGCGAATGTCCTTCAGCCGATCACGGTGACGGGCCGGCGGGTTTTTGGGCCCTTTGGCGCTGGATACCGGGATTCCTTCCAGACTTGGAAGTATTGGAGCGGACTTTCCGTGGTGAGCGGATCCACGGTGGTGACGTATTCTGGAAACCAGCCGGCGCTTCACCTGCAGGATTTGGGCACGGCAAGAACCGCCATCACCACGCTGGCCCTTGGGGACGTCCGGGAGGTGGCGGGTCAGGTCGAGCCTCACAACTGGGAAATGCGGTACGACTGGTTGCACGCCGTGTACCGGGACCATTTTGCCATGGTCCCTCCCATGGAACTGACCGGTGTCGGCTCGCGTTTTGTATTTCCTGATTTCCGCGTTTGCCGCAATGGCAGCATTTTGATCGGGCTACTCAATGGACATACCAATGCGGCCCAGGTCGTCCTGAAGGCCCCCACGCTTTTGAAAGGGCGCCTGGTGGAGGATCTGACCTCTGGCGGTGTTCTGGATCGGAACTCCAATGGGGAGCTTGCGGTGTCCCTGGCGGGTGACCAATACCTCCTGTTGTACGCGACGACCGCCGATGCCGTGTCGTTGGTGAATCCCGGTCCGGTAAAGCTTTGGTTTGAATCGCCACCGGGAACCGTGTGGCCTTCCGGGAAGCCCGTCGAAGTGGTGGTGGGTTATGAGACGGGGGGAGCGTCGGTTCAAATTGCCGCCGACTTCGAGTCGGATGGTCCCGGAACCCGGGTGTGGGGTAGTTCGCCACCGGCCACGGTTTCCGGACGAGGAACGGTCACGTTGCAGGTTCCGGTTCCGGATGCGGATCTTTACGATCCCGACTATCGGAGTTCGCGGGATGGAGGGCGGTATGCATGGCGTGCCGTTGCTTCCAGTTCGGGCAGGGCGGCGGGACAGGTTCGGGTTCCCGTCCGACTGTCCTGGGGCGTGCGCCCGGAGGCGCTTCCCGGAAAAGTCCAGCCGGGTCAGGAGTATCCGGTCACGGTTCGCTGGGAGGATCTCCCGGGCTATCTCCCGGACGAATGGCCGACCTCATTGGACCGGGCGCCGATGTGGGACTCGCTTGCCACGGGCCTGCAGCATTACTCCATCGCGGTCGAACTCCTGTCGGGAGGCACCGTGGTGGCCCGCGGGGACTATGTCACCGACCGTGCCAGTTCCTCCAATCAGTTTCAGATCCTCGTCCCGAAGACGGCGAAGGGGCCGTTTACCTGGACGGCGACGGCCCGGACCGCCGACGGCGCTTCGGACGATCTTTTCGATGGCTTTGAAGGCCGGTTGCTCGGGGCCGACACGGGGCAGCCTCCGGGTTCAGCTTCGCTGCTTGCCCCGTGGACGAGCTACAACTATGCGCAGAACGCCGGGGTGGGCAGTTTGTACTTTGATACCGGCATTCAGTTGTTCGGCACGGAGGGCAGCGAATCCGCTTTTCTGATCTACACCAATCCCCCGTCGGTCGGGACCTTTTCCGGATTTGGCATTGAGCGTGGATTTCCCGTTGAGTTTTCGCTGCCGGCGTCAGCCACAACCTGGAAGCAGTATTCCTTTTCCTGCGACGTGCGCGAGGCGCACGGCCATCCGATGAGAGTGGGACTTCAATTGAAGAGCCCGAACGAACCCGGGGAGCCGGTGGATCGGGTGCATGCCATTCAATACGTCCAGGACTACAACGCTCCGGACGGTTCCTGGCAGCATATTGAGGGAACCCTCAACAAGTTTGTGCAGCCGGATTTTTTGGGCCGGTTTGACTTCGGTCACGTGATCCGGCTCGTGATCAACTTTGAGATGCTGAAAACCTCGGCGGTTTACCAAGTGTCCCTGGACAATATCCGGTGGAACGGACCGGAACGCACCGGAATTCCCGGCGAGATTCGAGCGGTTTACCGCAGCGACAATGATTCTCCGGCACCGCTCCTGGATTCCGATGGAGATGGGATACCCGATATCTATGAAACGGGGACCGGTCACTTCGTCAGCGAGACGAACACCGGGACAAAACCTGGAATTGCGGATTCGGACGGGGATGGCCAGAGCGATGGCGATGAGTTGCTCGCGGGGACGGATCCCAACCGCGCGTCGGATTTCTTCCGGATTTCATCGTCGCGGGATTCTGAGGGAAAGCCCGTGTTGTCCTGGATTGGTAAAGCCGGGCGCCATTATGACGTATCCCACGTCGAGAATCTCGAGGAGCCATCCGCAGAGTTCTTTCCGGTGCCCGGGTTGATGGATCTGGTCGCCGGCGCCGACGGGGTGATGGAAGTCCGCGATGCCTCGGCGGAGGAAGGGCGGACCCGGTATTACCGCGTCAGTATCCGGGCCCGGTAGATCGGTGGTGCGGACGCCTCGTCAGGAGGCCGGATTCCGGGGTCCCGGGGTGGAGTCCGGACGCAGTTGTTCCTCGATTTGGTGCAGGATGCGCCACGCATAGGCATCACTGCGCTGGTCCACGTACGTCTTGAGGTGGTGGAAGAGTGCGAGATAGCGCGAGATTGCTCGTCGGCGAGCCCACCGGCTTGGTCCATGCGGCGCCGGAGTCCGCGTAGGCGGCCTTGTGTCCGGGGGAGAAGTCCGGTGTGTCCGCGTCCGATGGATCAAACCACTGCACCCATCGTCCAACCGCAAATCCGGCCAGGACCACGGCGGTGGCGACGCCGACGATGGTCACGATGGCCCGTGACATGGACGTCTTGTAGGCGCCCGCGCCACAAAGACGAAGAGTCCGGGGACAACCACGAAGAACCGAGAAAGACCAGTAGCCGGGGCAAGCCCGCCGGTATGGCCAGGCCACGAGGGAGTTCTCGTGCCGCATGGGTTCCTTGAGGAATGGGGTGATCCGATGCTCGAGGAATGAGGCCACCGCCTTGCGGCTCCGGTGGGAGATTGGCCTTGTCTAGGGTCGCCGCGGTCCGAACGGCGTCGCCCGCCGCCGCAAGCAGTTGTGCATGGAGCGAAGTCAGGTGCTCTCCAGGAACGCCTGCGCGGGAGAGCAGGCGACGTAGGGCGCGCCCGGCTCGCGTCCAACGCCAGCGAAACCCCAGGTACCGTCCACCGCGCCAAGCAATCCATCCAAACAGGCCCAGCAGAAGCACCATGCCGAGGAGCCCCCCGGCGCCTCCTTGGGCGATGAGGAGCGAAACGACGGTGTAGAACACCACCGCTCCGGCCCAACCCAGGACCTTCGGTAGCAGAACGCGGAGACCCGGATGTCGCCCCGGATTGGGACGCATCAGGTAGGGGCCGAGGACCAGGCTGACGGAGAACAGGAGGGACGGGAGGAGCAACAGGACGTTGAACATGTCCAGGCTGTACAGAGCCACCAGGTTGAGGAGCAGGGCGGGGATGCCAATGCCCCAGACAATGGTGCGGAGGTTGATGAAGTGGGGATAGGCGTCGAGGGGGCGGTCCTCGCGAGGCCCTGCGGCGGTGCGAAACGCCATGTTGACGGCGGAGGCATCGGTGGCGGCAGCGCCCGAGGCCACGAATTCGATGCTCTGGCGCATCACCTGTCCGAGGGCATGGAGTACCAGTTGGGGGCCGAAGAGGATGATGTCGCGGAGCCGGGTGATGAGCCAGCGGTTGAGACCAACGACGAACCCGCCATACAGGCCTCCCAGCACCGCACCCGCGGGGGCGACTGCCCGCAATTCGGGGACTGCCGCCGCGCCCAAGCCTCCGAGCAGTGCGCCGAAAAGGGCCGGAAGACGGTGGAATCCGGTGGCCTCAAGATACGTGTTGAGCCCGTGCAGGGTCAGCACCTGGTTCATCACGAATCCGAAATTCCAGAGAAGCATCAGGATCTGGATGAAGGGCGTGAGGTCCAGGATGATGGCGAGCGGGAGGAGGAGCGCGTTGACGAGGGCGAAGGGGGCCGAAAGGAAATTCCGCCCGCTGTTGGCCCGGATTTCCCGGGAGAAAATTGAAGCGGGGCCAAAATCATTGATCCGCTGCATCAACGGATCGTGTTGCATCTGAAGATAGCCACCCGACCAGCGAGGAAAGGCCGCCATCCATTCCGCATGGCTCCAGGTTTCCCGGATCTTGTGCCACAGGGCGCGGGAGAGCGCATACTTCACCCGCCCGCCCAGGGCGATGACGTTATGTGACGCCTGCGAAACCGCCCAGGTATCCTCGGAGATGCCCACCGCGTGTGGGGTGAAACCGATCAGTCCCTCGGTCCGGACCGCGAAGGAGGATCCGCGCACCATGCGTGACGTGAGTGGCATCTTTGGCGTCAGGGGGTGCATCATCGCCCGCTGCACGCGTCCGTAGGTCACCGTGAGAATGTTGCCCCAGCCGGTGCCGACCCCCTCACTGGCGCGTCCCCCGAGGCAGGACATGAGACCCTTCAGGAACGAGCGATGACCCTCCTCGATCAACTGCGAGCCCTGCCCGATGTCGGTCAGCGTGTTGGTGGTGCCGCGCCCCGGAATCACGATGATGAGGTCCGGATCCGCCATGGCGGTCCGGAGATCCTCGGTGAACGCGTCGAGGTCGTTGACCGTGGCATTCCGGTCGAGGACCACCATCGTCCCGAGGCGCAGGGTCTCCTCGGGGACCAGGTCCATGCCGGTCATGCCGGCGGATTTGAATCCGAACGGAGTCCAGTTCTGAACACTCCAGGCACGTGCGCCCGGGGCGAGGGCGCGTATCAACCGGCACAGTTTGTCCCGGTGTCCCAGCTCCCCGTCGCTGTACTTCAGCTGGGAGGGCCGGTTGTCGTCGCGGTTGTCGTACTTGTTTTGGATGAAATAGAAGACGGTCCGCGAAGCCAGTCCCTCGCGGGCGAGGCGCAGGGCGATGTCCACCAGATTGATGGGAGTGTCCTGTGAATGGCCGGCCGTGGACATCATGGTGACGAGCCACCGGCGCGCATCCCACGCCGTGAGGATTGCCCGTCGATGCTCTTCGTCGGCGACCGTGAGATGGAGACCGAGGGCCGGGTCGAGAGACGGAGTCTCGCCGGCGAGCACCAGTTGCCGCGGATTCCACAGGGTCACGGAATGCCGGGCCTCCAGATCGCTGAGCCCCTGGAAGAGCCGTTCCAATTCCGCATCGTCCAGGCTGCCGGTAATCCGGTGCAGCAGGGAGATTCCCGTGGAACCGAGGCGGTCCCGCAGCAGCCGCCAACGGGACATCAACAGGGCCGGGGTCAGCTTGAGTGCGGAAAGATCGTCGCCGCTCATGTAGACGATTCCCAGACCGGTGGAGGAGGTTGTGGATGTGTCCGTCTTCCGGGTGAGGGATTCGGCTCGGGATCGGCCCTGGCGAAACCACCGAAGGATGGGTTCCTCAAAGATGGCCAGAAGGATCAGGACGACGGCGCAGCCCCAGGCGGGCACTTCGTGATGGATGGGATTCCACGGGGCATCCGGACCGAATGCGGCGAGGGAGAGTTCCGCCAGCGCGAGGGTCGCAGCCAGTGCGCGGAGCGGGAAGGTCGAGAAGACGGCCGCCACGGCGGTGGCGAGCAGGAAGATTCCGTACCGGAGCAGGTAGAGGGTGTTCCAAAAGACCAACCCGCCGAGAAACAGCTTGGTGGGCGATGCCGACAGGTACACTTCGGTGAACCACAGGGGCAGGATCTGCTGACAAAGGTAGGCGCCGATGAAGAAAAACGAGAAGTTCAGCAACAGGAACACGGCGATCGCCTGGCCCTGGCTGGCGGGATCGCCGGAAGGGACCGACGGACGCAGATGGTAACGGACGGACAACCACGACGGTGAGGCAGGACGGGTCGCGGTCAGATTGAGGCGGTTCAGGAACTGGAGGAAGCGGTTCGAGGGATGGAGCTTCGCGCGATCCTGAATATGCAGACTGAACAGCGACATCCCCAGGGGCACCACCGTGCCGAGAATCTCGGTGATCACCAGCAACGCGAGAATGCCCTTCACGATGAGATAGGTGACAAAACTGGGGGTGTTCAGTCGCAGCAGGGTCACCGCGAGGGCCGACCAGCCGAGGATCCGCAACAACCATCCGAGGTGGTCATAGATGGCCGGATTCCACAGACGTCCCTCGTGGACTCCCCCGGTGGCCGGCTTGGTTCGCACGAAGATCGAGGTCACCGTTGAATCCGCCAACATCCCGGCTTTGGTGCGGGGCAGGAGGGCATCCTCAAATCGATAGGTTCGCACATACCGCGCCGCGAGGGCGAAGGCCATGCTGCCGGCGAGCGGCAGGGCCCAGATCAGGGAGGCGGGATCGAGGGCAAACGTCGTCAGCAGGGATCCGAGGTAGGGGATCACGGGGCTGTCGCCGACCGACTGGTTGTACCAGATGAGCGCCCCCAGCCCGGTGAGCACAAAACTGGGGAAGATCTTGGCGAACTCGATGAGGTAGGGATGCAGCGGGAAGGGTTGCTCCCGGCGTTTCCAGACCTTGTAGTTCTCCACGATCCTCATCAGGTGGGGCATGGGGACATTCAGCCGGGCGGCCACCTCCTTCATGACGTCCGTCAGGGTCGCACCGGGACGCTGGATCACCAGCAGGTCCATCGCGTTGGGATTCTCGGGGAACTGGAACAGGGTTCGTGCGTCAAAGGGTTCCTTGCGGGCCCGGATTCCCAGCGTTTCCAGGGCCTTTGAGAATTCCCATTCGAACAGGACGCGGTCCTGTTCCGAGGCGAGCGATTCGTACCGGTGCAGCAGGTTCAGCAGCGTGCAGTAATGCTCCGACAGGTACATCACCAGTCGCGACCAGAGGTGGTTGCTGTCCTCGTTTCCTTCGAAGGCTTCCGGGTGGTCAATCCCGTCCTTCGCGCCCGCCTTGATGACGTACCGCAGATAAATCCCCACCACGCTGGCGAACTCGTCGAGCCCGTTGAGCCAGGGATCGGTTCCGTCCTCCACCAGACGCGGGTCCTCCTCCCCCCAGCCGTGGTCCCGGCGCCGCCATTCGAGGACCAGCTTGTACACGGCGCGCAGCTGCATCAGGAAGTTCTGTTCCACCGTGGCATTGGAATAGCGGGTGCAGGTCGTTCCCGGAGGACTCCGGACCCCGAGGACGCGGGCGGACCAACGCTCCTCGGCGAGACGCATGACCGCTTCAGGGACGAGGGTCGGATCCGCCTCGCTGGACCGGTGGCGGAATCGGCGGAGGCGCCACCAGGCGAGGGTCACCATCATCACGCCGACGTAGTAGAGGGCGGCGAGTCCGATGAATGCCGCGAGATCCGTGCGGGCGTGTCGCACGGGTGTCCTCGGGACGGATTGCGGAGTGCCCGCCGGGGTTGCATTGGTTCCGGCCAGTTCCCCGGCGACCGCGAAGGTCTGGGGCCATCCTCCTCCGCTCCGGGAGTTGCGTGGATAAATCACCGTGCCTTGTTCGGTCTTGAGCGGACGGACGGGCGCGGTGGTCACGACGGCGGGGAGCGTCTGATTGGTGACCCACCGACTGAGACTGCTTCGGGCGAAGTCCGCCGCCCGGGAGTGGCCGAGTTGGGTGGCGACGCGGAAAAACCGGGCGGTGTTCGCCGTCGAAACTGCTTCGGTTCGGAGGAGGGGAAGGCTCCAGTCGATTCCCCAGGAGCCATTGACGCGGGCGCCGTGGGCCCGGGCGAGGTTGTCGAGCCAGTCCCGGGTGACTTCGGGTGTGACCCCGCCGAAGCGCCCCGCGATTTCCAGCCATGCGAGCCAGGACTCAGGCGAGGTCCACCGCTCGGGCGCCAGCGCTGTCGTCTCCCCGTAGATGTCCTGAACCTCAAACCAAGCGGTGGGCACGACACCCGTTCGCTGAACCTCGGGAAGTACGTGTGACGTAAGCCATGCTCGTTGCTCGGAAAGGCCGGCTTGAAGCCGGGCAAGAATCTCCGGCGGCGCCTGCGACAGTCGTCGACGCGTCGTGATGCGTTCCAGCAGGGCGAAGGCGTCGGAATTGGCCTCCACGGGGAATCGCGCGGCTTCAGGCCAGAAGACCAGCCCCAAGGTCCTACGGACAGGTAGGTATACGGTGGCGCTGATGCCCCGGGGGCCGGGCACGGATTCCTCCGGGCGAAACTCCCTCAGGAGTGTGTTGGTGAGTTCGTCTGCAAAGGATTCCCATCCGGCGTCCCCGGTGGCGTCGGCGAGATCCAGGGCGGCCGAGGCCACCGCAATTTGCGCCGCTGCCGTGGGACGCGACTGCACCGGAAGACTGAATGCGAGTTCCCGGGCCAGGGCCGTGCCGCTGATGGCGTCGTAGCTGGCCTGAACGGGTTCCAGTCCCTCGCGGGACGGATCCCAAAAGGACTTGTCCCGATAGAATTCCAGCAGGTCCCGGGCAATGCCAGGCGCCCCGGCGCGGATTGCGAGGGAGGCAATGCGCGCCTCCTGGACGGTGTCCACAAACTGTTCGACCTCGGTGTCCGGCATTGTGGGGATCAGGTAGGTCCCGGCGTCGGCTCTGTTGAGGTTGGTGGCGAATTTGCGGACGTGGAGTTCGCTTAGGGTGGCGGCGATGCGGACCGGATTCAGATCCAGCGTCACGGCGGCGGGCGTATTGGTTTCCTCGAGCCACGGCAGTGAACGGGTCGGAAGGATCGCCTCGGCAATGGTCGGAAGCCGTCGACCGAGGCAGCCCTCGGAGTCGGGCATGATGCAATACGCGTAGTCGAAACGGCTCGTCGTCGGGCGGTTTGGACTCGGGCCGTTCCTAGCCCCGGTCCAAGAGCCGGTCCCCCGCATAATGGAACGAATTGGCGGCCACCCGGTTTTGGAGAACCGCCACGGGATGGCCTAGGATGCTTCCGCTTTTCGTCACGCGGACCCGCGCGTGATAATCGTAACCGTAGGCGATGAATCCCGGGGAAACCTCCTCACCGAGGATTCGCGGATTGAAGATCTCCATCCTCGGAAGCTCGAAACCCTGAACCACCGAGTACACCTGCACCATTTCCCCCTGGGATACGGTTTCAAACCGCTGCTCGAAATGTCCATCGGACGAGGACAGCCGGTACAGGGGACGCGGAGTTCCGGTGTCTCCCGTGGCCACGATCACCACGTCGGGATAGGGGGAACGTTTCGGCGCGGGCTGGGTCACGGCGACGGGGCGTCCGTTGCGTTCCACAAAGGTGCGAACGCCCTCGTCAGCGGCGATGGCGGCGGGAGTCCGTGTGACCGGGGTTTCGGTGACCCGGACGAAATCGTGTGGAGACGTCAGGGATTCCCTCACGACCCGTGGCGCGTGACGAAGCGGATCCACGCGGGAGCCGCGGCGCATCCGTCGAAGCGGGGTCGCCTGAAGAGGGACCCGGGATTCAAGGATCGCCGTGTCCAGTTGGGCCAGGTTGATTCCGGCATGCGCGAGCTCCGGAACGCTGACCGCGTACGCCCTTTCCCCGGGATCCAGCCACAGCGGACCGGCCACCGTCGCCGCCTGGTCCGGGGAGGATTCGTCCGGAAGCCACTGCGACAACGCGGGACTCAGGGGCCAGTAGCGCACGGGACGTAGGCCGCGGCGAGTCGAACCCGGGCCGACCCGGACCTCGTGGCCGAGCCGGTCCCGGAAATATAGGATGGGGTCCTGATCGCCCGTGGACTTCGTGTAGAAGTAGAAAAAATCGTCCTCCGTCCCGCCGAGGACACCGGTACCGGCGATGGATACGGAAAACGGAACTCCCGCACGATTGGTCGGGGAGGCGGAAAGCCAGTTCGTCGTATTGGGCTGTGGCAGTTGGTAGGAGAACTTGATGGCCGGTGCGCCTCCCTCAGTTTGTTTAATGATTCTCCGGACGCTGAGCTGTCCCTGCGCATCGTAAATGTCCTCGGCGCTCAAGACCCGGGCTCCGGCGGGGTCCGATCCCTGCGTGGTCCAGGCCATCCAGGTCCCCGACTCGTCCGGGAGGTGGGGATTGGACTCCCATTCCCGGGAATCGCCGGTCAGCGACGCGGCGATGCCCCCGTTGCCGAGGGAACTGGTCTGCACGGTTGCGGCGCTTGTCCCCGCGGTGCCCTGGACGGAGGTCACCTGATCCCGCCACGGTGCGGCGTTTACCGGAGTGGCCGATGCAGCGTTGACCGGCGCGCGGTTCGTCAGAACCCGTTCCCGGCCGTGTCCGTTCAAGGCGGCAACCTCCTCCCACCAACCCGGAGCATAGCGGTACCGGTAAGTGAATCGGTCGGATGAAGTGGGAAGTACCTCGAAAAGGTTGCTGGAGATGAATCCGAGGCGGCCCGGATTCGGGATGCGGCTGATCTGGGATTCGAGGAGGTTGCCCGAACGATCCATGAGCATCCGGGTCCGGACCGGATTGAACAGGGGGAGCAGGCTGACGGATTCCACCTGCAGGAGGGGTTCGCCGGGGAACTCCGGGCTGGACGCGGGTGCCGTCCTCGAAAACGACCAGACGTGTTCGACGGTGGATTCCCCAAGTTGAACAGGAACCCCGGAAACGCCCGAGGGATCCGTCACATAGCGGGGTGCGGGGAACGGTTGTGACAAGTCCAGGTGACTGCGTCCCTCCGCCGAGAGGCTCGAAACCGCGACTCCAGTGCCTCGGGCGATGGAGACTTCCTCCATCAGGGTGGCCTGCGAGGAAGCTGGGGCCCAGGGAGCGAGGCGACTTCTTCGCGCGCGATCCGTGGGGATGCCCCGCTCCAGGGCACCGGTCAGTTCCAGGGAAATCGATTCTCTTACCGTGCCGTCCCGTCCCAGGACCTCGGACTTCTGGATTAATGCGGATCCGGGAAACCAGGAAACGGCGCGCGTGGTTCTTCCGTCCTCGCTCCGCGACTCCCGTACACGGCCGAACGGGTCCCCGATGATCAGCCGTTCCGTGGCCGTGAGTCCCCACGTGGGTGTGACCCTGACCGGAAGTGCCACGGTGCCGTCCGCCTGCGGCTGCGGGGTTTCGGGGACGCGGACTTCCCGGAGCCGATCGTTTTGGAACAATTCCGACTGGCGGATTCGCTCGGATGCGCCGTCGTAGGCAATGCGGGTGACGAGCCGAAGTCCCGGATAGTCCCGCTGCCCATCGACCAGGGTTCGGCCTTCGGCATCCGACATCGACCGGTAATCGTCATGCGGGACTCCCGAAATCCACGTCTGGATTCGCGCGTCGCGGGTGCCTTTCTCCCAACGGAAATCACTTTCGACCCGGACGAGGCTGTCGAAGACGCCGGCGGCAGCCGAGGCGAACCACACGGAATTGCTGCGGACGATACCGTCGGCGTCGTAGGCGGGGCGCGATTCGAGAATGAAGCCCGTGCGACTGCGAAGCAGTCTTCCTCCCGGACTATACGTCGCGGTTTCGGCGCGATTCGTCCAACCCGGACGATACCACCAATCGCGCCGGATCACCCAGGCGCGGGCAGCTTCGTCAAAGCTCCCTTCGAAGCGGGCAATCTCCTCCCCGGAATCCCGGGCTTGCGTGCGGCCTGAAAGCTTGAGGCCTCCGCTTTCGAAGCGTTGGGTGGTCCTGCGCAGTGCCGTGTCCACCTGGATGGGAGCCTCCCATTTCGGGGACCAGAGGTTCGTGCGAACCGCCCCGGTGAAGTCGATTTCCACATTGGTGATGCGGCGGGCGATTGGATCCGCCGACAGGGTGCGGCGCTCGAAGAGGAGCGTTCCGGAGGCGGCGGTGGTCACCACCTTCCGGGGAACGACTCCGAAAAGGAAACCGTCGTCGTATTCCAGGACACTGTGTCCGAGGAAGGTTCTGGAACCGTCCGCGGGATCGAATGAATCCTCGGATTCCACCCGTCCTGAGCGGGCGAGGTTTCGCCGTTGAACCTCCCGCATGCCGGTGACGAGGTCGCGTCGTTCCAGGATCATTGTCGGTTCCGCCCCGGGTACGATCTCTCGCGCCGTGGTTTCAAACCGTGGCGCGCCGGACACCGGATTGAGAACTGCAGCCGGGGGCGTCGCGGACGGATCGCCACTCTCGGCGAGGTTCGGGAAGGTTGTGGACCGTTGCAGTCGCCCGAACGGATCGAAGGTGTTCGTGGTGACAAATCCCTCTCCGACCACCTCCACCGGCTGCGGGAACAGGCCGAAGGTTTCGCGGGACCAATCACCCGTGATCCGCATCAACCGCAACCGCCGAAGCCGCGGAATCGATGCGTCTCCGATGGCGGCGTCACCCGGGGGGAACCAGGCGTCCAGGGTGTATGTTTGTTCCAGGAGTTCTCCTTCCCGCGGTTCCGCCAGGGTGCCCACGTTGGCCCGGGTTTCCGAGGAGACCTCCAGTCCGAGGTTGTCCCGGCGAATGCGGGTGAACCGATCCGGGGTGATCCGGTCCCTGAGGTGCCCGCGCTCGTAAACCTCCACCTCTTCGACACCCGTGATCGGATTCCTCCGGCGGCGATGGATTTCTCCGAGGGGGAACTCAAGGCTGACCGCCACCCGTTCCTTGCGGCCATCCCCGTTGACGTCCAGTTCGAGGATGGCGCCGGCGTAGTGGTCCCGATCGAGCCGGGCGCGCTCCGTGACCGGTAGGCGGTCGAGCGCCGCAAAGACGGGCTCGAGTCCGGATTCGGTCGTCCTCAGGCCCGCGCCCAGGACCGGTCCATTCTCCGTTCGGACCAGCGGGCCCAGTTCGAGTCGTCCGTTCCGCTCGACGAGGGAATTGAGGAACGCAACCCCGGCACCGCCGGAGGAGACCGCGGCCCGGCGGGCGGTTTCGATTTCGGAACCCTCCCGAAGCCGATTGGAATCTTTGGCGAGCTTTTCGAGGCTGGCGATCGCGGTGACCTGGATGACGCGGCGGTGACCCTGGCTGAAGGCCACGTAGCGGAAGCTGCTTCCCTCGGACTGAACGACGAGCAGCGGGTCGGGTCCGGACGGATCCGTGGAAACGCCGCGGGCCGAAAGCGTCGCCCGCACCGCGTCCAGGGTTGCCTCCTCACCCGGAACGGGCGGCAGTCCGAGATTGCGGCGGCGAAGGTGCCGGCGCCACTCCACCAGGGGCGCCAGGAGGTCCACAAAGTTCTCCTTCACGGCCGCTTCACCCAGGTGAAGCCGCGGTTCCAGTTCCGACACGGGCAGCGACGCTGCGTCGTCCGCCTCAAGGATCTGCTCGATGACCACGCCGCGTTCGAGGCCCTGCTCAAACTCGCGGAACCGGACGACCTCGCGCTCGATCGTCGCGGAATAGTCGGCGTAGGCCTTGAGGCCATAGAGAATCATGGCGGTCTGCCCCCGGTGCTTTCCGTCCGGAATCTTGTAGGCGAACACGGCGAGGTTGGAGTCCCTCAGCCCACCCTTGCCGTCCGAGACCTTCACGTATCCCAGCGGAACCATTCGTCCGTTGCGGATTTCGGCTTCCATCGATTCGCGGGTTGGGAAGTGGACGACAATGGTCCGGCCGAGCAACCCGTAGGCGTAGTCGTTGTCGAATGCCTTGAGGTCGTCCTTCATCAGGCCGCGCTTGTAAAAGAGAAGGACCGGGTAACCAAAAATGCGGATCTCGTAGGCCGCGAGATCCGACATCCGTGCGGCGTACGGAAACGGCATCCGAAGCTCCTTGTCCGCCAGGGACCGGAACCGCATCCGCTGGACGCTGTTCATCAGGGCGCGGATGTCGAAGGAGATTCCGAGGTACTGGGCCCAGGCGCGGTAGGGGCCGTCTCCGCGGACCAGACTGTAGAGGCTGACACCGCTCAGCGGCGTGACTCCCTTGGCACCGACCGCGGCGGCGATGATGTAATTGATGTAAACGTCGCCGTTCAGGGAAAAGTAGGGGTTGTTGAAGAGATCCCGCATGACCCCCGAATTGGCCTTGCCGCTGACCACGGCGGCGCCGCTGAGGATATTGACCAGGAGCGAGTACTTGGCGTCCATGTTGGCCTGCTTGGCCAGGGCCAGCATCGCCTTCAGGTCCGCGTCATTGAGACCCTCGAGGGTTTCGCGGATCTGCGCCTCGGTCAGTTTGGAGAAATCGGCGCGCAATACCTCGAGGTCGGCGCGGGTCAGGAATTCGTCCGGCTTCAGCTTCAGGGTCGGATGCCGCTGCCGCGCAGCCAGGAGGAGAAACAGTTCCCGCATCTCCTCGGCGGTCGGGACCTTCGGGATGTAACGGGGACCGACAATCATGTTGTAGCCCAGTTGCGCTCCGGCCCCGAGCGGGAACCCCACGCCGGACACACCACCTCCGATGTTTAGTCCCGCAAAGAGCGGGGAGAAAATCATGTCCAGGTTGGCCCGCTTCAGATCCAGCACCTTGCGGCGGTGCTCGAGGTGCGCGTTGATCAGCCCGAACCGCGCGAGGGACAGTTGCTGAAGCACCTCAGGTTCGCCGAAATCGAGGACATTCCATCGGCGCGGATCCGGTTCCGCGGAGTTCTCGATGCGCAATTCGACAAAGTCCCGCCCGGTGATCGGGTGGGGATCCCCCTCGAGTCCGTCGCCCATGGGTGTGCGCTTGAAAGCGAGGGCGTATTGACGCGGCCCGCCCGGACGGCGGAGCCAGAGTCGGGTCTGACCTTCGATGACTTCGCGTTCCACGTCGTCCTCCCGGTACGCGGCGACCACCCGTGAAAAATTCCCGGCATCGTCCACGGCGAATTCAAAGGCGACGAAGAGATTGGTGCTGCCCGTCGGACGTTCTGGGAGGGGATTCAACGGGAAGCGTCCCTCGTGGGATGCCTCGGCAAGGGCGTCCCATTGGACTTCGGCACTCAACCTCTGATTTCCGTCGCGCGCCGAGAGGATCTCCCGGGCGGTGTGCTGCAGGTTGCGGGAACGCTGGTAGGCAATGCTGCGAAGCAGCGCTTCATCCGCTGCCTGGAACCCAAACTCGACCCGGTAACGATGGGGAGCGCCTCCGGAGGCGTCCGGAAACGTGAGCGTGAGGAAGGTGGGGGAGTCCGGGGACTTCTCGGTGCGCTCCGCCACTTCCAGCGCGGAAAGTCGGCGTCCCGCGATGCCGTCCTCCATCCGGCCGTCTGCCGTGTAAGCCCAGACATCAACCAACGCCCCCTGATTCTCGACGAACTCAAAGAAGCCACGACGGGTTTCGAACCGTCCCTCAATCGCGTTGAGCGTTCCGGGCGCGAGGGAAACCAGGGCGGCAAACCATTTCCCGGCGAGCTTCTCCTCCATCAGCGCCGCATAGCGGGCACCA
>JAXMHR010000006.1:0-286051 GCA_046346705.1 Verrucomicrobiota bacterium | reverse complement strand
TGCTGCATTCCATACCCACTTCCGAACTGGGCCCGCTGGGGGAACCGATGGCGGACGCCGTGTCCCGGTGCGTCCACTGCGGCTTCTGTCTCGCCGCCTGCCCGACGTACCGGGAACTCGGGCAGGAGATGGACAGTCCGCGCGGGCGGATCGTCCTAATGAAGGAGGTCCTCGAAGGGCACCTGCCGTGGGCGGCAGCGCAGCCGCATGTGGATCGTTGCCTGGGGTGCCTCGCGTGTGAGCCGGCGTGTCCGAGCGGGGTTCCATATCGCGACCTGATCAGTCCGTTCCGGGCCGCAGCGGTGGGGCGTAGCACGCACCGGTTTGCGGAGCGGCTGATGCGGGCAGTCGTGGGACAGACGCTTCCGTATCCCACCCGGTTTCGGGTGGCGGTCCGGCTGGGGCAGGTGGCCAAGCGCTTGGGGCTGCCGGTGCCGTCTGCGTGGCGTCCGATGATGGACCTGATTCCCGCATCGCTGCCTTCGGGCGCTTCCTCCGGGCCGGCCAGTGTTCCGGCGCGAGGCGTGCGACGCGCCCGCGTGGCACTGCTGTCAGGATGCGCGCAACAGGTGCTCGCGCCGGACATTCATGCCGCGACGGTGGAGGTGTTGACGCGAAATGGCGTCGAGGTGCTGGTGCCCGAAGGACAGGGCTGCTGCGGGGGCTTGTAGTGGCACACGGGGGACTTGTGGGCGGCGCGCGAGTTTGCCCTGCGCAACCTCGATGCGTTTCCGCGGGATGTGGATGCCGTGATCACCAACGCGGCGGGGTGTGGTTCGGCGATGCACGAGTATCCGATGATTCTCAAGGGCACCCCGCACGAGGCCCGGGCCGAAGCGCTTGCCGGGAAGGTCCGCGATGTTTCGGTGTTTTTATCCGAACTCGGATGGAGGGAACCGTTTCGCGAAACCCGCGTCCGGATGGCCTATCAGGATGCCTGCCACCTCGCCAATGCGCAGGGGGTCCGGCAGCCCCCGCGGGATTTGTTGCGGGCGATTCCCGGAGTGGACCTGGTGGAGTTGGCGGATGCGGACCTCTGCTGCGGAAGCGCGGGCAGTTACAATCTGGACCAGCCAGAGATCGCGGCGTCACTCGGGGCGCGGAAGGCGCAGGCAGTCCTGGCCAGCGGGGCTTCGATTGTGGCGTCAGGCAACATCGGCTGTCTGACCCAGATGGACCTCCACCTGCGACGGGCGGGAGCTCGGGCGACGGTTCGGCACACAGTGCAGGTGTTGCGGGATTCACTGGCGGCGGAGGGACACCGATGACGTGGTCCCATGACTACGCTCCGCTCGGCAGCCTGATGCTGTCCGCCGCGGTCGCCACCCTGCCGGTGGTCACGCTCCTGGGACTCCTTGCCTTCTGGCATGTCCGCGCGCAATTCGCGGCACTGGCTGGGTTGCTCGTGGCCGCGGGGCTGGCGTTGTTCGTGTATCACATGCCGCCCCGGCTTGCGGCGGCGTCGGTTGCGTATGGCGCGGCGTTCGGATTGTTTCCGATCGGATGGATCATTCTGAATGCGATGTTCATCTACAACCTGTCCGTCCGGACCGGGCAGTTCGAGGTGTTGCAGCGTCAGGTGGCTGGGGTTTCCCGTGATCGGCGGATCCAGGCGCTGTTGATTGCCTTCGGATTCGGCGCGTTCATCGAGGGCGCGGCGGGGTTTGGAGCTCCGGTGGCGATCACCGGGGCGCTGATGATTGGACTGGGGTTCCGTCCGCTGGAAGCCGCGCGACTTGCGCTGATCGGGAACACGGCGCCGGTGGCCTTCGGCGCACTGGGCACTCCGTTGCTGACCCTGGCCCGGGTCACTGGCCTCGACGTGGAGGTACTGAGCGCAATGGTCGGACGTCAACTGCCGTTGTTCTCGCTGCTCGTGCCCTTCTGGCTGGTGGCAGCGCAGAGCGGGTGGCGGGGCATGTTGGAGGTGTGGCCTGCCTGCCTCGTCTCGGGACTTAGCTTCGGGGTGCTCCAATATGCGGTGAGTAATTTCCACGGTCCGTGGCTGGTGGACATTGTTGCGGCGGTGGGGTCGATGGGATCGCTAGTGTTGTTCCTCCGGATGTGGAGTCCGCGAACGGTTCAGTCGGATCCGGTGCGGGCGACCGAACCCGCCGTGTCCCCGGCGGCAGAGTCCGGTGCCTGGCGGGCCTGGATCCCGTGGGTGTTTCTTACCGTCTTTGTGTTCCTCTGGGGATTGCCAGCGGTGAAAGCCTCACTCAACGGAGTGATGTCCCCTTCGGTTGAAGTGCCCTGGCTGCACAAGGCGGTCCTGAGAATGCCGCCGGTGGTTCCGAAGCCCGAGGCGGAGGCGGCCGTCTTTAATCTCAACCTGCTGTCGGCCACGGGCACGGCGCTCCTGTTCGCGGGTGTGCTGGCCGGGTTGGCGCTGGGGATGCGCCCGGACGTGGTGTTGCGGACCTATGGACAGACCCTTTGGAACCTTCGGGTCTCGCTGCTCACCATTGCCCTGATGCTCGCGCTGGGATTTACCACCCGCTACAGCGGCACCGATACGACCCTGGGATTGGCGATGGCGGGGACTGGATTCCTGTTCCCGTTTTTTTCACCGCTGATTGGCTGGCTGGGGGTGGCGCTGACGGGAAGTGACACGTCGTCCAATGTCCTGTTTGGAAATCTTCAACAGGTCACCGCGCAGCAATTGCATCTGCCGCCGGTGTTGATGGCGGCGTCGAACAGTTCCGGCGGAGTGATGGGCAAGATGATCGACGCGCAGAGCATCGTGGTGGCCAGCGTGGCGACGGGTGGGCATCCGGAGAGTCCGGACGCCGGCACCGTGCTCCGAGCGGTGTTCTGGCACAGCGTGGCCCTGGCGTTGCTGATGGGGGCGCTGGTGATGATTCAGGCCTACTGGTTGCCGGGCTGCGTTCCCGGGAAGTAGGCGTGAACTGCGGCGCCGGGGACGACTCCGTCAGGGCGTCCGCGCGCGAAGGATGGCGCCAGGGCGGGCGAGATGCCGGCGTCGGAGTTCGTCGATGGCGCGAACCACCAGCGGCAGGTCCATTTCGTGCACTTCGACCCCGACCCCGAGATCCCGCAGCAGGGTGATCGTCAGTTCCCCGCCGAGGTGTTCGCGGAATTCCTCGAGTCCGTTGGCCACCAGCAGCTGGCCCTGTTCATCCTCGTGCAGCAGTTCACTGGCGAAGAGCTCGAAGCCGAGCGTCTCAAGAAGTGCCAGGATGCGCTCCGCGGGTTCCGGGGCGAGCATCCCGCACAGGCGGCCGTAGGTGACGTCCAGCGCGATGCCGATGGCCACGGCCTCGCCGTGGCGAAGGCGGTATTCGGACAATTGCTCCAGCTTGTGGGCGGCCCAATGGCCGAAGTCGAGCGGGCGGGCGCTGCCCATCTCGAAGGGATCGCCCCCGGTGGCGATGTGGTTCAGGTGCAGTTCCGCGCTGCGAAAGATCAGGGGCTTCATGGCCTCCGGCTCAAATCGGGCCAGCGCGGCCGCGTGGGACTCGATCCATTCGAAGAAGGCCCGGTCCCGGATGCAGGCGACCTTCACGGCCTCGACATAGCCGGCGCGCTTGTCCCGTTCGGACAGCGTGGTGAGCAGGTTGAAGTCGTTGATCACCGCAAACGGCGGCGCGAAGGTTCCGATGAAATTCTTTTTCCCGAAGGCGTTGATCCCGTTTTTGACCCCGACGCCGGAGTCATCCTGGGCCAGGGTGGTGGTGGGGATGCGCACATGCCGCACGCCGCGGTGGGCCGTGGATGCCGCGAGGCCCACCATGTCGAGAAGGGCGCCGCCGCCGATGGCGATCACGTAGTTGTGGCGGTCGATGTGAAAGCGGTCGATGAGCGCGTGGATTTCCGAAACGCGGAAGTACGCGTTCTTCACCGCCTCGCCGCCGACAATGCTGACCGGCGGACACACCATCCGGATGACCGCGGCATGGGCGGCGAAATAGGCGGACACCGAGGGCAGCAGCTCCGGACGCGCCTGCGCGAGGGTTTCGTCGGCAATGACCAGGGTCGAGGTGGGACGGCCTGCACGACCGGCGGACAGGACGTCCCGCAGGACGGGATTCCCGGGGGAAAACACGTCCTCGGTGAAATGCACCTGATGGCGCCAGCGGACCTGGATGTCGCGCTCGATAACCGGCATGGGATTCAAGGCTGCGGAGGTGGACGCCATCCCGCGAGAATTATTTCAACGGACTCAACGGGGTGGACGGAAGCCTTCGAAAACTTCCACGGGCTGAACGATGCTTTTATTGATCCCTGCTCAATTGGCTGATCGCGCAACGACGCCCAGCCGCGGAGCGGCGAAAGATAGTAGCCCACGGCGTGAGCCGTGGGTTGGGGTGGAAATTCCTCCCAGCCCCGGAGGGGCGACAGAATGCAGCTTCGCTGCATGGGCCTGGCCTTCTGCCGCCCCTCCGGGGCTGGGGATCCGGCCAATGCCCACCCCGGGCTCACGCCCGGGGCTATGGTCTAGCGCGCCTCCGGCGCTTGGGAAGGTCAGCGACCGCAGACAGGGATTGCAGGTCACTCCATTGCACGAGTCCCAACCATGGCGATCCCCGAGGCGGAACCCGGGATCCGGTGCATCGGTTCGGAGGAGGACGCGGATGAAGCGGGGTCCGTGGCGGCTCATTCGCCGGCAGGGTTTGAATGGCCCTCCACTGTCTTTTCGGCAAGCCTTGGCCCCGTGAACGGATTTCTTGGTGGAGTCACCGCACCGGACGGCGCCCTGGTCACCGAAGCTCAGGTGGTCCAGTTGATCGCCACGGCCTGTCCGCAGGCGGACTACCGTGGAAAAAAGGTGCTGCTGATCATTCCCGACGGCACCCGCACCGCCCCGATCGGCATGATGTTCCAGGCGCTTCATGCCCACCTGGGTTCGATAACGTCCGCGTTCGACATCCTGATCGCCCTGGGGACGCACCCGCCGATGCCGGAGGACGCCATCTGCCAGCGCCTGGAGATCACGGCGGAACAGCGGACGTCCCGGTACGGAAAAGTCCGTTTCTTCAACCACGAGTGGGACAACCCCGCCGCGCTGCAATCCTTGGGCACGATTCCCTCCGACGAGATTCGCGCGCTGTCCGGCGGGCTCTTCGCGATGGACGTGCCGGTGTCGATCAACCGGCGCGTGTTCGACTACGACGAGGTGATCATCGTCGGGCCGGTGTTTCCCCACGAGGTGGTGGGAATGAGCGGCGGCAACAAATACCTGTTCCCGGGCGTGGGCGGCGCCGAGATCCTGAACTTCTTTCACTGGCTGGGAGCGGTGGTCACCAACGTCGGGATCATTGGGAATCCCCACACGCCCGTGCGCGCGGTGGTGGATCGCGCGGGGGCGATGGTGTCCGTGCCGAAAAAATGTTTCGCCCTGGTGGCGAAGGGGGGCGGGGCGGCCGGGATTTTTGCCGGGACACCCGAAGCCGCTTGGGCGCGCGCGGCGGAGTTGTCCGCCCAGCATCACATCGTGTGGAAGGACCGGTCGTACCACACCATCTTGTCCTGCGCGTCCCCGATGTACGACGAGCTCTGGGTGGGGGCCAAGGCGATGTACAAGCTGGAGCCGGTGCTTGCGGACGGCGGAGAGCTGATCATTTACGCGCCGCACCTCCATGAAGTCAGTGTGGTGCACGGACGCTTCATTCGGAAGGTCGGCTACCATTGCCGCGACTATTTCCTCAAGCAGTGGGAGAAATTCCGCGACTACCCGTGGGGCACGCTCGCGCACTGCACGCATGTCTTTGGCGGGGGCGCGTACGAGAACGGCGTGGAGATACCGAGGGCGAAGGTGACGCTGGCCACGGGTATTCCCGAGGACGTTTGCCGGGAGATCAACCTCGGGTTCCGGGACTGGAAGAGCATTCGGGTGGAGGACTACGCCAACCGCGAGGAGGAGGGCGTCCTCCTGGTGCCCAAGGCGGGTGAGCAGTTGTACAAGCGGCGCTGAGGCGCGGATGCCCCCCCGCGGGCGAACTGCACCATCCGCTTGCCCGGCGGGTGGCTGCCGGGTGACGCTTCGCGCATGCAGCAAACCATGCGGGTGGGAATCATTGGCGGTGGGTTGATGGGACGCGAGGCCGCGAGTGCCTTCGGGCGCTGGTTCGTTCTCGACAAGTTTCCGGTGCGGGCGGAGTTGGTCGCGGTCTGTGACCTGCAGGACACGCTGCTCGACTGGTTCCGGCAGGTCCCGACCGTCAAGCTGCTGACGAAGAGCCACCACGAACTGCTGGCGTCGGCGGACGTGGATGTCGTGTACGTGGCCGTCCCGCACAATCTCCATCAGGCGATCTATCTCGACGTATTGCGCGCGGGGAAGGATCTCCTGGCGGAAAAGCCGTTTGGTATCGACCTCGCCGCCGCGCGGGCGATCCGGGACGCCGCGACGGCGTCCGGCCGGTTTGTCCGGTGCAGTTCCGAGTTCCCGTTTCTCCCCGGTGCCCAGCGGGTCATCGAGATGGCGAAATCCGGGAAGCTCGGGCATCTGCTCGAGATCCGGTCCTGCTTCTGGCACGCGAGCGATCTGGATCCCACGAAGCCGGTGAACTGGAAGCGCCAGGTGAAGTTCTGCGGCGAGATCGGCGTGATGGGCGACCTGGGCATGCATGTGGTCCACGTGCCGCTGCGCCTTGGGTGGCAGCCGTCCCGCGTCTATGCGCAGTTGCAGAAGGTGTATACCGAGCGTCCGGACGGTAAGGGAGGCATGGCTCCGTGCGACACTTGGGACAATGCGATGGTGCACTGCGACGTGCCGGTGGACGGACGTGACGTTCCGATGCGACTCGAAATGAAACGCCTCGCTCCGGGGGCGACCAACACCTGGTGGGTGGAGGTGCTGGGAACCGATGGCGGTGCGCGGTACTCGACGGCCGAACCCAAGTCGCTCTGGGTGTTCGAACGGCAGAAGGAGCAGCGTTGGACCCGAATTGACCTTGGGTTCCAGACCCCGTTTCCGACGATCACCGGGGGCATTTTCGAGCCCGGGTTCCCCGATTGCTTTCTCCAGATGTGGGCGGCGTACGCGGCAGAGCGGGCGGGTGCCCTCAACGGACGGTTCGGATGCGTGACTCCTGATGAGGCCGTTCGCAGTCACGAGATTTTCGCGGCGGCCCTGCAATCCCACGCCAGCCGTGCGGCGGTGGCCGTCTGAGGAGAATTCGACCGATGTCCGAGCATCGTGCCACAGTATCTTGGGTCCGCGGGATTGCCCCGTTCCTGGACCAGCGTTATTCGAGGGTCCACGAGTGGCGGTTTGACGGCGGGGCGGTGGTGAACGCGTCGTCATCCCCTTCGGTCGTGCCGGTCCCAATGTCCGACGCCGCAGCGGTCGATCCGGAGGAGGCCTTCGTGGCGGCGTTGTCCAGTTGCCATCTGCTGTGGTTCCTTTCGATGGCGGCGAAGCGGGGATGGGTGGTGGATTCCTACACGGATGCCGCGTCGGGGACCTTGGGGCGGAACGCGGAGGGGCGCCTCGCCATGACGCGGGTTGTCTTGCGTCCGGTCGTCGCCGTCTCCGGGGCCGCGCGGCCGACCCTGGAGGAATTTCTGAAGACGCATCACGCGTCGCATGACGCGTGCTTTATCGCGTCCTCGGTGAAGACGGACGTAGTGGTGGAGCCGCAGCTGGCTGCGCCGGAGAAGGAAGAGACCTCCCCGTGAACCTTCCGCCTCCGGTGCTCGGACTCAGGACCTCCACGAATGCGCTGCTCTTCGCCGTGGGGCTGATGCTGTCCCTGGTGCTGATGGTGGAGGTTGGGCGTCGGGTGGGCATTCGTCGGAGCAAGCGGGATGCGGAAGGGGCCCGGGCCGGACTCGGGGCGGTCGAGGGGGCCCTCTTCGGGCTTCTGGGGCTGCTGATCGCGTTCACCTTCTCCGGGGCGGCGACCCGGTTCGATGCCCGACGGGCGATGATTGTTGAGGAGGCCAATGACATCGGGACGGCCTACCTGCGGCTGGATCTGCTGCCGGCGGCTTCCCAGACGGAGTTGCGCGCGCTGTTCCGGCGTTATGTGGATCTCCGGTTGGAGTTGTACCGGAGGTTGTCCGAGGAGGCCGACGTCGAGGAAATACGGTCCGAGGTCACCCAACTTCAGGGCGAGATCTGGTCCGTGGCGGTTCGGGAGTGCCAAAGGTCCGGATCGGTTCCCACGACCACCCTGCTGCTGCCCGCGCTCAACTCCATGTTTGACGTGACGTCCACCCGATGGCTGGCGGTGATCGCACACCCGCCCATGGTCGTTTTCGGGATGCTGACGACACTTGCCCTGGCGGGAGCCTTGTTCGCGGGTTTTGGAATGGCCGGGGGTCAGTCCCGAAGCTGGCTTCATATCCTGGGCTTCGCCGGGATCATGGCCGTGACGGTCTATGTCATCCTCGACCTGGAGTATCCGCGGCGGGGACTCATCCGGTTGGATTCCGCGGACCGTTTCCTGATCGAAGTGAGGGATTCGATGAAGTGACCCCCGCTCCGCGTCCTGGATTCCCCGATGTCCACCGTGTTGCCGCCACTGCCTCCGGAATGGGAACCCCTACTGCGTGCGGAGCTCAGCCAGCCCTACTTCCGGGAGCTGGAATCCTTCCTCTCGGCGGAGATCGCGTCGGGAACCGTGATCCTTCCGGCGCTTGCCAACGTCTTTCACGCGCTGCACGCGACGCCGCCGGGTTCGGTGAAGGTGGTATTGCTGGGGCAGGATCCGTATCCGACGCCCGGCCACGCTCACGGACTGTGCTTCTCGGTGCGTCCCGACGTGCGCCCCTTGCCCGGATCCCTGCGCAACATCTACAAGGAGCTTCGGGATGATCTTGGGATTCCGCCGGCGGCGCACGGCTGCCTGGAGAGTTGGGCGCGGCAGGGCGTGCTGCTGTTGAACACCGTGCTGACTGTGCGCGCGGGTGAGGCGAACTCCCATCGGAAGCGCGGCTGGGAGCGGTTCACCGACGCCATCCTGGATCGTGTCGATGCCCTGCCGCACCGCGTGGTGTTCCTGCTGTGGGGACGACCGGCGCAGGCGAAGCGGGTCCGGATCCGAAATCCCCATCATAGCGTGATCGAGTGTGCCCATCCGTCGCCCCTCTCGGCACGGTTGTTTCTGGGATGCCGCTGCTTTTCCGCGACCAATCGCCTGCTCGAGGAGGCGGGGGTTTCTCCGGTGGACTGGCGAATTCCGGTGCCGTAGGTCGAGGAAAGGGGCGGTCCCGTCGCTGGGATTCCCAAGGCGTTCGGGTTTCAAGGTCGGCCTCCGTTTTCGTTGAATTGACGGACGTAAAATTTCGGTGTAGCCACGCTGCATGGCCTGGACACCGAATCGCAGTTTCCTCCTGCCCCTCGTATTCGTCATTGGATTCCAGGTTGGAGGCGAAAGCCCGCCTGCGGCTCTTCAGATTCGACGCCAGGCAGGACGAACCGAGGTGTTCCTACCCGCGGAGCCGGTGGCGCCGGTTGCGGGGACCCGGTACCGGCTTCAAGTCGAGGGGAGTGCGAACTTGGAATCCTGGGGTGCGCCCGCCGACCTGGCCGCGAGTGAGGATCCGGATGCGCCGCTGAAGCTGGCTTTGAACGAGGGCGAGGCTGGCTTTTACCGGTTGAGCTACGAACTTCAGGATCAAGGGGGAGCCGATGGCCCGGAGTTGTTCGGATACAATCGGGTCTTCGGGCAGGAGTTGCGGAAGATTGGCTACCCGACTCCCGGGGAGTTCGCCGCACGCTATACACCCACGAATGCCTATCTACCCCAGATTGGATTCGACCCGACGTCGGCGCGTTACTGGACTGAGTTCAACACGGATCCGGCCGTGTTTAATGCCGGCCTTCCCGCAAACTCTCCGGACCGTCGTCTTTATGACTTCCGGTTGAATGCCGCCGAGTTTGGAAAGTTCAAGACCAATGGATTTGTGGTGAGCGAGCGGCTGGGCTCCTACAGCTTCGCCGACGTTTACTACAAGATCTTCACGGACGATCTGCCGGTGTTCATTTCCGCAGACTCCGTGCTTCATGCCTGGCACTGGTCCTACCAGGCGATGCTCAGTGAACTGGAGGAGACGCAATTGACCCAGGTCTTGGAACAGCTCCTCAATGAAATGGCGGGGGATATTCCGGCAATAGCCGCTGAAGTTGGGGACGGACCGTTGCGCGACAGTGTGCTGGATGCCGACTACTTCCTTGCCGTGGCTAGAACGTTGCTTTCGGGAAATCGCATCCCGACGCAGTTGAGTCAGGAGGATCGCCTCTCTAAAACGTTGGATGCCATTTCACGGCTTCAATACGACAACTCCTTCCCGCTTTGGGGCACACCGCGGCGGTTTGATTTTTCCCAGTTCAGGGTCCGAGGCCACTATGAACGGAATCGTGAGTTGGGCCGCTACTTTCAGGCGTTTCTCTGGACGTCCCTTGCCGACCTTCGCGTTGCAGGAATGGACGCCAATCTGCGCGAGGCCGGTACGGCGGTTGTTTTGGACGAGCTCATTCGGCGAAACCATAAAATCGATTTGTGGGCGGCGTTGGACGAGCTCCTGGAGCTGTATGTGGGGCGGACCGATGCGCTCTCATTCCGTGAAATGGGAAACCTCCGTGCCGCCTCCGGCCTGATTGATTTCACAACGGCCAACCGGCCTGAGGGCATTGCCCGGTTTCAGGCGGACCTTTTGGCGGGAACTTTCGGTGTGCAGAACTATGCGGGAGCCGCCTATCCGACACCCCTTGGGCCGGCGCAGACTCAGTTGCCTCGGGTATTCTCCGCCTTTGGGCGGCGGTTCATCCTGGATGGTTGGGCGACGGCACAGGTCACCTTTGACCGGATTCGGTGGAATGAAGATCTCCCGGACGGGAAGACGTTCCATGGAAAGGTGGTTCGTCGGATTCCGATTGGACTCGACGTGGCGTTTGGCGTGTTGGGCAACACGCAGGTGGCTCCCGAGATTGCGGCGTACATCCTGGGAGGATCCGATCCGATCCGCGATGGCCTTCCCTATCAACACAACCTGGCCGCGGTGAAAGCGACTCTCGATCAACAGGAGCCGACGGCCTGGGAGGAGAGCATTTACTCGCGCTGGTTATTTGCCCTGAGGAACCTGTCGGCGCCGACGACCGATCCCCGATTTCCCCAAGCGATGAGGACGCGAGCCTGGGCGATGAAAACGGTCAACACCCAGCTGGCGTCTTGGACCCAATTGCGACATGACACGGTGCTCTATGCCGCCCAGCCCTACTCAGGAATCATTCTTTGTGAATACCCTGCAGGTTATATCGAGCCCCGGGTCGAGTTTTGGGAGGCAATGCGACGCATGGCCCAAGCCACGGCCGAAACCATGGACAAGTTCAACGTTAGTGGATGGCAAGTCTTGGGGAATACGCAGAGTGGACAACATGTGTTGGTTTCCTTGTCCGAACGAAAGGCGGCGCGGGTCGCCCACTGCCTGAACTTTGCCGCTCAGATGGCACATCTCCGCGACCTGGCGACACGGGAATTGGCCGGCCTGCCGTTTAGCGACGCGGACATTCTCTTCATACGTTCCACGATGAACTCCCAAATTGATCCCTATCGTGGCAAGACCTTTGACGGGTGGTATCCGGGATTGTTTTACAAGGACTATGGTCAGAGTGAGCCTGGGAGCGCGGATATTAACGCTTCGGACAGACGCGATCCGTTGGTGACCGACGTTCATAGTGCGCCGCCGGATGAACCCGGGTTTCCCGGGGCTGTTTTGCATGAGGGGGTTGGCGACGTCGATCTGCTCCTGATCAGTGTCGACAACGGCACGGATCGGATGGTCTATGCCGGCCCCACGCTGAGTCACTACGAGTTTACCGTTCCGGGATTGAATCGATTGACCGACGGGGAGTGGAGCGCGCAAAAGAAGCCTTCCCGTCCCGAATGGACAAGGGACTATCTTGAGGCGCCGTGAAGTCGAGCAGCGGTTTCCCCATTCCCGAAGGACGACAAGCCGCTCGAGCGCCGCTGCTTTCGACGAGTCGCCCACGACTGGGGTTTAAGAAAGATGCGGTGCGGTGGTTTGGTGTCGGCGGGGGACGCCGCTTCCCATCCAGCGTGGAGCCTCAGTGTCCGCGACCACCCCGTGTGGCTGCGTCCCACGTGCGCCAGGCGCCGGAGAGATTGCGGACGCGGAAGCCGTGCTGGGAGAGCAGGCGGCAGGCGAAGTAGGCGCGTTGGCCGGTCTGGCAGGACACCAGGATTTCGCGTTCTTTCGGAAGTTCACCCAGGCGAGAGCGGAGCTCATCCAGGGGAATGGAAACGGAACCGGGGATGAATCCCTTGTCCCGCTCCTCGCGCCGCCGGACATCCAGGATCATGGCATCGGGAGGGGCGTACTGGGGAACTTCGGACCACTGCGCGGTGAGGACCTCCCCGTTCCGGACGTTCTGTGCCGCCATGCCCACGAGGTTGACGGGATCCTTCGCGGAGCCAAACGGGGGAGCATAGGCCAGCTCCAATCCGGCCAGACCGTCCACGGTCATGCCCGCCTGCAGGGCGGTGGCGAGAACGTCGAGACGTTTGTCCACGCCGTCGCGTCCCACGGCCTGCGCCCCGAGCAGACGCCCGGTGTCCGGCGCGAAGAGGATCTTCAGGGCGATGGGCTCCGCGCCCGGGTAGTAGCCGGCGTGGGATCCCGGATGCAGGTGCAGCGCCTGATGGGGGATTCCCGCAGCGCGAAGCGTCTTCTCGTTGGCCCCGGTGCAGCCGGCGGTCAGGTCAAAAACCCTCAGGATCGAGGTGCCCCAGCAGCCTTTGAAGGGAGCGGGACGTCCGAAGAGGTTGTCGGCGACGAGGCGTCCCTGCCGATTCGCCGGACCGGCGAGGGCCAACAGCGACCAGGCTCCGGTGATGGCATCGCGCACCTCGATGGCGTCGCCCACGGCCCAAATGTTCGGATCGGAGGTTTGCAGGTGCTCCGAGACACGGATGCCGCCGCGGCTGCCGATTTCCAATCCAGCGTCCCGGGCCAGTTGGACGCGCGGGCGCACGCCGAGGCTGAGGACGACCGTGTCGGCGGGGAGTCGGCGTCCGTCGGCGAGTACCACGACCGACGCCCGGGCGGATTCCCCCGGGCGAGGATCTTCAAACGCAGCGACCGGGTTTCCGAGAAACAGTTCGACGCCGTGCCCCTCGAGTTCCCGATGCAACCAGGCCGCCATCTCCGGATCGAGCGGGCCCATCACCTGGGGAAGCGACTGGACCAATTGGACCCCCAGCCCTCCGTGGCGGACGAGTTGCTCGGCCATTTCCAGCCCGATGAACCCGCCTCCGACGATGACCGCGTGGCAGGCCTTGCAGTCCCGGATCCACGCGCGGATGCGCTCGACATCCGGCACGGTGTGGACGGTGAAGTGTCCGGCCCGCTCGATGCCCGGGATAGGCGGCAGCAGGGGTGCGGCACCGGTGGACAGGATGAGGTTGTCGTAGGGGAGGTCGTATTCGGTGCCGGCGGCCAGGTCCCGGACGTGCACGGTGCGGTTCACGCGGTCTATGGAAGTCACCTCGCTCCGGACGCGCACATCGAGATTGAAGCGGGCGCGAAGGGACGCGGGGGTTTGGAGCAGGAGGTCGTCCTGACGGACAATCTCACCGCCGACAAAGTAGGGGAGTCCGCAGTTGGCGAACGACACGTGGGGTCCTCGTTCAAGGATGGTGATCTCACAGGATTCGCAGAGACGGCGGGCGCGGGCGGCGGCGCTGGCACCTCCGGCGACTCCGCCCACGATCACCAGGCGTTGGGGAATCATCCGTGAAGTCTCCGCCCGGGCGCACCATTTGGGAAGTTTTCGGTCCCGATTCCACGCTCCTCGGGCGTGGCAACTTTCGACAGGACCGGGATCCTCCGCGCCTTCTCTCGTCAGCGCTTTGATGGGGTCATGGAAGGCAGGGGTGGCGCCGGGTGTCGTTCGAGGTCGCCGGTCTTCAGGTTCCAGAATACCAGGGCCCGGTCGCCCTCGGCGAGCAGGGGTGCCGGGGTGGATTCCGCCTCGGGGATGGAGATCATGCTGCGCCCATTGGCCGCGTTCCACAAGCGCAGCCCTCCAGCGGAGGCGGTCGTGAGCACGGTCTTGCCGTCGTCACTGAACTCAACGTGGGTGACCGCGGCGGCGTGAGCCAGAAACGGCCCCAATACGGGGGTTCCCGAGTCGAGCGACCAAACGATCAACGTCCCGTCGCCCCCCGTCGCGGCGAGCCGGTCGCCGTCCTTGGAGAACGCGAGGGCGGTGACGTCGCTGGACATTCCCGTGAGAGTAAACCGAAGGGTTCGCGATTTCAGGTCCACCAACTTCACAGTCTGGTTTGGACCGGGGTACGCCAGCCACCGGGCGTCGGGAGAAATCGCCGCCTTCCGGGTGTACTCGTAGAACTCCCCGCGGAAATCTTCGAAGGTGTGTTCGGGCTCGGACGCCGGCGGCCGAAAGAGGTGCAGCCGGCCGCGGCCGCCGTACTCCGCCACGGCGAGGAGTCCCGACGACGGTGAATAGGCCATCGGAACCAGCGGCGCTGATCCGCGTCGCAGGGACCAGAGAGAGTTCTTCCGCTTCAGATCCCAACGCGCCAGACCTCCGTTGCGATCCCCGAGGAATACGGAGCCGTCCCCGACCGCGAGCGGAGCCGCGTAGGGCTGCAGGGGCAGGAGTTGCCGGGAGAGTTCCCGGGGCGGACTTCCTCCCCAGTGCGAGACGAAACCGTCCTGCTCCAGGGAATGGAACTCGGTCGCGTCCGCGTTGAAATCGAAGATCAGCGAACCCAGACCGGGAATCCGGGGACCCCATTCCTCCTGTCGTCCGGCCAGGTTCCAGACGCGGACGGAGGCATCACTCGAACCGCTGACCAGGCGCGCGCCTCCCGCCAGGAATCGGAGTTCCACGACTTCGTGGGAGTGACCGCGCAGCGTGCCGACCTGCTGAAGCGGTTCGTCCTGCTCCGGGTCGAAGCGCAGGATTCGGATGAGCTGGTCTCGTCCGCCGCAGAAGAGCTGCGTTCCGTCCGGCGAGAAGGACAGGGCTTCCGCACCGCGACGCAGGGCTTCGCGTTGCGCCACGCGTTCCCCGGTGTCTGCATTCCAAACTGCGACCGTCCCGTGCCAGTTTCCGGCGGCCACCCATCGGCCGTCCGCCGAACCCGCCACGGACTTCACCGAATCCATTCCACCCAGCGTGACGGATCCCTCGCCGGTCGCAGCGGACAGGACCCGGAGCCGGCGTTTATCACCATAGGCGGCGACCACCAGTCGATCCCTGCCCACGGCGGCCGCCAGTTCGGGAGGTGCATTCGCCAGCGGCGGAGCGGGAACCGTTCGATCACGTCCGTCGAGGTCCCAGCGGACCCAACGTCCCCCTTCCACACCGAACAGGTGGTGTCCATCGGATGCGAAGGCCAGCGGGCGGCCGAGTCCGGGGATCAACCGTTGCACTTCCCAGGTGTCGGTCCGGCGAAGGAGGGTCCCCTCGGGGGAAACCGTGGCCAGGAGCGAGCCGTCGAGGGAATAGGCCAAGTCCGTTGCGTCGCTCTTCAGTTCCATCACCGGCTCGAGCGTCTGCGAGTCCCAGATCCGGACGTGACCGTCGGTGCAGGCACTGGCGAAGCGCGTCCCGTCGGGAGTCACAGCCAGATGCCGCACGAGTCCCGGGTGCGGCAGCACCCGCAGGGATTCGTCCCGGGACGCCCAGCTCAGCCAGCGCCATTCGACTCCGCGGAGATCCACTTCCCCGGGGCCTGGGAAATAGGCGGCCAGCAGGGACCGGGCCCGACCGGGATTCCCCTCCTCGATCGCAGCGTGGGCCGCCAGGATGTCCGCGGCGTATGCGGCCCGGCGTGCCGCCAGGGCTTCGGATTCCGCGCGGCGGGTGGCCTGTTCCGCCCGATTGCGGGCGCTGTGTTCCCGCCACGCCATGGCCATCGAAAACCCGGCGGCGACCACCAGGGTCGTGGCCAGAAGGGTCCCGGTGACAAAGGCGACCCGGTTCCGGTGGAGGGCCTTGGCTGCCCGGTAGGACCACGTGGGGGGACGCGCCTCCACGGGTTCATGGTTCAGGGAACGCTGAATGTCCTGTGCCAACGCTCCCACCGACTGGTAGCGGCGTACGCGGTCCTTCTCGAGGCATTTGAGGACGATCCAGTCCAGATCGCCCTGAAGCTCGCTCTTCAGTCGCGGCAGGTCGGTCCGGCGGCGCTCCGCGGTGTGCGTCTGCTCGGCCTCCCCAAACGTGGCCAGCCGGGCGGAGGGTGCGGTGGCGGGAGTGTGGCGGAGATTGTGCCGCATGCCTTCCACGCCCTCCTTGAGAATCTCGGCGTTGTCGAAGGGCGGCTTGCCCACCAACAATTCGTAAAGGAGAACCCCGAGGCTGTAGACATCGGAACGCGTGTCGATGTCCACGCTGCTGAATTCGGCCTGCTCGGGGCTCATGTAGGCCGGCGTGCCGATCAATCCCTGGAACCGGGTGACCAGGGTCTTGTCCGTGAGCGCCTGGCCGGTGGCCTTGGCGATCCCGAAGTCGATCACCTTGGGCACCGCCTGGTCGTCGTTCACCGTCACCAGGACGTTGGACGGCTTGATGTCCCGGTGGATCACGCCCTTCTGGTGGGCGTGCTGGATGGCCTGGCAGACCTGGATGAACAGACGCAGCCGCTGCGTTGCCGGCAGACGCCGTTCGTCGCAGAAGTCCGTGATCCGGATTCCGCGGACCAGTTCCATGACGAAGAAGGGGCGCCCGGTTTCCGTTGCCCCGCCATCCAGGACCCGTGCGATGTTGGGATGATCCATCAGGGCGAGTGCCTGGCGCTCCGCCTCAAACCGGGCGACCACGCTTCGGGTGTCCATGCCCGGCTTGAGGATCTTCAACGCGACCCGCCGTCGGACGGGTTCCCGCTGTTCCGCCAAATAGACCAGTCCGCAGCCTCCCTCCCCGATTTCCTCCAACAGCACGTAGCGCCCGAGGGTCATGCCCGGACGCTCCAGAATCATGCCCGCCGGTGTCGGGGAGGGAGCGGGACTCGCGACCGGGGTTGCGGGTACCCCTGACAGGATCTCGTCCTGACCTGCGGCTACGAGGAGCGCTTCGATCCGGCTTCTCAGGACCGCGTCGGTGCCGCATTGGACCTCAAGAAAAGCCGCCCGATCCGCAGGCTCCAGGTCGAACGCGGCCTCGAAGAGCGCACGCTCCCGGGCTTGTCCGGTGCCGGATGTCCTGGCTGGGGCCACGTTAGGTCAATGCGACAAGCGGGGGTGAATTGGGCCAGATCCGCTGGGAATCATGCGCCCCGCAAATCCTCCAGAAGCCAGGCCCGCGCATAGGCCCAGCGACGCTTGGCGGTCCGCTCGGGAATCTTCATCAGGTTCGCCGCCTCGATGTTGGGCAGGCCGACAAAGAATCGGAGTTTGATCAGTTCCGCCGCCTCCGGGTCGAGCGCGGCCAGCCGGTCCAGGGACTCGTTGACGGCGAGGATCTGCTCGTCCGTCGCCGTGGTGGCGAGGTCCAAGCCTTCCAGGGACACCCGATCCAGATGGCCACCGCGCTTGAGGCTCATTTTGCGGCGCGAATTTTCCACCAGGATTCGGCGCATGGCTTCGGCCGCCGCCGCGAAGAAATGGCCGCGTCCATCCCACCCCTGGGGTTCGGCGACATCCACCAGTCGAAGGTAGGCTTCATGGACGAGCGCCGTGGGTTGGAGCGTCTGCCCGGGGGCGGACTGGGACAGGCGAAACGCGGCCAGCCGACGCAATTCCTCGTACACCAGGGGCAGCAACTCCGCGGACGCGGACGGATCTTTTACGGCCAGGCGTTCGAGGATCAGGGTGACGGACTTCAACGCGCGAAAACCTAGGCGCCTGAAGAGAGCATGAAAGCTCAATCCCGGGGCGAGGAGTTGGACGCGTCCGTAGGGTGACTTCGCCCCGCCAATTCAGGCAGGCCCTCCTATTAAAAGTTTTTTGGCCCAAGGGTGTGTCCGAATTCGCATGGATTGGGGATTGGACACTGATTCGTTCATGAAGACTGCGATTTTGCCCCGTGTTGCCTTCCTTTTGATCGGTCTGGGCCTGAGTCTATCGGGCCGGATGCTGGCCGACGGATTCCCTCTTCCGGTGCTGAACGGCGGGACCTGGGGCGAACCCCCGACGAAGCTGCTGGGCGATCTCCAGACCGCGCTGGAGCGCTCCAAATTTCTGGATGCGGTCAAGGCGGCCGGCGAAATCGCGGACCAGATCGGCAAGGGCAAGGTTCCGGCCATCGATGATCTCGCCGGGGTGGTGGAGGGCGACGTGCAGCATCGTGTCCAGGAGGCGGTCGCCCAAGCCACTGATGCGACGCAACTGCTCGCCAAACTCGACATCACCGCCCTGCAGCAGCTCTTCCGAACCCTGCAAACCACCGTCACGACGCCGCAGGAATTCGCCTTCACCATTCCGGGCGGTCGCCTCGTTTTCCGCCGGGACCTGATCGATGTCTCGCTCTGCGCGGTGGTCGCCGGACCCGGGGGCGCCCGCGTCACCCTGGGCATGAGCAATGGGCCGCAACTCGGCGGCAATCCGGCGGAGCGCTTCGCCAACCCGACGCGCGAGCCCCTGTTGTTTGCGGATATCGCCCTGGGCTATTCCAATCTGCAGGCCCGGCGCAGGCTGCTCGCGCCGCCGATACCCGGCCCGGATCCCAATCTGAGCATCCAGGCCACGACTTATTTCAAGATCCACGACCAATGGGTGCAGCTCCGATTCGCCGGCAACGATCCCGAGTCCCTTTCCCTGAAATTGCAGTTCGTCATCGGTGTGCGCGCGGGGGTTTCCGAGGAGGTCCAGGTCGAGGTGGAGGGCCAGATGAAGTTGGAGGTGGAGGTCAACCCGACTGAGGTCTCGGGCATGCTGTTGAAGATCGCCGACATCCTGAAACAAGGGCTCGGCAGCGGTTCGACGGCGACGCTCCAGGCCGATCCGGCGGTTGTTGCGCCCGTCCTGAAGCAGGTGTTCGACTACCTCCGCACGGTCCGGGATGGGGGCGGGAAACTGGGCGCGCTCTCCCTGGTCTTCGCCGTGGACGGGGGAGTGGGCGTTGGAATTGCGGAGGACACCGGCATCGACCTCGCGTCCGTCGGCGCGCAACTCACGGTCGGCGTGCCTCTGGACGCGGTCGTCACGCTGTCGGCCGACCTGCTGGCAAACCAACTGCAGGCCGGTCTGCACGCATCCTCACAGCTCGTCTCGCTGTTCGAGGCCATGAGCGAAGGGCGCCTGGACGCGGCGGAACTGGCGAAGCAACGCGGCGTGATCGAGACGAACGCCCGGCAATTCGGCCTCGCCCTCGTCGGGGGATACGCGGGCTATATCCGCGAGATCCACCTGAGCGTCGAGGCGGGCGTGTACGCCCTGGGGGACATCGGACAGGTTGCCAGCCAGACCTTGCCCTTGTTGGTGGAGACGGTGGACATCCCCGTCGGACAAATCCTGTTGGACGGTATCCAGGGTGTCCCGCGGTTCGTGGAGGGGGTCACCGAAACCGCGCAGGCGATGGCGTGGATGGCGGAAAAGACCCTCAGTGTCGGGTTGGAGGCGGCCGAACCGCTGAAGCTCGGCCGGATCGTCACCCCGCCGGCCAATCCCCCGAACTACGTCCAGCGACCGCGTGGCGCACCGCCGATCCCGCCGACGGCGGCCGAATGGCAGGCCATGGCGGCGAACCTGCTCGACGGCGTCACCGTTTCCCTCCGGGTTGGAGCCATCGGGATCGAGGGCGCTTCACTGGGCAACCTGGTGCGCCTGGCCGGGGGAGCGGTCGAGGTGACCGATTCCCTGTTGTTGGGGGCCATGCAGGGGGCGGTTACGGCGAACGAGAAACCGCTGCTCGACGCCCTGCGCGCCGCCCCGGGTCAGGTTCGGGACGAGACCCTGGAACTCCTGATCTTCAACCTCCAGAACCTGTCGGTTTCGCTCAAGCCCGTGCTCGGCGGCAACGGCACGGTCGGCGTCGGGGCGCTCGCTGGAGTGGGCGCCAGCATCGGATTCGAAGCCAATCTGAAGGCCAGCCTTATCCTGCTCGCATTGGGCAACACGAACTACGCCGAGCCTGACGAAACCCTTCTCGCCGGGTTCGACGTTCCGCTCGAGGCCAGCCTCAGCGCGGGGGTCCGGCGGCGGTCCGGCGGATCTCACCCTCGAGGGCGGATTCACCGCGGGAAAGTCGCTGGCCAATTTGACCCTCAGGGATTGGGGACAGGATCTTCCCGTGCCCGCCGGACTGAGCGTCGCGGGATTCGAAGTCATTGATTTCGTCGGCACGAACCGGCAGGACGGTGTGATCGTGGGCGGGGGATGGATGGTGCTGCCGATGGGGGGCCTGGTGAGAGCGGATCGATTCTCCCTCGCCAACGATGGCCAGGTGGTCGACGGCCGGTGGACAGGGGTGGTTGAACTGGGACCTTTGGGGACGGTGCCGGTCGCCGGCGGAAGTATCTCGAACGACGGTTTGGCCGGCACCAGCGATCTCGCTGTGGGATTGAATCGCCTGAACGCCGAATTCCTGCTGCGCAGCAATGGACTCCTGTTGGGGCATGCGACGGGGCGGTTGGGTCTGGCCGGACTCGACCTCGTGGCGGATGTGAGACTGGATAACGAGGGCTTCGTGGGATCGGGAAGGACCACGATTCTGGGTTCGGAGTTCCAGTCGACGAACTTCCGGATCCGGCCCAATGGCACGCTCGAGGGCAGCTTCAGCGGCACGCTGGCCGTGGACGGCCAGTTGCTGACCCTCCAAAAATTGGAGATCCATGGCAACCGGCTGGAGGGTCGCACCACGCTCAAAGTGGCGGGCCAGCCGGCGGTGGAGCTGTTGCTCACGGTCGATGCGAACGGCGTGATCGGCACCTTTGTGAGCGACCTGAACCTGTTCGGAGCCGGGAGCTCCCGTGCGTGGGTGCGCATCACGGACAGGATCGAAGTGTTCGGGGAGATGGACGGCGCGTTCATGGACTCTTTCGCGAAGGCACTCCGCGAACAGTTGCTGTCCGGAATCTCGGACGCCCGGGAGACGCTGCGCCGTGAACAGGAGAAGCTCGCCGCCCGCAGGGCCGACCTCGAGGAGTTCGACCGCCGGCTGGTATCCCTCGAGCAGGACATTCGGACCGCGCGGCAGTCCGTCCGGGCCTCCCTCGAAGGCGAGCTGGCCAAGGCCGACCAGAAGGTGCGGGACGCGGACGCGGAGTTGACCAAGGCCATCAACGACCTGATCCGGGTGAGCGGCCAGTTCGCGGCCGAACTCGAAAAGGCGGAGCGGGAGTTTCGTGCGGCCGGCGCGGTGTTGGCGACGGCCCGGAGTGAAGTGGACAAGCTCCGAGGGCAGATCGCCGCCCTGGATGGCTGGTACAACCGCCTGGATCCGGCGGGCAAGTTCTTCAAAGCCGCCGAGTACGGGGTCCGGCGTGCGGCACTCACGATTGCCCTGGGCGTGGCGGAACCACCACTCGCCGTCGCACAGGCCGGTTACAATGCCGCCTTGGGCGCCCTCCAGGCGGTTCAGAAAAAGCTCACCGACGCGGACGAACTCCGCGCGCTCAAGGCCCTCAAGGAAGAGGCTCTCGATCTTGCGCGGGCGGATTACGAAAGAATCCGGAGGGAAATCGAAGCGATCAGTGACGATCCTTCGCTCGATCCGGCCCACATCGCACTGACGATCAGCCGCGACGCCGCGCGCCGGCTCGCCGAGGCCTCGGAGAGCGTGATTGCGCTCACGCTGTCCGCTTTGGGTGATGTCGCGGGCGTGATCGACTATCTGGCCCGGAACCCTGAGTCGGCATTGGTGAGGATCGATCGGGTCCATTTCCGCTCCCAACTCGCGGCGCTGGATCGGGGTGAAGCCGAGCTGATCGTGGAAGCCCTGGTCGCGGGACGGCCGCAACGGTTTGCCGTTCACTACAACCTCAAGCTCGGCAACGCCGGGGAAAACATGGTCGAGGCGGTGCGCCGGCTCCCGTCCGGGCTCTTCCCCAACCCCGGCTGGTCCGTTTTCCCCTGGACCGATGATCCCTCCTCGGGCCTCAACCCCGCGCTCACCGCCTGGGCGTACCACTTCAATTCCGACGAGACGGCAAGCGTCGGCTCGGTGTTGGTTCCGGGGCTGCCGGGGATCAGTCCGGCGGTGGACGGTCGGTTTTCCATCTCAGGCTTCGTGGCCGCCTACCCGGGTGACCAGAACGCCCTCACCTCCGGATCCGACGGCAGTGCCATCCTCGCCGCCAATTTCCTCTACGGGGCCAATCCCGGGACTGTCACCTTTCACGGGCTCACTCCCGGGGTATCCTACCGCGCGATCTTCCTCAGCGTGGGCTGGGACGAGGCTCCCATCACCCGCAGCATTGACTTCAGCAGCAGCGCCGGCCGGCTGTCCGTGAGTCAGAACACCTACGGCAACAACCAGGGCATCCGCATCGAACATGTCTTCGTGGCCAACGCCACCAGCCATGTCGTCACCTTGACGCCTGCGGCCACCGAAACCTTCCATCTCTACGCGCTGGCGCTCAATGTGGAGTCGGATTCCCGCGTGACCTTCTCCGACTGGAACCAGTTGGAATTCGGCGCCCGGTCGTTCGACCCGGGTGTCTCAGGCGAGGACGGCGACCCCGATGGCGACGGCCTTCCAAACTTTCTGGAATACGCCCTCCGCTCCGATCCCCAGGCGAAGACTCCGTCCGCCTTCGTGCCCCCGGCGCCGGTCCTCCTTCCCGGATCGGTCGAGGCACGGCGCTTCACCATACCCTATCGCGCCGGTGCCGGAGACGTTGTGTACCGCCTCCAACAATCCCGTGACCTTGTCGCATGGACGGACGTGTACCGCCACCATCCCGCCGCGGGCGTCAGCTCCCAACTCCCGGGGGTGAGCGGTGCCGCCGATGACGGGACTCAGACCCTCACCGTCGACATTACCGATCCTGGCCTCTTCGCCCCGCCCTCGTTTTGGCGCCTTGTCGTGGAGAAACCCTGAGAATCGGCTGAAAACGCGCCCGCCCCAGGGGAAGGCTTCTTTAAGCCGTCGTTGAGTGAGGAAGACGCTCCTTGCGCCAGATGGGAAGGAGCCTCATTCCCGGCGGGTGAAAAGCCATCGACAGGAACTGTGGTTTGAACTGCCGGAGAGGCGGCAGTTGTTGAACATCACCCTCGAGGTCGCGGAGGCCGTGGCGGCGAGCCGTGTTCAGGAAGGACTTTGCCTCGTCAACGCCATGCACATCACGTCCAGCGTGTTCATCAATGACGACGAACGGGGGCTGCACGCGGATTTTGAACGATGGCTGGAGAAACTCGCGCCGGAGAAGCCGCACGGGGCGTATCAGCACAACCGGACGGGCGAGGACAATGCCGACGCCCATCTGAAACGGACGATCATGGGACGGGAGGTCGTCGTGGCGATCACCGGCGGTCGCCTCGACCTGGGACCGTGGGAGCAGATTTTCTACGGGGAATTTGATGGAAGACGCCGGAAGCGCGCCCTGATCAAGATCATCGGGGAATGATCCCAGGACCTGTTTTTTGAACCCGGGGTCGCCGTTGTTCGCGTTATTGGGTGAGGAAGGTTTGAATCATTTTCGCCGCCACCTGGTCGGTGGCAACCGCGCCCGGATTCGTTCCCGATGGCGCGGCGATGTTGCAGAGTGAGACCACGGCGAACTGGCGGTTGGGCGCCATCCAAATCACGGAATACCACTGGAGGTTCGACCCGGCATGGTTGATCGCGAGGCCGTTGGCCCACGGCCGGGAGGTGACATTCCATCCGTAGCCGTATCCCTCATTGTTCGGCACGGCCGTGTGCAATTGGACCACCACATCCCGGGGAAGAAGCGGCGTGTCGACGAGGTGTCCGCGGACGTGGAAGGCGGCGTATTTCGCCAGGTCCAGAAGACTGCAATGAACCGAGCCAGCGGGGCCGATGGCCGGTGGGTTGTCGGCGGAGGGACCGGGTTCGATGGGGACGTTGTTTCCCGAAATCCGCTGATGTCCCCACGGTTGGTCAATGTGACGCGGCGTGGCGGGCACTCCGAATCCGGCGGAGGTCATCCCCAGCGGCTTGAACAGATTTTCGGTGAGCAGTTCCTCCCACGGCTTTCCCGCCACCGTTTCCAACATGTGGCCGGCGAGGGCAAATCCCGCGTTGGAGTATTCGTAGGCGGTGCCGGGAGTGCTGGTGGGCTCCGTTTGCGTCAACCGCTGCAGGAGAAGCCGTCGGCCCTCGAAGGGCGTGCCCCGAAAGTTCATCAACTGGGCCCAGATGCCGCTGGGATTCAGATCCTCGGGGGCTCCGGCCCTGTTGGAACACAACCAGTCCAGCCGCACCGTCCGCCACGCTGGCTTCATCGACCCGGCCAGTTCAGGGAACACCTCTTCCAGGGTCGTCTCCCATCGGACGGTGCCGCGCTGCACCAGGATGGCCGCGAGGTTGGCGGTCATGGATTTGGTCAGGGACCCATGGTGCCATTTGTCGTTGGGAGTGACCGGAGCGGAATCGACATCGGACTTTCGCAGACCCACCGAACCGAGGCCGACGACCCGGTTGGACAGGATGACCGCACAGGCCAGGGCCGGGACACGGTTGGCGGTGCGGATGGGTTCCAGCAGGTCGTTGAGATTGCGGACATCGTTGACCGCGAGTTGGAAGTATTTCGGGGAATCCTCCGCGGAAACCAGGATCCGGGCGGGGGTACCATCCCCGACGCGCAGCAGGTCAAACGGTTCCCAGGCGGAAAGGTCTGTTGATGACTGCACCGGGTAGGCCTGATGGACGCTGGTGGGAGACTGAGGTCCATCGTCCGGTTTGATGGTCAGGGTCTGGGCAGCCAGGGGGAGTCCCCACAGGAGCGCGAGGAGCAGGGTGGCTTTCATGGTGACCGGGTTTCAGCGTACTTGGTCAGTCCTGACAGAAACGGGGAGTCACGTCCAGCCGGCGGGGGACCGCCGGTGGGACGCCCCGTCCCCCGTGATTGCCCGGAATTTTGCGATAAAGCGCCAACTCGTCAGGGAGGCAATCGAGGCATTCCGGCCGTCAAAGGATACCCGGGGCCTGGAGGAATCCTGTGGCGATTTCCGCCCTGTTCCCCGGTGAGATGCGTTCACTTCGCGGCTTCGCGTGGCGGATCCGCTCACCGTGGGCGGCAAATGGCCTGGTCCCGCCGCGCCGACTCAGTGATGCCCCAAAGATTAATGGGACAAGTGCACTCGCCGAAGGGAAGGGGACGGACTCCACCGTCTGCAAATCCGAAATTGGACTGCCCCCGGCGGGTGTGGCCGCGAACTCCATGGCGGGCTTCGTCCAGGTCGGAAAGAAATCCGACATTCGGAAGGAGAACGTCCAACTCCCCGGCTGAGGACGTCGCCGCCTTTTCCCCAAAGAGGATCGTTTCAAGGGGGGTCACTATCCGCGCTTCCGGTAAAGCCATGGGCAGGAGTCCTTGCCGAATCGGCGTCGCCAATTTTCCCGGATAGATCTCAGCGATGAAATCGGAGAATCCGTTGAACAGGTAGCTTCGCGGCGTCTCTTCCGACACTTCCGCGCTGGAAGGAGGAGCGTGGCGGAGACCTTCATCTTGAGCGCAGCGGAGGATCTTCAGATCGCGATAGCCCGGAAGAAACAGACGGGTCCAGCGGCGGCCGGGTGCCGACACGGGAAATTCGCCCCGGTGGTCATCCGCATACAATTGAGCGGCGAGGGTCAGTTGGCGAAGGTGGTTGGCGCAGGCGGTTCGGGCGGCTTGGGCGCGCGTTTTGGCGATGGCGGGAAACAGGAGCGCGGCGAGCGTGGCGATGATGGCGATCACCACCAGCAATTCGATCATCGAGAATCCCGAAGTTCGTGCCGCCGGCGTCGTGCGGTGCGACGGCCGGAAGCCGGGGAGCATCGGGGTTCCCGCGATCATGGACGGCTCAGGCGATAAAAGTTTAGCCGCGGCTCCGTGGGGATCGTGAGGGTCTGCTGGTCACCCTGCGCTGAAGGCCTTGCCGTGACCCGGTTCCAGGGGCCCGCTGGGGAGGCTCCCGACTCCAGGAGCAGATCCTCCTGCGCAGCCCACGATAGTTCGACCTGTCCGCCCGCCTTCAACACCGCTCCCAAGACGGGCATCGGTGGTGCGGTGGTCAGAAGGGGCAGGATCAACTGCTCGAAGGAACTCCGGCTACGGGTGCCCACGAGCTTTTGGACGACTATTCCCTGGCGATTCACCACATAGGTGGTCGGGATGGCAGCCGCACGGCCGAATCCGGACTCCACTGTTCCCGAGGGCCGGTCCAGCACGATTGGATACGTGATCCCATAGTCGTTCACGAAACTGGAAACCAAGTCTGTGGGCCAGTCACCTTGGACTGCATCGTCGACTGAAACCCCCACCACCACGAAACCTTGGGCCCGATGATCCTCGTAGAGCGATATTAGGTCCGGAATCTCCTCCCGGCACGGACCACACCACGTCGCCCACAGGTTAACCAATTGGACGGTTCCGGCGAATTCGGAAGAGGTGACGATTGCATTGTCCAGGCCGCGGGCCGCCCACGCCGGGGACGGAATGCCGTCGATCATTTCGTAGTCCAGTCGAACGGTGCCCGTCGGGGATCCGAGGGCAGGAGCTACCGCGACGTCATACACCTGACCCGCGGAAACAAACACTTCCACCTGGCTGGTCAGAAGGCTCCCTTCGTCATCACTCCACTCGAGTTCCTCCAGTTTTCCGAGGGACGTCCCCCGATACACCGCGAGGACCGTGTCCAAGGGAGCCCCTTCCGCCGTGGTGCTACGATGGGTTTTGATCCGAAGAACTCCGTTCCGGGGTGCAGTCCACTTCCACCAGACGGACTGACTGCGAATGCCTCCGTGGCCCGAGGGTTCGCCGGGTTCGCCCGTGGCATACCGGGTGTCGGCTTCACTTTGTCCCGACAGGCCTGGAAGAGGCGCGGCGTTGGCGAAGGCATCGTTGGGTGGGCGCAACTCGACAGGGGGCAGCTCCACCAGACTGACGGAGATCCGAACGGGCCCGGCCTCCGTCCCTCCGTTGTCGTATAGGTCTGCTTGCAGGGAGTAGAGGACGCCGGGAATTGTCAGGAATGCCGCGACGCTTTCCTGGTCCGATCCCCCGTCGTCATTGGCGACGACGAGGCGAAGGTCCGCCTTCGTCGATCCGGTATAGACTCCGACGACGGGGTCCGAATCGGGATCGATGCCGTCCAGTGTGACCACGGCCAGTCCTTGCTGGGGTGGGGTCCATTGCCACCACAGCGTGCGACCGCGGGTGGGATAGGGCAGAATAGGTTCGTCCACCTCGCGGGATGCGAGGTGAAAGGTGCTGTCGTCGGACGCCTCCGCACCCGCCAACACCGTCGCATGGTCCCAGCGATCATTATCCGGTCTTTCACCGGAGGCGTCTTCGAAGGTTAACGAAAGGAATGCCGTTCCGGTTCCGGACTCCGATGAATTCAGATCCGCCAAAATATGGTAGGCCGTTCCAGGCGTGGTTTGGAAACGGACGCGGCTCGACATTCCGATCGGCTCGTCGTCGTTGAACGCCACCAGGGTTAGGGTTGTAAGCGATTCCCCGGTGAAGACGCCCAGGACCGTGTCCAGTTCCTCAAAGGAACCCGGCGTAAACCCCAGCAGGTTGATTTGGACGTCTCCGGCCGAGGGCGCGACCCAGGTCCACCACAGGCTCCTTCCGGCGCTCCCCGTCGGCAGTTCCGGTTCTCCGTCCTCCCGACTTGCGCTTCCAAAGTTTCCAGTATCCCCGGCCTCCGAGCCTTCGAGTAGGGAGCGTTGTTCGAAGGAATCCTGTCCCGCTGCCCGGGCCGTGCAGAAGGAACCGGTGGCAATTCCCACGGCGACAGACAGGAAAAGTAAGGGGACTCGAGAAAGGATCGCGGGGGTCCGAATGGAGCATCTCCCTCTCATGGGATGGAAGGGGTTGGGTTGGGTTGAAACCGCACGTCGGGCAGAGTTCCGACCGAAACTTGGTTGGCAAGCAGATTGTGGCTGGAGAAGTCCGCAAACTGCGGCGACGGACGCTGCCTGCCGAAGGCAATGGGGGGATCTCGTGTTCCCCTTCTGTTTTGAGGGATTGATGACCTGATCCGTGCCCACCAGACTCTCGAAACGAAGGCGCTGAGTTCCGTTCACGTTTTCCACGCCGTCCGGAGGAGTCCGACTCAGGGCAGAGGGCACTATACGGAATGAGTAACCCAGGGATTCAACTGGGATGATCGGAACGATTCGTTGGTTTTCAGTATGAAGAAACTCGCCGCCATTATACTCACCGCGTTGTCCCTGGTCATCGCGGTGGTGTCGTTGCGCTACTTTCTGCTCCCGGACACGGCGCCGCTGTTGAAGCTCAAGGAGGGAGCCTATCGCGTGTCGCTGCTGATGCATGCCGCGGGCGGATTGGTCGCGCTGGCCGTGGGTCCGTTCCAGTTCTCCGAACGCCTGCGGGTTTGTTCGCCGCAAGCGCACCGACGACTGGGCTACGTCTACTTCGCGGGCGTGTTTACGGGCGGTTGTGCGGGATTGTTCTCGGCGACCGGCGCGGAGGGCGGCTTGTCGGCGCGGACCGGATTTTTCCTCCTCGGGCTGTGTTGGCTCGCCAGCGCCTGGATCGCGTTGTCCGCGATTCGGCGCGGGCAGGTCGCGACGCACCGGGATTGGATGGTCCGGAACTTCGCCCTCACCTTTGCCGCAGTCACATTGCGCCTGTGGTTGCCTGCGCTGACGTTCGCCAGCGGATCCTTCCTGGAGGCCTATCGCACCGTCGCCTGGCTCTGCTGGGTGCCCAATGCGCTCTTCGCGGAGATCCTCCTCCACCGCAGACCGTCTGGTTTAGGAAGTGGGGACGGGCGCTTCCCGGACAGCCTGGCTGTATCTCACCGGCCCTGACGATACAAAGATCGTATCCGATGGCCTCATCTATGCCGTGGTTCCCACCGGCCGAGGATCTTGTCGCACCGGATGGCAACTCAGGGATTCCCATTCTCTTCCCGTGCTTTGCCAGCGAGGTCACATGGAAACCCCAGATTCCGGTCGCTTCCCACCGCGTTGAGTTCTCGTCTGACGGCCATTCGGTCGTTGTGTTCTTTGAGGGCAAGCCTTGAGTTTTCATCCCAGGTGGCGAAGCACGGGCAAATAGTCGGAGCATTTCGGTCGATAGCCCCTGCGGCCAACCCTGGAACCGGGAGTTGGCAGATCAGCGTTTCCTATTCAACGGCCCGGGATGACAGCCAAAGGATTGAGTAGTATCTGGCGCCTTGTGAATAGAACTCATATCGCTCTGACGTTTGCCGGGGGCTTTGCGCTTGTCGTTTGGATATTCGTGTTTGATCGGTTCATCCGGCGCATGTGCAGCCATCACCGTGAGCTGTGGATCGCCCATGGTTCGCCGCCGGGTTGGATCCACGTTCCTCAAGGCGCGAGTTGGTTTGTGGGTTGCCTTCCGCGACAGCGATTGATCTCGGAGATCGCGTTCTCGATGCCGACGTGGGTGGCCGGCGACCCCGTATTGAGGCGGCAATGGCTTGGAATGACCGCCTCCTATCTGGCCCTGTGTTCGGTGATTCTTGGGATGGTGGGCAAGGCGCTGTTGGGGAGGGCGTGATTCATCATCGGCGATCTTCCGGCACCCGGTGCGCGATTCGCAGCCAGGATTGCGTTTCTGTGGCGCGGGGTTCCAAGGTTCTGCCACGGATCCGTGGATATCGATGCCCGACCTCCGAGATTGCCGGTGACCAGCGGTTCGAAATCGAATCGCGTCGTCCGCTTAGCGTTGTTGGGGATCTGGATCGCCACCGCGTCCGGGTTCATCCTCTTTTGGAGTCAGCCGAGTAGCTTTCGGGGTGAATTATTTGAGGCAGGACTGCAGGCGGGATCTCCCATGAAGGTCTGGTTGCACCGGGAATTCCTGATTGTTGGAGGGGTGCTTCTCTTTGGCGGCGGCATTGGGGTGGCGTCGAGGTGGCTCGAGCGTCGCCAGGTCTTGGGTTCCCTGCTGGTGATTTTGGGGCTCCTTTTTGTGGGCACCTACCGGCTAGGGCAGACGAATCCCATGAACGTGGAGTATTGCCGAGGCTTAGCCGCCGGACTCGATCGAACCGTCGGGGCGGGAGAGGTTCGGTCCCGGCTCATGGATTTGAGGCGATTGGAGGATCGCGTGGCCGAAGGATATCTGATCACCAACATTTTTCCGGAGTTCTCGAGTCGGTCCCCGGTGATTCTCGTGGGACCGATGGCTCCGAGTTCGCCGTGGGTTTCCTACAGTTTCCTTGGGGGAGCCGTGGCCGTCTCCCTGGACGGGCCACCTCGGAATCCTGGCCGGCATGGAGACGTGGATTGGCCGTGGACCAATGGCCTTTGGATCTCGATTCGGGAGGAGTAGGCGGTGTCGCTCGAGGACGGGGCGCTGTTGGATTGACGGCATTTCGTGATGCCGACACGTTGATGTCATGACGCGTACACAGATCCAGCTCCCGGACGAAACCTATGCCCGTGCGAAGAAGCTCTGTGAGGCTCGGGAGATACCCCTCGCTGAACTGGCCCGTCGCGGTATCGAATACATCCTCAGCGTCTATTCTCCCGACCTGGACGCCAACCGTCGCTGGGAACCCCCGAAACCACGAGACCTCGGATGGATGGGCTTGAGTCACGCCCAAATCAAGGCCGAGGCCCAGATCACCTCGTCGGAGATCCGACTCCGCCGGCGCTCGAAGAGGTCGCGGCCTATGCGTGGTTGACTTCCGTTCAGGAAGAGGAGGATGTGGCGGTTTCCGAACTCATTCTTGCCGAATTCTACGGGCTTCTCCGAAATCCGGGCGTTCTCAAATAACCGCTCCCTGCGTTCGAAGCCGTTGACATCATTCAGTCCTACCGCACGCATCCGCGCTGGCGGCTCATCGGTTTCCCCATGGAAAGCCGTCCCCTCCATGAAGTTCTCTGGCAGCGAGCCCGCGCCAAAGACTTCGCCTTCCGCAAGCTCTATGACACCCGGTCTGCACTCACCATGACTTCACAGGGCGTCACCGAACTCGCGACGGTGAACGTGAAGGACTTCGAAGGGCAGGGGTTCCGAAAGGTGTGGAATCCGCTGGTTCCCTGAAATCTCGAGAGGCTGGCGCCTGGCCCCCGGATAGTATTGGCCAAAATGAATGAGCCGGCCTGTCTTCTCCTCAAGACGAGGTGGACGAGGCTGAGATTTGTTCGAAAGAGGGGGCGAAGGGATGACTTGGGGACGGGTCGGATTGGCGAGCGGACATCGCCCTCCGCAATGTCGGTGAATCTCGGGCTGTGCGAAACGTCAGGGTGGGGTATCGTCGGCCCGTTCCGCCGTTTTCCATGGTTCGAATTCAATCAGTCCGATGGGCCTGTGCCCTGGTTTCGCTCGCTGCGGGCGGTTGGTTTGTCGGGTGTTCGCCCAAGGGGGATGCCGTGCACGCGGGTTCATCGGCTGCGACGAATTCGGTGGCGCTCGTCCCGGCTGAGATGCGTCCGATGGAACGCACACTCGGGGTCCTGGGCTCCCTGAACGCCTTTGACCAGGCGACGGTGGGCATCAAGACCACGGGCCGGCTCAAGGTGATGAACGTGGATGTCGGCAGCGTGGTGAAGGCTGGGGATACGCTCGCCCAGATCGAGACGCGGGATTACGAGCTCCGCTTGCAGCAGGCGGCGGGCCTGCTTGGACAGGCCCGCGCCCGGGTGGGTCTCCCCATCGAGGGTACGGACGACCGGGTGGACGCGGACAATATCAACATCGTCCGCGAGACTCACGCCCTGCTCGACCAGGCAAAAAAGAACCTGGATCGGAGCCGCTCCCTGAAGGACCAGGGAATCAGTTCGGACGCGGAATTGGAAAAGGCCAACGCGGACTATCAGGTCAGCCTGAACCGGTATGAAGCGACGCTCCAGGATGTCCGGGAGCGCCAAGCAATGCTCGCGCAGCGGCGCGCGGAATTCGACATTGCCCGGCAGCAGTTGAACGACGCCTCGGTTCGCGCGCCCTTCGACGGCGTGGTGCAGCAGCGACTGGCCCACGTTGGTGAATTTGTCGCCGCCGGGAGTCCGGTGCTGAGGCTGGTGCGGGTCGATCCGCTCCGATTGCGCCTGGAGATTCCCGAGCGTCGCGCGGCCGGCGTGCAGATTGGACAGACGGTCCGGGTTTCCCTCGAAGGCGATTCCCGCATCTACACGGGAACCATCCGACGGATCAGTCCGGCCCTTGATGAGCGGACTCGCATGTTGGTGGTTGAAGCGGAACTGGAGAATCCGGGGCACCTGCGTCCGGGCGCCTTCGCCAAGGCGGAAATTGTGACGGCGTCCGCGGCCCCCACACTGGCGGTGCCGGCGGAGTCCCTGGTCACCTTTGCCGGCAGCGAAAAGGTGCTGTTGGTCAGTTCCAATAAAGTCGTGGAACGGTCCATCACCACTGGACGCAAGCTGGACGGCTGGATCGAGGTGAATACCGGACTCAAGGCTGGCGATGCGGTAATCCGCAATCCGTCGGGATTGCGCCCCGGGGATCCCGTGGTGCCCGGGGCCGCCGTCACGACCGAGACCCGGCCCGCGCCGGGCAAGAACTCCTGAACCGCGATGCAGAAACTGGCTGATGTCTGCATCCGGCGCCCGGTATTCGCGCTGATGCTCATTCTCGCGCTGGTGGTCGTCGGGGCCGCCGGCTATGCGCGCCTGGGCGTGGATCGCCTCCCGGCGGTGGACCTGCCGACGCTGCGGGTGGTGACCGTTCTGCCCGGAGGCTCCCCGGCCGAGGTGGAGGCCCAGATATCCCGTCCGATCGAGGAGGCGGTGAACACGGTGGCAGGCATCTCCGAACTGCGGTCGATCTCCGGTCAGGGGGTGTCCATTGTTATCGTGACGTTTGAGCTCGACCGCGACATCGACATCGCGGCCCAGGATGTCCGGGATCGCGTGGCCAATGTGATCCGGCGCCTGCCGCGCGAAGCCCAGCCGCCGGCGGTGTCCAAGTTCGACAACGACCAGGCGCCGGTGTTGACGCTGTCGTTGTCGGGACCGCGCCCGCTTCGCGAATTGACGGAGCTCGCGGACAAGATCGTGAAGGTCCAGATCGAGCGGGCCAGCGGTGTGGGTGGGGTACAGGTGGAAGGTGGGGCGGCCCGTTCGTTGAATCTCTGGGTGGATGCCGGAAGGCTCGCGGCCTATGGACTTCCGGTGACTTCCGTGCGCGATGCCCTCATCCGGCAGAACGTGGACATTCCCGGCGGCAACGTGACGGGGTCCGTGCGGGAGGAATCCCTCCGCACCCCGGGGCGGCTGACGAGTGCGGCGGAGTTTGAGGAACTTGTCATCGCCACGCGCGACGGCGATCCGATCCGTCTTCGTGACATCGGGCGCGCGGAGGATGGCACCAAGGAGCAGCGCTCCATCACCCGGTTGAACGGCGAGCCGGCGGTGATCCTGGAGGTGCGACGGCAGTCCGGCGCCAACACCGTGGCGGTGATTGACGCCGTGAAGTCGCGTCTTCCGGCGCTGGCGGCGCAGCTGCCGCCCGATGTCCGCTTTGAAGTCATCCGGGACCAGTCGCGCTACATCCACGAGGCCCTGAACGAAATCAATGTGCACCTGGTGCTGGGCTCGGTGCTGGCCTGCCTCGTGGTGCTGGCGTTCATGCGGGACTGGAGGTCCACCTTGATCGCGTCGGTGGCCATTCCGGCCTCGGTGATTGCGACCTTCGGCATGATGTGGGCGCTCCACTTCACGCTCAACAGCGTCACCATGCTGGCCCTGGTGCTGATGGTCGGCATCGTGATCGACGACGCCATCGTGGTGCTGGAGAACATCCACCGCTTCGTGGAGGAGAAGGGCTACTCTCCGTTTGAGGCGGCCAAGCGGGCCACGGCGGAGATCGGCCTGGCGGTGATGGCGACCACGTTCAGCCTGGTGGTGATCTTTGTCCCGGTGTCGTTCATGTCGAGTCTCGCCGGACGCTTCCTCTTCCAGTTCGGGATCACCGCGGCGGTCGCCGTGCTCGTCAGCCTGCTGGTGTCCTTCACGCTCACCCCGATGATGAGCGCGCGTCTGCTGAAGCGGAGCGTGGCCGGAAAGCGGAAGCACGATTCGCCCCCGGAAACCGGGCGGCCCGGGTTTTACCGGGTCCTGGAGGACGCCTATCTTCGGATGCTGGAGGGATGCCTGCGCCACCGGTTCTGGCTGCTGGCGGCTTCGGTGGCGGTGGTCCTGTCCTCGGTGCCCCTTTACGGACTCGTCCGGCAGGAGTACGTGCCGACGGACATCGACGAGGGGGAGTTTGAGGTCAATGTCACCGCTCCCGAAGGCGCGAGCATGGCGTCCATGAATGAGGCCATGCGGGAGATTGAACGCGAGATCTCGCGGACGCCCGGGGTGCAGATGGTTCTCGCGACGACCGGAGGCGGGTTCCTGGGGAGCATCAATACGGGACGCGCCTTCGTCCGCCTGGTGCCCCATGAGGAGCGTCGTTTCACGTTCGGGCGCCTGGTGCGGGAAACCCTCGCGGGGCATCCGTCGAGGGCATGGACGGGCAACCGGTCGCAGCGGCAGGTGATGACGGACGTCCGGAAGCGTTTGTCGCGGTATGGGCTTCGGACGAGCGTCAGCAACCTGCAGTCCTTCAACTTTGGCGGCTCCCGGTGGGATATCGACTTCATCTTCCTGGGTCCTGAGCTGGAGCGCCTGTCGGCTTATGCGAACGCACTCCGCGAACGGGCGCCGGAGCTGGGGTTGCTCGATGCGGATACGACGCTGCGGCTCGACAAGCCGGAGTTGCAGGTCGAGATCGATCGCGACCGTGCGGCCGCGTTGAACGTGTCCACGGCCAGCATCGCCGAGGCCCTGCGTCTCATGGTGGGGGGTGACGACGAGGTCTCACGCTTCCGAGATCCCCGGATGAACGAGGACTACGATGTGACCCTGCGACTGACGGAGGCGGATCGCGGGAACCGGGACGTCATCGCAGGCCTGTTCGTTCCGGACCAGGCCGGGCGCCTGGTGCGCCTGGACAATCTGGTGCGTCTCGTGCCGACGCAGACAGCGTCCCGGATTGACCGGCTGGATCGCCAGCGGCAGGTCAGTCTTCGGGCGGGCATTGCGCAGGGTTACGCCTTGGCGGACCGGTTGGTGGTCCTGCGCCGGGAGTCGGACAACATGCGCCTGCCGCCCGGATACACGACCCGGGTGGCGGGGCGTGGACGTGAGTTGGAGCGCACCTTCCGGGAGTTCCTCTGGGCCTTCGCGCTGTCGGTGGTGTTCATGTACATGATCCTCGCGGCCCAGTACGAGAGTCTCGTCCATCCGTTCACCATCCTGTTGTCGCTGCCGTTGTCGGTTCCGTTCGCCTTGTTCTCGCTCTGGGTGACGAGCCACACGTTGAACCTGTATTCCGCGCTGGGGTTGCTCGTGCTGTTCGGCGTGGTGAAGAAGAACGCCATTCTCCAAATTGACCACACTAACCAGCTACGACAGCAGGGGCTCGACCGGCACCGGGCCATCATCGAGGCAAACCGGGATCGGTTGCGTCCGATTCTCATGACCACCCTGGCCCTGGTCGCCGGAATGTTGCCCATGGCGCTCGGCACCGGACCAGGATCCGACGAGCGCCGATCCATTTCCATCGTCGTGATTGGCGGTCAGTCGCTGGCGCTTCTGCTGACGCTGCTGGTCACTCCGGTGATGTATTCGCTCCTCGACGATCTGGGGCAATCGGTCCGAAGGAAGCGACTGAATCCGGTTTCCTGGACGGAACCGGTGCCTGGGGTGGTTCCTGGGAAGTAGGTTGTCCCTCCGCAGATGGCCTTGGACCGGGGAATGAAGGCGACTTAGGTTTGGGCGTGCACTTACGCTTCCTGCTCCTCCTGTTCCTGCTGGTGGGGGACATGGTCGCCCGGGCCGAGGAGGAGGGGTTTCGCACCACGTTTTCCCCGTCGGACCGCATGACGCGGGCGCGGTTGGAGTCGGCGCATGCGTCTGTGACGGCCCTGGCCAAAGCCCGGCGCGCGCTGCCGGGTGTTTCCGGGTTGCAGGATGTCCGGTGCATCTTCCACGCCCATGCTGAGGATTCGGCGCACACGGGAGGGACGCGTCCGGAAATGCTCGCCGAGGCGCAGCGCGCAGGCGTGCGAGTGATCTTCCTGAGTGACCATTTTCGTCCGCCGCGGGATTTCATGGATTCCTGGCGGATGGAGACCAACGGCGGGTTGTTCGTCCCCGGCTCCGAGGTGCGTGGCTTTCTGGTGCACCCGATGGCGTCGGTTTTTTCGAGGATGGAGGCGCCGGTGCCGGAGTTTCTTTCGGCGGTTACGGCCGGGGATGGCCTGGCGTTTCTGTCCCACATTGAGGAACGCCCCGACCATCCGTTCGATTCGCTGACCGGGCTGGAGATCTACAACCGGCACTACGATGCGAAGCGGGATTACCGGGGTTTGCTGACCCTGGCCCTGCGCATGACGGATCCGGAGAGCGCGTCGGAGTTGGCGGAGTTGCTGAAGTTGTATCCGGACGAACTCCTCGCCTCGCAGGTGGAATATCCGCAGGCCTACCTGGAGAAATGGGACGCGGGAACCCGGACGCGACATCTCACCGGCGTGGCGGCCAACGATTGCCACCACAACCAGGTGCTGATCGTGAAGATGGTCGATGCCGACACCGTGTTGCTGGGGACGATCGTGGACCGGGATGATTCCATGCAGACCTTCAAGGCAGCCTTGCGTCCTTCGATCCGCAAACTCACCGCGGGCCACCAGCCCGGGGACATTCTCGTGCGGCTGGATTTCGACCCGTACTTCCGGTCCTTCCGCAACGTCTGCACGCATGTCTGGGTGCAGGAGGTTTCGGAGCCCGCGCTGAGAAGTGCATTGAAGCAGGGCTACGCCTATGTGAGCCATGACTGGATGTGCGATGCCACGGGGTTCGCGTTCGAGACCGACGGCGGGCGGGTTGGAGATGAGGTGGCGTGGAGGCCGGGACTTCAATTCCGGGCACGGTTTCCGGTGCCGTGTCGGATTCGGTTGATGACCGGCGGCGAGACGGTCGCCTCGGCGACGGGCTCTCATCTGGACGCATTGGTGAAGGGGCCCGGGGCCTATCGGATTGAAGCCTGGCTCGACGTGGGGGGTGAGTCGCGCCCCTGGATCTATTCCAACCCCATTTATGTCCGCTGACTCCCGGACCCATTCGCGTGCGATGCCGGCAGCCCAGGCCTCGGTCACGTTGAAGCATCTCGTGCGCGGCGTGCGGCGTTCTGCCGCTGATTTCCGTCGCCGGGTCCGGCTGTGTCGCAACTCCGGGGAGGCCCGTGCCATCCATGAACTGAGGGTCCAATCCCGGCGGCTTGCGGTTTGGTGTGAACTTTTGGAATCCCTTGGAGGCGGTCGTCGCGCCCGGGAGGCGCGTCGCCGGGTGAAGAAACTGCTGCGTTCGCTCGCCCGGTTGCGGGATCTCCACGTGGAACGCGAGTTGTTGGCCCGGGCGCCCCGATCGGTATCCGAGGCGGCGCGAAGCATTCGGCGGGAACTGAAGCGCGAAGAGCCCCGCCGGGCCCGTCGAGTGGCGGAGCGATGCCGGCGGCTGCATCCGTCGCGAATCCGTGACCTGCTGGACGGCGTGCTGCGATCCGGACGCCTGCCGTCGAGCCCCCCGGAATTGTCCGCGGGGATGCGGGCCTGGCTGGATTCCCTTGAGGTCCGGGCCCGGGAGCGGCATGCCGCGATCGAGGCGCGGGATCCGCAGTCGCTGCACCGGTTCCGAATTGCCATCAAGCATCTGCGGTACGGGTGGGACGTGGCGGAAGATCTGGGCTGGGCGGTGTCCTGCCGCGGGATGGAGTCCCTTCGCCAACTACAGGGCCAACTGGGGGACATCCAGGATTTGGAGGTGTGTCATCGACGCCTGTCGGATTGGGACGGGGACGCGGATGGAGGACCAGAGTCCCTGGAGGGGCTCCGGGGATGGCTGCTTCGGGAGCGGGATCGGCGGGTGCGGGCGTTCCTTCGGCGGCGGCGTCCGGAATTCCTGGGGGCCGGAAGCGTCCAAGTTGCGGCCGTGGGCACCGGACCTTCAAACTGACCCGGATGAACCTTTACCTGCTGCGCCACTCGAATGCCGCGGATCAACCTCCGGCGGGCAAACGGGGAGATCGCTTCCGCCAATTGACTTCGGAGGGTCGGGAGAAGGCGGTGGTCATCGGACGCGCGATTCAGCGACTGGAACTGGGACTGGAACTCATCCTGACTTCGCCGGCGGATCGTGCCCTGGAGACGGCGGAACTCGTGCGGGGCGTCCTGTCTCCTCAGCCGCCGCTGGAGGTGCTGGATGACCTGTGGATCGGCGGGGATCCGTGGCGGGTGGTGGCGCGATTGGGTGTGGGACGGAAGAAGCTGCAGTCCGCAATGCTGGTGGGGCACGAGCCGGACCTCGGGCGATTCGCCTCCACGTTGCTCACCGGGGGGGCGGGAATGAAGGTGGTGTTCAAGAAGGGAGGCCTTTGCGGCCTCGAAATTGGGCGGCTCGCCCGGGGGAGGTGTGCGTCGCTGGCGTGGCACCTGACGCCGCGGCAATTGCGGATGTTGGCGGGGGAAAAGGGGACACGCGGGGGAAAGGGGACAGGCTGAAGCCTGCACTACGAGCGATGGGTTTGTAGTCCAGCCTTCAGGCTGTCCGGGTGTCGAACCTGCTTTTCCTTTCGGCGGGTCCCGACCAACCTTGACGCATGCGCTATCGCCGCTTCGGACGGACCAACCTCCAGATGCCCGTGTTCTCCTGCGGGGGAATGCGCTACCAGCAGTCGTGGTCGGATATCACCTGGGATCAGGTGGACGCGGCGGGGCAGGCGAACCTGGAAGCCACCATCCGGCGGTCCGTGGAGCTCGGGATTCACCACATTGAGACGGCGCGCGGCTATGGCTCCTCGGAGATGCAGCTGGGTCCAGTCCTGCGGCAGTTTCCCCGGGAATCGCTGATTGTTCAGACGAAGGTGATGCCGAAGCCGACGGCGGCGGAGTTCCTCGCGACCTTCAACCAGTCCATGGAGTATCTCGGGCTCGACCATGTGGATCTCCTGTCGATCCACGGCATCAACCACCGGGGACACCTGGACGAGACGATCCGAAAGGGCGGGTGCCTGGAGGTGTGCCGGCAATTGCAGCGCGATGGGCGGGTCCGGTTCGTCGGGTTCAGCACCCATGCGACCCCGGACGTGATTTCGGAGGCCATCCGCACCGACGAATTCGACTACGTCAACCTGCACTGGTACTTCGTCAACGACCTGAACCGGCCCTGTGTCGCCGAGGCGGCGCAGCGGGACATGGGGATGTTCATCATCAGTCCCAACGACAAGGGCGGGAAGCTGTACCTGGAACTGCCGAAGCTCCGCGCCCTCACGGCGCCGCTGACACCGATGCAGTTCAATGACCTGTACTGCCTGGCCCGCCCGGAAATTCACACCCTCTCCCTCGGTGCCGCCAAGCCGTCCGACTTCGACGAGCATGTGGCGGCGCTGGAGCATTACGACCGGGCGGCGGAAGTCGTTGCCCCGATCGAGCGAAAGCTCCGCGACGAGTTGGAACGCGTGCATGGCGCCGACTGGTGCCGTCAGTGGTGGACGGGATTGCCGGAGTTCGTGGACGTCCCCGGCGAGGTGAACCTGGTGGAGATCCTCCGCATCTTCACCTATGCGCGGGCCTTCGATCTCACGGACTGGGCCAAGTTTCGGTACAACATGCTGGGCAATGCGGACCATTGGTTCCCGGGGGAGCACGTCGGCAAACTCGACTGGGGGCGTCTGCTGCCGGCGATCCGGCGGAGCCCGTTTGCGGAACGGATTCCCGCAATTCTTGAGGAGGCGCACGCGCTCTACCACGACGCCCCCGTCAAGCGCCTCAGTCAGACGTGAACCGTTGCGTCCCGCGGGAAGCGAGCGAGGATGCCTCCGTGCAGGGAAGTGTCATGGGCTCCGAGGCGTTTCGTCTTCCGGTAAACCGGGACGGAGAAACGTGGCGATGGATGGCGTCAGGTTCGGAATCCCCGGCGCGCAACATGGCGGTGGACGAGTTGCTGCTGGAATCGGTGGCGGAGTGGGGCGTCCCGGTGTTGCGAACCTACGGCTGGACCGAGCCCGCGGCGACCTTCGGTTATTTTCAGCGCCTGGCGGAGGTGTCGGAGTGGACCCCGTTGCGTCCGTTGATCCGGCGTCCGACGGGCGGAGGCGTGGTGCCACACGACGCGGATTGGACCTACAGTTTGGCCGTCCCGCCGGGACATCCCTGGTATGAGCTTTCGGCGGTGGAGAGTTATCGCCGCGTTCATGAGTGGCTGCGTGCGGCGTTTGCGCGGGTGGGGCTGTCGACAGAGTTGGCGCCGTGCTGTGATCCGGCGGGGCCGGGCCGTTGCTTTGTGGGGGCGGAGCGTTTTGATCTTCTCTGGCGCGGCCGAAAGATGGCGGGAGCGGCGCAGCGGCGGAACCGGATGGGGCTGCTCATCCAGGGGAGCGTCCAGCCAGTCCCGGCGGGCCTGGACCGGGTGGCCTGGGAGGCGGTACTGGGCCGGGTGGCGGCGGAGTCTTCGGGCATCCGGTGGGAGTCCCGGGTGCTGGATACCGGGGCCGCGGCGCGGGTTGACGCGCTGGTTTCCGGGAAGTACGGAACGGCGGCGTACAACGCCAAGCGGTGACCGCGTTAATGCGGGACTAAGAGCGAACGGGGTTTGTAGTGCAGGCTTCAGCCTGTCCCTCGTGGACGCGACGGCGGCGGTTGGGCGGGGGGCAGCCTGAAGGCTGGACTACGAGCAGGAGCAGTGTCGAAATACGCCGCCTTGCCTTCGGGGATCCTCTGCGGGTCTTGACAGGAGGGACACGGAACCGGGTACATCTTCCGTCTGCCAACCGACCGAAGCGCGGGCGGATGAGCATCATTTTCGAACCATTTTGCCATGAGCCAGCCAGAGCAACATACGTTTCAAGCCGAGATCCAGCAGCTCCTCAACATTGTCATTCATTCCCTCTACACCGATCGCGAGGTGTTTGTGCGGGAGCTGATCTCCAATGCGGCCGATGCCTGTGAAAAACTCCGGTTCCTCCAAGCGAGCGGGCAGGCACCGGCGCAGGAGACGTCGCCGTCGATTTCGATTTCCACCGATGAGGCGGCCGGAACCCTGACGATCACGGACACGGGCGTGGGCATGACCCGCGACGAATTGGTCCAGAATCTCGGGACGATCGCGCACTCGGGCACGAAGGCCTTCCTGAAGGCGCTGGCGGAGCAACAGAAGCCGGATGCCCGGCTGATCGGCCAGTTCGGCGTCGGGTTCTACTCCGCGTTCATCGCCGCGAAGCTCGTCACGGTGTCCACGCGGTCGCATCAGGACGGCGCCGAGGGCTGGAAGTGGTCCAGCGAAGGCGGTGGCGGGTTCACTTTGGAGCCGGCGCCGGATCTTCCGCGCGGCACCCGGATCGAGCTGTCGCTCAAGGACGATGCGAAGGAGTTCGCGAAGCCGGACCACCTCGAACAGATCATCAAGCGGTACTCGAACTTCGTCGCCTTCCCGCTCGATCTGAACGGCGCGCGCGTCAACACCGTGCAGGCCATCTGGGCGCGATCGAAATCCGAGGTCAAGGAGGAGGAGTACAAGGAGTTCTACGAATACCTCGCGCACGACACCGAGGCGCCGCGCTACCGGCTCCATTTCAATGCCGATGCTCCCATCGCCATTCAGGCGTTGCTCTTCGTTCCGTCCCGCAGCCTGGAGCTTCCAGGCATGGTTCGCCAGGAATCCGAGGTTCACCTGTACTGCCGCAAGGTGCTCATCGATGCGCGGCCCAAGGGACTGCTTCCCGAGTGGCTGCGGTTCCTGCGTGGTGTCGTGGACAGCGAGGACCTGCCGCTGAATGTCTCCCGTGAGCGCATGCAGGATTCGAGCCTCATGAAGAAGCTGGGGAAGGCGCTCACCGGACGTTTCCTCAAGCACCTGGGGGAGGAGGCCGAGAAGGATCCCGCGGCCTACGACGGGTTCCACACCGAGTACCAGCGCTTCCTGAAGGAGGGGGTGCTCAGTGACTTCGAGCATCAGGCGGCCATTGCCAAGCTGCTGCGCTTTGAGTCGTCGTCCCTGGAGGCGGGCAAGACGACCTCGCTGGCGGACTACGTGAAGCGCATGCCGTCCGAACAGACGGAGATCTATTACCTGCTCGCCCGCGACCGGGCGGCGGCTGAGGCGAGCCCGTACTTCGAGGTGTTCCGCGAAAGGAAGTTCGAGGTGCTGTTTGTTTCCGATCCCGTGGACGAGTTCGTGATGGACCGCATCCGCGAGTTCGAGGGCAAGAATATCACCGCTGCGGAAAAGGCGGAGTTGAAGGTGGATGACCAGGAGGCGGCCGGGTCGCTGTCGGAGGAGGATGCCGCCGCGCTGTCCGCCTGGCTCAAGACGACGCTGGGAGAAGCGGTCAAGGAGGTGCGATCCTCGAAGCGGTTGGTGGACAGTCCGGTGGTGGTCGTGGACAGCGACAAGTTCATGACGGCGTCCATGCGGCGCACCCTGAAGATGATGGGCCGGGACGCGGGTGGCTTTGGCGGATTCGGGGAATCAGCTCCCGATCTGGAGTTGAATCCCAAGCATCCGGTGATCGTGAAGCTCCAACAGGTGCGCGGCCAGGACGCCTCGCTTGCGGAGTTGGTGGCGCATCAACTCTTCGACCAGGCACGCCTCGCGGCCGGCCGGCTCGAGGATCCGCGGTCCATGCTGACCCGCATGAACACGCTGCTGTCCCGCGTGGTGGGCGCGTAACGGGCCCGCGAACCGGCATCCTGCTCAGTAGGCCACGGCGAACGAACCGTCCGCCCTGGGCAGGACCGCCGGGAAGCTCCAGACCCCGAGACCTTCCCCGTGGCCGATGTCTCCCGTCGGGGTGCCATCGGCGGACACGAGACGCCATGCGACGCGTCCGCCGCGCTGCCATCCGGTGCCCTCGGCCCAGGCGCAGAGAACGTCTCCGTTTTGATTCACGGCGAGCGCCGGGTGACGGGCTCCGGGCGTGGTGGACACAGTCGCCGGTTCGGGAAGATTCAGGCGGCCGCCAGTAAGCACCTCGAGACGAATCCGACCTCCGGTTTCCCAGGCGCCCCAAAGGCGTCCACCGGGAGGGGGGCCCTGGACGAGGGAAGCGGTGCTCATCGGACAGGCTTCAATCGGCCAGGGATCGGACAGGACAGGGAGCGCCGCGGCGGAGGGCGTTGCCTGGTCGAGGAGGATCATGGGCCGACCGGGAGATGCCAGGGCGGACCGGTACAGGACGTCGAGACGTCCGGTGCCGTCCGTGACGCCGCGGAGTCCGCAACAACCACAAACGCCACCTGCGGGAGTCAGGGACCGTGGCGGTCCAAAGGTTTTTCCGTCGTCGTCCGACTGAATCACGAACACCTGCCGGTCCTTTTCCGTGGCTCCCTCCCGGCGCGTGGCGGCGTGCCAGATCACGAAGACGCGGCCGGAGCCGTCGGCGGTGACCGAGGCACCGCCGTCCAGAAAATGGGTTTCGCCCAGCAGATTCCGGGCGGGTTCGAATCCGGTGCCGGCATCATTGCGACGCGAATACAGCAGCGGCGAACCCTCGCTTCCGTTCGCGGAGGCGCGGGATCCATTCCAGACCGCGTGAACCCTTCCGTGGCTCCCGACGCATACCTGAATTCCACGGACTGTGCCGATGGCGATGGCGGCACCGTCCTGATCATTGATCCGAACCGGGGAATCCACGCCCGGTCGCCCTCCGGGCCAGGTTTGGAGATAGGCGTTGCAGTGGGCCGGATCGCCGCGAAGCCACGCCATGTGAACGGCGCCGGATACGGGATCGGGTGCGGCGATCGGCTGCATCACCGTCGAGGGCAGGCGGACCACTTCCACCAGGGGAGTCGCCCGGCAGACGGGACCGATGCTGAGCAGGGCGGCCGTGAGGGTGAACGTTCCGCGGAACATCAGTTGATATGGGGCGACGGTTCCCGGAAGTCGTCGGCCGAACCCGTCAGGATTCCGTGGCGCCCAGCTCCGTCCGCGCCTTCCAGAGCAGCCAGACCAGTTCCTCCGTGTACGCCATGGGACGGGGATACGAGATCGCACTGGTGACATCGCCCTCGAGGTCGCGCTGTGCGAGCACGCGAGCAGCCTGGTTGAGCGCGGCCGGCGTGCAGTGGGAGGCGAGGTCCCGGACGAGCCTTCGGAAGCTCTCGCCGGCGTTCCCGGGTTCGGCGCTGTCCACGTATTGCGGCATCCGGTCGAAGCGCAGGCGGTCGAGATTGGACTGGAATCGGGTTTCGGCGTCCCCGGTGACGATCTCCACTTTCAGTTCCCGTTGGTCGAATCCGGCGGCGAGCACCGAAATGCTGGCCCACGGAACCCGGGTGACGCGTTCCAGCGGATCGTAGATCACCAGCGCGTCATCCGCGCATTCCACGAAGTCGAAGAGCTTGGGATCCGGGAGGCGCGGGAGATCGGAATCGGGAACGATCTCGATTTCGATGCCTTCCGCGCCGAGGGATTGCTGAAGAAACAGCGCGTCGTCGAGAGACAGGTCCCGGGCCAGGATGCCGAAGGCGTCATCGGCAACGAACCTGGCGTCGGCGGGGGTCAATCCGCGGCCGGTGGCAAAGGCGCGTTCCAGCGCCGCCACGTCGGGGCGCGACAGATTCGATTGAAGCAGTGCGTACGCCACCCGGGGAGGGTGCACGAAGCCGGGCGGGAGGGAAGGAAAGACCGGTGGGCGTCGTCCCGGATGGGCGCAATGGGACATAGTCCCACGGACTACGTTTGTAGTGCAGGCTTCAGCCTGTTCTTCCGCGGCGCGACGGCAGCCGTGGGGCGGGGGGGAGCCTGAAGGCTGGACTACGAGCCGAGATGCTTCCGCCCGAGATCACGACGTCGCATTCAACTCCTGCAACCACTGGGAAGCCGCGGCCCGGATTTCCTCCCCGGTGCGGGCCCTTGGCGTGACAAAGCGAGGCGTGAACCAGGGGAATCCGCCCACCAGATCCGGGGTGACCAGGATCTGGCCGTCGCAGTCGGGTCCACTCCCAATGCCAATCGTCACCATGCGGGGGCAGGCCACGGTGAGTTCCCGGGCGACCGGGGGCGTGACCAGTTCCAGGACACACGCGAACACTCCCGCCTGTTCCAGTTCCCGGGCATCGGACAGCAGGCGGAGACGGCCCGCTTCGTCGCGTCCCTTAATCCGGTATTTGCCGCCCTCCTCCAGAACATGCTGGGGGAGCATCCCGAGGTGTCCGCAGAAGGGAATCCCTGCCGCGAGGATGGCCCGGATCTGGGGGAGAATCTCGGTGCCGCCCTCCGCCTTCACAAAGTCCGCTCCGGCCGCCTGGAGTTCCCTGGCGTGGGTCAGGGCGCGTTCCGGGGTGTCGTAACTCCCATAGGGGAGATCGGCGCCTACGAGGGCCGTGGGACGAGCCCGGGCGACGGCGCGGACGTGATGCAGCATGTCGGCCATCGAAACGTGGGTGGTGTCCGGGTAGCCCAGGACGACCATGCCCAGAGAATCCCCCACCAGCAGCATGGGCACGCCCGCCTCGTCCAGGAGGCGCGCCATGGGGAAGTCATAGGCGGTCAACGCGCCGATTCGACGCTTCCCCTTGGAATCCAGAATCTGTTGGACCGTTATCCGCTCGCGGTTCACAGCGGGAACCGTTCGCTGGAAAGGGCTGCGAGTCCAATCCGCAATCGGGTTCCCCGGCGGCCTAGGGGACCGGGGGGGTGAGGACCGGCTTGCACCGCGGGCGGTCCTCGCCTTTCCTCGGGCGCGTCATGTCATCGCTTCAAGGAAAACTCGGATTGGTCTTTGGCGTCGCCAACAAGCGCTCCATTGCCTGGGCGATTGCCCAGGCCTGGCACCGCGAGGGCGCCCGCCTTGCATTCACCTACCAGGGGGAGCGCCTCAAGGACAACGTGGAGGAACTCGCCGGCACCTTTGGTCCGGATACGTTGATCCTGCCCTGCGATGTCACCCAGGACGACCAGATCACCGCTGTCTTTAACGAGGTGGGATCCAAGTTTGGCCGCCTCGACCTGATGCTGCACTCCGTGGCGTTCGCCCCGAAGGAGGCTCTGGAGGGGGACTTCCTGAACACCAGCCGCGACGCCTTCAAGGTGGCCCACGACGTCAGCGCCTATTCCCTCATCGCCGTGTCCCGGGCCGCAGCCCCGCTGATGACCGCCGGCGGCAGCATCGTGGCGATGACGTATTACGGCTCTGAGAAGGTGATCCCGCACTACAACGTGATGGGTGTGGCCAAGGCCGCCCTCGAAGCCAGCACCCGGTACCTGGCCTACAGCCTCGGACCTCGGAAGATCCGGGTGAACTGCATCAGCGCCGGACCGATGAACACGCTGGCCGCCCGCGGCATCGCCGGGTTTGGCGACATGCCGAAGCATTACGAGGCCCATGCTCCACTGAAGCGCAATGTGCTGCCCGATGAATTGGGAGCCACCGGCGCGTTCCTCGCCAGCGACGGCGCCGCGGCGATCACCGGGCAGGTGATTTACGTGGATTCCGGATACCAGATCATGGGCATGTGATCGGCTGCATAGGCGTCCATCGCCCGTTGCCCTGCGGGGATCGCCCCCTACTGTCCGCCCGTGGCCACCGAGCCTCCTGCCATCCAAAGTTCCTGGGCCGTCGTTCAGGATCATCGCCGGGTCTTCCAGGACCTGGTGTATCTCTATCCGGTCATCTCGCGCCGTTCGCGCGGGCTGTCGATTGGCGTGAACCTGAATCCGGACAAGCGGTGCAATTTTGACTGCGTGTATTGCGAGGTGGACCGCAAGACGCCGGGGCGGGCTACCACGGTTCGATTGGATCAGTTGCGCGAGGAACTCGTGTGGCTGGTCCAGCATGCGCGGGACGGCACGCTGGCACAGCAGCCCAAGTTCTGCGAAGTGCCCGAACTGACCCGCGAGATCCGGGACATCGCGTTCAGTGGCGACGGGGAACCGACGATGATCCCCAACTTCGAGGAGTGCGTCCGGACGGTGGCCGAGGTGCGGCACGAACTCGGCCTCGATGACACCAAGCTCGTGTTGATCACCGACTCCGCGGGCCTCGACAAGGGCAGCGTGAAGCGGGGACTGGCCCTGATGGACGCGCATCACGGTGAGATCTGGTGCAAGCTCGACGCCGGCACCCCGGAGTATTACCGCCTGGTCAACCGGTCCTTCGTCCAGTTCCCCCGGATCCTGAAGAACATCCTCGAAACCGCGCGTGTCCGTCCGGTGATCATCCAGTCGCTGTTCCTCAAGGTGCGCGGCGAGGCGATGTCCCCGGCGGAGTTGGCGGCGTACTGCGACCGGTTGAATGAGATTGTGGCGGGCGGTGTGGACGATCTGGGAGGTCCACGCCTACACCATTGCGCGACCGACGCCCGAGCGGGCCACGCGGTTGACGCGCGAGGGAATTGGACGCCTTGGCGGCGGGAGATTCGGACACGCACCGGTTTGAAGGTGGACGTGTTCGACTGAAGTCGCGCGGAGTTGCTGCGGGCCGGAACGGGGAGATCCTGGCGGCCTGGGTTAGGAAGAGCGGAGGGTCGGACGAAACACTGCGGTCACCCCGGCATGGGCGAACACGACGTCCGGATCCCGCTGGAGCGCCTCGAAGTAGCTTCGGGGAAATCCATCGCCCTCTTCAGAGGCGACGAGCAGTCGCCGGACCTGCAGCACCAGGTCGTCCACCACCGCGGTCGACGGGGCGTCAGGGGCATCGAGCGTTTCGTCCAGCGTGACGATCAGGCGGGAAAGGGGCCGCAACCATGCGAACCACGGATCGGTGGTGACCAGGTGGAGGAAATGATTCGGGGAGGGGATTGGGCCAATGGCTTCCTCGTATCCGACGCGTTCGGATTCCAGCAGGGTCTTGTGCAGCGTCAGGAGTGCGTTGCGGAGTTCCTGGAGCTTCTGCCCGGCGGTGGCGTTCACCATGTCGGGAAGTCTGAAGGCTTTTGCGGCTGACGCAAACCTCGGGGTAATCCCACTCTGGCAGTGGCTCCGGCGGGAAAGGTGGCGGTCCGGGAACTCACGCGAATCCCGCTGCAACCGAAGCTGCAGCGTCCCATGGGCGCTGCGATTCAAGCCGCTGGATTCGTCGTCGACCCCATTGATCGCCCACGGTGACGACGCGTCAGCCAGAGCACCGTCAGCATTCCCCCGACAGCCAGGACCGTTGGCCCGGGTTCTGGTGCCGAGCCTCCGGTCGCTCCGGACAGGATGTCCTGGAGACGGAGGAGATCCTGGTTCAATTGCTCTTCGGTCACGTTGTGGAAGTCGTAGTTCGGGTTGATGTGTTGTTGGAGCAGGTCGAGAACTCCGGTCATTTCGAGTTCCTGAATCTGCTCATTGCTGAGGTACCAGAGCAGGGAGACGTTGCCTCGGTGGTGGCGGGAGCCGCTGGCTTCAACGAGGGAGATCCCGTGACGCCCGCCTGGGGAGGTTGCCGAGGTCGTTCCAAGGATGGGCTCGGGCGTGGCGTCCGAACCTGCCTCCACGGAAGGTGTGGAAGGACTAAGGCGAGTTTCGATGGAGGCTGAGAACGCGGAGAGACCCGTCGCCGCGAGGAGAAAAATCAGGGAAAGTGGGGAAGGCTTCATGGTTCGAGATTTTTGGGGACTGACCGACAACGTCATTCCGAATCCTCCTTGCGGACTTCGGAGGCCGAGGTCGCCCGTCCTTTGTAGTATGCCCAAGTGTGCCCGGGGCAAACGGGAAGGCTGGTCAGTCCTTGTGATTCACCGGTCAATTCTTGTCTTCGTCCCGATTCCGAGGTCGGGCGCGCGTGGGATCGGTGGACTATGGGGGGGCGATGGTAACGAGTGGTGGAGCGGGACGGTCTGACTCGCTTCGAGGTTCGTGCTCCGTCACGATTCCGCGCAATGAATCCATCCTGCCGCATCCTGGCCCTCGATGGCGGGGGAATCCGGGGTGTCATCCCCGCGTACCTGTTGGCGGTCCTTGAAGCGCAACTGGGGCGTCCGATCTACCAGTGTTTTGATGTGATTGCCGGCACCTCGACCGGTGGCTTGATCTCGCTGGCCCTGACCACCCCCGGAAGGACGGGGGCCCCGATGACCGCAGTGGACGCCCTGAATCTTTACCTGCAGGACGGCCGGGAAATCTTCGTCAAACAGGGGACCCTCGATTTCGGGATTCTGGAGGCCCTCTATTCCGGCACGGCGATCGAGGCCTGGATGCAGCGGCAATTCCCCGCCGGTCTGTCGCTGGCGCGGGCCCGTTCGGAAATGCGCGCGATGGGAACGCGCCTGGGTGTCCCGGTGCCCCGACAGGTGCTGACCACAACCTACACGGTCCGGTCTTCCGCCGCTTCCGTGCCGGTGGGGCCGTACCTGTTCAACTGGGAGGATGCTGCGGCCCATCCGGCGGATGACTATCAGGTTTGGGAAGCGGCGCGGGCCACGAGCGCTGCCCCGGTTTACTTCCCGATGGCGCACGTGGGTTCCGTCGCACATCCGGGCGGTACGGGGGCGGATCGTTGGGCGGTGGACGGGGGGATGATGGCCAACAATCCGGCGCTGTTCGCCCTCGCTTGGGCGGCACGCAAGCGACTGTTCGCATCCCTCGAAGGGGCATGGGTCCTGTCGCTGGGTACCGGCATGTACGATCCGCCGCTGAACCCGAACGACAGTGATTACGGTGCCGGGAACTGGGGGGTGCACCGGTGGGGACTCGACGACGTGATTGCCACGCAGTTCCCGATCGTGAATGTCCTGACCACGGCGAACATTCAGGCGCCGGACGCTCAACTTCGCATGCTGCTTCCCGGCCCGGGATACCAGCGTCTTGAACCCAATCTCCCGGCGTCGCTGGAGCCGATGGATACCACAAAGACCGGTCCGCTCCTGCAGGCGGCGGCCGAGTATGTCTGGCCGTATCCCGCTCCTCCGGGCGTGACACTGCCCTCTACGCCCACCCAGCCGGGTCCCGGATATCCGCTTCTTCGGAAGATCATCCAGTCGTTCCAAGGCGCCGGGCCGGGCTGAAGTCGAGGGACGGTAGCGCCCGGATTTCGAGCGCCGGGAGGGGTTGGGGTGTCGGAAATCCGCCGGGGAACGCGGCTTCAGAAGATTGTCTGTGCGATTTCGCGACCGGCGGCAGATGCAGGGGGAAATGAATGATGCCGATGGCCAGTGCTTGCGCCGCTACCGGGATACGGGCGACGCCGATGCCTTTTCGCAACTGCTCCGGCGGCACGTGAACCTCGTTTACTCGGCGGCCTTCCGGCAGACCGGGGAGGATGCCCTGGCGGCCGAGGATGTGACCCAGACGGTATTCATTGCCCTGGCGCGAAAAGCGGGTGCGTTGGTGGACCATCCCTGCCTTTCCGGTTGGCTCTACTCCAGCGTCCGAATTGCCGCCGCGGAACACCGCCGTGCGGAGGCTCGCCGTCGGGTCCGCGAAACCCACTTTGCCGCCATGACCGACTCCGTTTGTCCTCCCAGCCTTCCCGAGTGGAATCGGATTCGTCCCGTTCTCGATGCCGCCATGGAGGAACTGGCCGATGCGGACCGGGACGCGGTGGTCCTCCGATTCTTCGAGCAACAGTCGCATGCTGAAATTGGGAGGCGCCTCGGAATCTCCGAAAACTCCGCCCGCATGAGGGTGTCCCGGGCTCTGGAGAAACTGCGGATTTCCTTGGAGGGGCGCGGCATTGTTTCCGCGGCCGAGGCGTTGGGAATGCTGCTCGCCCAACATGCGGTCGGGGCGGCGCCGGACGCATTGGTCGACCGGATTGCGTCGAAAGTCCTCGAAGGTGTGGGCGCCCCTACGACTGCGGTTTTCGGACGACCTCAGATGCCCTCCCGATTCTGGGTGCTCGCGGGACTTTCCATCGTCACTGCGATCCTCGTCTTTCAGCGGGGGCCTTGGGGACCTACCTCGGGGTTGAAGTCATCCAGACCCGCCTCCGTTTCCCCGGTCGTCATCGCAGACTCTGGAAGCGGGGGCGCTTCGTTGGTCGGCGAGGTGGGAATTCCTTCAGACAAAGGGCAGAGCGAACGTGGAGTGGCCGGATTGGACTCGGGTTCCGATGACGGTCTGACCTTTAAGGTGGTGGACCGGCGAACAGGAGAACCGATTCCCCAGGGTGCACTGCGACAACGAGTGTCGATGGGGCCCTGGCCAGACGGGACGACGTCGCGCTCACTGTCCACCACAGGCGAAGGGACGGCGTTGATTCCGGTCCCCTCTGGGGTCCAACTCCTGGAAATCGTCACGCGGATCGACGGATTCGCGGACACGCGTCTGCAGTGGCAGCCGCCCCGGGGACATGCGATCCCGACGAATTATGTTCTTCAACTGGAACCGGGAGTTCCGCTGGGGGGAACTGTGTTGGATCCGGAGGGAAATCCAGCCGCCGGTGCCGAGGTGGTTGTGTCCCTATCGGAATTGGGGTCGGCCGTTCAGGGACCGGAGAGTCATGAATTCGGATCGATGACCGCCGTCACCGACAATGCCGGACATTGGACACTGGCCCGGGTGGGGTCGGATGTCCTCGCGCGATGCTCGGTTCGCGCCACGCACCCTGAATTTCAGCCTTCGGAAACGCTGTGGCTCCGGGATTCTCCGGATGGGGAGCGTGCCTTGCGAACTCAAACGCAGGTTCTGCGGTTGTCGCGAAGCCGGATCCTGAAAGGGAGCGTGGTGGACGAATTGGGGCAGGGGATTGCGGACGCGAAGGTCCTGGTTCTCGAACCGTCCCAGCGAGAGGTGGTCACCGAGTGGGACGGAAGCTTTTCGATGGCGGGATGTCCCGTGAGCAACCACTGGGTTCTCGTCGCGGCGTCTGGTTTCGCCCCGGCCCGCTTTGCCATTCGACCCTCTGAGTCCCCCGACCCGATTCAGTTCAGTCTCGAACGATCCGGAGTGATGAAGGTTCGGGTCCGGGATGAGGATGGAATGCCCATTAAAAACGCCTGGTTTGGATTGAGTGGTCGACCGGGGGTGTTGCCACGCGACGATGGGTTTCCTGCGACACCCTCATTGGCCTTGTTCCGTGGCCTGACCGATGCCGAGGGGCGATGTGAGTGGGCGGATGCACCAATGGGTCCGTCCCGATATGACTTCTTCGCGGAAGGCTTTGAGGCCCGGTATCGCGTAGAGATTTCGGCCGACGGGGTGGAACATGAGGTGGTCCTGAACCCTGCCGTCCATCTTGTGGTTCACGGGGATGTAGTGGATGCGGCCACCGGACGCGCCATTCCCAGGTTCAAGTTGGGACTCGGTTACCTGGCGTTGGATCATCCCGATGGGAAGCCCAGGGTCCGTTTCATGGATGATGAATCGTCCTGGTTGCGGTTTGAGGGTGACCGCTTCAATCACGTGTTTCGGGAGCCGTTGATCACGGGGACTGGCGATTCGCGGGTGGCAATCAAGGTGGAGGCGGAAGGCTATGAACCCTGGTTCTCGCGTCCGCTAAAGTTGAACGAAGGGGATGTTCCGATGCAGGTGGCGTTGCGCCCTGCGGAGGGCTTGAGGATCACGGTCCGGCTTCCGGACGGAAGTCCTGCTTCGGGTGCAGAGGTGGGTTTGGTTCGAGCCGGGGACCGATTCTGGCTCAAAAGGACCCACTTCAGTCGTGGGAGAGGAATCGATCCCTCGATGTTTCTTACCACGGATGCCGAAGGAGGCGTTCACCTTAATCGGGAACGGGATGTGGTTCAGTTGTTGGTTGCGCATGAAAGTGGATTTGCCCGGGTTTCCTTGAGTTCCCTTGTGGATGGTGGGGAGGTACGCCTTGATCCATGGGCTCAAATCGAAATCGTGATGGAAAACTCGGCGCGGAACGACGTCGGCGCCTGGGTGCGGATGCCGGACTTGGGAACCGGAGATTTGGATCTCGAATCCGCGGTCTTGGAGGACATTTCCCCGGCCCAGAAGCGTCCGCAGTTCCCTTCGATTCCTCCTGGCGAATGGTCTGTGAGCGAGGTCCGGCGCGTGGTAACGCCCGGCGGATCCACCACCTACCAACCGGGACGCACCCGGCGTGTACGGTTGGAGCCGGGTGAGGTGGCCCGGGTGTCGTTTGAGCCGAGCGGTTACCGCGTGACCGGACGAGTCCAGGTTCCTCCGGGTTTTGTGGCACCCCCACACTCGAGCTGGGGAGGACGACTTGCCTGGACTCATCCCGGTATTCCCGTGCCGACGCCGGAAATAATGGAGAGTCCCGATTCCTTGGCGACTTGGCGGAGTCAGCCCGGAATTCGCGAAGCGCTGGAGGCCGCCGAGGCGCGCTCCCGGTTTCTTGCCGTGGCCGGGGATGGGACCTTTGCGGCGGATTCCGTGGAGCCGGGCGACTACAAGCTGGAATTGTTCCTGTTGACCTTCGAGGAGGAGGCACAGGGTGCGGATGTTTCCATGAAGACCGGGATGGCACTTCAGGCCCGAAGGGAGATCTCCGTTCCGAGCACTCCTGAATCCGGGGAACTCGATGTCGGAACGGTTAACCTGTCGGCGGTTGGCGTGGCTAACCCTCGGAGCGTTAAGACGGAGAATCCTTCAAAGGCACCCTGAAGTCCCTCTCGGAAAGTTCTGGCCCCGGAGGCGGAGCGGGGGAAGATTTTGGGCATGATCTCCTGCCGTTTCCGGACTGCATTCCGGATCGGGCTCGTTGCCCTGGTGGCTGCCGGTGCGTCCGCGGTCCGGACACGCGCGGCGGTGCCGCAGACGGATTTCAATCGTGATATTCGTCCGCTGTTCGCGCAGCACTGCACCGCCTGCCACGGCGGGGTGAAGGCGGCGGGTAAGATTTCCCTCGTGTATCGCGACCGGGCGATCACCGAGGGCAAATCCGGGAAGCCGGCCATCGTGCCCGGGCATCCCGAAACCTCGGAGCTGATGCGGCGGGTGATGTCGTCCAATCCCGACGACCGCATGCCGCAGCCCGAACACGGACCGGCGTTGTCCCCGGAGGAGGTTGCTGTCCTGCGCCAGTGGATTCAGGAGGGCGCGGTCTGGAGTGAGCATTGGTCCTTTGTCCCGCCCCGGGAACCGGCCGAACCGCGGGTAAAAAACGCGTCGTGGCCTGCGGTTCCCCTGGACCGTTTCGTACTCGCGCGACTGGAGGCGGAGGGATTGACGCCGTCCCCGGAGGCCACCCCGGCGGAATGGCTTCGCCGGGTTGCGCTGGATCTCACCGGGCTTCCACCCACGCCGCGGGACTATGCGGACTATCTTGCGGATCGTGCGAAGGATCCCCGCGGTGCCAGGGAGCGCGTGGTGGACCGACTCCTGGCCTCTCCGAACTTCGGCGAACGCTGGGCGGCGTTGTGGCTGGACCTGGCGCGGTATTCGGACACCTACGGTTTTGAGAAGGATCCGCATCGCGACATCTGGCCGTGGCGCGACTGGGTGATCCGCGCGTTCAACGCGGACATGCCCTTCGACCAGTTCACGATTCGTCAGTTGGCCGGAGACCAACTGGAGCACCCTACGGCGGATGACCTGTTGGCCACCGCGTTCCATCGCAATACGCAGAACAACACCGAGGGCGGGACCGATGACGAGGAATACCGGACCGTGGCGGTGCATGACCGGGTGAACACCACCTGGACCGCATGGCAGGCCACCACGTTTGGCTGCGCGCAATGTCATGCGCATCCCTATGACCCAATCCCGCAGCGCGACTACTACCGGTTCGCGGCGTTTTTCAACAACACCGAGGACTGCGACCAGAATGACGATTTCCCGCGCCTGCTGTTCGCGAAGGATGCGTCGCGACGGGACGCCGTCGTGGAGCAGCAGCTTCGGATTCGCGCGCTTCGGGAGTCCATCAACCAACGGGGCCTCGCCACGCTGGCGGAGGTTCGGGACTGGCGTCCGTGGATACCGACCGAGGCCAAGGCGAGCGGCGGAACACTGACCGTCGCCGCCGATGGACGCATTCGCGGCAGCGGCACCCTGCCGATCAAGGTGGTTTTTACACCCTGACGCTGCCGGCAGTGCCGGGGATTGACGGCATTCAAGGTGGAGTTGTTTCGGACTCCGGAGATCCGAAGTCTGCGCCGGAGCGGGGCCAAATCTTCTCCAAGCTCAGGCTCGCCTTGATCCCGCCGGGGAAGGCGTCCAACCGCCCGGTGGCCCTCCGGGAACGTCGCGGACCAATTGCCGGACCCTATGACGCGTTTGGGGTCCTGGAGGCGGGCGGGAGGTTTGGGAGTTATCCGGTCATGGCAGAGCGGCGCAGCGCGGTGGTGGTGTTGGAGCAGCCGTTGGATGCCCCGGAGGGATCGCGGTGGAGGTCGTCGTGGGGCATGGCATTGCCTCCAACAGCGGCATCGGGGTTGCGTTCTACGAAACTTCGCCCTGTCGTCCACCACGGATTCCCGACTGACCACCTTTGCGGAGGCCTCCGAACGCCGGGCCAGGTGGAAGTCCCTCCTGGAATTGGGTGGGGATTGAAGGACCTGCCCGGGACGCGCGTGCCGGTGCTGCTGGGCGTCCGGCGCCTGCCACGCGGGAGACGCGGGTGTTCGATCGCGGGAATCGCACCGTGCCCGCGATGAGCGGGTGGAAACGGGAATTCCCACGGTGGTATTTCCCAGAAGTCGAGGTCGCTGACCGCATGAGATGGCCCGGTGGCTGGTGGGAGACCAGAATCCGCTGGCCGCCCGCGTTCGGCGGAGCCGGCTTTGGTCCGAACTGATGGGGCGGGGCATCGTGGAGACGCTGGAGGATTTTGGCCTGGCGGGCCGCCCGACGCATCCCGAACTGCTCGACTTCCTGGCGCTCCGGCTCCGGGGGGATTGGCATTGGTCGGTGAAGCGGTTTCTGCGCGAGGTCGCGTTGTCGTCCGCGTATGCCCAGAGCGCCCGATTAACGCCGGTATTGGCGGAGCGCGATCCTGGAAATCGCTGGTATGCGCGCGGGCCCCGCTCGCGCCTGACTGCCGAGATGGTCCGGGACCAGGCGTTGGCGCTTTCCGGATCGCTGTCCTCGAAGGCGTTTGGCCCGCCCGTGTATCCTCCGCAGCCGGACGGCGTGTGGAACTCGGTGTACAGCGGTGACCGGTGGAACACCTCAGGATGCCGATCGCTTCCGTCGCGGCATCTACACGTACCAGAAGCGTACGAGCGGGTATCCGCTCTTCCTCACCTTTGACGCCCCGACGCGGGATGCCTGCACCGCCCGGCGCCTGCCCAGCAACACGCCACTCCAGGCGCTGACCGTGCTCAACGATCCGGCATTCGTGGAGATGGCCCAATCCTTTGCCAACCGGATGGAGGCGCGGGAGACTCCTGAGGACAGATCCGGTACGCCTGCCAGCGGCTGACCCTCGAACCGCCCCCGGAGGACATGGTGGCCAGCCTCGTGAAGCTGTACCGGGGCGCCCTCGAGGATTTTGCGTCCGATCCGTCCTCGGCGGACAAACTCGCTCCCACCCCCCAACGTGCGGCGCTGGTCCTGGTGGCCAATACGCTGCTCAACACCGACCGGGCGCTCACCCGATGATCGCCGCCGTAACCGAACTTATTCCATGAATCCGCTGGAATCGCATTGGAGGCAGGAGGTCCTGCTGCACCGCACGCGCCGCCACTTTCTCCGCGACTGCACCAGCGGACTGGGTGCGCTTTGGCTCGCGTCAGCCTCGGGTCGGGCCTGGGGTGCGCCCGCGCCGGCGCGGAATGCCGCCCGTCCGCTCCAGCCCGGAGCCTCCCCGCTTCCCGCGAAGGCGAAGCGGGTGATCTACCTGCACATGTGCGGCTCTCCGAGCCAGCTGGAGTTGTTTGACTACAAGCCCAGTTGGAGAGCAGGACGGCAAGGAATGTCGGCGTCGCTCCTGGCGGGCAAGCAGTTCGCGTTCATCCAGGGCGTGCCCAAGATGCTGGGGCCGCAGTATCCGTTCCGACAGCACGGGGAGAGCGGCCAGTGGGTTTCGGACCGACTGCCGCTGTTCAGGTCGGTGGTGGACGGGTATTAGCCATCAAGTCGATGTACACGGACCAGTTCAATCATGGTCCCGCGCAGTTGCTCATGCACACGGGCACGCAAGTCCGGGCGGCGCCAGTGCCGGGCGTGGGCCACCTATGGATTGGGCTCCGAGAACCAAAATCTTCCCGGATTCATCGTTCTCACCAGCGGTGGCAAGAACCCGGACGCCGGGAAATCGGTATGGGGATCGGGATATCTCCCGTCGGTGTACCAGGGCGTGCAGTGCCGATCCCAGGGGGATCCGGTGTTGTTTTTGTCCAATCCCGCCGGCATCACGCGCGGTCTGCGGCGGCGGACGCTGGACGCGTTGCATGAGCTCAACGAGCGCACGGCGCAGGAGGTGGGGGATCCCGAGACGCAGACCCGCATCGCGCAATATGAACTGGCGTTCCGAATGCAGGTGGATGCCAGCGACGCCTTTGATATCACGCGGGAACCGGCGTCGGTCCATCAATTGTATGGCACGGAGCCCGGCAAGGAGTCGTTCGCCAACAACTGCCTGCTGGCCCGGCGCCTCGCGGAGCGGGGCGTGCGGTACGTCCAGTTGTTTGACTGGGGCTGGGATTCCCACGGTGCGGGGGAATCCGAGGCGCTCAACGCCGGATTCAAGACCAAGTGCCAGAGCGTGGACCGCGCCCTGATGGCGCTCCTGACGGATCTGCGCCAGCGGGGGTTGCTCGAGGATACCCTGGTGGTGTGGGGCGGGGAGTTTGGGCGCACCCCGATGCGCGAGAATCGGAGCGGGATGGAGATGCAGTTCATCGGACGCGACCACAATCCCTCAGCCTTCACGATCTGGATGGCGGGGGGCGGTGTACGGCGCGGATTCACCTACGGCGAGACGGACGATTTCGGATACCAGTCGGTCGTCGATCGCGTCTCGGTGCACGATCTCCATGCCACGATGCTGCACCTGCTGGGCTTCGATCACCTCCGGTTCACGTATCCGGTGTCCGGAGTGAACATGCGCCTCACCAATGTGACGAAGCCGGGCAGCGAGGTGGTGCGGGGGGTTCTGGCGTAATGGGTGAGGTGACGAGGAACATTCCGCCTCTTTGAAGTGTCGGTGCGATTGGGCGAAGAGGAATCATTACGGAGTCTCCTCACGTTGACTGCTACGGTGGGGTAATCGCTCCGCAGAGCATGGTGGCCACGGGGAGGAATCCGGCGCGCTGAAGGGTTCGACGCGAGGCCACGTTGTCGGCATTGCATCGGGCCGCGGGAATCGCGCCGAAGTCGAAGCAGGCCTGCCGGAGTTCCTGGACGAGGTAGGATCCGAATCCGCGACGACGGTGGCTCCCATCAACCTCCATGTACACGTCGCCGTAGGGGCGGTTGTAGTGAAAGAGGATTCCGCCTTTCCCGATGGGTTGTCCCTCCAGTTCCAGAATCCATTCCCCACCGCCCTGCCGTCGATTCATGGCTGCCTGGACCTCCTCGGGCGAAGTGATTGCTCGCAGTGAGGCGCCCCCCGAAGGGAGTGACGTCGCGGGCCCGTTCTCGAAAATGATCTTCTCCGTGAACAGATCACGTCCGAAGGCGAGTGCCAGGGTGGGATACAACGGCTCATTGGTCTGCGCCTCAAAATGGGTCGCACCACTGACCCTGAGGAATTGTTCGAAGGCCTCGAAGGCGCGGGATCGGCAAGGCGGAAGCAGGTAGAACTCGATGACCGTCGGTCGATCAGTCCAGGGACCTGAGACGGCCGCGGAGGCGAACCCCACGGCCACTTCCCCGAGGAAGATGCCATAGGTGTGGGTCCATCCCTCGCGGCGATGGATGGAATCGTGGACAATCTGGCGGTTCATCTCCTCCCGCAGTTGGACCCGCAGGGGCAGGGTGTCCGCCGGGGGGATTCGCTCGATGCGGAGGTTCACTCGGAAACGGGGCGATTTTCCCGATCGGACGTCAAGGCGGACCGTCGGAAATTCGGACGGATTGCGAATTGACTGTCCTAATTCATTGGGACAGTAATTGCCGCATCCTTGAAACAAAAATTCTCCAGCGCCGGTTCCGGATTCACGCTGACGGAGTTGTTGGTGGTGATGGGGATCGTTGCCGTGGTGGCGGGATTGCTGCTACCGGCGTTGGCCCATGCGCGTTTCCGGTCGCGGGTGACGGTGTGTGCAAATCAATACCGGCAGTGGTCACTCGCGGCCAACGTCTATGCCACGGACGATTCGAAAGGGCGCCTGCCGTCGTATCCACTTCCGGTGGAGAACATGTCCACGTACTCCTCCATTGAACCGTGGTTTGTGGCGATGGAGATGGTGACCAATCTGGTGCCGTACGGTGTGAATCTTCCGATGTGGTTTTGTCCGGCACGGCCCCGGCAGTTTGAGGTTCACCGGGTGAATTTTCGAACCCTGCGAGGGCGGGAGATGACCACGCCTGCCGACCTGGTGGATGAGTACGTGAACGTCCAGAAGGTCGCCTTTGGATTGGGCGACTGGTTTTGGTGGGTGGCGAGGCGGTTGGGAACTTCGGGCATTGAGTTTCCCGATCCAGCCCGGATGACGACGCGGGTACCGGAGGCCTGGCCGCGGCGCGTGGACGATCCGAATTTGGCGACCATGCCCATCCTCTCCGACTGGACGCTGGGGCAGTGGGACGACGGTCACCGCAACTGGAGTCTCACCGGAGGAGGCCATGCCTGGCCGACGACCTTGGGACCGATCAAGAGCAGCAATGCAGGATTCGCCGATGGCCATGTCGAGACGCGATCCCGCGCCCAACTCCAGTGGCAGGTCGAGGGCGCGCGTTCCATGGTGTACGTGTATTGAATCCGGGAGGGACGGTTTGTCGCCGTCCGGCGCGGGGATTCGAGTCGATGCGCTATGGGATCCGGCTGCGGATGAACCGGGGACCGTCAGTCACGGCGGGTGGGAGCGCGATGACTGTGTCTTCGCCCGTGACCTGGGCGTCTCCAAGCGATTGCCAATGCGCCAGGTCCGAGGATTCCTCGAGACGCAGTATCAAGGCATCAGGTCCTTGCAGACGGAGCCGGGAGGACCTGTCCTCCGGTTTGAGCGCGAACCGTGTTTGCGGATCGGCTCGAATGAGAGGGGATGCCTGGATCTCGAAAAACTCGGGATCCGCCGGTTCAGCCAGCACTTCGATCCAAAGTTTTCGTGCCTGTTGGGAGACGAACGTGGCGGTGATGGGACCGAGGCCCGCCAGCGGCGCACTCTGTCCGACGAGGACGAGATCCCCGACCGTGTCGCCACGGTAAACGCGGAGGTGCGCCGCCCGTGTGCGAGTGGAGAGCGATGTGGGAACCAGGCGCACGACGTGGGGTCCGTTGGTTCCGGTGTAGTAGTGGAACCAGACGGAACTCCAATTCTTCATGGATTCGGGGCGTTGGATCTGGGGTTCCGAATCTGCGCCGAAGGTTGTGCCCGTTACTGCGTTCCGTCCCATGGCCTGGGTCGTTTCCGGAGAGTCGTTTTTGGGAGGGGGCATGATTTGGATCGTGACCAAACGAAGTGGCGACGGGAGGGATTCCCCAACAAAGTCCCCGGGTTCAATCGCCACCCGGATTCGCTCACCTTCGGTAACCCTTGCGGAGATGACTTCCGCGGAGCCAGGCACGCTGGGCTGGGCTGATGCCAGCGGAACGAGTGAGGAGAGTGTCTCCCCTCGGTAGAGCGCAGCCCTCGGGTGAAGGCCACCTAGGATCCTAAGGCTGAGGGTTCCCGTCTGTGAGACGGCATACTCGTACCAGAAGGACGACTTCGCTGGTGATCCGGCGTGGGCGGGTTCCCCCTCCTGGGAAGTTCCCAGAGAATCATCCGGGTTCCAGGTGATGGACCAGTCCCCGGCGATCTGGACGGGATGTTCAAACGCGTCGTTGGCGGGCGGGAATAGGGCTCGAAAGGAGATGACCCCTGGCCAGAACGAGTCCGAGACCTCCGCGGCGAGGTACAGTGAGTCCTCAAGGTTCACGTCCAGAGTCCAAGAAAAGCCGTAGGAGGAGGACTTACCGATGGGCGTCAACCTGCCCTCGGTCGATCGCTCAAATACGTGGAGGCCGGAACCCCGGATTTCGTACCTCCCGGTGTGCGGCGGTTGCCATTGGAACCAGACGACCCCGGTAAGGTTGGGCCATCGGGGAAGAGGTTCCAAGGGATCCAAGTTTCCCAGACCTCGTGGGATTTCGAAGCTTTCAGGAGTCCCTTGGATCAGTGTGGCATTCTCGATGCGATCGTTGGGGGCTTCGACGAGCAATTTCAAGTTCGTCGTAGTCCTGTAGATGGGAACTGTCCGGAAATAGTAGGTGGTGCCGGCGATGGCTCGGAAACGTGGGAGGATTTGCAGCGCGGGATTGCCGGGACGAATGGGCACGGATTGAAAATCGTTCCAGTCGGTCCCCGTGAAGATGTCCACCGCTCCGTCGGCAGCAGCCCACATCGTTCTTCCGGCGGTCCATTTCCACCAAATGCTGCCCTCCGTGGAAACCGGCAGGGGCGGTTCTCCGGGCTCCAGGGAAGCCGCCGGGATATTCAGAAAGGTCCATTCGTTGTCGGAAATCTCGCGGGCGAATTTCAGGTCGTCATTGGGTGAAGGGGTGGGAAACACCGTGAGGATACCCATGGAATTCGTCTTCCAATTCTCCCCGCTGAATCCTCCAAAGTAGGCATCAAACAGGGGAGGCTGGTCCACCTGGAAGAGGTATTCTTCCCCCGGACTCCCTTGGAATGTGGCGTCGACTTGGCTGGATCCGGTCACGGTGAAGATCGTGAATCCCCCAAACCAAGTGTGAATGAAGTCTTCAACGAGCGTTCGATTCTGGGATCGGTGAACGAGTTCCAGATCCTCAAAAGAGATTGTAGGGCCGAACGGCTTTCTGAGCCGATAGACTGCCATCACCGGCATGGACGCGGGCATCTGAACCTCTGCGATGTACCTGCCAGGATTGGGAGGAGTCCAGCGGTACCAAAGCGTCTTTCCCCAGGCGTCCGTGAAGGCGGGCTCTCCGACTTCGTGGCCTGCATTCTCAAGACTGAAAAAAGCAAATTCGGTGCTGCTTCCGATCTGCTGGGCATGAGACAGGGAATCATTCTCCGGTTGATCCGTGGTCGGATAGCCAAACCAGATTTGATACGGGACGGATTGGTAGGAATCACCTCCGAAACCGGCGAAAACGAGCCGATAGGTTTTGCCGGCTTCCGCGTAGAATTGCGTGGCGCTTCCGGTCCAGAGCTGGGAAAGGCTGGAGCCTGCCGCCAACGACGGAGCAGGCCGGGTCGGGGTTTTCAGGTCCGCGATGGAGTCGGTATCGTCATAGATGAACAGCCCGAAGTGGGGATCGCCCAGGTTCGAATACTCGGCTACCTGATAAGTGTTCAAGTTGCCAAAATTATTCCGGATTCTGCAGACCGCCCCCGCCCACCCGGTGGCTGGCGCTGTCCATCGAAACCAGATCGAGTTGGTGATGGTCCCAAAGTACTTCTGCTCTCCGGGGTCCCGCGTCGCGCCAAACATGGTGCCCATCCATGTCCAAGAGGTCCCTTCACGTATCAAGGGAGCGTCGAAATGATCCCCTTCCGGGGCGGCGACGACGGTTCCGATTCCTCCCATCCAGAGGGCAAGGCTGACCGCGGAGAATGTGAGGAATGATGCGCGCATGAGAGAGGAGCAGTTGGGTCACATGGCGTTTGGGTGGCGGTTGTGGGGAAACGTGTTGGCTTCGGATAGGGAGTCCAGCTGAAAGTTTCTCCCCTTGGTGAATCCATCGATTCGGGGAATGGGAGATCCAATTGGAGATCCAGTCTTCGGTTCATTGGCACCAGGGGCGTTCGCTTTGGCATCAAGATGAAGTTCGGGTGGGGGCGGCTTCAGACCCGAGCCCTCCCGGGATGTCGATCGAACCCATGGCAAGGGAGCACGCAGACCAGTACCTGACCCGGATTCTAACCCAAGGTTGGTATTGAACCTGTCCCCTGGTCGCAGACCGACCTTGGGACCGATCAAGAGCAGCAATGCAGGATTCGTTGATGGCCACGTCGAGACGCGATCCCGCGCCTAACTCCAGTGGCAGGTCGAGGGCGCGCGTTCCATGGTGTACGTGTATTGAATCCGGGAGGGATGGTGTGTCGCCGTCCGGCGAGCGCGGGGGGGCGGCGCCGAGGCCTACGGGAGTCGGCTCCGGACAAAGCGGAGTCCGGCGTTGGGGCCGGGAGGAAGGGCGATGAGGGTTCCGTCGCGAGTGACTTGGGCGTCCCCGAGGGACTGCCAATTGGACAGGTCCGAGGATTCCTCGAGATGCAGGATCAAGTCATCCGGTCCCTGCAGGCGGAGCAGGGAAGAACCTTCCTCCGGTTCAAGAGCGAATCGAACGAGCGTGTCCGCCTTGTCCAGCGGGGTGGCCTGGATGTCGAAGAACTCGGGTTCGTCGGGTTCCGTCAAAACCTCAATCCAAACCTTCTGTGCAGGCTGGGAGACAAACGTGGCGGCAATTGGTCCATGGCTGGCGAGGGGTGCGCTTTCGCCGGCGAGGATCAGGGCGTCGGGATTGCTTCCGTGGTAGACGCGAAGACGTGCGGAATGGAGGCGGGTTGAAAGTGGGTTCGGAACCAGGCGCACGATATATGGTCCATCGGATCCGGTGAGGCAGTGGAACCAGACCGAGTTCCAATCGGACATGGATTCGGGCCGCTGAATCCGTGGTTCGGGATTCGCACCGAGGGTCGTGCTGGTCACCCAGGTCTTCCCGACAAAGCGGGAGTTGGAAGGGACATCGTGATTGGGAGACGACGCGATCTGGATGCTGAAGGGCGCGGGCAGGAGGGCATCGCCTCCGAGGACTCCGGGTTCGACAGCCACCCGGATCACCTCTCCGTCCACGACTTCGGCCGAGGCGGTCGCCTCGAATTCGGAGGTTCCGCCCGTTTGGGCGGCTGCCAGCGGGACCAGTGACGAGAGTGTATTTCCGCGGTACAGCGCGACGCGTGGGCGACCTTTTCCAAGGATTCTTGCTGTAATGGATCCGGACTTCAAAACGCGGTATTCGTACCAGCGGGACGCCCCGGCGGGTGAACCGGCATGGTTTGGTTCCCCGGGTTGTGCCGTTCCAAGGGCGTCATCGGATCCCCATTCGGCCGTCCAGGTTCCGGAGATTCGAACGGGGTGTTCAAAGTCGTCGTTGGAGGGGAAGGAGAGCAGTGCGATCGCCTCCGGCCAACCCGCGTCACTTTTCGGAACGGCAAGGAACACGGCATCCCCGGGGGTCGTATTCAACATCCACGAATCAAGGCCGGAAATCGGTCTTCCGACCTTTGTCAGGGCGCCATCCGGGGATTGGCGAAATGCGCTCAGCCCCCCGCCAGCGATTCCGAATCTCCCGGTGCGGTCCGGATGCCAGAGTAACCAGACAACCCCGGTGAAGTAGGGGCGCTCCGGGAGCGGTTCGCCAGGGTCAATGCTTCCCAGGCCTTCGGGAAGCTGGAAGGCCCCTTGCAGCCACTGGACTTCAGTCGCGTTCTCAATGCGGTCATTTGGGGCCTCGACGATCAGACTGAGATGCGTCTTGGTCCTGTCGACCGGAATGGTGCGAAGATAGTAGGTCGTTCCTGCGGTGGCTTGGAAACGAGGCAGGACCGGGACGGATGGATCGCCGGGCCGGAGGGGTACGGGTTTGAAGTCCTCCCATCCCGTCCCCGTGAACACGTCCACAGCGCCTTCAGGAGCCACCCACAGGGTTCTTCCGGCGGTCCACTTCCACCAAAAGGATCCCTCGGCAGGTACAGGCAGGGGTGGTTCCCCCGGCTCCAGCGAAGCGCCGGGGGCGTCGAGAAATACCCGCTCATTGTCAGAGATTTCCCGGGCGAACTTCAGGTCATCCTGGGGAGTGGGTGTCGGGAAGATTCGCAGGACCCCCATCGCGTTGGTCCGGGCCACCCCCGCCGCGTCGCGGTCCAGCGACAGGGGTTCGAGGACGGGCGGTGCCTCATCCACTTGGAACAGGAATTCTTCCCCGGGCGTCCCTTCAAACGCGGCACCCAGACGAACCGATCCCGACACTGTGGTGACGAAGTATGCTGGCACTGCTGGATCGGTCTGGGGAATGGATTGGCGGGTGATGGTGCGGTTCTCGCGACGTTGAACGGGTTTGAGGTCTCCCCAGGAAATGGCAGGGGTAAACGGTTTTCGCAGCCGATACACCGCCAGGAGGGGCATGGACGCGGGCATCTGGACTTCGGCGACGTAACGTCCGGAGCTGGGGGGAGTCCAGCGATACCAAAGCGTCTTTCCCCAGGAGCCTGGGGGCTGTGAATAGACCGGAAAGCCAGGTTCGCCCGGTTCAGAGCTGGCCTTCGCGAGTTGGAAGAAGGCGAACGCGGGACTGCTTCCCAGAGGTTGGCTCTGGGAAAGCGAATCGTTTTCCGGGACTTCGGCCGGCGAGGATCCGAACCAGATCTGATAGTGGTTGGGGCTGCTGGGATCGCCACCGAAGCCGGCAAAGACGAAGCGGTAGGTCTTTCCAGCCTCCACGAAAAACCGTGTGGCGCTTCCGAACAAGCGGGTTCGCGCAGGTGCGCCTACGGGTTTCAATTCACCGATGGATTTGGCGTCTTCGTAGGCGAACAATCCAAAATAGGGAATCCTCAGCGAGAGATCCGATACCGAATACGATTGCTGGTCGGGTCCGTTCGTAACCCTGCAGACCGCGCCCGCCCACCCGGACACCGGCGCGGTCCAGCGGAACCAGATCGAGTTGTTCTCTCCCAGCAGATACCACTGCTCCCCGGGTTCTCTCGTCGCCCCGAGCGTCGTGCCCGACCAATCCCACGAAGTTCCCTCGCGGAGCAGCGGAGCATCGAAGAAATCACCCTCCGGGGAGGGAAGCGCCGCGGCCGTTGCGATCGCGCCCAACCCCATCGTGAGGGCGAGGCGAACGAGGTGCCGGAGACGAATTCGAAATCGCAGGAGGGGAATCACGGGGAAACGAGGCGGAAATAGCCCGCCGGCAAGGAGGTTTCGAGGGATTGTTCGTGCCAGAGATCGGAGGCGCGTTCGCTGCCTCGGACCTCTGCCCAATTACTTCCGTCCACAATCGCCGACGCTTCCAAATGGAACGGCGTGCCGTTGTCGGGCCAGAGGGCGTGGAGAGTCCCTCCGGAGCGGTCCATGGAAAGGCGCGGCACAAGGCTCCTTCCGATGATCACAGCGAGGGTCCCTCCACCGGACGCCAGTTGGGTGACGTGATCCAGTCCTGCGGGTATCCTCAGTGGTTCGGAGAATTCGACCGTTTGGCTCGGTGCGGCCAGTCGACCCCAGGCGACGACCCGACCGTCAGCCTGCAGGACGGCGGTATGGTATTGGCCTGCCGTGATCGCCGAAATCCGCCCGATGCCGAGGGGGACGTCGCATTGCCCACCTCAGTTGCCTCCCCATGCAGCTACGGTTCCGTCCTCCAGGAGGGCAACGGCGTGATCCTGACCCGCTGCAACGGCGACGACTCCCCGGAGAGGGGGAGGGATGAGGTCAGTTGGTGGGGAGATCACGTCCACCGTACCGTCGGCGAGGGCGATGACGGTGAACCCACGGCCTCCGAGGGCGACGTCCCGGGCGGGTCCCTTCGACAGTTGGACGACGTTTTGCTGGGGATCCAGCGTCCAAACGGAACCGTCGGTCTTCAGGACGGTGATCGCTCCTGGGCCTGGGGCGACCCGGAGTACGTTCTCATATAGTTCGGTGGGTATCCCCGTCCGTTCCGTTCCATCCCGATAAAATTCGCGAACCCGGTGATCGCTGGTCACGACACGGACAAAGCTGCCGCAGATGGCCACCGATTCAGGGCGGCCTGAGGAGGAACCGGGAATTCTTCGGGAGGGCTTGTCGCTGGGGTCCAGTTGGAGGGATCCGTCGTCCAGGATCGCCGCCCGCGTCTGGTCATCCGCGGCGATTCGAAGCGCGTGACCCTGAATCTGGGGATCGACGGGAGTCGCGGGAAGGTCGTCCTTCTTCCACTCCAGGATCGTTCCCGGCTGGGAGTCTGGATGCACCGTCAAGGTCACTTCGGGGCTGTTTATTGCGGATCCATCAGGGCCGCGGACGGTCACCGAAAACCGTCCATACTCCGAGGGGCCCAGCCCCACGTCGGTCGCGGCAAATTCGAGGACCGGCGAATCACTCTCGGGAAGCAGACGTCCGTTCCAACGCCACTCAAAGGTGTGTCCCAATCCACGGGCGGCCGCCTCGAAGCGGGCGGATTGCCAGGGGAACACCGTCACATTGGTGGGGGATTTCAGCAGGACTGGCGTCGTGGGCGGACCCAGTGCCACCAAAAACTCGTGTCCGGACATGACCCGTGTGACCCCGCTCTCGACCCGGGGGGGAGCGGAGATGTCTTCCAGCCACAGAAGTCCCCAGGTGACCACCTTTCCGTCCGCGGTCGCCGCCATGCAGTGGGTAAAGGCGGTGGCGATCGAAACCACGTTGGAGAGCCCGGGAGGCGGCCGGCATTGACCTGCTTCATTGTCACCCCAGCAGAGGATGGTGCCATCCCTCTGCAGTGCCACCGCGTGGCCTGTGCCGATGACAATCTCCACCGGATCGCGGAGTTCAGCAGGGACCTTGAGAAGTTTGGTCTTGGCCTTCCCGTAAGCGGTCACCGATCCGTCCGTGTGAAGGACCACCAGATGATTCGGCCCCGCGACGATGCGGGCGGCATTTCTGATTTCCGTGGGGATCGCCCCCGGAAAGTTCCCGAACACCGTGACAGAACCGTCCTCGAGCAGGGCGGCGCCGAATTCATCACCGGCGGCAATGGCGACGGCATCGGAAACGCCGGGCACGGAAACCAGGGATCCGAGTCGATCCGTGTAAAAGACGCCTCCGTTGAGCGTGATGCCGACGAGGATGTTCCAACCGCAACGGATCGCTATTGATCGAGGCAGACTCGGGAACGCCGGAGAATTCAATGGCCAGAGGGTTCCCGTTCGGTCGAGGGCGTACCCAAGCCTCGAGGTGCTTTCGATTTCTACGATGTTGCTGAGCCTAGAGGGTAATGTGTTCTCCGGGTCACCCGTGAGGCCGAAGGAGGCCAGGGTCCCGTCTGATTTGAGAATCACCACCCGCTTTGATGCGAAGGCGAGATCCACGATATCGCCGCCGAGGACGGCTCCACGCCAGTGTTGAAAATCGAGCGGCCCGAATCCGGTGTTTGCGCGTCCCCAAAGGACGGCGGCCAACGGTTCCTCTCCATGAATCGCCAATCCCGCCAAGAGGGCGATGGCCAGTGCCGTAACATGGCCCCACGTGCAACCTTGACCCGCCAAAGTCCAAAGCCGCGGAAGAATCCGGATTGGTGTTCCGCCCCAAGCACTCCGTGAAATGGCACCTCGGAACCGCTGAAGTGGCCCGTCCGCCAACCTTCGATCACGGCAGTCGGTGATGCCCGGCATCTTCAGTGGGAGCGGGTCCGAGGTGTTTGCACTCTGGGGAATTGAGTGGGTCACGAGGCGTTCGGGAGCGGTTGTGGGTAAAGGTGCTGGCTGTGGATGGAGAGTCCAGTTGGAAGTTCCGCCCCATGCTGGAATCCAAAGGTTCGGGAAATGGGAGTCCCGTTGCGGCTGCGGCCGGAGGGCTTCCCGAATTGGAGTGCAGAGCCTCTCGTTGGCTCCCAGGCTGATTCCAGCGTGGGTCCTGACCACCACTGACGAGAGGAAGCCTGGATTCGTCCGGCGTCTGGGACTGTGAAATCCCTCCGTCCATGGATCGGATCCCAGGCTTTAATCCGACTTAGGTGACGTGGGACTGCATCGGGGACTTTCGGGCACGGATGGGAATCGCAATCCGCAGTCGCGTTCGCGTTCGTCCCGTCGCGGTCCCCATGTCAAGTCCACGACGCCCCTCAACGCATGCCGCCGGGCACGCCGCCGATCTGGCGCATGACGCGCTCGCGGGCGGTCTCCGGGGGGCGCAGGGGACCGCGTTCAATGCGCACGGCGACAAACTGGGTTCCCGGGATGATGAACTTTTTGATGATGACGCGGATCCGCGCGGGTTTGAATTCGAGGCGAATGGCCTCGGCAATGTGGACGGCCAGGGTCTCAATCAGCTTCCAGCTGCGCCCGTCCCCAAAGTTTTTCAGGCGCTGGCAGATGGCATCGTAGTTGAGGGTGTGGGCCAGGTCGTCCGCCGCGGCGGCGCTGCTGAAGTCGTGGTCCAGTTCCAGGGAGATCAGGAGTCGCTGGGGCCTGGCGCGTTCGGCGTCGGGCACGCCGATGTGATACTGAACTTCGAGATCGGAGATGATGATGGTGTCCATGGAGGGGGAGTTCGGATTCCTGTTCAGGCGCGCCGGCGTCGGACTTCTTCGAGAAGGATTCGTGTGGGGATGTTGAGGGCCAGTTGTCCCGCTTCGGCCAGCGGCAGCCAGCGGAAATCCTGGGCCTCGGCATTCAAGCGGACCGTTTGCGCGCCCGGGGCGCGGCAGGTGTAGTTGAGCAGGAGGAAATGGGCGTCCTTGTAGAACTCGGGCGGGTGGATGGCGTCCTGGACGCAGACAAACTCGATGTCCGTGACGGTCAATCCGGTTTCCTCCAGCAGTTCCCGGCGCAGGGCATCCACGGAGGGCTCGCCCCATTCGATCTTACCCCCGGGAATTCCCCAGAGATTGGACCACTTGTTGGTCCGCATCAGCAGGACGTCACCGGCGTCATTAAAAACCAGGGCTCCGACGGTGGGGATGGGAAACCGCTGCGCGCCGGGTGTGGGCGGCGGATGGAGCTGCATCCCGTGCCGTTCAAGGTGGGTGCGCAATTCGCCGAGGTGTTCGACGATGACGTCGGGCTGGCTGGCACGGAGTTGGTTGAGGGAATTGTATCCGGTGAGCACGGCGACGCTGTGGATGCCTCCGTGCTTGGCGGTGTCCACGTCGTGCTGCATGTCGCCGACGAAAACGGTGGCGGCGGGGTCGAGAGAGTTTTCCTCGAGGAGTGAACGAATCTGGGTGCGCTTGTCGGCGATGCCGGAGTAGATCCGCTCAAAGAAGGGGCCGAATCCGGTGGCTTCCGCCTGGGCGGCGAGGTGGCGCGGGTGGACCGTCGTCAGCAGGAAGGTGCGGAGTCCATGGGTGGCGCAGAACTGGAGTAATTCCCGCGAATGGGGAAGGGGTACCACGGAATCCTGGCACTCCGCGAAGCGGGCGTGGAACCACACCTCCAGCTGCTCGAGGGCAACGTGGGGAACAAACTTCTCGTAGAAGCCCTGATAGGGCAGGCGGAATTCGGCCCGGAACTCCTCCAGGCTCAGCGGCGTTACGCCGGCCTGGCGGAACACATGGTTGCTGGCCTCCCAGACCGCCGGCAGGTCGTCCACGAGCGTCCCGGACCAATCAAAGATCACGTTGCGGATCACGGGGGCCACCCTACGCGGAGGTCGGGGAAAGTCGAACGGGGAAGGGGGGGCTTTGGTCAGTCGTCAGTCGTCAGTCGTCAGTCGTCAGTCGTCAGTCGGCGGTCCAGGTTCAATACATGGGTGACAGTGGAGGTTCAGAACATGGGTGACACAGTGACCATGGAAGAGAGCGGGCAGCGAAGCTGCCCGCATGCCTTGGCAGGAGACCCGAGCGATGGACCAACGGATCGAGTTTGTGATGAAGGCGCTGAACCACCCGAACTTTGGAGAGCTGTGCCGGGAGTACGGGATTAGCCGGAAGACCGGGTACAAGTGGCGTGAACGGTTTGTGGAGCACGGACTGGGTGGGCTTGGGGAGCAGAGCCGGCGACCGCATGGGCATGCGCACCAGCTGTGCGAGGACGTGGTATGCGAGTTGGTACGGCTGAAGCGGGGGCATCCACACTGGGGGCCGCGCAAGATCCGGGAGCTGTACCAGCGGCTGCACCGCGGGGCGGAGGTTCCGAGCGAGAGCAGCTTCAAGCGAGTGCTGGAGAAGGCCGGGCTCACAGAGCCTCGCCGAACCCGGGTGGCGCGGGCCGGGGGCCGGCTGGCCCAGGGGCTCCGGGCGGAGGCGCCGAACGAGGTCTGGAGCGTGGATTTCAAGGGGTGGTGGCGGGACCGGAGCGGGGCGCGGGTCGAGCCGCTGAGCGTGCGGGACGAGCACAGCCGGATGATTTTGGAGCTAAGAGCGGTTCCGGACGCGCGGACGGAGACGGTGCGGGCCCGCTTCGAGGAGTTGTTCCGACGGCACGGGCTGCCCGGGGCGATCCGGAGCGACAACGGGCCGCCTTTTGCCAGCGCCCAGGGGCTGTTGGGACTGAGCCGGCTCTCGGTGTGGTGGCTGGCCCTGGGGATCCAGCTGGAGCGGAGCCGACCGGGGTGTCCGCGGGACAACGGGGCGCACGAGCGGATGCACCTGGACGTGAGACGGGAACTGCAGGCGGGCCGGATTGGGGACAGCGAGGCGGCCTTCGAGCAATGGCGGCAGGAGTTCAACACAGAGCGTCCCCACGAAGCGTTGGGGATGAAGACGCCAGCGGAGGTTTACAGGCCCTCACCCCGGAGCTTCGAAGGGACTCCGGAGGCTCTGGACTACGAGGGACGAGAGATCCGGCGCGTGCTGGCGCACGGGAAGATCAGCTTTCATGGTCACGGGATCTACATCAGCGGAGCACTGGCGGGATGGGACGTGGGGCTGGGCGATCAGCACGGGGAACGGATCGAGTTGTGGTTCGCCCACCTGCTGCTGGGCCACCTGAACGCGGAAACGATGAGCTTTGAGCCGTTGCGGGCTGGCGGGAGTTCCGGCCCCGGGGTGGCTTCCGCTTCGCTCCAGCCGACCCCGGGGCCTTCACTCCCGCCAGTCTCATCCCCCCTTTAAACCAACCCCAACCTGTACCCCCCCCACCCCAAAAGTGTTACCTATGTTCTGAACCAAAAGTGTTACCGATGTATTGACTGGGCCGGCCACGGACCACGGACAACGGACAACGGACAACGGACAACGGACAACGGACAACGGACCACTGACCACGGACTACTGACGATCCCTCCCTTCCCCTACTCGTCATTTCTCCGCTGCGGCTCTATGGTGTTTCCGTGCTTCGCGTCCTGATTTGCTGGCTGCTGGGGAGTTCGATGGGATTTGCCCTGGTGGCCCAACATGCGGTCCAGGGACCGGCGTTTGATGAGGCGGCCTCGGGGGCGCGCAAATTCCAACTGCTGTCCGGACTGAAGCTCGACGTTTGGGCGGCGGAGCCCCAGTTGAGCAACAGCGTGGCCTTCTGCTTCGACCGACGTGGCCGGGTCTTCCTCGCAGAGTCCGATCGCTGGGCCATCAGCGTGTTCGACATCACGGCGCACACGAACTGGCTCTGGCAGGACATGTCCTTCCGGACGGTGGCGGATCGCGCGGCGTTTCTGACGAATGAATTCTCTACGAACCGGACGCTGCTGACGAAGGACAGCGAAGTGGTCCGGATGCTGGAGGATTCCTCAGGCCGGGGGCGCGCTGATCGGTCGGTGGTGGTCGCCAGCGGCTTCAACTCGGTTGTGGATGGGACGGCGGCGGGCGTGCTGGTGGCGAAGGATTCGATCTACTTCGCCAATATTCCCAGCCTGTGGCGATTGTCGCTCCCGGGTTCGGCCCCCACTGAAAACGGGAAACGGAACCCTGAGAATCTGGCTTCGGGCTTTGGGGTTCACATCGGGGTGTCCGGACACGATCTGCACGGACTGATCCGGGGTCCGGACGGTCGGATCTACATGAGTTTCGGCGACCGGGGATGTGTCCTGACGAACCGCGAGGGGCGGGTGATCCAGCTTCCGGATACTGGCGGGGTCCTGCGCTGTGAACCCGATGGACGCAACCTCGAGGTCTTCTGCTACGGGTTGCGCAATCCGCAGGAGCTGGCGTTTGACGATCTGGGTAATCTGTGGACGGTGGACAATGACACGGCGGGCGCGGATCCCTGCCGCGTGCTGCACCTCGTCGAAGGTGGCGATTACGGCTGGCGCACCAGCTACCAGCACATGGAGGGGTTTGGTCCGTGGGTGCAGGAGGAGCTTTGGAAGGGCGGTCAGGACGGAATCCTGCCGCTCGCCGGTTCGGTGAGCCAGGGGCCTGCGGGTCTCGCGTTTTATCCGGGCACCGGATTTGGGGAACGCCTCAAGGGCACCTTCCTCCACGCTGATTTTCCCGGTGGCGTCTGGGCCTTCACCGTGAAGCCGCAGGGCGCGAGCTATGTCGTCGATCACAAGGAGAAGTTCCTGTGGAACTGCTGGCCGACCGACGTGGACTTTGGTCCGGACGGCGCCGCCTACATCCTCGACTGGGTGAGCGGCTGGGGACAGACCCCGCGCGGACGCATTTACCGAATCACGCCAAGCCCCGCACCGGGAGAGCGTGAAGCGGCGCTGGTGGCGGAGTCCCGGCGCCTGCTCGGCGAGGGGATGGCCTCTCGCCAAAACAAGGAGCTCCTGTCGCTGTTGGGGAATCCCGACCGGCGCGTGCGGTTGGAGGCGCAGTGGGAACTCGCGGGGAGAGGGTCCAATTCCTTGAGCGGATTTGCCCGGGTCGCAAAGAGCGGCCAAGGCCGCCTGCCTCGGTTGCACGCTCTGTGGGGAATTGCGCAGATCGTGCGCGACCTTTCGACGGCGCAGGGAGCAGAGGAGTTGGCGTCTTTGCTTCCGTTGCTGGCGGATCCGGATCCGGAAATTCGTGGGCAGGCTGCCTGGCTGCTCCTAGGCGAGGGCCGGTTGATGAATGCGGAGCGGCCCGTGCGGGAACTCTTCAGTGATCCATCCCCGATGGTGCGACGGATGGCCGTGCAGGCATTTGCCCAGCGTTTGCGCGCTCCCGGCTACGGTCCGGGCGTGATGCGGGTTTATTTCTCGGACCGTCAAAAGGTGCTAGGAGCCGTGGTCGAAGAGGCGGGTCGCGTGGTGGGACCGGAGCAGCAGCATCGTTTGGAGACGCAATTGGGCACGGACGTGGCGGGAAGTTTTCCCGTCATGGAGCTCGCAGCCTTGGTCGGCAACGCTGAGGGCGATCTGTTCCTGCTCGACGCGGCGGCGCGTTTCTTCCAGCCGATTGGAACGTCCACCGGAGCCTTCACCAATTACTTTGTCCGGTCCGAATCGTCGGCGCTTAGGAAGGTCGCTTTGCTGGCGTTGCGACGGTTGACGAATTCCGCCGTCACCAATTTCCTCGCCGACCCCGATCTTAGTCTGGTCGTCGCTGCGGGGCGTGCCATTCACGATGTCCCCATCGTGAGCGGGTTTCCGGCCCTAGCGTCCTTTATCACCAAGATCGATTGCCCGACCAACCTGTACTCGCGGGTCATCGATGCCTGCTACCGACTCGGGACCCAGCAGCACGCGCAGATGCTGGCGGGATTTGCCGCCCGGGAGGATGTTCCGGACTGGGCGCGGGTGATGGCGTTGCGCACCCTGGGAGACTGGGAGAAGCCGGCGCCGTTGGACCGGGTGAACGGACTGTGGCGTCCGCTGGTGACTCTGGCGGGGGAGAGGAAGGATCCGAGCCTTGTGAACCCGACGGTCCCGGGCACGGGAAACCCTTTGCTGGAGCGGGCGGCGCAAGCGCAGGCGGGACGCAATCTGGGGCGTGCGGCGGAGGTGCCGGTGCTTCCGGAGGATTTGGGGCGGTCGGTTCCCTATGCGGAGGCCATGGCCCTCCGGAGGAATCCGGCGCCGGCACGGCGCGCCTACCTGCGCGTGGCGGGCGATTTGTTGAATCCGTTCAACCTGAATGAAGCAGGCGTTCCTGCGGGGACGCGTGAGGTGCTGGCGTTACAGATCGCGGTGGCGGAGACGGCGGCCCGGCTCGGGGTGAAGGAGGCTGGGGCGCCGCTGTTCGAAAAGTTTTCAGATCCCAAGACGCCGGTGTCCCTGCGTCAGGCGATTGTCCCGGCGCTCGCCGCGTTGAAGTCCCCGATGACGGGGGATGCGGTGAAGGCGGCCCTGGCGGATTCGGATGCGAAGCTGAGGACCGCGGCGGTTCCTTATGTCGATCGACTCGAAGGTGGAGATGCCGCGGCCCTGTTGGCGGGTTTGGTTCCCGGGAAGGCAGGGGAGCGGGCTCTCGCCCAGGCCGCGTTGGCGCAATTGGGACATCTGGCACCGGACGATGCCGCCGCGGCGAGGTCCCTGCGGGGATGGGCAGCGTCCCCGGATTCCCTGCCCGTCGGAATGCGCCTGGATCTGCGGGAGGCCCTGCGCACCGCACGATTGGAAGGCGCCGCAGATGGGGCGCGGATTCCGGATCGGGAGTTTTTGGAGGGCGGCGATGCGACCCGGGGGCGTGAGATCTTTTTCAACAATGCCACCGTCCAATGCCTCCGCTGTCATCGGGTCGCCGCGGAGGGAGGGACTGTCGGGCCTGAGCTCACGGGAGTCGGCGGGCGACAGTCCCGCGAATACCTCCTCGAGAGCATCGTGAATCCCAATGCAAAGATGGCGGCCGGATTTGAATCCGTCGTCTTGGTGTTGGCGAATGGTCAAACGCTGGCGGGTACCCTGAAACGGGAGAGCGGGGATTCCCTCGAGTTGGAGGTGTTGGATCCGGACACCGGCGAGGTGCGACCCAGGACGGTGCGAAAGGACGAGGTCGCGCGTCGCGAGCGGGGACCGAGTGCGATGCCGGACGGATTGGCCGGGCAGTTGAGTTCGATGCAACTCCGGGACGTGGTGGAGTACCTCGCGAACCTGAAGTAGTGCGGCGGGGCGAGGGGAAAGTCGGTTTGCAGAGAGTAATCGCTTCGCAAGCAGGGGATCGCCGGGCAATCTTCCCGGGTCCGCGATTCCCACTGTGAAACCTTCCCTTCCCAAGTCAGGGGTTTTTCCCGCCCTTTGGATGCCGACCGATGCCCAGGGCGTCCTGATCGAATCCGCAGTCCGAAGCCATGCCCGCTTTCTGCATGAGGCGGGCGCGCATGGCTTGATGGTCCTCGGGAGCACCGGCGAGTTTGTGTTTTTTAGTCCGTCCGAGCGTGCGGAATTGCTCCGGAAGCTGGCCGACCTGGCGGGGCCCCTGCCGTTGCTGGCCAACATCAGCGACATCAATCCCGCCTCGGTTGCCCTTCTGGCGCGGGCCGCGAGGGAGTCGGGATGCGTCTCGGTCGCCATTCTGCCGCCCTGGTATTATCCGATCAGTCAGGCCGATCTGCTGGAGTTTTTCCTGAGGGCCGCCGAGGCCGCGTCGCCGCTGCCGGTTTTCCTGTACAACTTCCCGGAACGCGTGGGCACGGCCATTACGCTGGAGACCATGGCCGCCTTTGCCGACCGCGCACCGCTCGCCGGAATCAAGCTGAGTGCCGGACCGTGGGAACTGCACCGAGAGGCCATGGTACTCGCTCGGGAACGGGGTTTCAGCGTGTTGACCGGTTGGGACACACGGCTGGCGGATGCCATGGCACCGGGATGTTCCGGCCGCATCAGTGGGGCTCTCCAACTTCGCCCCCGAACCGATTGTCGCCGCCTTTCGCGCGATGCAGGCGGGGGATCCGGCGGCGGCCGTGGCGCCTACGACGCGGTTGCGGGAGCTGGCGGCGGTGCTCGACGGTCTCAAATTCCCCCATGATGTCGCCGCGGGCATGGATGCCCGTGGATTTGAAACCGGGTGTGCACATGATGTCCGAGAAACCCCGGCGCCTTCGGTCAGCCGCCACAGCCCGGCTGCAGACCAAGCAACGGAACAATGACGCCACCCGTCCCCAGCGAAACCGCCCCGGCCGGGGACGGCGCCATGCACGGTGGTGGGCATGTTGTGGATGGTGTGCTGCTTCAATTATGCGGACCGGCAGGCAATCTCGGTGGTCTTCCCCGCGTTGAAGCAGGAGGCTGGATCCAGTTCGGTCCAGTTGGGACTCATCGACCCGCGTTCATGTGGGTGTACGCCGCGGGGGCGCCGCTGGCGGGCTGTGCAGGGGACCGCATGCAGCGGCGCCACTTGATTCTGGGCGGATGCCTGTTTTGGAGTCTCGTGACGATGGCCACGGCGTGGTGCCAGAAGCTGTGGCATTTCATAACGGTCCGGGCCCTCGAAGGTTTCGGGGACGTTCGCATTTCCCGGCCTCGATGTCCCTGGTGAGCGATTATCACGGTCGCGGGACACGGTCGCGCGCCATGGCGGCGCATCAGTCGAGTGTGTACCTGGGGACCATTGGTGGCAGTTGGCTGGGGGCGGTGCTCGCGGAGCATTTCGGCTGGCGGATGGGGTTCTACTTCTTTGGGGGCGTCGGGATGGTGCTGGCGCTGGTGATGTACGCATTTCTCCGGGAACCGGCCCGGACCCGGGAAATCCCGGCGGCCACGTCTCCCTTCGCGGCGGCGCCGACGGGAGATCCTGTCGGCGCGCCTCCCTCATTCTGGTCCACCCTTGGTTTTCTCGTATCCCATCCGGCTGCGCGCCTGTTGATGCTGGCCTTCGTGGGGGCGAACTTTGTCGCGACCATTTTCATGGTCTGGACCCCGACCTTCCTCATGCAGAAGTTCAATTACAAGTTGGGGGCGGCGGGGTTGAGCGCGACGGTCTTCATCCAATTGGCGAGCGCAGTGAGCGTCCCGCTGGCCGGCTGGCTGGCGGACACGCTGGTCCGGACCCGTCCCGGAGGTCGGGTCCTGGTTCAGGCGGCCGGCCTGTTGGTGGGCGCGGGGTTTGTGGCGTTGGTGGGGCTGACTCCCAACAAACTGACCCTGCTGCTGGCGATGACCGGGTTCGGATTCTGCAAGGGGGCCTATGACTCGGGCATCTTCGCGTCCCTGTACGACGTGGTTCCTGCCGGGTCCCGCGCCACGGCGGCGGGAGTCATGAACACCGTCGGTTGGACAGGCGGCGCCTTGGGGCCGTTGTATGCCGGATGGATGATCCAGCATGCGGGCTTGGGTGGCGAAGTGGCCAACATGAGTCTCGCCGTGTCGCTGGGGGCGGTGGTGTATCTGGGAGCGGCCGCGTTGTTGTTCCTCGCCGCCCGGGCCGTGGTCAGCCGGCGGTGAAGGTGTCGGCCGCGGCCCGCACCGCGTTGGTCAGGGCGAGGACCCGTGTTCCGAGCGGCCAATCGCTCGGAGCTTCGAGGGTGTAACTGAGCGGCGTCCTGTGGGTGATCAACCAAAGTGCCTCGGGCCATTCAGGCCGTTCCTCGGGGGTCAGGACGGGGCGGATGATCCCGGGTTCGCTCGCTTCGCGACCGTCGATCAGGGGGGATTCGTCGATCGGACACACGGGACGAACGGCGGCGATCATGTGGGGAGCCACGGAAGGGTGGGTGCCCCGGTTCACTTCGTAGGTGTAAAACCCGTGGGATTCCCAGTCCTCATGGAGCAACAGCGTGAGGTCGAATCCGGGCTGGCGCTCCAGCCATTCGACATGACCCCGGGTTTCCGGACCCCGGAAATGACGGTAGTCCCGGTTCAAGTCGATGCCCTCGCGGTTGGTGCGGGTCCCGGCCCGGAAACCGTCCGGGTTCAGGCAGGGCAGCAGCCACAGATGGGCGTCGGGCCACCGATTTTCCTCGAGCAGACGCAGGGCCGTCAGCGGTCCTGCCGGTTCGTCGCCGTGGATTCCGGTGGAGATGTAGATCCGGGGAGCGCCGGTGGCCCGGGCCGGACGCCGGAAGGCAATGCGTCCCAAGTGGTCGGGATCGAGGAAATCCCGCTCCCATCCGTGGGTCCTCGCGGCGGCGGTGCAGGCGGCCAGGGTCTTCTCCAAATCGAGACCTTCCCCGCGGTATCCATCGTGGTTTTTCCCCAGGCGCTGCACGGGGCAACAATGAAAGGGGTCCCGATTCGGTCAATGTTTCGCGCGGCGGGGGGGACAGGCTAAAGCCTGAACTACGAGCGAGCGGTTTGTAATCCAGCCTTCGGGCTGTCCGGTGCCCGCGTCAATGTTCGTGTACTCCCGGGTTTACAAGAGATGGTGTGGCCCCTCATCGTGAACGGGAATGAACGCGGCACTCCGCTACGACTGGTCCCTGGAGGAAATCCGGGCCATCCATGATTTGCCCCTGCTGGAATTGGTGTTCCGGGCCGCTGCCGTGCACCGGCAGCACCACAACGCCCGCGAGATGCAGGTGTGCAAGCTGATCTCCATCAAGACCGGGGCCTGTCCTGAGGACTGCGCCTACTGCGCGCAGTCGTCCCGATACTCGACCGGCATTGAACCGGGGCGGTTGATGGAAAAGGAAAAGGTTCTGGAAATTGCCGGGCGGGCGAAGGCGTCCGGGGTTTCCCGGGTCTGCCTGGGTGCGGCGTGGCGCGAGGTGAAGGACAATGGGCAGTTCGACCGGGTCGTGGACATGGTGAAGGGCGTGACGGACCTCGGTCTCGAGGTGTGCTGCACGCTGGGCATGCTGACCGAGTCCCAGGCGAAGCGGCTCGAGGACGCCGGGCTGTACGCCTACAACCACAACGTTGATTCGAGCGCCGAGTTTTACGAGACCATCATCACCACCCGGACCTATGCCGATCGTCTCAACACGATTGAGAATGTGCGCAAGACCCAGGTGACGGTGTGTTCCGGAGGAATCATTGGGCTGGGCGAACGGGTGGAGGATCGGTTGCAGATGTTGCAGACGCTTTCCGGGGTGCGGCCGCATCCGGAATCCGTTCCGATCAACATCCTGAGCCGCGTTGAAGGAACGCCCCTGGCGGACAATGAGGACGTCCCGGTCTGGGACGTGATTCGCATGATCGCCACGGCGCGGATCCTGATGCCGGCGTCCGATGTCCGCCTGACGGCCGGGCGCGCCAAGTTGAATGCCACGGAGCAGGCCCTGTGTTTCCTGGCTGGCGCGAACTCGATCTTCTCCAGCGAAACGGAGTTCATGCTGACCCGCGCGGTGCCCTCCCCGAGCTACGATGCGGACGCCGAACTGCTCCGGGTTCTCGGACTTCAGGTGCGGGCGCCGTTTGACAATCCGAACGCCCCCCGCGCGGCGGAACTGGCGGCCCGAGTGGCGGCGTAACGAATTTACGCGGCAGCAGCGCTGCCGATTTGGGATGGGCGCAGGGGCCGTGGATCGGGCTTGAGCTCCTTCAACGCGCGTCCCGCCGGGATGGAAAGCGGTAGCTCCGCTACCGCACTCCCAGACGCTCCGCGCGGATGAGTTCAGGTCACGCTGCGGCCGAGTTCCTGGTTGGTGATGGCGTCCTGGATGCGCCACTGCTCGTTGTGGAATCCGGCCTCGGGACGGAATGCCAGTTTGGCGTAGAATTTCTTTTCCAGCTCGATGAGCAGCTTCTCGTCCTGGGTGCGGAGACGTTCCAGGACCGTCGGATGGCAGTGGATGCGCAACTGGAAATCGCTCTCGTCGCGGGGACGGGCCTTCATGATCGCGGTGAGCTTGCGCTGGATTTCCACCGACATGCTTTCCGGACTCTTGACGACACCGCGGCCGCGGCAGTGCGGACAGTCGATCAGCATCGCGTCGGCGACGGACTCCGTATGGCGTTGCCGGGTCATTTCCATCAGACCCAGCTGGCTGAGCGGCAGAATGTGGGTCTTGGCCCGGTCGCGGCGGAGGTTTTCCTTCATCCGCTGATAGAGCGTCTGCTGGTCCTTCCGGGACTTCATGTCGATGAAGTCGAGGACGATGATGCCGCCCATGTTGCGCAGCCGGAGTTGGCGGCAGATTTCGTCGGCCGCCTCCAGGTTAACCTTGAGCAGGTTCTGGTCGTGGTCCCGGGAGCCCTTGTGGCGTCCGGTATTCACGTCGATGGCCACGAGCGCCTCGGTCTCGTCGATGATCAGGTAGCCGCCGCTCTTGAGCGTGACCTGGCGTCCGAAGGCTTGCTCCAACTGGCGGGAAATGTTGTATCGGTCGAAGAGGGGTTCGGCCTCGTTGTAGAACGCGATCTTCTTCGCGGAACGCTGGCTGATCCGGCCGATCAATTCCTGCACGCGCGCGTACTGCCGATGGTCGTCGATGACGATCCGGCTGACATCCTCGGTGAGGAAGTCGCGGACCGTCCGCTCGATCAGGTCCGGTTCCTGGAAAACACAGGCGGGCGCCGGGCCGCCGGTGATCTTGTCCTGGACGTTTTTCCACTCCTCCAGGAGCAGCGCGAGGTCGCGGATGAAATAGCGGCGAAGCTTGCCTTCTCCCGCGGTGCGGATGATCACGCCCATGCCCTCGGGCAGGGTGAGTTCGCGGAGAATCTTCTTCAGGCGCTGGCGTTCGGCGGTGTCCTCGATCTTCCGGCTGATGCCGCATTGGTCAGAATTGGGCAGGAGGACGAGGTAGCGTCCGGGAAGCGCGAGGTTGGTGGTGACGCGGGGGCCCTTGGTTCCGATGGGGCCCTTGGTGACCTGGACGATGATTTCGCTGCCGACGGGATAAAGCTTCGGGACATCCTTGGTGGTGATCTTGGGTTTGTCCTTTCGGTTCCGTTTGCGGTCCTCGCGCTCGACCAGTTCGACGCTGGAGTCGAAATTGTTCGGGATGATGTCCCAGTAGTGGAGGAAGGCGTTCTTGTCGAAGCCGATGTCCACAAAGGCCGCCTTGAGGCCGTCCTCCAAGTTTCGGACCTTGCCCTTGTAGACGCTTCCCACAAGGCGCTCGGTGTTGGTGCGCTCGACCGTGAAATCGTCGAGTCGGGATTCTTCCAGGACGGCGACGCGAGTTTCGAGGGGTTCCGCGTTGATGATGACTTCGATGTTCCGCTTCTCCTCGGGCTGGATGAGCTTGCGAACCTTCTTGACCACTTCCTTCACCGCGGCGCGGGCCTTCTCCATCAGACTGCCGCCGCGGCGTCCGGGTGCCGGAGCGGGCGGAGTCTCGGGGGCGGCTTGGGATTGAGCTTCGGAATCGGAATCCTCGGCATCGGAGAGCCCGGGAGACCGGAAGCGCTGGTCGCGTCCGGATACGGGCGCCTCCTCGGCGGATTCCTGGGCATCCTCGGGAAGGCCGGCGGCGAGGTTTTCGGCGCGACGGATTTCCGCCTCGTGACGGCGGCGGTCGAAGAGGGTGTCGTCCCCGGTCTTTTCCCCGATGGCACCGGCGCGCGCGTTGGCGGCGGCGCGGTTGGCCTTGGGGGAGGTGAGTCCGTGCGCGGGTTTGAAGCGCATCGGACCCCGGTTGCGTTTGAAGGTTTGCTGGCTCATGGAATGAGGGGCGTCAGAAGTGGCGCCGGTGCAGATGAATGTTTTGCAGAATGCCGATGGCGATCAGGGAGCAGAGCACTGAAGTTCCCCCCGCACTGAGCAGGGGCAGCGGGATGCCCGTGACCGGCACCAGTCTTATGTTCATGCCTATGTTCACGAAGACATGCGTGAACAGCAGAGTGACAACGCCCACGGCCAGCAGTCGGCCGAGGCGGTCCCGGGCCCGGGCTGCGATCCGAAGACCGCTGAAGAGCACCAGGCCGTAGAGAGTGAGGACCATCACGCTGCCGAGGAATCCCTCTCCTCGGCGATGACGGAAAAATGAAATCGTCAGCCACGGCGCGGGGCAGGCCGAGCGCGCTCTGGGTCCCCTCGCGCCAGCCCTTGCCGGTGAGGCCGCCGCTCCCGACGGAGATCAGCGCCTGGCGAACGTTGTAGCTCTTGTTCTTCTGCTCGGCCTTGGCGACGAGACGCTCGGCCGGGGTCGGCTGCGCGGGGCAAACTCGAGTCCGAAATACACGAGCAACCGCTGCTTCTGCAGGCTCCTCCAGCTTCAAACCGCCAGCCGGGCGGCGCGTACAGGACGTCCACCAGAATGAGGGCCACAAGGAACGCGCCTCCACCCAGGAAGCGTGCGAGGAACCGGCGGGGTACTCCGGCGACGAACATCATGGTGAGTGCGACCGGGAGGAAGACCAGGGCGGAGCCGAGGTCGGGCTGCTTCAGGATGAGTCCGAATGGCAGCAGCGTCATGCCAAGGGCCTTGGCAAACAGGGCCGGGGACGCCAGTTCGCCGGGCGGGCGGGAGAGGAAGTTGGCAAGGGCGAACAGGAAGGTGAGCTTGACCAGCTCGCTGGGTTGGAACTGGATCATCCCAAAGTCGAGCCAGCGGCGAGCACCCAGTCTGGAAACCCCAAACAAGGTGACGGCCAGCAGCAGTACGATGGAGATCCAATAGGCGACCAGCGACCAGCGGGCGAGGCGGCTGTAGTCCACCAGGCAGAGAACCGCGACGAGACCGATGCCCAGGAGGTAGGCGAGCACCTGCCCGACCACGCGGAACCGCCACCAGGGCATCCGCGCGGCGGCATCGGCGGTGCCGGTCGCCGAAAAGATGAAGGCGGATCCCACGAGCATGAGTCCCGCGACGGCCAGCCAGAGCTGCCATTCAATCCGGCTTTCCCGACGTACGGCTGGAAGGTCCCAGGTCATGGCAAGTTCGCTGCCAGGGCCGATCCGGAGGCCCGTTCACGGTTGTGGAGAAACTCGTAGATCTGGCGGGCCACCGGGGCGCAGGTCCCACCGCCGGACCCTCCGCTTTCGACCATGACAATCACCACATACCGGGGAGCCTCGTAGGGAGCGAAGCTCGCAAACCAGGTCACCTTGTCCTTGCGGCCGTTGCCCTTGATCTCCGCGGTGCCGGTTTTGCCACACACGGCGAAGTCCGCCACCCGCGCCGCCTTGCCGGTACCCTCGTTGTCGAGAACATCATCGCGCATCACCGAACGCATCCGCTGAAAATGCGCGGCCTTGAATTTGACCTCGGAGCGGACCTGTCCGGGCTTCACCCGGATCGGCGGTGTTTCCGAAAGGGGGTCCTCCGGCACCAGGCGGTCCACCAGTCGCGGCCAGAACACCTTCCCTCCATTTGCCACCGCGCTGACTGCCACCGCCAGTTGCAGGGGCGTCAGAGTGATTTCCTGTCCGATGCTGACGTTGGCCAGATTGCCCTGGCTCCAGCCTCGTTCGTGCACCCCGGTCATGTTGGGAAAGAATCCCGGGGACTCCTCGGGGATCCGGATCCCGGTGTGCTGGCCCAGTCCGAATTCGAGTCCGGTCGAGGTCAGCCGTTCCCATCCGAGCCGGAGTCCGTGGAAAATGAAGTAGCTGTTGCTGGACCGGATGAAGGCGCGGTGGAAGTCATACTCCCCGGGGGGGGCGGTGTCTTCGATCTTGCGGCGACCCAGGTAGAACGCTCCCCGACCGACGCGCACCGGATCCGGCTCCACGGTGAAGCTGGCGTCCGGATCGAGTCCGTTTTCCAGCATGGCAAGCCCATCAATGATCTTGAAGGTTGAGCCGGGTGCGTATTGACCATAGGTCGCCCGGTTCATCAGGGGAGTGGCGGGCTCGGCGAGGAAGAAGTTGGTCCAGCGGTTCGGAGACAGCCCATCCACGAACTCCCCCGGATCGAAGGCGGGAGCGGAGGCAATGGCGAGAATGTCGCCGTTGGACGGGTTCATCACGACCACGGCACCCCGCTCATCCCCGTTCACCGAATCGAGGGCCTTTTCCGCTGCGCGCTGGAGGTCCATGTCGAGGGTCGTGTAGAGGTTGAGTCCGGGGACCGGCGCGGCGATGAGTTCCTGTCCGCGCCGGTGGCGGTATCCGGCCGAGTTGACCAGGATGCTTCGCGCGCCCGCCTGACCCCGCAATTCGTGGTCGTAGGCTGCTTCCAGTCCCATGGCCCCCCGAAAATCCCGGAGCCGGTAATCGAACCGCCCGTCCTCCTCGTCGTCGTCCACATCTTCGTCATGGCGTTGAAGGTGACCAACCACATGTGCGGCCAGGGAGCCGTGGGGGTAGCTTCGGACCGGGACCAGCTCGAGTTCGACTCCGGGGATGCTCCACCCCTGCTCGCTGATGAGGGCGATCTGTGCCGGGGTGCAGACGGGGATCAGGGTCAGGGGCAGGGCCGTCTTGTTGATGAAGTGTTGATGAAGGGCCGGCTCACTCAGCGTCAGGGGTGTGCCGAGACGACGACTGATGTCGGCCACGGTGTTGCTGACCACGAAGTATCGGCTCTCCCGATTGAGCTGGTCGATCTCGGACCGGGTGATTCCCCCGCTGCTTTTCTGGCGGTGGAACCGGCTCAACAGCCAAGTCAGGATGGAGTCGGTCCCCTGACGTCCCGTCCGGCCCTTGAGGGTCAGCAGTTCCGCGCGGCGCCGTTTGTATTCCTCCTGGAACTGCGGACGGAGTTCGTCGAGGTAGAGGTCGAGACGATACCGCGGGGAATTGCCGGCGAACTCCCGTCCTTCGCGGTCGAGAATCTTGCCCCGCATGGCGGGCAACCGGACCGTCCGGTAGCTCTGGCTTTCCTGCCGTTGCTGGTAGCGGTGACGGGACATCACCTGCACGTGCCACAGGCCGACGAGCAGCACCAACAACCCGGCTCCCACCCCGGCTGCGACGTGGCGCAGCGGGCGGTCCCCGGGATGCAATGGTGTGAACCTCGACATGGTCAGCGTTGGTGCGGACGGTCGCGGCCGTCCCGAATTCCGGGATCAGACTTTGGGGGGCGCGTGTTGTTCATTTGGGCAGGGGTGGGGGTCAGAGGCGTCCCCGTTTGATTTCGCGATCCGGGCGGAAGCTGGTTTCGGGCAGCACGGGGTAATCAAACGCCCGGCGGATGGCGTCAAACCCCCGGAATACCACCGGGCAGAGGGCCCCGTTCAGCAGACCGAGAATGAGGATTTGAACGACAAAAAACGGACCGCGAATCAGATGAGTGGAACCGAGTTCCAGCAGCATCAGAGTCGTCAGGGGCACTGCGATGCCGGAGGAAAGGCCCAACCAGAATTGGGCATAGGTCTGGTTGCGAAGGATCAGATGCCTTCTCAATTGGAGGATGAATCCGACGGCGAACAAGGGGGCGATGGACACTCCCGTGGGACCGGAGGAGAGGGCGTCGAGGGATAGACCCGCAAACACGGCGAGGCAGGTGACGGTCACGAGGTCGAAGGACAGCGCAGCGTAAACCACCAGGGCGGGGAGCAGGCCTAAGGGGGTTTCGAGAAACGAAACGACCGGACGGAACTGCGTCTGGGCGAACGCGGTCAGCCACGCGACGAAGAACAGCGCAATGGTTGGGATCCAGGTCATGGCGCCACCACCCACACTTCCTCCAGTTGGTTGAGGTTGGCGCCGAGGCGGACCCGGGCCTCGGTGTACAACCCGCCGTCCACCGACCGGGTATCCACAACCTGTCCGACCGGGATTCCGGACGGGAAAATGCCGCCCAGGCCGCTGGTGATGACCCGGTGTCCAGCCATGGTGGCGGGACTGCGCTGGAGCATTCTCAAGACGACCATGCCGTCGCCGTCTGGGGCGGAACGGGATTCCTGGATGATGCCGCTGTCCCGGGTTTCGGCGACGAGGACGGAGACCCCGCATTCGGGATCCCCGATCAGGGCGACCTGCGAATGGGTCGGTTCCACTTCACGGATGCGTCCGACGAGTCCGGAGCTGGTGAGAACGGGTTGGTTGGGCCGGGCGCCGTCGCGGCTCCCGTAGTCGAGGGTGACGGAGCGCCACCAGGTGGTGGGTTCGCGGGCGATGACCCGCGCGGCCCGGAGCTTCCAGGGGGCACGGGGCTGCCAGGCGAGCAGGGAGCGGAGGCGGGCGTTTTCCGACAGGGCGTCGCGGCCCTGGTCCACGGCCAACTGCAGCTGCTGGTTTTCCTTTCGGAGCCGTTCGATTTCCGAAACCAGGGTGGCCCGGGTCAGGGAGACGTAGCTGGCGCGGTCCACGAAGGACTGGCTGGCGCCCGCGAGACCAAACAGGGGGAGGAACAGGGAGCTGATGCCGAGCCGGAGTCGCGCTGCCGCGATGGGCGGCAGGTTGAGCAGGAGGAAGAGCACCGTCATGGCGCCCAGCACCCGGTGTACGTTTCCGGCACGTTCGTCCGGTCCAACACGGGGCGAACGCTCCGCCGAGGCGATCAGGCCGTGGAGCTCGAGGCCGGCCACGCTGGGAAGCGGAGTTCCTGGAGCACCTTGCCGGTTCCCTGGGCGACGGCGCTGAGCAGATCGTCGGCGATGTGGACCAGCAGGCGCATCTCCTGCGCAATGAGCTTGTCGATGTTCCGCAGCAATGCCCCGCCGCCGGCCATCATGATCCCCCGTCGACGGAGTCGGACGAGGAGTTCGGGTGGACAGCGTTCGAGCGTGCGGACCGATTCCAGGAATGCTGGAAAGGGCTCCTGCAGGGCCTCGCGGATTTCCTCCGACGGACCAGGACCGTTTTGGGAAGCCCGGCCGCGAGATCGCGTCCTCGACTCCATGGTCAGTTCCTGGTCGAGGGAATGCGCGGAGCCAATGCAGATCTTGATCTCCTCGGCGGTGCGTTCGCCGATATTCATGTGGGCGCGTTTCCAGGTGCTGCCCAGCGATGGTCTCGTCAAGCTCATCGCCCCCGACCCGGACGCTCCGGCTGAAGACGATGCCCGCAGGGTAATGATGGCGATCTCGCAGGTGCCGCCGCCGATGTCCACGATCATGTTGCCCGACGGTTCATGGACCGGCAGGCCCACGCCGATGGCCGAGGCCATGGGCTGTTCGATCAGGTATACCTCGCGGGCTCCGGCGTGGGTGGCCGAATCCTTGACGGCACGTTTTTCGACCTCGGTGATCCCGGACGGAACCGCCACCACCACCCGGGGCGCGATCAGCTTGCGATGATGCACCTTCTGGATGAAGTGGCGCAGCATCGCCTCCGTGATTTCGAAGTCGGCAATGACACCATCCTTCATCGGGCGGATCGCCACGATGTTTCCGGGGGTTCGGCCGAGCATGCGCTTGGCCTCCTCGCCAACGGCAAGGACATTGGTGGTGCCCGCCTGAATGGCGACCACCGACGGTTCCCGAAGGACAATGCCTTGATCCCGGACGAAAACGAGCGAGTTCGCCGTCCCGAGATCAATGCCGATGTCGTTTGAAAAGAGACTCTTGAGTTGTGCTAGCATGATGCGTGCTCCACACGCACCGGGCCACGGTGGAGGGACACCGGGAGGGGGTCAAGGCATAACCCTGAAGACGTTCAAGGGCTTTTTGGGGGTGGGAACGTATTTGGGTAGGGGGAAGGATACTGGTCCTTGGTCCTTCGTGGGCCGCAGGCCCAGTTAGTACATCGGTCCACCAGGGACGAAGGACTATTGACCAAGGACTCCTCCCAATCTCAGCTGAAAAACTCCTTCGCCCGCTTGAAGAAGCTCGTTTTCTGCGGGTTGACGTCGTCGTCGCAGAGACGGGCAAACTCTTCCAGCTTTTCACGCTGATCGGAGTTGAGGCGGGTGGGGACCTCCACCAGGACCCGCACCATTAGGTCGCCGGTTCCATGGCCCTGCACATTGCGGACCCCACGGCCCTTGAGGCGGAACAGGGTTCCGTGTTGGGTGCCGGCTGGAACCCGGATCTGCGCCTTCCCCCCCAGCGTGGGGACCTCGACCTCGGCGCCGAGGGCGGCCTGGGTGAAGGCAATGGGAATTTCGCAGAGGAGGTCGTCGCCATCCCGTTTGAAGATTTCGTGTTCCGCGACGTGAAGCATCACGTAGAGGTCCCCGGCGGGTCCACCCCGCTGACCGGCGGCACCATTGCCACTGGAACGAAGGCGGGTTCCATTGTCCACGCCTGGCGGAATCCGCAGGGAAATGGTGGTGGACTGGTCGGTCCGGCCGTCCCCCCGGCAGGTCTTGCAGGGCTTGTCGAGGACCTCGCCCGCGCCTTCGCAGCGCGGACACGCCTGCTGGAGGCGGATGAATCCGCGGGAGACCAACACCTGGCCACGGCCGGCGCACTGCAGGCAGCGGATGCGCTTGGACCCCTTCTCCGCACCACTGCCGGAACAGGTCGTACAGACCCCGGGTTTGGAGACGGTGATTTCCCGTTCCACCCCGGTTACCGCTTCCTCCAAGGTGATCTCGAGGTCGTACCGTAGGTCGGTGCCCCGGGCGGGTCCGGACGGATCCCTTCCCGCGTCGCCACCCATGTTGAACATCTGCTCAAAAATGCTGCCGAGGTCGGTTCCCCCGAACGCATCTCGGAAGATGTCCCCGGCATCGTGGAACCCACCACCCCGGCCGGCCCCCGCCCGGCGGTCAAATGCGGCGTGACCGTGACGGTCGTACAGCGCTCTCTTGTCGGAGTCGCTGAGCACTTCATAGGCCTCTCCCAGTTCCTTGAAATGCTCCTCCGCGTCCTGGTTGCCGGGGTTCTTGTCCGGGTGCCATTTGATGGCGAGTTTACGGTAGGATTTCTTGATCTCCTCGCCGGACGCGGTCCGTTCGACTTCCAGGACCTCGTAATAACAGCGGCGCTCGCGGTGGGTGGACATGATGACGCGGATGGAGCGGCTTCAGGCGGATTTGGAGGCGACCACGACGCTGGCGGGACGGAGCAGCCGGTCCCCGAACCGATATCCCCGTCGCACTTGCTGGGCGACATGTCCGTCCGGGACTTCTCCGGCGGGACAGGTGGAAACGGCCTCATGAAGGGATGGATCGAAGGGTTGGCCGGCGGCCTCGAGAGCCGTGACGCCCAGGTCCCCCAGAAGGGTCCGGAATTGGCCGTGGATCATCGTGACCCCGGTCTTGAGGGATTCGAGGGTGGTGCTGGGTTGGGCCGCGGCCGCCATGGCCATGTCGAAGTTATCCAGCACGGGCAGGAGCTTGCCGAGAACCGATTCCGTTCCGTTCTTCCGGGCGTCATCCCGTTCCCGGGCGGCGCGTTTCTTGAAGTTGTCGAAGTCCGCGGCCAGGCGGAGCAGACGGTCCTGTGCCTGGGCCAATTCCGCCGACAACCGGGCGGCGTCGCTGGCGGCGGCAGAGTCCTGGGCTGTCGAATCGATATTCGGGTTCGCGGCGTCGGGCGCCGCCGGGGTCTCGGGTGAACTCATGTCGTTTCTTGCGTCAGTCCTAAACAGGCCGGCGAAGCTAGTGGGATGCCGCCGTCCCGGCAATAGGCGCGAAGTTGGGGCGAAAGGCAGCGACCCGGTGGGAGACCCGAGGCTATCCGAACCGGGTCACGTCGCGGCAGGGTTCCAGGCGCCGGATGGAGTCCATGATCTCCCGGGTCACCTCGTCGTAGATGGCCTTGGATCGCGCCCGGGAGGCGGTTTCCATCTCCTCCCGTTGCCGTTCAAACCGGAGTGGCATGCCAAACTTGATGGCGATCCGACCCGGACGCGGGAGGATTTGATGCCGGCCCCAGAGGTCGTAAAGGCCGAAGACCCGGACGGGAACCACAGGGGCTCCGGATTTCATCACCGCGAGTCCCACACCGGTTTTTGCACCTTGGAGATTGCCATCGGGAGAACGGGTCCCCTCCGGGAACAGGAGGACCGCGCGTCCCTGTTCCAGAAGATCCAGGACGGTGCGCAGTCCGGCGGGACTCACGCCATCACGGTCGATGGGCACGGCGTTGAGCGTTCGGATCAGGTGGGAAAAGACGGGGATCCGGAAGAGCGTCTCCCGGGCGAGGAAGCGGATGGGACGGGGCACCGCGCCCCCGATCAGCGGGGGGTCTCCATAGGACACGTGGTTTGCGGCGAGGATGAGGGGACCCGTCGGAGGAACCCGTTCCGGATGGTGAATGGACCAGTTGAGGTAGCCGGATCCAAAGGCCTGCACCAGTTGGGCGCAGCCGCGGTAGAACAGCGGGGCCCGTTCGGGAGGGAATGACGTTTCGGGGCTCATGCCAGTTCGACCCGAAGACCGTCGTAGGCCAGTTGGATGCCCGCGGGCAGTTCCGACTGATCCGCATCGTGGTCGTAGTCGTGGGTCAAATGCGTGAAGAAGGTCCGGTCCGCCCCGATGCGCCGGGCCGCCGTCAACGCCTCATCGAGACACATGTGGGTCCAGTGCGGCTCCTTGCGGAGTGCGTCCAGGACGACCACATCCACGCCCTTCAGGCGATCCACCGATTCCGAAGGGACCTCCTTGCAGTCGCTGAGATAGGCGAGACTTGGACCGTCCCGCTGCTCGAAGAGGAATCCAAGGGTCAGGATGCGTCCATGGGGAAGCTCCAACGGCGTGATGCGGAGATCCCCGATCTCGAACGGCCCGGTGACGGTCCGGGGATCCGGATGAAAATATCCGCGCGGGATGGGGCGTCCGTCGAAGGCATAGGTAAACACCCGACGCAGGGCGTCGAGCGTGTCCGCGGAGGCATAAATGGGCAGGGAGCCGCCGCGCAGGTCGCAGACCCGGCGGCAGTCGTCGAGTCCCATGATGTGATCCGCGTGGGCGTGGGTGATCAGGACCGCGTCCAGATAGCCCAGCTTCTCCCGCAACATCTGGGTCCGGAAATCGGGGGTGGTGTCCACCACGAGGCGGGTTTCCGGGGTTTCGACGTAGATGGAGGGGCGGAGCCGGTGGTTCCGGGGGTTGGCGAGGTATTCCGGCGGATACTCGCGGCCGATGACCGGAACCCCCTGTGAGGTGCCGGTGCCGAGGAAGCGGAAGGAAAACGCCATGTGCCTTCACCAGTGAACGGGTGCCGGGCCGCGGCTCAAAGGGGAATTTTTTGGGTCTTCCGCCGGGAGGCGAACAGCGGGAAGCTTCGGGCGCGATGTTGACGACGCTTCGGATCCGAAACCTGGCCCTCGTCGCCGACCTGACCGTGGAGTTTGGTCGGGGCCTCAACGTCCTCTCAGGGGAGACGGGCGCTGGGAAATCCGTGGTCCTTGGGGCGCTCAACCTCGTGCTGGGACAGCGGGCAGACCGGTCGCTGCTGCGTTCCGGAGCGGATGCCTGCACGGTTGAGGCCGTGTTTGAAGTCGCCGGGGTGCGGGCGCCCTTGGATGCCTTCCTTGCGGACAACGGGCTCGAGACGTCCTCCGAGGGCCAGTTGATCCTGAAGCGCACCTTCACGGCGTCTGGCACCAACCGGCAGTTCGTCAATGGATCCCCCACGACGCTGGATCGCCTCGCGACGCTGGGGGACTGGCTGGTGGATCTCCACGGACCCCACGATCACCAGTCGCTGCTCCAGCCCGCGCGACAGCTCGCCATCCTCGACGCCTTTGGCGGCCTGGCGGAGCGGGTGGCCGAGCATGGGAGGCTGTTCCGGGAGCGGTCCGAGGTGGATCTGGCGCGACGGGCTCTCGTGGTGGACGAGCGCACCTATGCGCAGCAGTTGGACCTGCTGCGGTTTCAGGTCGGCGAGATTGAGGCAGCCCGGCTGCAACCGTCGGAGGAAACCGAGCTGGAATCAGAGCACCGGCGGGCGGTCAATGCGGCCCGGATCCGCGATCTCACCGCCACGGCCCTGGGAGCACTCGATGGGGAGGAGAGTTCGGCCATGACAGCCCTGGGAATCGTGGGGCGGTCCCTGCAGGAGTTGGCCCGGATAGATCCCGGGTCAGGACCGATTGCCGAACTCCACGGACAGTCATTGGAGCAGCTCCGGGAGTTGCAGGGGGAGTTGTCGCGGTACGCCGACCGCGCAGAGGAGGACCCGGAGCGCCTGCAGCAGATCGAGGAGCGATTGAACCTGATCCAGGCGCTTCGTCGGAAGTATGGGGCGACGATTGCGGAGATTCTCTCGTTTGGGGACGACGCACGCCAGCGGTTGCAGGCGCTGGAAGGGCGGGACGCGGAAGTTTCCCGTCTGGAAGCTGAGGCGGCTCGGTTGGATGCGGCATTGAAGACATCCGGAGCCGCCCTGACGTCTGCACGCCGCAAGGTCATTCCCCGGCTGGCGAAGGCGGTGGCGCGGGAATTGTCGACCCTGGGATTTGCGCAGTCCCGCTTCGACGTGGACCTGAGGCCCCTTACCGCGACGTCGGCGTCGGGGGACGACGCGTGTGAGTTCCAGTTTGCGCCCAACCCGGGGGAGCCCGCGCATCCGCTGCGGGCCATTGCGTCCAGTGGCGAGCTCGCGAGGGTGATGCTGGCCCTGAAGACGGTGCTGGCTGACGAGGATGACGTGCCGGTTCTGGTGTTCGACGAAGTGGATGCCAACGTGGGTGGCGAGACGGCCCGGGCCGTCGGGGAAAAGATGCGACGGATTGCGCAGAGGCATCAGGTTTTGTGCATCACCCATCTGGCCCCGGTGGCGGCGGCGGGGGACATCCACTTCGTGGTGAGCAAGGAGGTTCGGGACGGCCGGACCGAATCGCGGGTTGCGCGTCTGGCTGCAGCCGACCGGATTGAGGAACTGGCCCGCATGCTGGGAGGGGCGTCGGCCGCGGCGCGGCGCCATGCGGAGGAATTGTTGCGCGGCAACTGAGCCCGGACCGGCTCCTGCGCTATTCGACGGCCAGGTTGAGATAGCCGATCAGCATTTCATCGCTGGTCTGCTCACCGAAGAGAACGGTCTTAAGGGGATCGGGGTTCCAGGGGTTGTCCGCGGAATTGTCAAAACCACCGGTGATGCGAATACGGGTGCCCGCCGGGATGCGCTTGGGTTCCGACAATCGGAACAGGGTTTGCCAGGCAAATTCGTAGCCGGGGATGTTGACCAGCGTTTCCGAGGTCCCGTCGGGGTAGAGCGCCTCAAAGCGCATCCGCGCGCCGCGGTAATGCATGTGCGGACTCATTTCATAGAGCAGGGAATTCTGCGGCACTACGGTCTCGGCCACGACCTCATGGTCCCGGGCGCCAGGCGGGATGCTGAATTCCGTGTCAAAGGCGGCGGTGGTCACCAATTCCCGCTGCGGCGGCTGGGAAGCGAAATAGAGCCCGATTTCCGTCCGATCCGTGGTCGCCTTGCCGTTGGGCGTGTAGTGCATTTGGAAGACCAGGTAGCTCCCGACCTTCAGGAGCTTTCCGGTGCCTCCCGGAAACTCGACCGGCTCCGACCCCGGAACATATCCGGCAAAGAATCCTCCGAGCCCGCCCATGACCTGGAGGAAGTCGGCGGCATTGGAAGCGCTGAAGACGAGGCTGTGGTGGACGACCTCCCGGTTTCCCGGCCGGACGGTGGCGGCGCGCAACCACACGTTGGTGGGGACCGGATTCTTCACGAGGAGGTAGCGATAGGGGATTTCGCCATTGGCGGGCAGGGACTGGTTCGGGATCCGGAGGATCAGATCCGGGGTTCCCAGAGGCCAATGCTCGGGAGGTGGCGGCGGGTTGTCCGCGAGGGGATCGGATCCGGATCCCTGGGGTGCACCCGCATCGATCCAGGCGATGAGCTGTGCGGTCTCGGACGGGGTCAGCGAGGCGTCATTCGCGAATTTTCCGAAGGCCGGATCCGCGTGCCAGGGGGGCATGTGGCCGCCGAGGACGCTGCGGCGAATTGTCGCCGACTGTGCCGCCACGGCGGCATGATTGGTCATGGACCAGGTGGCGATGTCGCCGGGCCGGTGGCAACTCACGCAGTGCGACCGCAACAGGGGGGCGATGTCGCGGGCGTAATCCGGAGTCCCCAGGGCCGGCAGGGCAAGCTCCGCGGACCGGGTGCGCATTTCCTGGACAACAATCGGTTCCCCCAGGGTGAACCGGACGAGGGCATCGTTGAGATAATTCTGTTCCACGGTGCGGCCGTTGACCGTGCACACGTCACTGACGGGGCCGCGGTAAAAGATCGCGGACGAGGAGCGATCCAGGGCGACCGCCTGCAGGGCCGCATGGCCCCCGAAGGTTCGGGCGACCAATTGGGCCCGGTCGTGCAAGACCGGGGTTCCCACCTCCAGCGCGGCGCAGGCTGCGACGAGGTCCTCCCGGGAGTCCACCGGGTTCACCAGCCAGATGCGGACACCATGGTCTGCGTGCGCCTGTTGCAGGGGTTTCACCGCCGCCCAAGCCGAGGACAGATGTGCGTTGTCGGTGAACACGAGGACGAAGATCGAGGCATCGCCTTCGCGGAAGAGTTCGTGGCGGACGCCCCGGTGGTCGATGAGCGCGAAATTCTCGAGGGGCAACTGCGGTGCGTCCGGTGCGGGCTGGACACGATAAAACCGATGACCGCGGGCGGGAGCGTCCGGATCAAACCAAAGCTGTCCCTTGGGCGGGGGGGCGATGCGCATCAGTGTTTCCCACACCCCGGGAGCTCCGAGATCGTCACTGGCCCGCAGTTCGTAAACGGCGTCTGGAACCTGTCCGGTCAGTCGGAATCCAGGAAGGCCACAGATCGGATCCACGGCGGGGGACAGGGATTGCGCCAACACGGACAGGCCCGGGATCAGGGCCAGAAGGAGGCGGCGAAGAAGGGGCATGGGAAACGAATGACGGCGTTGAAGAGGCAAGCTAGCGAAACCGAGCTCGGAGTCCATTTTGATCCGGGTGGTGCCGAACCCGCGGCGTCAGGAAACCTTCTTTCGATAGGCGGCATGGTGCGTCGGGATTCCCTGGGCATGGAATTCCCGCTCGAAATCCGTCAGGACCGCGGCGAGGTCCGGGGGGGTGGCGATCCGTTCGAAGCCCGTGTGGTTCGCGAAGACCGGTTCCATGGCCTCGAAGTATCCGGTGTGGTCGGTTCGAAGGAAAACCTCCCCGCCCGGGGCCAGTGCGAGATGCGCGAGTTCGGCGAAGCGTTCGTTGATGAGCCGCCGCTTCCAGTGCCGACGCTTGGGCCATGGGTCCGGGAAGTAGACGTGGAGTGTGGAAACAGTTCCTGGGGAGAGCATCCACTCCAGAAAATAGGCGGCTTCAATCCGCAGGCAGCGGACGTTGTCGAGTCCGGCGCGGTTGGCCTTGCGATCGAGTTTTCGGAGCCGTCCCAGAAGTCGTTCCACGCCGAGGAAGTTTCGGTCGCGAACCGCTGCGGCCCGCGCGGCGAGAAAGGAACCATCACCGGCACCGAGTTCCACTTCGACCGGAAGGGAGTTCCCAAAGGTCTCGGGGAAATTCAAGCGCTGCATCACGTCGGCCGCGAGGACGCGGTCGGCGGAGCGGGGGGCGGGAGCGGAAGGTGACGGGGGTTCCGGCGGGGTCAGGGGCATGCGGGGTTTAGTCTTTCACGAGCATGGCCAGCGAGGCGGTGTATCCATGCAGGAAATTCTGTCCGCCCACCGGCCCCAGTTCCCCGTTGCAGAAGAATCCGGTCACCGGCAGCGGCCCCATTTGTTCCTGGATTAAGCCCGCATCGTGATGGGGCCGACCAAACAGTCCGCGTCCCCGACCAGCGCACACGCAAAGGATCCCTCCGTACACGGTTTCCTCCTTCAGGTTCTCCCAGGTTCGCGTGAGGCAGCCGGTGAGATCGGCCGTTGCCGATTCGGCGTCCCGACGGTGGAACTGGATGGTCTGTCCGGCACGGGGCAGCGCTCCCACGGCCAGGATTCCCCGGTTCTCATCGGCCCCGAGCAGATTCCGGACGAGGAAGTCTCCGTGCCTGAACTCCTCCCGGTACTCGTTGCTGGCGAATCCGACAAACAGGTTGTGCTGCGCGCGGGCCTGTTCGGATTGGGGCAGTCCGTTGAAGGTGTCCAGGAGGACGTTGTACGCGGGCCGATTGGCGATGGTGAGGATGAAGTTTCGATCGGCCTTGGTGATCGTCCAGGGGGCTCCGATCGGCGTGCAACCCTGGGAGACCATGCTTTCGAGGCGCACTCCCCCGCCCAGCGCGAGGGCAACGCCTCCCTCCTCGAAGACTTCGCCGTCGAGGTACACCTGGGATCGTCGCGGGTCCATCGAGCCGCCGGCCAGCCCGCCCACCGCAGGAATCCCCGGATAGGAGTGGTTCCACGTGCGAAGCCACGATTCACCATCCAGGTGAAACGGATCAGCAAAGATCAGCCAGCCTTTGACGTCCTCCCGGGCGATCCCGGTCAACAACGGCCAGGCGGTATCCGAATCCAGACTCTCCAAGGACTCCTGATTGAATCGAACCGCCCGGACTACCGCCTGGGGAAGGTGAAACAGTTGGAGGACGATCCCGGATTGACCTTCCAATTCCTCCCCGTTGCAGATGAGCCCGGGGCTGGAGCACCCAACCAGGAGGGGAATGCGCGCGTGGACGCGCAGGACCTCCAGAACCTCCTCCGCATCGTCAAAGTAATCAGGCGACAGAAACACCAGTCCCAGGGTCACCGAGGGCGCCTCCAACCGGGCACGCGTCGCCTCCGCCCAACGGCGGACCCGGGACTCGTCCCATCCTCCCGCGAAGTGCGCTGCGACCGAAAACCGGTGCTTCATGGGGCCCACAGTAGTGAGGTGTCCCGCGGCTGCAAGGTTCTGGGAAACAGGGATGCTCCGAAGACCCACCGCACGTCCCTGCCAGGGGACGGGCTCAATTTCGGGTTTGCCCTGTGCGGGTTCCGCCGCACAGTACGCCCATGCACGTGCGGCGCCGCGATCCCCAGGGTTTCACGCTCATCGAACTTCTCGTGGTGATCGCCATCATCGCGATTCTTGCCGGGATGCTCCTGCCCGCCCTCAGCAAGGCCAAGACGAAGGCGCAGGGCATCGCCTGCATGAGCAACCTCAAGCAACTTGAGATCGCCCACCTGATGTATCCCAACGACAATCTCGACCGTCTCACGGCGCCGGGGAACTCGCGGGACGAGCCCTACCAGTGGGTCGGTGGTTGGCTGGGGTGGCCGGGACCGTTTCCCAGCGATAACACCAACACGCTGATGATCATGGACCCCAAGAATTCCAAGTTCGCGCCGTATCTGGGGAGTGCTGCCGTGTACAAGTGTCCCGCAGACCGAAGCCAGGTGACCCTGGGTGGAAAGAAGTACACCCGGGTTCGCAGTATGAGCATGAGCCAGGCGATGGGCGGACCGGGCGAATGGCTTCCTCCCGGCTCCTCCATGGTTTCCGGACAGAAGCAGTACAAGACGTTCTACAAGACCTCCGATTTCCTGCCGCCCGGCCCGTCCCAGCTTTGGGTGCTGATTGATGAGCATCCCGACAGCATCAATGCCGGCGGGTATGCCAACATGATGGTGGAGAACCCGGGCGCCGCACGGATCATCGACTACCCGGCCAGCTATCATAACCGCGCCTGCGGCGTGGCCTTCGCCGACGGGCATGCGGAGATTCACAAATGGATCGACCCGCGCACCGTGCAGCCGGTGAAATTCTACGACATGCCGCTCAACGTCAGTTCCCCGAACAACAAGGACATGATCTGGATGTCGGAGCACACCAGCGTTCGGCGGTAATCCCCGGGACGCTTCAGGATTGCGGGTGATCTCAGTCGGTGTGGTAGTACCGCACCAGGTGAAAGAAGATCGGGGCGGAGAAGCAGAGCGAATCGATGCGGTCCATGACTCCGCCGTGTCCCTCGATCAGGGAGCCGTAGTCCTTGACGCCGCGATCCCGCTTGATGGCCGAGGCCACGAGACCCCCTGCGAACCCCATTGCGGTGATCGTAAAGGCCATGGCAGCGGCCTCCATCGGACGGAACGGCGTCACCCGCCACAGCAGCGCCCCGATTGCCGAGGCGCTCAGCATGCCCCCGACGAGGCCCTCCGCTGTTTTGCTGGGACTCACCGTTGGCGCCACAGGATGCCGGCCCAGCGTCTTGCCCCAGACATATTGGAGGACGTCACTCAACTGCACCACGAGCACGAACCAGAACAATAGCTTGGCGTTTTGTCCGGCATACCCGCGGATGTCGAGTTGCAGCAGCGCCGGCGCGTGGCTGACACAGTACACGCAGATCATCAGACCCCATTGGACCTTCGCCGTCCGCTCCAGGAACCGCTCGCAGTCCCCGGCCAGCGCGGCCCGCATGGCGAGAAACAGAAATGCGTAAACCGGGATGAAAATGATCCAGAACGCGTACCAGCCCGTGCCCAGGATCCAGTAGTTCAGCGGCGTGATCACGAAGAACACCCAGAACAGGGCGCGGTGATCCCCGCGCCGGGTGGGCGTCAACGTGATGAACTCGCGGAGGGCGAGGAAGGAGATGAGGGCGAACAGGACGTTGGTTGCCACCGGGCCCATCCAGACCGCGCCGCCGAACACCGCCACCATCACCCACCAGGCGCGCACCCGGGCATTGAGGTTGCGCAGTGTCGGATTGTCCCCGCGCAGGCGGACGAGCAGGCGTCCGATCACTGAGGACACCGCGAGCAACGCAAGGACTCCGCCGGCCATCCACCGCAGTTGGGGATCGCCATTCATCGGTGCGCTCCCTCCTGCAGCGCTATCACGGCGCCCCGGCATCTTCCGAGGAATTCCTCCTTGGTTTCACCCTCCGCGAGGGCCACCGGGGCACCGAAGCGGACCCGCCCCAGAAGAGGGACGGCCAGCAGTTCCCCCTTGGGCAGGATGCGGTTCATGTTTTCGAGATACACGGGGATCAGTTCGACGTCCGGACGTCGCCGCGCGAGATGAAACAGGCCGCCCTTGAAGGGGCCGGGGTCCGGACCCGGGTTCCGCGTGCCCTCCGGAAAGAGGATCAGGGAATGTACGGTCCCGAGGGCATCCACCATCTGCTCCAGCGGGTTGTCATGGGCCGTGGGTTTCTTGCGTTCGATCAGGACAGCGTGGAACACGCGATGGGCGAGGTAGCGGCGGACCGGTCCGACGGTCCAATAGTCCCGCGCCGCGACCGGACGGGTCAGGAGGCGGACCTCGGTCGGCAACGAGGCCCAGATGACGACCGCGTCCAGGTTGCTGGTGTGGTTGGCAAAATAGATTCGCGGGCGGACCGAGGGTTCGCAGCCGGACCACACCGCCGTGGCTCCAGTCAGGAGCCGCATGGAGAAGGCCAGCAAATCCGGGATCATTTCGCCTCCAGCGCCCGGACGATCCGCGAGCAGCGGCGGACCATGGTGATGACGCACCCAGCCACGATGAGGGCGAGGGCAGGACGGAACAGCGCCACCGGCCACGGCAGGAAGACCAGCGCTGCCTGCGCGACGCAAACGCCCGTCATGAGGGCCATCCGGTGCTGCTTCGCCATCGGCCCGACGAATTGTTGTCCGGCACCGGCGGAGGCGCCCAGGGCCCGGACATACGCGGTGGTGATGGCGGCTACCGCTGCGCCCCATCCGAGAACGGGCTGTGAACCGGCGGCGTATCCGGCGCCCACAAAAATGGCGAGATCAGCGAACCGGTCGGGGAGTTCGTTGTAGATTTCGCCGGCGGGGGTCCGGAATCCGCCTTCCACCGCCACCATTCCGTCGAACAGGTTGCACAGCAACCGCAGCTGGATTCCTGCCGCCGCGGTGATCAGGAGCAGGGCGCGGGGTGTTCCGGGAAACCAGGGTGTCAGGGCCAGCGCCGCCCCGGCAACGGCACCGAAGGCCACACTCAGGAGGGAGATGTGGTTGGGACGGATGCCGGTTCCGGCGAGCCAGCGCGCCGTCGCGGCGGCCCATCGCGAATTGCGCGCGGCGATGGGGCGCCGCGTCGGGGGATGGGTGCTCATGATTCTCCGCGCGGAATGGAATTCAGGGACTCCCGGATCTGTCGGGTCACCTCAAACGCCACCTCCAGGGCCGCGCGCGCCTGCTCTCCCGTCACCTTGGGGGTCCGTCGCTCCTGCACGCAGGCCACGAAATGGGCAAGCTCCAACCGCAGGGGTTCCTCCTTGGCGATGGGCACCGGCTCTCGGACGATTTTTCGTCCGGCAAACTCGCTCACTATGGCCGAATCCTTGGCCGACAGGAGTTTCTTGAAAAGGGAGCTCTCCGGTTCGTCGGAATGCGCCAGTCGATACACGAATCCTTCCTGGGCACGGTAATCGAGGGAGATGTACACCGGCTCCTGACCGGCACTGAACACCCGGATCTTCCGCATGCGCTCCGGGCTGATCCGGCTCGCGGTGATGTTGGCGACGCAACCGTTGGCAAAGCGCAGGCGGGCGTTGGCGATGTCCTCGCTCGGGCTTAACACGGGAATGCCGACGCCTTCGACGCTCACCACCGGCGATTTCACGAAGGCAAGAATGACATCCAGGTCGTGGATCATCAGGTCGAGCACCACGCCGATGTCCGTGCTGCGCTTTGGATACGGCGACAGCCGGTGGCACTCGATGAACCGCGGGTGGCGCGCCACCGATTCCAGGTAGGCGAAGACTGGATTGAACCGTTCCACGTGGCCGACCTGCAGGATGAGATGCCCCTTTGCCGCCAGTTCCACCAACTCCGCGGCCTCGGCGGCGTTGTCCGCCATCGGCTTTTCGATCAGCAGGTGCCTGCCTTGGGACAAAAGCTCCCGCGCCAGCTGCGCATGGGTGACCGTTGGGGTGACGATCGTCAGGGCGTCGGCGGCTTCGGCAGCCTCCGACACGCTTCCAAAGGCGCGCACCCCATGGCGGAGGGCGTGAGTTCGGGCGGCTTCGCTGTTGACGTCATAGACCCCAACAAATTCGCAGGTCCCGAGCCGGGCCAGCTCCGCAAAGATCCGGGCGTGCTCCTTTCCCAAGGAACCCACTCCCAGTACCGCGACCCGGATCAATGAGGACATGGGTAGACGCTAGAGCCGGACCGTCCCCGACCTGAAGCCAAAAGACCCGCAGTATGGCCCCCCCGCATGCTTGCCATCCGCCGGGACCTCCCCACTCTCCGCCGCCGAAACGATGAGTGTGTTCATTGTCCAAGGTCCCCACCTTTCCCCTGGCGCACCTGCGGAATTGTCCGCTGTGTCGGGCGCCACCCGGGTCACCCCCGCCGGACCGGGCGTCCTGCACCTGTTTGGGGTGACGGATCCGGAAGGTTTGGGGCGGCACGCCCGCACCCTGCGTCTGGACGTCACCCAGCTGCAGGAGTTGCGTCCGCTCCGGGACTTCCGGCTTCTGGCGATGGACATGGATTCGACGCTGATCACGATCGAGTGCATCGACGAGATTGCGGATTTTGCCGGAGTGAAGCCGCAGGTCGCAGCCATCACCGCCGCCGCCATGCGTGGGGAACTGGACTTTCCGGGGGCGCTCCGGGCCCGGGTGGCCTTGTTGAAGGACCTTGAGGCCTCGGTGCTGCAACGGGTCTATGACGAGCGCCTGCGGCTGTCCCCGGGTGCGGAGACCCTCCTGGCGGCGGCGCGTGCCGCGGGACTCCGGACCCTGTTGGTGTCCGGCGGCTTCACCTATTTCACGGGACAGCTTCAGGCACGACTCGGTCTGGATTTCACGCTCGCCAATGAACTGGAGATTGTCGGCGGACGGCTGACCGGGCGGGTCGCCGGGGACATCGTCGATGCCGATGCCAAGGCGGCCCGGGTGGCGTCCGCCTGTGCGGAACTCGGCTGCGACGTGGACCGCGCCATTGTGATCGGGGATGGCGCCAACGACCTGAAGATGATGCGGGGTGCCGGACTCAGCGTTGCGTACCGGGCCAAGCCCGTGGTGCAGCAACAGGCGGGGGCCGCGTTGAATTTTTGCGGCCTCGACGGAGTGCTCGCCCTGTGCCCGGGGTAATTGCCCTCCCTGTTTTCCACCAACTTGCCGCGTTGGCGAAGGCCCCGCATGATCCCAATGGATGAACACGAACGCCCCCGTTCCCGCCGGCGATCCCGGCAATGAAGTCATCGAGGAAGCCATCCGCGCGGCGGAGGCGAAGACTTCGGGGGAGATTCGTGTGTTTGTGTCCCGGCACCCCTGCGCCGACCCCGGGAAGGCCGCCCGACAGGAATTTGTGCGGTTGGAGATGAATCGGACGCCGCTTCGGAACGGAGTGCTGCTTTATTTTGCGCCGGAGTCCCAGGCCTTCGCTCTGGCCTGCGATGAGGGGATCCAGTTCCGGTGCGGGCCGGAATTCGAAGATGCCGTCACGGCGGTGGCAGTCACCCGGTTGAAGGAGGGGAATCTGGCCGATGCCCTCGTTGGAGCCATCCAATCCGCGGGTGATCTCCTGGCGCAACCGTTTCCCAGGCATTCCCTGGACCGGGATGATCTCCCCAACACCGTGATCCGCGATTAGGCAGGACCGGACCGCTCGCTCCCGGAATGTGGAACTTGTCGGAACCGGCGCCGCGGTTCAGGGTCGCAGCAACCACTGTCGCACATGATTCTCAGTCCCCGTCCCCATACCGGTCTGGTGACCGGCCTTCTTTGCCTTGCCACCCTCGTTTCCGCATCCGCCGGGGTCGGCGTCGGCGCCAAACCGCTGCCCGGAGCGGAGGTGTTTTTCGACGGAACCCGGAAGATGTTGGACGAAAAGTGGACCTACTGGGAGGGACCCGGATTCAAGTCCTCACTGCCGATCAAATGGAAGATTGTGCAGGATCCGGTGGACGGCGGTACGGTATTGATGACGGATGATCCGGCTGCCGCAGGTGGGAAATACGGTGCGGCCGATGTCGTCACCAAGAAGCTGTTCCGGGATTTTCGACTCCATATCGAGTTCCTGATCATGAAGCCGGGAGGCAACAGCGGCGTGTATCTCCAGAACCGCTACGAGATCCAGGTCCTCGACGGCGATCGGACCAAGCACGGGATGGGGGCCGTCATCAATGAATCCGACAGTCCCTACGACGCCTATAACGGGGTCGGGAAATGGAACGCCTACGACATCACGTTCCGGGCGGCCCGGTTTCAGGACGGCAAGATGGTCGAGAAGCCGATGCTGACGATGTATTTCAATGGGAAGAAGGTCCACCTGAACCAGAAGATCAGCCAGGTCTGGGGCGGCCCGAACTCGGGGATCGACGGCGGAAATGACGGCGGCAAAGGCATCACGGACGTCCCGGGCGGCCTCAAGCTGCAGTGTGAGGGACATGATGTCCGGTATCGCAACATCTGGATCCAGCCGCTCGACCTGAAGGCGGCCGATACGGACTTCATCCAGTAGGAACCCTGAGAATCGCCTCCCCTCCAGAGTATGATCCGATCCCTCGCCTTCCTGGTTTTGCTCCTCGCGTGGTGTCCCGCGCTCCGCGCTGCGGAACCTCCGCCGGTCACGCGGACCGAGGTGATCTACGGTCGGAAATTTGGGACGGCGTTGACCTTCGACATTGTGCGTCCCGAAAAGCCCAATGGGTACGGGATCCTGTTCATGGTTTCCGGGGGATTCTTCTCCAGCCACGAGGCGATTGACGGGTCGCTTCGCGGGGGCCTTCTCACGCCGTTTCTGGAGCGGGGGTATACGGTCTTCGCCATTGTTCACGGTTCCCAGCCCCGGTTCATCATTCCGGAGATCGAGGTCGACGTGCACCGGGCGGTGCGGTTTATCCGTTCCCACGCCGCGGAGTATGGTGTCCGACCCGACCGGTTCGGGGTCACCGGGGCCAGCGCCGGCGGTCACCTTTCGCTGACCCTGGGCACGCAGGGGGGGGCGGGGCCTGCCGACGCCAAGGATCCGATTGATCGGGAATCCAGCGCGGTGCAGGCCGTCGCCTGTTTCTTTCCCCCCACCGACTTCCTGAACTGGCGCGAGGAGGGGGACGACGCCGTCGGGGTGGGGGTGCTGAAGGACTTCAAGCCGGCTTTCGGACCGCGGAGTGACACGGCGGAAAGCCGGGCCGTCTATGGGAAGGAGATCTCACCGATCCAGTTCATCAAACCGGGGATGCCGCCCACCCTGATCATTCATGGGGACGCCGACAAGTTGGTGCCGATCTATCAGGCGGAGAAGTTCCTGAAGAAGACCCAGGAGGTTGGCGTGAAGGCGCCGGTGAAGGTCCTGCGGAAGGAGGGCAAGGATCACGGATGGCAGAACATGGCGCCCGACATCGCCGTGACCGCCGACTGGTTTGACGAGCATCTGCGGGGCGTGAAGCCCTGAAGTCATCCCGCCGGGCCAGGCTAAGGCTGCAGGACGATCTTCCCGAATTGTCCCGCGCTTTCCATCATTTCAAACGCGGCGCCCACCTCGGCCATCGGGAACGTCGCACTGACCACCGGGTGGATGGCGTGCCGCGTTACGAACTCGGTCATGGCGGCAAAATCCGCAGGACTGCCCATGGTGGTGCCGAGTAGGCTCAACTGCTTCCAGAAGATCTTCCGGGTCGCCAATTCATGGGGATTCCCCCGCGTTGCCCCAAACACCACGATCCGGCCCCCGGGCGCAGCGAGATCCACCAGGTCCGCGAACCCCGGCCCCGCCGCGCTGTCCACGATCACGTCAAAGGGGCCATACAACTCTCCGAATTCCTTGGCCCACGAGGGCATGGAATACAGGGTCCCGTGCTTGGCTCCCAGGATGTGGGCCCTCTGGAGTTTTTCAGGGGAACTTGAGGTGACGAACGGGATGGCCCCGATCGCCTTGGAGAATTGAAGGGCGAAGAGGGCGGTGCCGGCTCCGATGCCGGTGATCAATATCTTTTCATGGGCCTCCAGGTGCGCCCGACGGAAGAGGGCTCGAAAGGCGGTGAGTCCGGCGAGCGGGAGGGCCGCCGCTTCCTCCCAGGTCAGATGGGCCGGCTTGGGCGCCAGTTGGGTGGCGGGCACGGCGACGAATTCCGCGAAGGTTCCCTCGTGGGGCAGTCCGAGGATGGTAAACCGGGGTTCCTGGGCACGCTCGCGATGTCCCCAGTCGAACGCCGGATTGATGATCACCTCGCGGTCCATCCAGGCGGGATCCACACCTTCGCCGACATCGTGGACGACGCCAGCACCGTCGGATCCGGGAATGAGCGGAAATTTGACCCCGGCGTACTCCCCCCGCTTGATCCAGACGTCCCGATGATTCAGGGCCGCGGCCCGGATCTGAACCAGGGCCTCCCCCGCCCGAGGTGCGGGTTTGGGGGCGTCGTCCAGGGTCAGCGTGTTGGTTCCGGTAAGGCGGACGGCTTTCATTCGTGGCAGCCCGATGAGACGGGCCGCGGGAGCTCAGCGCAAGCGCGGCGTTGTCGGGCCCCCGAAAATCGTGGGGATCCGAAGCTCAGATCCGCTGGATCACCTGGTCGGGCTCAAACCGCACCTTCTTCAGGTGGATGTATTTGTCGTCCGCCGCCCGGTACCCCGCCGCACAGGCCACCACCGTGGCGTAACCGGTGCCCGTGAGGCCGAGGACTTCGTCATATCGCGCGGGCTCCAGTCCCTCCATCGGACACGTATCCACGCCGAGCAGCGCCGCGCTGGCCATGAACTGTCCGAGCGCAATGTACACCTGATGGGTTTGCCACTGGTCGAGCGTGCCCGCAGTCCGAGCCCTGTCGAGGCTGGTCACCATGACATTCCGGTATCCGGCCAGGGCTTCCACGGTGCCGCCACGAACCTCCGCAATCCGTTTCACGAATCGGTCCACATCCGCGGCGTCCAGTCCGCGCCGGACGGTGAACACGACAAAATGGGAACAGTCCACCGGCTGGCTTTGTCCCCAGCTCAAGGGAACGAGGGAACGGCGCACCGCCGGATCGGTGATCACCAGAAACTTCCATGGCTGGAGCCCGAAGGAACTGGGACTGAGGATCAGGGCTTGTTCGAGGGCGGACCAGGTGTCGCTGGGAATGGTCAGGGTGGAATCAAACTTCTTGGTGGCGTACCTCCATTGGAGGGCGTCCTGAAGGATATTGGGGTTCAGCGGCGTCATGAAAGGAGAGGATGGGAGGATTCAACCTCCGTGCCCGACGACAGTATCCGGTAAGCTCGGGGCGGCAACTCCCGGCCGGAATTTGGGTTTCGCACCGAATATACCGGCACATCAACTGCTTCTTTTCGATCTGAAATCATTTCCGGACAACTCGCGATTGCCCTGTGGCAGGGGGATCGCGACAGTCTCCTTTCCTCCATGACGTTTCGCTTGCCGTATCTGGGCCTGCTGGCCCTGTTCCTCGGATCCACTTCGGGGATCACCCGTGCCCAGAGCCTGGTTCCTAGCGGAGCCAACTGGAGCTATTTCAAGGGAATCTCCAATCCGAGTCCGGACGATTCCACCGCCTGGCGCCAACTCGACTTTGACGACGCGGCGTGGGAGACCGGTCCGGAGCCCTTTTTCTATGGGGAGCCGCTGGTGGGGACGGAGTTTCCGGAGATGCGGGGAGCCTACACGAGCGTCTATTTCCGGCACCGATTTCACGTCGATAATCCGGCGGAGTTCGACGCCGTTACCCTAAAGGTGTTGTCCGATGACGGATTCGTGGCATGGATCAACGGACAGGAGGTGGCCCGGTTCAATGTACCCGAGGGGGAACTGGGCCCGGAGGGAACCGCGCTGACCACCTTCTCCGAGCCGCTGAGTGTTGAGGACTATCCGATCAACAGCCCCTCCACGGTCCTCCGCGCCGGCGACAATGTTCTCGCCATCCACGGATTCAACGTCTCCCTCTCGGGGAGCAGTGACTTCGTCCTGAATCCGTCGCTTGAAGCCACGGTGGATACGTCGGTTCCCGTGGTGGAACGGGTGCTTCCCACCCCGGGGGCCGTCCTTCGCGAGTTCAGCTCCGTCGAAATCCAGTTCAGCCGTCCGGTCCAGGGAGTCGATGCCTCGGATCTTCTCATCAACGGGACCCCTGCGGTCTCCCGGACGGAGGTTTCCCCCGGCCAGTTTCTTTTCACATTTCCCTCGTCCCCGGCGGGTTCGGTGACGGTCGCCTTCCGGCCGGACCATGGGATCCAGGATCTCGCCCCCCATCCCCACTCCTTTGCCGGGGGCTCGTGGTTGTTTTCCGTGGATCCTGCGGCACCCGGTCCTGGCATCCACCTGAACGAATTCATGGCCGACAACAACCACACGCTCCGGGATGAGAACGGGGACAAACCGGACTGGATCGAGCTGTTCAATTCCGATGACCGGTCCATCAGCCTCCAGGGGTGGTGGCTGAGTGATGACCCGCTGATTCCGAAGAAATGGGCTTTTCCCGCGACCAGCATTCCGGCCAAGGCGTTTTTGGTGGTGTTCGCCTCGGGCAAGGACCGGACGAACAACCCGGCGCGACTCCACACCAACTTCAAGTTGAAGAAGGAAAAGGGGGCCAGCGTGGTGCTTTCGGATCCGTCCGGCGCGGCGGTTTCCTCCATCACGAACTATCCGGCGCAGATCGAGGATGTCTCCTACGGCCGTGCGCCCGGGGCGCTGAACCTGGTCGGGTATTTTCCGACCCCGACCCCGGGTAAGCCCAATCTCGAACAGGGCCCCGGGTTCTCGCCGCCGGTGGACTTCAGTGAAACCAGCCGGAGCTACCAGGGCCAATTGACCCTCACCTTGTCCACCACCAACGCCGCCGCGGTCATTCGGTACACGACCAACGGCGCGCCCCCCACGGTCACCTCCCTCCTTTACGAGGGACCGCTCGTCCTCACCTCGGCGGTCCAGATCCGGGCCTGTTCATTCCTCGGCAATCTCCTTCCGAGTCCCATCCACAGTGAAACCTTTGTGCCGCTCGCCGATCCGGTGGCCGCCTTTACCTCGGATCTCCCGGTGCTCCTGATCCACCACTTCGACAAGGGTCGTCCCCCGGCCAACATCGACAGCTACGCCAGCATCCAACTCTACGAACCCGATACCAATGGGGTCACCTCCCTCACCAACGCTCCCACCCTGTCGTCCCGGGCGGTCATCTCCGCGCGCGGGTCGAGCACCGAGGGATTGACCAAGGTGAGCATGAAGGTGGAGTTCCAGGATGAACTGGGATTCGGTCGCGACGTGGGTCTCCTTGGGCTGCCTTCGGATCCGGACTGGGTTCTATACGCCCCCAACAATTTTGAACCCATTCTCATTCACAATCCCTTCGCCCACCAGTTGAGCCGGGATATCGGGCAGTATTCCCCCCGCACCCGATTCGTCGAAGTGTACCTGGTCCAGAAGGGACTCGGTCCCGTCGCCCAGTCGAGCTACTTCGGCATCTATGTGCTGGAGGAGAAGATCAAACTCGGCAAGGACCGGGTGGACGCGCCGAAGCTCTTTTCCGGACAGGACACGGCGCCGGAGGTAACGGGAGGATACCTGATGAAGATCGACCGTCCGGATCCGGGGGATTTTGGTTTCTACGCCGCCAACCAGGGCGTCCTGTACGTCAGCCCGAAGGAGGAGGAAATCCTCCAACCCGACCGCACCAGCCAGCGCAATTACCTCCAGGAATACATGGATGGATTTGGTGCCGCCCTCTACGGGGACCAGTTCCGGGATCCGCTGAAGGGATACCGGGCATTCATCCATGTCGATTCCTGGATCGATCATCACCTGTTGAATGTCCTGACCTTCAACGTGGATGCGCTTCGCTTGAGCGCGTATTTCTACAAGCAGCGGGATGGGAAGCTGCATTTCGGTCCGCTTTGGGACTTTGACCGGTCGCTCTACTCCACCGACGGTCGCGATTCGCAGGCCGCCACCTGGCGCTCAACTCAGGGCGATCTGGGCACCGACTTCTTCAACTATCCCTGGTGGGACCGGCTGTTTACGGATCCGGACTTTTACCAGGCTTACATCGACCGCTACCAGGAGCTGAGGCGAAATCAGTTCAGCACCACCAATCTGAGCCGGTTGGTGGACGACCTGACGTCGCAGGTCCGAAAAGCCCAGCCCCGGGAATACAACAAGTGGCATGCCGAGCCCCGGGGGGGAGGCTATGCAGGGGAAATCCGGCTTCTGAAATCGTGGCTGGGGATCCGGACGAAGTTCATGGACAGCCAGTTTGTCTCGCCGCCGTCCTTCCCGGTGCCCGGAGCCGCGGTTCTGCGTGGGACAAAGGTCACGATCGATTTCGCCGAAACCAACACGGTGTACTACACCCTCGACGGCACGGACCCAAGGGCGCAGGGGTCCGCCACGGGCAATGACATTGCCCCGGGGGCCCTCCAGTACACTGGACCCATCACGGTGAACGCCAATGCCCGCATTGTTGCCCGGGCGCGAAATCCCCAGCACACGGCGCGGACGGGTCCGAATAATCCGCCGCTGCTCAGCATCTGGTCAGGCCCGGTGGCGGAAACGTATGTCGTGGATCCGATCCCCGTCCGGGTGACCGAGGTCATGTTTCATCCGGCCGGTGATGGGCCGAATACCGGCTTCAACGACGAGGACTTCGAATTCCTGGAACTCCAGAACACCGGAGATCAACCCTTGGACCTGACCGGATTTGAATTGAAGGGCACGGTTGAATTCACGTTCGCGGAGACCAACGAGGTCCGGTCGATTCCGGCGAAGGGCAGGATTCTACTCGTGGGCAATCGCGACGCCTTCACCCAGCGGTATCCGCTGGCGGGGCCCATTGCCGGCGTCCTGAACGGAAAACTGAACAACGATTCCGGGCGGCTGGCCCTGTTTGGCCGGTTGCGCGAGCCCGTGTTTGATTTCTTCTACTTTCAGGACTGGCAGCTGTCGGCCGATGGGGCGGGCGATTCCCTCGTGTTGCGGGAGGAGGCTGCGGGATCGCTGCCTCCGGGTGACTCCGCGAGTTGGCGGGCCAGCGGCCACGTTGGCGGCTCTCCGGGTGTCGCCGATCCGCCACCTGTCTTCCTGCGCGCGACCCTGGAGGAGGGCATCCTGAAGATTCGTCTCGCCGGCCAGGCGGGCCGTTCCTACACGCTGCAGGGGCGGGAGTCACTCGCGGGTGGGACCTGGCAGACGATCGACGCCCAGACGGCCTCCGGAGATGGCGGCGTGGCGTTCAGCGTCATCCCCAGTTCCAACACCCGGCTGTTCCAGATTCTCCTGCCGTGACGCCAGTCTGAGCGAAGGCGGGCGAATGAGAGGGGAAAAGATACCAGGGTGACCACGGCAGACGGGAGCAAACTACCGTTGCTGCCTTCCGGCCCTGGCGGGGTTCGTAAGTCCGCGTTCCATGGGCCCTGGCGGCGGGAATTTGTGGGCCGCGTCCCGCCGCGGCAAGCGAGAATTCGGATTCCAAGCCGAATCGTAGGGAATTTTCGGGGTGAGGCGGAACAGCGCGAAGGTCGGACGAGTGGGCATGGGACAGGCTAAAGCCTGCACTACGAGCGGAGAGGGCAGGCTAAAGCCTGGACTACGAACCGGGTTTGTAGTCCAGCCTTCAGGCTGTTCTTCCCCGCACACCGTCTTGCACTTCGGCGGCGGTTTCCCGGACCCTCCGCCGGCATGTCGAAGATGTTGAAATCCTCGGGATCGGTGGGGGCGGCCACGCTCATCAGCCGGTTCCTCGGATTCCTTCGTGAAGCGGTTTACGCCGGCTTCATGGGCATCAGCCAGGTGGCGGACGCGTTTTATTACGCCTATTCCCTGCCCAATCTGTTGCGCCGCCTGCTCGGCGAGGGGGCCCTGACCGCAGCGTTCATCCCGATCTTCAAGGACCGGGAAAAGAACCACGGCGACGCCAAGATGTGGCGCTCGGTCAATGCGGTCCTGTGCGCGCTGGTCCTGCTGCTCGGCACGGTTGTGGCGGTGTCCATGATCATCCTTGCGGTGATAGTCCTGAAGGTCCCCCTTCAATTCCGGACGGAACTCAGTGCTCGCCTGATGCTGGTGATGTTCCCCTACGTTGGATTCGTGTGCATGGCGGCGGTCTTCATCGGACTGCTCAACGCCCGGGGCCACTACTTCATGCCGGCACTGGGTGCGGCGGTATTGAATTTGGTGATGATCGCCTCGGTGTACTTCCTTGCGCCCCGCTTTGGGCAAAGCCTGGAGCGTCAGGTGTTCGGACTCGCCGTGGGGGTGGTCATTGCCGGATTTCTTCAAGCGGCGGTGCAGGTCCCCATGCTGCGCAAGGATGGTTTCCGGTTCGCCTGGGTGAATCCGTTCCACGATCCCACCGTGCGCGAGGTGGCCCGGAAGATGGGGCCCGCCACCCTGGGGGTCGCGGCCTACCAGTTGAATGTCGTCGTCACCCAGACTCTCGCGGTGGCGGAGGCCAGGAATGTCCTGTCGGCATTCAATTACGCGGTCCGACTGATGGAACTTCCCCAGGGGGTGGTGGGTGTTTCCCTGGCCACCTATCTCCTGAGTGAGTTGAGCGGGCTCGCGGCTGAGAAGAAGTTTCCGGAGTTTCGCAAGGCGCTCAGGGACGGCCTCCAGCAGCTGGTATTCATCAACACCCTGGCCACGGTGATCCTGCTGGTCCTCGCGCGCCCGATCATCCGGCTCCTGTTTGAGCATGGCAAATTCACTGCGGAGGACACGGGACTCTCCAGTCAGGCGCTGTGGGCGCTGGCGCTGGGACTGGTGTTCTTTTCGCTCAACAGCATCTACTCGCGGGCGTTTTACGCCATGGGAGACACCCGCACGCCAATGCGGATCAGCGTCTTCTCCCTTGGGGTCAACCTGATGTTCGCCTTTTTCCTCATTCCCCTCTTTCACCAGGCGGGCATGGGACTGGCCAACACCCTGAGCGCGGCCTTCAACACCGTCCTCCTCATTTACGCCCTCCGCCGGGCACTCCCCAAATTTGGGGTCGCCGAAGTGGCTGGCCATCTACCGGGAATCTCGGCGTCCGCGGTCGCCGCCACCCTGGCCGCTGCGGGGTTATGCCTATCCTTCCAGCATTGGCTGGGATTGTCCGGCTGGGTGGCCCGGAGCGTCACGGTCTTTGGTTCGATCGCCGGGGCCACGGTAGCCTACTTCGGCATGGCCCTCGCCCTTCGGCTTCCCCAGGCGGCGGAACTCAGTGAATTTGTCCAATCCCGGCTGGCCGTTCTTCGTCCCAGGTCGGACGGTTGAGCGGGATCCCCTTCCCAAAGTCGGTTTTCGGAGGTTGGCTCCCCCCGGTTCGACCCTATTCTATTCCCTCCGGATGCCCTTCCGAATCCAGGAACGTTTCTTCGACCTGCTCGACACGCTGGGTGCGCTCGCCCAGTTGCTGGGGGAGTCGGTCCAATCCCTGCGTCACCAGCGACCCTCGGGACGGGACCTCGTTCAGCAGCTGTACCAGGTTGGCGTCAAATCGCAGAGTGTGGTGCTCACCACCGGTGCCGCCACGGGCATGGTCCTGACGGCCCAGACCTATTTTCAATTCCACAAGGTGCGTCTCGACACCGCCACCGGGGCGGTCGTCAGCGTCGGCATGGCCAGCGAGCTGGGGCCGGTGCTGGCGGGCCTCATGCTCACCGCCCGGGTCGGAGCCTCCATGGCCGCCGAACTCGGTACCATGCGGGTTACGGAACAGATCGATGCCCTGCGGACCCTGGCCACGCATCCGGTGGACTACCTGGTCGTCCCCCGATTCCTGGCCCTCACGCTTGCGGCTCCGCTCCTGACCGCGGAGGCGGTCACCATCGGCATTGCCGCCAGTTATCTCGTGGGGGTCAAACTGCTGGGCATCGAGGGCGCCTACTACCTGGCCTACATCAACCGGTACACCGCGCCTTCCGACATCGTCATGGGACTGATCAAGTCCGTGCTGTTCGGCGGAGCCATCGCCCTCATCTGCTGCCACCGGGGACTCACCTGTCCGCAGGGCGCCGAGGGCGTCGGACGCGCCACCACCGAGGCTGTGGTCGCCGCCAGCATCACCATCCTCGTCAGCAACTTCTTCCTCACCCTCCTGCTCACGCAGGTTTTGAACTGAGGATGCCTGCCCCCGAAATGATCGAGGTCCACGACGTTTGGAAGAGTTTCGGCGCCAGTGCGGTGCTCCGGGGAACGTCCCTGTCCATCCGGCGGGGCGAGGCGGTGGTCATCATCGGACGCAGCGGCGGCGGCAAGAGCGTCCTCCTGAAACATCTCGTCGCCCTATTGCAACCGGACCGCGGACGGGTGCTTGTGGATGGCACGAACCTGTGCTCACTCAATGAACGCGAGCTGCTTCCCGTGCGGCGCCGTTTCGGGATGCTGTTCCAGGGGGCCGCGCTCTTCGACTCGCTCAGCGTCTCTGAAAATGTCGGGTTCGTCCTCCGACGGGAACGGAAGCATACCCCGGCCGAGATTCGGCGCCTGGTGGACGAGGCGTTGGACATGGTCGAGCTGCCGGGTACGGGGGACAAAAAGCCGGCCGAACTTTCCGGCGGCATGCGCAAGCGTGTGGGCTTGGCCCGCGCCATCGTCTACCGTCCGCAAATCCTGTTGTACGATGAACCCACCACCGGACTCGACCCCATCGCCGCCGCCCGCATCGACTCGGTGATCCGCCGGGTCTGGAGCCAGCTGGGCGTCACCAGCATCGCCGTGACCCACGACATGGCGAGCGCCCGCCGGATCAGCGACCGGATCCTGATGTTGCATGAGGGCGTCATCCACGCCGATGGCGCCACGGCGGACATTCTCGGATCGAGCGATCCCATCGTGTACCATTTCGTCAACGGCATCGCCCAAGCCCCGGGGAACTCCCCGTTGGAAGGCAACTGAACCCCCGTCCATGTCCTCCGCACGCAAAGTAGGCCTGTTCGTCCTGTTCACCCTCGCCCTGATCGCGGCGATGATCCTCAACTTCAGCAAGGGACGCGGCCTGTTCACCTCGACTTACACCATCCGGATCGCGACCTCCGAGGTGGGCGGCCTGAAGGAGGGCGCCCCGGTCAGCATCTCCGGCGTGCCCGTGGGCAGCGTCAGCCGCATTGAACTGACCCCGGACCGAAAGATCGTGGAGATCTCCGCCAAGATCCTGTCGCGCTATCCCGTCCGGAGGGACGCCCGGTTCAGCATCGATCAGTCGGGATTCCTGGGCGACCAGTACGTTTCCATCACGCCTCAGGGCGCCACAGCCCCGGTGATTTCGGACAACGAAATCGTCCAGGCCGAGAAGCCCTTCGATCTCCAGGAAACCGCCCGGTCCGCCACCGCGCTCCTGGGAAAACTCGACATTGCGCTTGACCGGATCAACGGCGCGGTTCGCAAGGTGGACGAACAATTGATCACGACGGAGACCCTGACCAATCTCACCGCCTCGGCCGCAAATCTCCGCCGGGCCACCGAGGAGGCGGCGGCAACCCTGGAGGACGCCCGCCGACTGGTGCAGACCAATGCCCCGGCCGTCTCCGGCGTCCTCAGCAACCTCACTGCCATGACCGGAACCTTGAAGGGCACGGCCCTTCAGTTGGATGGCCTCGTGACCGAGGAGCGCCCGGCCTTGAAGGAGCTCGTGTCCAATGCAGACGCCGCCACCGCGGACTTGAAGTCCATCACCGCCGATCTCCGGTCCGGACGTGGCGTCGCGGGCGCGCTGCTTCAGGACGAGGCCCTCCGTCTCCAGATGGGGAGTGCCCTGACGAACCTGGCCACAGTCTCCAGCAACCTGGCGCGCTTCGGAATCTTCTACAAACCCCGCCAGCCCCGCCCGCCGTCCTCGGCGACCAACCGGGTGGTCCGGTTGGGCAAGGATCACACGGAAGACGGGCGTTGAGGGGCCTGCTGGGGCCTGTTTGCGGGCGGCGTCCCGGAAGCTTCGGTGGCTTCCGCCTCGGCCTCGGTGATCGCCCGCCGGGCGATGCGCGTGATGTAGGCGAGAAGCAGGAAACAAAGCACCAGGCCCGCGAGCGTGAACACCGCGTGGGAACGGGAGTGTCCCGGGACGGCCCCGGATGCCCCCACCACATGCCGCGCCACGTGGCCCAGGTACACCTCCACGAACAGGCCGGGAATCAATCCAAGGCTCGAGACCAGGAAGGGAACAAATCGTGTGTGCGTGGTTCCTAGAAGATAGCTGACCGCCACCGGACTCAAAGGCGTCAATCGGAGCAGGACCAGGAAGCGCAATCCCTCCCGGTCGACCGCACGCTCAATGGCGGCGAGGCGCGGACGCCGGCTTAGCCATTTCCGAACCAGGGCGTGTAGCCACCACCGGGCAAGGGTGAAGTTGAGCGTCGCGGTGAGCAATACGGCCACGGTGATGATCGCGGTCCCGCCGGCGACGCCGTAGAGAACGCCTGCCATCACCGCGAACAGGGTGTCCGGCACGAAGCAGGACGTGCACACCAGGGTGACCGCGACGAAGATGAGCCAGCCCCACATGCCCTGCTGTTCGATCCACACCTCCAACTCGGGAATGCGGTGACCGACCTCGCGCCCGACCACCGCCGCCAGGATCAGCAGCAGCACTCCGGCAATCACGTGCCCGATCCAGCTCGGCGTGGCTCGCCGGGGCAGGTCCGTCGGCAGGGTGACTCCGGATTCGGAACTCATGTCGCGCCGGCAGCGTGACAAAGCGTTCTCGCTGAGGCGATCCTTCTCGGCGATCCGGATCGCTCCATTATGTCTGCCGACGATTCTCATTCGCTCTCTCGCTTTGTCACCGCCCAGTCTGCCGTTTACGACACCGCCCTCGGGGAACTACGCCGGGGACGCAAGGAGACCCACTGGATGTGGTTTGTCTTCCCCCAGCTGGACGGATTGGGATCCAGTGAAATGGCGCTGCGGTACGCGGTCCGGAATCTCGAAGAGGCCAGGGCTTACCTCGCCCATCCCATTCTGGGGCCCCGCCTTGAGGAATGCGCCCAGGCGGTCCTGGACGTTCCTGGCAAATCCGCCCTGGAGATCCTTGGTGCGCCCGACGACCTTAAGCTGCGGTCCTGTGCCACGCTGTTTCGGGAGGTCGCCGGACCGCAAAATCGATTTCAGGCCATCCTCGACCGCTTCTTCAGTGGAGAACCGGACTCCAGGACCCTGGAACTGTTGAGACGGGGGCGTCCGGAGTGACCGGGCTGACCGCGGGTTCGGGGGCCCGACCGTGAGGCGGGTCCTTTCTCACTTTCAACCGCAGATCCAGTTGCATCCCGCCACGCCCGTTCCAGAGTCTCTTCACCATGTCGCAACTGATTGCCGTCTCCTATCCCGACCCCTTCAAAGCCCAGGAAGTCCGCCTCACCCTGATCAAGCTTCAGAAGGAGCACCTGATCGACCTCGAGGATGCGGTCGTCGTCACCAAGGACGCCGAAGGCAAGATCAAGCTGCACCAGGCCGTCAACCTGACCGCCGCGGGCGCGGTGTCCGGAGGATTTTGGGGAACCCTGATCGGGATGATCTTCCTCAATCCGATCTTCGGGGCCGCCGTGGGCGCCTCCTTCGGGGCCATTTCCGGCGCCCTCACGGACCTCGGGATCGATGACCAGATGATGAAGGATGTCGCCGCGAAGCTTTCACCCAACACCTCGGCTCTGTTCGTCCTGGTGCGCTCGGTCACCGCCGACAAGGTGGTCCCGGAGATTCAGAAGTATGGCGGGACCATCCTCCAATCGTCGCTGAGCCACGATGATGAGGCGAAGCTCCAGGCCGCGTTGCGCGCCTCCGCCTGATCGGGAAAGGAAGGCTTGGATCCGGGAGGGATCCTTCAGGACCGCATTGCGTCCGGATCCAGCTCCATCCGGCGACACCATTCGATGTAGGCGAACGGTGAGATCTCGCTGGGCTTGATCTCGCTCCTTCCGCCCCAGAACACATTGGTGTAGGTGGGCGCGATGCCCGCTTCGACCAGGTGACGGTCGATGGCCGCCTTGTGGGCGCGCACCGTCTCCTTGTCGGTGCCGTGAGCCACGCCCATGATGTTCACGTTCCGGAATTCCGGACCGCCCTCCCGCCAGTAGGCGTGGGTCATGATGTGGTGCCGCCCGACTTCGCGTCCGGCATCCAGCTCGCGTCCCTGCGGGACCGCCCAGTGGAACAGGGCATTGAACCGCGTGACCCGTTCCCCGGTGGCCAGAGCCTTGACGTGCTCCAGGAAGGTGCTGAAGCGTCCGATGATCTTCCGCGCATCCAGGTCCGCCGCGACCTTGAGGAACTCCTCCAACGGAACCCCTGCCTCCTCCGCCCGCCCGCGCCACAGGTGGGGTCCGAGTTCCTCCGGACGAAACTCCCGCTTCAGCGCCACCAACACTCGCCATTCCAGTTCGCTCAAGCGGACCACCTGCACGTCAATCGCCTCCGCCAATTCGTCCGCGCGACTGCCCGGTTCCATTCCGCGCCGGCGGACGTGTCCGACCCCGAGCGCAAACAGCTTCCGGGCGGGCATCAAGCGGTAATGTTCCGCCCCGATGCGCCGGGCCAGCCAGGCCGCGTGGCGCTCCAACGAGAACCCCTGGGGTACCTTCAGGGTGGTCCACAGGCGGTAATTGGAACCCGGCGTCGCGGCATCGGTGGAGCGCGTCACGACATGACCGCTGAAGGGATCCTCCTGAAAGAGGAAGTCGAACGCCGCGTCCGTCCGTTCCAAGGGCACCTGCCACGCGCACAGGGCCCCATCCGCAAGATTCGTGGCCAGCAGCGTCTGGCGGATGCGTCGGATCACGCCAGCCGAGAGCATGGCGCGCAGACGCTCCGTGACCACTGCCACGGGCACGTCGCTGAGACGGCCGATTTCCGCGAGGGGATCCGGCAGGAACCCCGCGATCCGGTCCTCGCTGACCGAGAGGATCCGGGCATTGACGGGATCGGTGGTCTCCACCGGGACATCCACTGTGCGACTCATTGGAGCCAAAACAGTGGCGCACGAGGCCGCCCCTTCAAAGGCGAATTCTGCAGTTCGCCGGGTGGCGCAACGCTCCGGTCACTCGTACCGGATGGCCACTGCGACGATGGCGTCGGGCGGGTATTTCAGCTCGCGTTCCGTGGCGAGCGGGTCCACTTGCACGACCTGGAGCCGGTGCTTCGGATCCCAGATCACAAACACCGCGTGGGCTCCCAGGGATCCCGCCGCCTCCCGCAGGGACGCGTCAATTTGCTTCGGCGACGAACTGGGCGCGGGCGTGATGGTGATTTCCCCCATCCGCCGGTAGGTCCGGTCCGGTGCCCAGGGGATCACTTCCACGCGCGCCGGGTCGGTCGGTGCCACACCCCCGGCCGTGGTTGCCGCCGGGGCGGTTCCCGTCGTGGTCTTGGCCTTGGTTGCGGTGTCGTGGCTGGATGTCGCGCAGCCGGCTCCCAGCAGCATCGCCGCGGCCATTCCGAATCCCAATCGCCATCGTTTCCCGAGCATCGTGTCCTCTCTTCTCCCTGGATCCTTTCCCAGACAAGCCTGAACCGCCCGCAGCCGGATTTTTTGGAAGCGACCGTAGGTCATGAGGCGGCTCCACGGGATCCATGCGCATTGCTTGTGGGGGCCCGCACCATGCTTGACTTGGACAGGCGGACGGGAGGGAACATACTGTCCTCATGCAGATGGAGACCGCCGCGTCAGAACCACGTCCCACGGGACTCGATATCCGGGCGCTCCTCAAGGAGCACCAGGGCCAGAATTACGAGCTGCACTCGCAGCACGTGAATCCGTCGAACGTCAAGACACTCAAGACGATTGGATTCGACCATTGCTACGTTCGGGCCGAGGGGCCGTACCTCTGGGATGTCAAGGGGACGAAGTACCTCGACATGCTGTCCGGATACGGCGTGTTCGGACTCGGACGCAACCACCCCGACGTCCGGCGGGTGCTCACTGACTTCCTCAACGCCGAGTATCCGAGCCTGGTGAAGATGGAGGCGCCGCTGCTCTCCGGAGTCCTGGCGGCTGAATTGAAGAAGCGCATGCCGAACCCGCTCGACATGGTGTTCTTCGCCAACTCCGGCGCCGAGGGAGTCGAGGCCGCGATCAAATACGCCAAGTGCGCGACGGGACGTCCGGGCATCATCTATTGCAAAAAGGCCTACCACGGCCTGACCTATGGCGCGTTGTCCGTCAATGGAGACGACAGCTTCCGGTCCGGCTTCGAGCCCTATCTTCCGGACTGCCGGATGATCGACTTCAACGACCTCGACGCACTCGAGCGGGAATTGAAGCGGGGGGATGTGGCCGCCTTCGTGGTGGAGCCGATCCAGGGCAAGGGCGTGTATATCGGAGCCCCGGGGTACCTGCTCGGCGCTCAGAAACTCTGCCGCAAGTACGGCGCGATCTTCATCGATGACGAGGTTCAGTCCGGAATGGGCCGCACCGGAAAGTTCCTGGCCATCGAGCACGATGGGCCCGAGGTTGATCCGGACATCGTGGTGCTGTCCAAGACGCTCTCCGGCGGATTCGTCCCCGTGGCCGCCGTGCTGTGCAAGAAGTGGATTCACGACAAGGTGTTCTCGAGCATGCAGCGCTCGGTGGTCCACAGCTCCACCTTCAGTCAGGGCAACTTCGCCATGGCGGCTGGACTCGCGGCCCTCGACGTGCTCGACCGCTACGAGCTCATGAAGAATGCCGAGCGCATGGGCAATCTGATCGGGGAGGGATTGAAGGCGATGATTCCTCGGTTTGAGTTCATGAAGGAGGTGCGGTGGCGCGGCCTGATGGTGGGCATCGAGTTTGGATCGCCGCGGTCGCTCACGCTTAAGACGGCTTGGGGTATCTGCCACGGACTGGACAAGAGCCTGTTCCCCCAGGCCTGCGTGATGCCGCTGATGAACAAGCACCACATCATCACCCAGGTGGCAGGCCACGCCATCGACGTGGTCAAGCTGCTCCCGCCCTTCGTCATCAACGAAGGCGACGTGAAGTGGTTCCTCGATGCCTTTGAGGACGTCATGGTGGGCATGCACAAATTCCCGGGCCCCGCCTGGGATGTCATCACCGACATCGGCAAGGCGGCGTTGACGAACCGGGCCCGTTGAGGCGGCCGTTCGTCCCCTTTGTGGAAATCAGCTGCCCCGCGGCGGCCGGACGCCCTATGCTGGCGCCCGCATGACTTCGTACGGACTGTTCATCCACGGCGAGTTTGTTCCCGCCCGGTCGGGGGCGACGTTTTCCACGCAGAATCCGGCGGATGTCCGGGAAACGGTGGCCACCTATGCCTCGGGGGGCGCTGCAGATTACGCCGCCGCGGTGACCGCCGCGCGCGACGCCTTTCCGAAATGGGCTGCGACCACGCCAGTCGCACGGGGACGCATCCTGAGCAAGGCTTCCCAGTTGCTCGAAGCCCGGAAGGCCTCCCTCGCCGAACTTCTCGTTCGCGAGGAGGGCAAGACACTGGCCGAGGCAACGGGCGAGGTGCAGCGGGCGGTGGACATCTTCCGGTTCCTCGGGGGGCAAAGCTACACCCTGGGCGGACAGACCCTTCCGCACGACCTGCCGCAGAATCTCCTCATGACCCGGCGCGAACCGCTGGGAGTCGTGGCACTGATCACGCCGTGGAATTTCCCCATCGCCATCCCGGCCTGGAAGATGGCCCCAGCTCTCCTCTGCGGGAACACGGTGGTCCTGAAGGCCGCGTCCCCGGCGCCGTCCATGAGCCTTGAACTGGCTCGGGTCCTTCACGAAGCCGGACTGCCTCCCGGTGTCCTGAACGTGGTGACGGGTGAAGGCCGCGCCTTCGGGGCCGAAATTGCGTCCAATCCCGCCGTGCAGGCGTTGAGCTTCACCGGGTCCAAGGCGGTCGGCTCCCAGCTCTATCAGGCCGTGGCCCCGCGCATGATCCGCTGCCAGTTGGAAATGGGGTCCAAGAATCCCACGATTGTCCTCGCGGACGCCGATCTCGACCTGGCCGCGAAACTGGTGGCGATTGCCGGGTTCGGGCTGACCGGACAGGCCTGCACGGCAACCAGCCGTGTCATCGTGGAACGTCCGGTCCTCGCGGCCTTCACGGAGAAGCTCGTGGCGTTGGCGAAGTCCTGGAAGGTCGGCCCGGGGCTTTCGGCTGGCGTCCAGATGGGGCCTGCCGTCAACCGCTCCGAACTCGACGGCAACCTGGCCGCCATCACGCAGGCCACCGCCGAGGGCGCCCAGCTCGTCTGGGGCGGTGCCCGACTCACCGAGGGGGATCTCGCCCACGGATGGTTCCTGCAGCCGGCGGTGCTGGGCGGCGTCACCCCGTCCATGCGCGTGGCGCAGGAGGAAATTTTCGGGCCGGTGGTTGCCGTTCTGGCCGTGGACGGCTTTGACGAGGCGATCACCGTGGCCAACGGCGTGGACTACGGCCTCAGCGCCAGCCTGGTCACGCGCGATTATCGGAAGGCCCTGACGTATGCCGACCGCATCGAGTGCGGCGTCGTAAAGGTCAACCAGATCAGCACCGGACTCGCCCTCCAGGCCCCGTTCGGAGGCGTGAAGCAGAGCAGCACCGACAGCTTCCGCGAGCAGGGCACGGCTGGGTTGGATTTCTACAGCCGCACCAAGACTGTGTACCTCGACTACTCGGCGTAGCTCCCCGCGCGAATCGGCACTTGGCGTCTGCCCGCTTGTAGTACCGACTTCAGTCGGCTCGGCGGCACAGCGTCCCGACCTCTTCTCCAAGGAGCCGCTTGTTTGCCTGGCCCCGATTCTGTTAGCGTTCCCGAACGCGCGCCGGAGGCCCGTGGCCCCGCCGTTGCTGTAATTGATGTCCATGACCACTGCTTCCGCTCCTGCGCCGAAGACCGCCGCCACAGCGACTCCGCCCGCCGAGGACCTGCGCCACCGACGCCATACCCTGAAGACCGACCGCTCGTTCACCGGACGCATGGGGCTCGCGTTCCAGAACTGGATGGAATCCCGAGTCGCTGCCGCATCGCCGCTGGGCGACCCGCACATCTACCAGACCCGGGACTTTCCGTGGGCCGCCGAGATCGAGCGCGAGTGGCACCTGATCCGGAAGGAGCTCGATGCCGTGATGGTCTTTCGCGACCAGATGCCCAGCTTCCAGGACATTCTCAAGGAGGTCGGCGCCATCCAGTCCGACACCAACTGGAAGACCTTTTTCCTCGCCGGCATCGGCATGGACTGCACGGAGAATGCGCGGCGGTGTCCGGAAACCGCCCGGCTGCTCGGCAAGATTCCGGGCATGACCACCGCCTTCTTCAGCATCCTGTCCCCGGGGAAGCACATTCCGGCGCACCGGGGTGCTTGGAACGGGATCCTCCGCCTCCACGTGGGCCTGATGGTGCCGCAGCCCCGGGAGCGTGTGAAAATCCGGGTGGGCAACGATTTCTATTCCTGGCGCGAGGGCGAGGCCTTCATTTTTGACGACACCTTCAATCACGAAGTGTGGAACGACACCGAGGGATACCGCGTGGTGTTGTTCGTGGATTTTGCGCGTCCGCTCCGGCAACCCTGGCGGTGGATCAACGAGCGCATGCTTCGTTGGGGGGCGCTCGCGCCGTTTCTGCGGGAGGCGGGGGAGAAGCAGAAGCGCTGGCAGGACCTGTTCTGGAACCGGAAGCCCTGAGGTTCCCGGCGGGGTGGTCCGGCAAACTTTGGGAAACCGCTTGCCCGGAAACCCGCGGATGGCTACCTAGTCCGTCCCGGCGTGGGAGGGTCTGATCGGTCCCTCGGGAAACTCCGGTGGACGGGCTGCGGAAGCGGCCACGAATTGGGCCAGCGTAGCTCAGCGGTAGAGCAGGGGACTCATAAGCCCTTGGTCGGAAGTTCGATTCTTCCCGCTGGCACCAAATTCGATCCGGGCACCGAGTTCAGGGGCTGGGAGCCGCCAAGGCAATCTCGCGAAGCGTCCTGGAGTTCGGGTGCGAAGCTCCCGCTTTCCGTCCCGGCGGGAAGCGTTTGGAAAATTCCTTCTCTCAATCCGCACCCCGCGTCCCCGCCGAATCCGCGGCTGGTCAGCCGCACGGAAGTCGGCCTCGGGATTGTCCGGAATCATTTGGTCGTGGTTCTCCCATGGGTGGCTGCCCCAGTCCGGGTCATTTCAACGCGGCTTCGGCGGCGGCGAGTTCCTCGAATCGGCGGCCGTAGCCGTGGGTTCGGATGAGGTGGGCGGCCCGGGCGAGTTCGGCTTTGGGATCGATGTTCCAACTTCCCGTTTCTCCCATCCTGCGTCCCGCGAGGCGGGCGCGCGTCAGGTAGACATCGGAGAGGAAGAGGGGCATAGGGCCTCTCTCGGCAATCTGCTGCGCTTCGGCCAGTTGCTTCCACGCGAGTGTGGGCTCGCCAAGGACGAAGTGGTAAAGTGCAGCGGTGAGCAGGCCGCGGGGTAGGTGGTACATCTGCGCTGCGGCGCGGAGGCCGTTTACGGCGGCGGCGACATGGGGTAGTTCGAGAGTAGGCAGGGGGGGCGTAGGATTGGCATTTAGGATCGCTCGTATCAGCCCGACCCGGGCGAGTGTCAGGTGATCGAGAGCGACGTCGAGAAGGCCTAATTTCTCGTCGATCGACCACTTCAGTGTCGTCGTCGCCCTGCGTTCGACCTCGGCTAGTCCCTCTGAGATTTGAGGGGAAATGGAGATGGGCTGATCGAGCCAATGCTGCCAGCAGGCCTGTTCGACGGGGCCTAGCAGCCAGTCGCAGTATTTGAATCCACGCAGGGAATATAGCAGGTCGAACTGTGGCTGCATTTTCATTTGCATCCGTTCGGCTTCGACGAGGAGGGCGCCAGCTGCGGCCCGCTGGCCGGACTGCAGTAAGGCATCCGCCGCCGCGGTGCGGCTAACAATTTGCTGGAACGTATCTCCGCTCTGGTCGGCGTGGGTGATCGACTGGCGGGCGTCGTTCACAGCATCCGGCAATCGGCCCAGAGTCACCTCCAATTCGCTCAAGTTTCTGGCGACAATCGCCGAGTTCTTCCAGTTTTTTTGTTGAACTCGCATCTCCAACGCGGCACGCGCCGGTCGCAGCGCTTCGGTCAAGCGGCCGAGGGCACGGAGTCCGAAGGCGGCCTCGGCCAACAGCCAGGCTTGTTCAGAAGCGGTCAGGTTCGGCGACACCTGGCTCCACGGCTCGTCAAAGAAGGCCGCCACCGCCGCGAGATTGGCTCCGATTGCCCCGAGTCTCTTCGTACTGTAGAGGCCCGCGCCCTCCATGCCACGGAGGATGCGATCGATGTAGACCAGTTCGCACGCCTCCTGCTGTCGATCCGCGAGGCAGCCGTGGGTGACCGCCTCATAAAGCGGGGCCAGTCCGTCGAGGCCGTCCGGTCGGTACGGCGTGTTCCCGCATAGGTGGTCAAACAGCCGCGAGTGGGCCGCCCGAAACGCCCCCAGCTGGTCCTGCTTCAACCGCGCTGCGAAGTACTCGCGAATCAGGGGGTGCGCGTCGATCGCCTCAGATGAGTCGGAGAGGAGTTCTACCTCGCTTAGACGCTTGACCGCGATGTTCCACTGCTGCTGCGTCAACTTCACTAGATTCTCGGTCAGTCCTGGAATCAACGGTTCTGACCGAAGCGCCTGCAGGCAGCTTTTCGACATGGGCCTGTCGAATAGGCCGGTCAGACGTAGCACGGCCAGTTCGCGCTGACGTTCCGGTCCACCGCCGCGCAACCATCGCTCGTAAGCGATCATCACCTTAAACGCCGAGCGTCCCTGGCGCTCCTGGTCGGCCGCTTCGAATTTCACCTCGCGGTAGTGGCGGATGTCGCGGTCTTCATAGGCGTCGGCGATGAAGCGTCCCAGCAGGCTGAGCGTGAGCGCATGGCCGCCAGCGTCCTTCCAAGCCGCATGGAACTCCTCATCCGTGCCGACGATCTGCAGATGGCGCAGCAGGGCGACCGCCGCTTCTTCACCGAGTTTGTCGAGCTTCTGTTCCTCGGTGGTCGCATGTCCCGCGACATTGGCGAGGTGTTCGCGCGTGGTGATGATCACCAGGCCGGGATTGTCGGCGGCCAGTTCACGCAGCAGCGATTCGAGTGCCGGGTCTTTCAGCCTCCCGGACTGCGGGTCGCCGGGTGGGTATTGCAGTGGTTCGATGCCGTCGAGGACGAGCAGGGTACGATGCTGACGAATCAGCCCGGCGAGTCGCTCGCCACGTTCGTGCGGGCCGCCCTGGGTCGGGTCGGGATCACCGAAGAATTCGAGAGCCCTAGCGATGAACAGGTCGGCGGATGTCTGCCGGCTTTCGCCGGTCCCCTGGCTGTAGAAGCTCCAGTCGAAATACCGCTCGACGCCGGACCAGCCTTTGCCCTGGAAGCGGGTCTGTACCCAGTGGAACACGAGCGAGGTCTTCCCCGCCCCACCCCACGCGACCAGGGTGAATACGTTCAGCGTGTCTTTGGCCCATGCCTCGTCCAGTGCCGACAACTCATTTTTGCGCCCGAACAACACGCGTGGGGCGTGTTTCTCCAAATGCGTTCCGGAGATTTTGCGTATGAGCTTGGGTACGACTGGGAGAATCTCATTCAGATCGCCGATGAGTTGGCCGAACAGGTCTGTGTCATTCGTGATCTTGGTGGCGTGCCGCCGACCGAGTTGCAGGCGATTGAGGTGCGTTTGTTGGGCGGATGCTTTGTCGGTGGCGTAGACGAGTAGCGGAATGTTGTGATGCAGGGCGATGAACGCCTCCCATTGCGCGTAACTGATACCGGAGAAGTCGCCTAAGGCAGCCCGCAGCGCTGGGTGGTTTTTGAGGAAGTCCGGCTCCGCCTTAAGGTATTCGGCAACTGCGAAGGCAGCGGCAGTCGCGCCGGGCTTCTCGCCGACCAGGTGAATGACCACAGCTCGCGGGCGGATCTCGTCGGCCAACTTCTGGACGGTATCCACGGCCGTCTGCGGGAAGTCTTCTTGCACCCGAACGTTGCTTCGGGTGCGGGCAAGGTATCTGCGCAGTTGTCCTCGTAGGCCGGGAAATGGCGCTCCGTCTTTCTCGAATTCGTCGGAGACGCACGAGATGAAGATTCCATCCGGTTTGGGTTTGTCCGGCATTTTGTGGTCCTGGTTCTCTCGTGCGCTCCGGCAGCTGGCTGCCGCAGTCTAAGTCATCATAACGCTGCACTGGTCTCGACGAGGTCATGATATCGACAGCCGTAGTCTTGTAAAAGTGATAGGTTGAAAGTCGATGCGCTTTCTATCCCGGCGAGACGCCCCACGGGGCAATTTTCAAACTGTCCGTGAACAACGCGTCGTTCCAAAGCGACAGCTGCGCGGTCGCACTCCAAGTCCAGGCGGTCTTCCAACGCCACAACTCGTCGCGAAGCGTCCTGGAATGCGCCGCGCTCGACTCCGACTCATCCCTCCAAAAGAGGGGGACGTTGTGCAGGTGAAAGGCGGGGATCCTCCTGTGCCCGACAGCCTGAGATCAAGTGGCGTCGATCTTGCTAAACTTTTCACTGCCGGGGCGCGGTTCCGCTCCGGTACTTGAATCCATCCATTGCCCCATCGCTCTCCGATGTCCTCATGAGTGGTATTGCCAAAGCCCAGGCCGAGTGGAGTCGAGAGGCATGGTGTCGGAGGCTGTCATGAACTCATTCGGTATGCACCGGCATCCCATTGGGGAACGGATGGACCAAGGGGAGTATAGTCATGGGGATTTAAAACCAGTGGGCTAACAGGGCCGAACCAGTGAATGTGCCGATTGCGCATGGGCTACCTTCCGGGGACGATTGCTGGCGCGTTACTGACGACAACATTTACGCCATGAGACGATTTTGGCCGGTCATCCTTGTCGCGGCGGGTTTCCTCCTGCTTCTCGCGGGTTCCGTTTACGACGTGATTTTTGCCGGCATCCCCGATCAGGATCCGACGCCAGAGATGTCGGCGCGGTACGCTCATCACGCAAGCATCGCCTCTCTCACTCGCTGGCTGGGATTCGGCATCATGGTTTGTGGATCAGTCGCCGGTATTGTCCGCTTTAGGGTTCGACGGTTTGGGTCACCCCTTGTCTCTTGAGTATGACGGGAAAGTCGAAGAAACCGGATGCAGCAAGCCCGGCGAGGACGCCCCGGTTGGAAGGCGGAATTCCCGGCACCGGATCAGTGATCTGAAACGTTCGTGGAGAGTAGGCTCATGCCATTGTGGTTGACACGTTCGAGGCTGTTTTCGCGTGCGATCCCGGCACAGAGCGCCTGGGCGATTGTGAAATGGTGGGAGCTCCGTCGGGCTCCCTACAACCTGATTGTGGGGCTTGCCGGGATCGTTGGCGGCGCCGTTTCATTGGCTTTGGCTCTGGCGGCTGATCGGCGCGGGATCGAGGTCCCATTCCCGGACCCGCCGCTCTTTGTCATCGTACTCGTGGTGATGTACGGGATAGCGGCCAATGTCTGTTTCACAGGGGGATGGATTTCCGAGCTCGTGGCCCGACGAATCTGGGGTGCAAGGGCGGAGGCTTACGGAGAGATTTCGTTCTGCTTCGGCATGGTTTTCTCCGTCCTTCTCACTTTATTCCCCAGCGTCGCATTCAGCCTTATCCTCGCGATCCAACTGATCCTGAAGCGATGAGCAGGGACATGAAGATGTCGTCGGCCAACAAAGTCACCGGACCAAACGCGGGCGGACCACGTCGCTCGGTTCTGTCGCTGGCGACTTCACTGGCCATGCGCCCTGTAGCACTGCTTTGTGTTTTGTTTGGAGGCCTTGGGCAGATGGTGCTCGACGGGCAGGTGTTTACCCACGCCGTGCTGGCGATTGTCTTCGGGTTGTTGGCAACGATTTGTGGACTTCTGTCCGCGGGCAGAGAGCCCCAGCATCGACATGTCGGTTGGGGATTGGGCTTTCTGGGAGCGGTTGTCACGCTCTGGGGAGTTTGGACGATTCCTGGTTCCTACGAGCGCCAGCAGCGATTCAATGGGCGTCAGAAGCGATCTCGTGAGCAGGTCGCCGTGGACACGGCCCGCTTGGTAAGTTCGGTCGAGGGAACGACGTCCCGTGTTGGATTTCCAGGGGGTAGTCCGTTCGACAATTTTCTTCGCGGCGACGCGGTGACGAGGTCGTCGTCGGTCACTCGTGGACGATAGGTCGGGTATGGTCGTTCAACTCAGGGACCCACGGATCATCGCCAGCCTGATTGCGATCTCATGTATGCTGCTGGACGACCTGCCTGGGCCTCAATACGGCACGTTTCGCGACCCAGGGGCTGCTGCGATGCTCAGCATCATCCTCGCCAACACCGTCACCCTGATTGGTCGGCCGCGATGGGGTTGGGTGACCTGGGGCGCGCTGGGGATTGGATTGGTCCTGAAATTCTTCCTGCAGGCGTTCTTCTGGGTTCAGAATGCATGGCTCTGGGATACCGCAACTCTCGTACTCGCTCACTCGGCGCTCGGGTTTCTCGCCTTGAAAGCCCCGGTCGCTCGTCGTTTTGTCGCCTGCGGCGCCGCGTCCGGCGCGGTCATAGGCTCTCTTTTCGTCCTAATTTTCATGGGCTCGCCGTGGTCGTCTTGGTCGTCATGGCTCGCCTTCTGGCTGCAACTCGCTGCGGCACGCATATTGACCCCTTTCGCCTTCTGGACCGCGGTGCTATCCACGGGTGCTTCGTCAACTACGTCGGTTACTGAGAGGAAGCCGACATGACCGCTGAGGATTCGCCTGTAGCTATCCGCTGCTCGTTCCTTCCGGCCGGAGGGTTGTGGTGCTTTGTGTGTCCTATGGGTGCTGCGTACTGGCATCCGGTGGGGGTGGGTGGGGCGCGGCGTTCGCGGTGAGGAGTATGTCCGACCAAGTAACAACCACGAAAGTCCCGCGGAGCCCAGGGTGGCGTCACTTCTTTCGGCTCCTCGTGATGTTCCTCGGTGCTTGGTGTCTTGGCGGGATGGTTCCGACTCTGGGAGCGTGGTCGGAAGTAAGATCCCAATGGCTCGGTGCGGCGATTGTGGCAGCGGTTTGCGTTGGGTCTATCATCGTGACGGTATGCACCTACAGGAGGGGGGGACTACTGACGCGCCTCCAAGCCACGATCCTGGGGTTGGTCTTCATGTTCGTTTTGGTGGGGATGGTGTGGAAGCTTGTTGATTCAGCGAATTTTCTACGAGAGGTGGGGCGTAGCCACAGCGGTTCCCTCAATGGAACGGCGAACCAGATCTCCGGACCGAACGCCGGCGGGTTGGGGCAGTACCAAGCCCCAACGCCTCCGGTTGCCCGCGACGCTCGGCTCCAACGTTTCGAAACTCTACGCACGGTTCGGAGCGTTCAAATGAAACCCAGATCGCTTAATGCGGCGGGCCTTGCGAAGGGGTGCCGGCCGATCCGCACTCGGGCGAATCTAGACTTGTTTGGGTCTGGCTTGGGTCGCTGACCCTCTGCGTTCAACTGCGACACCCCCATGGAGCACGACACATTCACGAGATTGGTTCAGGGGCTGCACCACCTGCACGGTGAGGCGAGGGAGAGTGCCGCGGTCCTCCTCATCCCGTTGCTCTCAGTTGGCGTGCTGTGCGGATTGATCCTGGCCTGTTGGGTTTTTCGAGGGGGTTTATCCCGGTGCGCCTTTCGTCCCCGATGAACCCTTCGCAACCGACGGACTCTCCAAAGAGTTGCAGCGAGTTGCTCGGCAGGACTGTCCTGGTGGGGATCACGCGGGTGGATCCTGAGAACAAGGTGCTCAGTCAGGAGCAGTTTCATGGGGTTGTTGAGTCGCTTGCCGATGAATTGGTCCATATCCGGGTTGCGGGAAACGGCGCGGATTTCACGCTTTTTCCCGAGCCGACGGCGTTCGCGCGAGCCAAGCCGGGGCATTACCGTCTCCGTTCCACGGGGGAGGTCGTTGTGGATCCCGACTTCACCACATCATTGACCGTTCGGGCGCCTGCTTCGCGCTGGCAGAGGCGAATTTCGCGGCCAAGTGTCGGCTCCGGGGATGATCGTTGAACTCTGAGAGAGGGCGTTGCCCGCGGTTTCTGAATCCAATCCATCCTCCCAGGACTGTTGGGAATGGTACCGCCACCCCTTTCCCTCGTTCCTTACGGTAATTTTGGGGTCACCAGCCGGTAAAAGCGATCGGCGGTTGGCGCTCCGCCGAGGTCCGGCACCTCCACTCGATGGTCTCCCACCTCGGGATCCGCGTCTTCGAGGCGCTGCCACGCGCCTCCCGAAAGGGCATCCCGTCCCAGCAACGTATAGGATCGGCCGGCGCGGGCTTGGTAGGACAGCTTCAAACCATCGGCCCCGCGGACAGCCTCCAGCATCAAGCGGCTGGAAGCGTCTCCCGGATCGGTGCCCGCGAGGTATTCCTGGACGTTCGAATATCCGTCGCGATCGGAATCGAGATCGGCGTCGGACACCTGCGGATCCAGACCATGGGCCAATTCCCAGGCATCCGGCATCCCGTCCCCGTCGGTGTCCAACCCTCCCCCGAGGGCGGAACTCGTCACGGTGATGGCGTCGGATGCGATCCAAGCGCCCTGGAAATCAAACGCCTGGAACTCCAGCCGGTTGGTCCCCAACTGGAGCGGGACCACAGCCTGCCAGGTGGTGAGGTTGGGCCATTTGAGGTTCAGGGGCTCCGGCCGGCCGGCCTGTCGGATCTCCTTCACTTGGATCCACGCCCGCCCAGTGATGACCGTGCTGGTCGTGTCCACCAGGAAGTCTTCGCCGCCATTCGACGTGATGGTGAAGGGGACCTGGACCGGCAGTTGGCTGCGCACCGACTTTGCCCGCTGGTCCACATAGGTCCGGATTCCGCTGAAGTTTTGGCCCACGAGGCTGCCGAAATGCGCGATCCAGGGCGTCAGGTAATTCGTGTTATAGGTGGTGGTGATGAGGTCCAGCATGTGCCCCAGGTAAAGGCGCTGGTTCCCCGGCAGGCTGATCAGGCGTCCGAGATTGCCCGTGGCGCGATTGAGAGGCGCGGTGGGGCCGGCGCCAAAATTGAAGTCCATGTCCCAAAGAAACGGCAGCGCCCGGCCGTCCTCCGGACGGAAATAAATGATGAAGTTGTGCGGATTATCAAAGGGGTAGGTGTCCACCAACCCCCACAACGACTGAAACGCCACGGCGCGCATCCACAGGCTGACGTCCATCGCTTGGTGCGCCGCGGCGTCCTGCGCCGGCCCGGTCTTGGACAGTGCCTTGGCCAGGGCCATCAGCGGCCCGTAGTCGTCCTCGCTGCGGTTGTTCTCGTGGAGGAAAAACCAGCGATAGACCTCGGGATCATTGCCCAGGTCGCCCAGGTCCACCCCGAGCACGTCGTCCGGTTGGGGCAGCTTGATCCCCTGCGGGCTCCCGTCCACCGTCGTGGTGGGATAATAGGCCAGTTCGAGTTTGAATTCCCCGCCGGCGGATCCGTGTGCGAACTGGCTGTCGAGAAACACGTCGCCGTACTTCGCCAGCAGCAGCAGGCCCGGGCCGGTGAGGTCGGTCCGGGACGGGAGCACGCGAACCAGATCGTCATACATGCCCGGCAGTCCGCCTGCGTGCTGGAGCGCGTGCTTCAGGACGATTTCATCCTGGTCCCCACCCACCCCGGTGTACCCACCCGACCGGTCGATGGAGATGACGTCGTGGACGCCCCGGAAAAGATGGTCAGGGGGGAAACTCACCGTGAAGCCCACGCGACCGGGATCGCCGCGTCCCCGCTCGCTGCCCTGGAGGTGCACCCCAACGTCATAGAAAACCTCCTCCTCGTCGTACACCAGCGTCGCGCCCAGGGATTCATTGCTCATGACGTTGGTTTCGGCATGCAGGAGCGTGGTGTCCGCCGGGGTCATGATCAGGCGGATGTTGTGCAACAATCCCAACTGCGCGCGCTGGTCGTTCACCTGGTACATCGCCCGGGAATTCGTCCCCCCGGGCGGAAAGATTGCGCTGGCGCCCTGGGAGTCCGTCGCCGCGACGTAGAACTGCACCACCGTCCCGGCCGCGGCCCCGGGAATCGTGCCGGAGATCAATCCCCCGGGCGGGACCTCGAGCGCCCGGCTTTGCCACGCGCCCCCGTTCCGCGACCAGTACAACCGGGCCGTGGCGATCCCCTGCGGATCCGCCGCCTGCACGGAGACGGTCACCGGTTGGTTGGCGGCGGGCACGACGGGTTGGTGCCTGAGGTCGGTGAAGGTGGGGCCGAGGTTCGTCTCTGCGGTGGAATTTCTGGCCCCGGGTGTGCCATTGAGCGACGGCACCGCCAGCCGGGTGGTCCGCGCAACGCGGTTGAAGTAGAGGCGCGTGTTCAACTGGTTGTTTCCCGCCAGCCACCGGGCCCGGAAGGAAATCTCGTATTCCCGTCCATTCACGACCGCCCGGTTTCCCACGAGGGTGGTCTCCAGGTGATTGTGCATGTGCTCGGTCGGGCCGGTGGCGACGAGATCCAGGACATGGTTGCCCGGCTGGTCCGGATCGGGGATCACGTGGCTGAGGCGGTGGGTTCCGAGGAACCGCCAGGCGGCGGCGCCGCTTTCGAAATCGCCGTTCGACAACAGCGACACCGGTGTGCCCGAGGGGGACTCGACGACCTTCAGGTCGTCGATCAGGCATTCCCCGGCGTTGAGCAGGCCGAGCACGAATTCGTTCCAGCGGGTGGGTCCGGGAGACGCCTTCGCGACGGTTCGATAGGTGTAATTGCTCCAACCTGAGGCGGCGGATTCCCGGCTGGCCGCCCACGCCTCCGGAACCGAGTTGTCCGCCCACGGGTCGCGCAATTCCAGGCTGGAACCGCCGCCCGAGGCGTCGTTGGGCCAACGCCCGCCGGATGCGTATCGGACGGTGTTTGCGGGGTTGCCGGCCGCGTCTTTGAGCACCAGGAGTTCGCCCCGCTTCGCCAACGAATTGGTGTAGGGACCGACGACGGAAATCCCTGGATGGGCTGCCCGCAGGGCGCTGGGATCCTCGGCCACGACCAGATAGCCGCCGGGCGGGATCACCTGGCCCGGGGCGAACCGATATTGGATCCCGGTGTCGAACCGCCAATCCGACAAGTCGATTGGCACGGTCCCCCGATTGAACAACTCCACCCAGGATCCCCCCGCCGAACCGGCGTTAGGATCATACATGATTTCGTTGATCACGACGTCGCGCGTCAGCGTGAAGTCATTCGCCGCGCCGGGCGTGGCGCGTGCGGGAAACCACCAGCCGCCGGTCGCGTCGGGATACCGTCCCCGCAGCTTCTTCTTCACCGTCACTGCGTCGGCCACGGAGCCGCGGCCGGGCGTGTAAAGCGTCCACTGGTCGCCTGCCGCCGGCTGGAAGCCCACCTCGGCCGCCGTCAGGGCCTGGAATCCACCGGCCGGCAGGAGACTCCCCGGGGGAAAGGTGAAGCTCGCCTCCTGGTGGCCCCGCTGGACCAGTTCGAATCCTTCGAGCGAGACGTCAGCGTCCGTGCGGTTCGCCAGTTCCCCCACGAAGGCCACCGCGCCGGCGCCCGCGATCTCGTTGAACACCACTCCGGAATCCGCGGGCGGATCCACCGGCCGGGCGGACAAGGCGAGGTCGAACCACAGGTCGTTCCCTCCGTCCGCCGCCTGGTGCAATTCGACGGCCAGCATGTTGGTGCCGCTGATCAGCCGGCCGGGGAGGAGGATGCGTTCCACCGCCTCGGGATCGCCCAGGACGTTGGTCAGGGCCGGCGTAGCGGACGTCAGGCCGCCCGCCGGGAGATTCTGGCGGAGCACTTCACCGCCGTTCAGGTAGAAAACCGCGCCGTCGTCCACCCGCGCTTGCAGCAGCAGCGCGGTTTGCGCCGGGTTGCCGTGGAAGACAAAGGAGGTCCGGAAATAGGAGGTGGTCCGGACCGGCGACAGCCGGCTCTCGGGCGGCACCTGGGTATGGGCCGAGCCGCGGAGCTGGGTCCGGAAGCCCGCCGGGTTGGGCCCCCCACCGTCATTCGCCCACCGGAACTCGAGCGTGTTCAATCCGGACACGAATCCATGGTCGAGCGTGAAGTCCGGACTGAAGGTGTTGAAGCCCTCGAAATGAATGCCGGTGCTGACGCCGTTGAGCTGAACGTCATTGAGCCGGTTGTCGGCGGAAACATTGAGGGTCAGGACCGCGGTTGCCGGGGCAAAGCCGGTCAAATCGAACGTCGTCCGGCATCGGTAATCGCCGGCCGCCACGTCGGTGGTTCCGGGGTTGACCGGCCCAAGCCAGCTGGAATCCGCGCTGTTGGCCATCCAGGCGGGGTGTCCCTCGATCACCAGGGCGGGCGCCGGCGGCGGCGGGTTCACCGGCTCGGCCGAGACCGTGACCACGTAATGCGGATCGAGGGAGCCCGGCACGAGCACCTGATGGTTTGCGTCCACCCCGGTGTTGAACAGGGTTGGAATCGGTTTCGTCACTCCGTCCGGTGGGGACGCATCGCCGCCGAACAGTGGAGCGGGCGCCGGGGTCCACGCCTGGTCGTCGAACGCGGGGTCGCGCCAGTTCTCCCCCGGGCCGGGGACGTCATTGAAGTAACGCCACTCCTGGTTGGTGGAGATCAACGGTGTGGGTGCGATTGCGGTGGCGGAGGGAAAGTTGGCCGCTCCGGGGGTTCCGCCGGTCTGGGCGCTCGACCGCCAATTCGCCGCCGGGGCACTCGCCAAACCGGGCCGACGCTTCGCGAGGGATACGCCCGTGCCATCCGGGGCCATCGGCCAGTCGCCGTCGGTCCCGTAGTCCACCTCGTCCATCACCCGCTGATTGTTGTTCCGGAGCACCAGCGTTTCTCCGCCGTTGGAAAGGCGCCCGGCCAAGGGACCCAGCACGTTGGTCGCCCCGGTGGCGGCGACCAGGGCTGTGGGATTGAGGGCAATCACCAGGTAGCCGCCGCCTGCGAGGACCGTGCCTTCCGGAAACCGGTAGCTTATTCCGCCGTCCAAGGACCAACCGGAAAGGTCCATGTTGACCGCCATCTGGTTGTGCAGCTCAACCCATTCAAAATCGGGCTCCGCGACCACCGGGTGGTACATGATCTCGTTGAAGACCACGGTGCTATCGGCTCGGGCATATCCAATCACCAGCCCCGCGAACAACGTCACGACCTGGGCAAACAGCACGGGGAACGGGGAGGGGCGGAACAAGATCGGGGAATGTATGAAAGGTTGTCCGCCGGGTCAAAGCGGTGTCAGGCCGGGGAGCGATTCAGCGGATCCCACAGGCGCCCGGTGATCCAGGCGGCTCCGCCGGATCAGGAACCGTTTCTTTGGAGGACCTGCAGGTCGCCGTCGGGGGGGCGGGACGTGGGCAGCCTCTCGAAGGAATCCCGCGAAGCGTCGTGGAGTGCGGGCGCGAAGCTCCCGCTTTTGGCCCCGGCGGCACGCGTGCTGGATCATTCCTCAGCCGATCCGCGGACTACGCGTTGTTCCAAAGCGACAGCTGCGCGGTCGCACTCCAAACCCTGGCTGATTCGGAGGAGTGCATCAAAACAACAATGCCCCGTTCCGCCGGCGCGGAACGGGGCCTGGAAGTGGGTGACTTTGTGGCTCAGTAGTGCCAGCCGCGGCGGTTCTCGCGCTTCACGAATTGGGCGGCCTCGGGGAGGTTCGTGGATCGCATGTTGGGTCCGTCCCAGTCCATGACCTTGCCTTCGCCCACGCGGACGGCGATGCATCCGAGCAGGATGATTTCCGTCAGGTAGGCGGCGATGTCGAAGTTGGAGTAGGCTGGCGTGCCGTCGCGCATCATCCGGAACCATTCCTCATTGTGACCCGGGGAACGCGGAATGCTTTCCGGCACGGAACGGGCGGCCTCGTGGTTTTCGCCCGGGGTGTAGCCCTTCTCGTTGCCCACCATGAGGAAGAATTTGGAGCCGTAGTCGTCCGGAGAGAAGAGTTTCCCCTTGTCGCCGACGAGGAGGCATCCGCTGGCGGGCAGGTTGCCCTGAAGACTGACCACTTCCTTGGTCAGGTCGGGATACGGACGAATGGGAGCGAGGTCCTTGTCGCCCGGGCTGCCGTCGTACCACCAGAATTTCAGCGGCGGCAGCCCTTCGCGTTCGGGGAATTCGAAACGGAGACGGGACGTCTTGGCGTAGGTCTCGGGGAACATCTGCGAGGTCAGTTCCGCCACCACGCGCGTCGGATAGCCGAGCTTCAGCGCCCTGAAGGGCATGTTGACGGTGTGGCAGGCCATGTCGCCGAGGGCGCCGGTGCCGAAATCCGTCCAGCCGCGCCAGGCGAACGGCGCATAGGTGTCCTTCTTGTAGGGACGGAACTTCGCGGGCCCGAGCCACAGGTCCCAATCGAGGTTGGCGGGTACCGGGTCGGATCCGGCGGGCCGGGCGAGTCCCTGCGGCCAGATGGGACGGTTCGACCACACATGCAGTTCGGTCACCTTGCCAATCACGCCGGACTGGATCACCTCGACGGCGCGGCGGAGTCCGGTGCCAGCGCTGCCCTGGTTGCCCATCTGCGTGGCCAGTTTTCCGTCGTGGGCGAGTTTCCGCAGCATGCGGGCCTCATAGACGGTCTGGGTCAGCGGCTTCTGGCAATACACGTGTTTGCCCATCTTCATCGCCATGGCGGCGGCGACGCCGTGGACGTGGTCCGGCGTGGAGATGGTGACGGCGTCGATGGAGGAACCCATTTCCTCGAGCATCTTTCGGAAATCGCGGTACCGGCGGGCGCCCGGGAATTTCTCCGCCTTCTTGCCCAGGGAGTTCAGATCGACGTCGCAAAGTCCGACGATCGTGCCGCCGCACCGCGCGGCATCATCGGTGTCGCTGGAGCCTTTGCCGCCGACGCCGATGCAGGCGACCTGGATGCGGTCGTTGGCCCCGAGAACGTGGCCGACGTAGGGGAAGGCAAAGGTGGCGGCGGTCAGTGCGGTCCCCTGGCGGAGAAACTGGCGGCGACTGCCGGTGATCGGAGTGGAGGGAGTTTTTTGCATGAGCTTCGGACGGGGAAAGACCAAGCCGTTATCAAGCGATCTTCCCGGTGTCAACGAACCCGCTGAGATTTGAGGGAGGGAACTGCTGGGTGAGGAGGACTGAAAACGTGGACACCGGGTTCCGCATTGACCGAACCCGGCCGGATCGGGAGGTTTGGCGAGGCACCCCGGGCGAAATGCGGTCACGACGAACCTTGTGGTCGACGCCTGGAACGCCTTTGCCCGTGAACACTCCTCGTCAGCGCTGTGCGGGTCCGTCGATCTCCCGGCGGGAGTGGCTGCGTGTGGGTGGATTGGGTGCCCTGGGGTTGTCTCTCCCGGCCCTGATGCCCTTGCGAACCTTGGGCGTCGAAGCCGCCGCGGCGTTGGGAACCCGGTACGGCCGGGCCAAGTCCTGCATCCTGCTGTTCCTGGCGGGTGGTCCGCCCCAACACGAGACCTTCGATCCGAAGCCCGATGCGCCATCCGAGGTTCGCGATGTGTTCCGATCCATCCCGACCAACGTCCCCGGAATCCATTTCTGCGAGACCCTGCCGTACACGGCGCGGGTGGCGGATCGTCTGTCGGTGATCCGCTCGATGACCACGGAGATTGACGCCCATTCGACGAGCGGGGCGTTCATGCTAACGGGGTTTGAGCCGGCTTCGAAGGCGGAGAATGTTCCGCCTGGTCCACAGGATTTTCCGAGTCTCGCCGCCGCGGTGGGCGCGCTCAAGCCGAGCACCCGGTCGCCCATGTCGTCCGTGGTGCTCCCGGAGATCCTCGCCAATGATGGCAACATTGTGTGGCCGGGTCAGGACGGAGGGTTCATGGGTCCGGCATGGCATCCCCTTGTGATGCGATGCGATCCCACCCAACTGCCGATGAAGATCGACGGGTTGACCCAGTTGGTGGAGGTGCCGGAAGTACGGTTGGAGGATCGGCGGGGCCTGTGGCAGCAGTTGGACGCCCATTTTTCGGCGGGGGCGGGAATGGCGCAGGTGGCCTCCCTCGACCGCGCCCATCAGAAGGCCTTTGACCTGCTCCACGCCCAGCAAAGTCGGGAAGCCTTCGACCTGGAGCGCGAGCCGGCGTCGGTTCGGGAGGCCTATGGTTCCCACAAGTTCGGCCAGAGCGCGCTGTTGGCGCGCCGGTTGATCGAAGCGGGGACCCGGATGGTGCAGGTCAACTGGCCGCGCGAAGGAAAGGCGGAGGTTGCGGGAAGTCCCTTGTGGGACACCCACTCCAAGAATGCCAGCCGGGTGAAGGAGGTGTTGTGTCCGCAGTTTGACCGGACGTTTGCCACCCTGTTGCGGGATCTTTCCGACCGGGGGTTGCTGGATGAGACGCTGGTGATCGCGATGGGGGAGTTTGGTCGTTCCCCCAAGATCAATGCCGTGGGGGGGCGGGATCATTGGGGATCCTGCTTCTCGCTGGTGATGGCCGGAGCGGGTGTGCCGGGAGGACAGGTGATTGGCGCCAGTGATCGGATCGGCGGCTTCCCCGAGTCGCGCCCGATCCGGCCCCGGGATCTTGCGGCGACGGTGTTCCACCTCCTGGGACTTCCGCCGGGCACGGAGTATCTGGATCCCCTTGGGCGTCCGCGAACCTTGACCGACGGCGGCACGCCCATTCGCGAGATCGTCGGCGTTTGATTGGGAGTCCTCGACCACGCCATGAAGCGCAGCACGCGACGCGCGTTCCTGAAATCGGCTGCGGCTGGAACGATGGCACTGAGCGGGCTCCCGGGCGCCGCCTCAGCCCAGGGAAATCCCGCGGAGACTCCGGCGTCGGTCCCGCTCCCGGTTGAGGGAGTCCACGGCTATGCGGATGCCCACAGTGTCACGGCTGGCGGAAAGATCCGTTTCCACCTGAGCTCGGACGTCCCGTTTCGATTGGAGATGGTCCGGTTGGGGCTGCAGGTGGATGACCCGGCGGGGGATCGCGTCGTCCGGCGCGTTGGCGAGTTTTCGGCGCGTTCGCAGCCGATTCATCCGGGGAGTTATGTGCACATCGCCTCGGGGCTCCGAAGCGTGCCGCGGGGATTGACGCTGGAGTGCTGGGTTCGTCCCTGGTCCCTGGAGCGCTTGCAGGGCCTGGTCACCCAGGAGGACAAGACCAGTGATGCCGGATTTGCCCTGGGGCTGGGGGTGGGAGGCTACGTGGGATTGTTCCTCGGAAACGGCACGGGACCGGATGAAGTGGAGGTGCACCGGACCGCGCCGGGCTCGGTGGTGCGAGGTCGATGGCACCATGTGGTGGGGATTTGGGACGGGAGGCAAAAGGAGATCTGGGTGGATGGCCGGAAGCTCGGGGAGTGGCCGTTTGAAGGGCCCTTCGTGCCCGGCTTGCATCCGATCCGCCTCGGAGCCATGGGGGAGAATGGACTGGCCCTCCGATTCCTCGACGGGGATCTCGCCCAGTGTGCGGTGTACGGCCGGGCCCTGTCGGAGGTTGAGATTCGCCGTCGGACGGAGAGTGAGGGACTGGTCCCCGCCGGGGGAGGGGAGGTTTTGGGGAATTGGGACTTCTCCGAGGAACGGGGCGAACGGGTGGGAGACCGGTCCGGGTGCCGTCGCCCAGGGCGCCTGATTTGTCACGGAACCTGGATGGTCGGGGGGCCGTCCTGGGATTCGGACGTGCCGCGGTTTGGGGACTATGATCCGCGGAAGGATCCGCGCCGGGGCCACGGGCTGCGTCTGGCCTCGGACGATTTGTACGATTGCGAATGGGACCCGGTCGCCACCTGGCGTGTGCCTGCCGACGCGGAGCCGGGAATCCATTGCGCCCGGCTGCGGTATTCCTCCGGGGGGCGGGAACGCCAGTATGACATCCCCTTCCTCGTGCGGCGTTCCCCGCGGAAGTCGGCGCCAGACATGCTGGTCTTGTGCTCCACCAACACCTGGAGGGCCTACAATGGCGCCCCGTTCGGAGTGTGGCCGGATTCGCTGCATGCGGTGATCGGGACGGATGGGCTCCCCAATTCGAAGGGAGATCCGCCGGCGTTTTGCCTCTACCGGCGGCATGCGGCGGGACAGGGGACCTATCAGGTCGGGTTGCGCATGCCCTGGCCCGTTGCCGGACCGTACGTCCTGTACGGTGGCCCCACGCGGTACAGCCACCTGATGCGTGCGGAGCGGTTTCTCCACACCTGGCTCGAGCGAAGCTGGTATCGATTTGATGTGGCTGCGGACGATGATCTCCACCGCTCGCCGGAGTTGCTGCGGGACTACCGGGTCGTGGTGCTGAATGGGCACAGTGAATACTGGTCGCTGGCGATGCTGAAGGGATTGGAGACCTTCCTGCGAAAGGGGGGGAACCTGGTGGTGCTTTCCGGGAATTCGCTTTTTTGGAGGGTCAGCTTTGATTCCTCCGGGACGGTGATGGAGTGCCGAAAGGTGGACGCGCCGGGCAATCAGATGTTGCCCCTGGAGCGTGGAGAAAGTTGGCACTGTCAGGATGGTCTCCGGGGAGGCTTGCTCCGCGATTGTGGGCATCCGGGCTGGCGCTATGTGGGGTTGGAGACCCTGGGTTGGAACAACCAGGGGAATCCGAAGAACTTTGGTCCCTATGCGGCTGTTTCCACGGACCACTTTCTTTTTCATCGTCCCGAGGAGACCGGGTTGCAGCCGGGAGAACGGTTCGGGCAGGGTGCGGGTGGGACATTGCCGCTGGCGAACGGCCACGAGTTCGACTTGCGGCTCTCCACACTGGCCGGGTTGCAGGAGCTTCCGGTACCCCCGGGCGCGGTCCTGCCGCAGGATCCCCCTGGCATCGTCACCCTGGCAAACGGGATCATCCCCTGGAAGGAAGGGGGATCAGCGTTCGATTATTTTTTTCGGCCGATCCATCCCCGGACCGATCAGGGCGGCGAGATGATCTACTGGGAACGGCCTGAAGGCGGACGCGTCTTCAATGCGGGCAGCATTGGATCCGGATGGGCACTGGCTTCGGACCCCAAGTTCCAGACGCTCCTCCGAAATGTCCTGGCCCACTTCGGGGTTCCGCGTCCGAGGTCCTGAAGTCCTGGTTTGGCGTGGCGGCTCGATCCGTTGGTGAAGTCTACTTCGCGGCGGCGGGGGCCAGTTCGAAGACCACCTCGGCGCCCTTGTTGGCGGCGATCTCGATTTCCTGGCGGGCGGTGCCGGCCTTTTGATGGGCGACCTCCAGTTCGTACTTCCCGGGAGGGAGTCCCGCCGGCAGTTCGAATTCACCCTTGTCGTTGGTCACGGTGAAGAAGGGATTCTCCAGGACGTGCACGTAGGCGATCATCCACGGGTGTACATTGCACGCGAATCGGATCCCCAGCTCCGACTTCTCAAAGGTCTTTTCATCCACCTTGCCCTGGGTGGCCTGGGCGATGTTGAAGCCCTTGTTCTTGGGGTCCTTCGGAGTGCAGTTCACGTTGTGCATGAAGGGATCCGAATTCCGAATCTTGAGGGTTTCGCCGACCATGACCGCGGAGATGTAGGGTTCGTACATGCATCCCGCCTGATCGACGAGGGCGCTCTCCGGCGGTTTCCCCGCACCGGCTGGAGCCTTGACGATCCGGGCCAGCGCGTAGCGCAGGCCACCGTCCGGACCCACCACATAGTTTCGGGTGCGTGCGGTACTGGTGGATGCCTTTCCGCAATTGGCATCCGTCTTGACCGCGCCGATGACGTTCTCCGGCGGCGGCGTGCCCCGGAGGATCACCCGGCCGCGGATTTTACCGTCCGTCGTCGCAGCCACGGCGGGGGGCTTAAGAGCCACAGGCGCGGCAGATGCTGGGGCGGCCGGGGCAGCGGCCGGAGCCGCCGTCGCTGCGGACTTCGCCGGAGCAGGTTTTTCCGCCGTGGGCGCGTGAGTGGCGACGGCATGTTCCGAAGCTGGAGCGGCGACCACTTCCTCCACCTCGACGATGACGATCTGGTTCGTGATCGTGGGGCGGGGGCGGGCGCCGGGTTCCATGGCGTAGCTCTTGGAGGCGCCATTCGGGATGAAGTACAGGGTGGCCGCGGTCGCGATCAGCAGGAGCAGGGCGATCAGGACCAGGAGGGGATCCGCGAGCGGCGATTTCGTGTGGGCATCAGACGACATGCGCCGGAAAGAATCCGGCTCCCGGCGCAGGGTGCAAGCTTCGACTCGACGAGGATCCTCAGTGGTCCGCCCGTCTTGACACTTTCGGTCCGAAAGTGGGACGGTTCACCCGCTCTCAAAGCGATGTCCCCGCTCCGTCCGGCATTCCATTCGACGGCGGTGCAGGCCGTTCGCCTTGCGATTTGCACCAACTCGAAACTTCCATGAACATGAATTCTGAAGGGAAGACTCCCGCGTCCTCGGACGTGAGGGGCCTCACCCGCGTGATTTCGGCCCTGGCCCTGCTGGCCTCCGTGGCCGCTGTCCCCTCCCAGGCGGAGGACTATCCGGCCGCGGTTTTGCGCGATAATCCGCTCGGTTACTACCGGCTGAACGACTCGCTCGTCCGAAACAACGTGAACGCCAACAGCGGATCGTTGGGAGCCGCGGGGAACGCCACCAACCTGAACGTGTACCCGTATCCTGGTGGCATCGCGGGAGATGGCAACCTGTCGCAATTCTTCAATTCTTCGGCGCGGTCCATCATCCCCTGGAACGCGGCCCTGAATCCGACCAACACCGAGCCCTTCACCATGGAGGCTTGGTTTTATCCGGCAAGTGACCAGATCAACGGCGGCCAGGCGGCGGTCATGAACCGGTATTCGTATTCCGGTGTGGACCGCCAGGGTTGGGTCATCTTTCAGCGCGCCCCGAATGACACCTATTCCAGCGCCCCGGGATTTGAGGGCGTCGGCTGGGACTTCCGCATGTACCGGGGATCCGGGGGAAGCGCCGGACTCGACGTGGTCAGTCAGGTTCCGTACGAAATCGGCACGTGGACCCATCTCGTTGCCGTTTACGATCCGGTGCAGGTGACGAACGCGACGTTGACCATTTACATCAACGGTGTCGCCGCCAATACCAACATCTGGTCCGGCGAGACGGCGGGATATGTCGCCAACACCAATGACCATCCGGAATCGGAAGCTCCGAACGGTCCTGCGGGCCTGTCGTTGGGCTCCTACAACAACACCCAGCCAGGATCGAATCCCTATTTCGGTGCGGTGGATGAATTCGCCCTCTATTCCAAGATCCTCTCGCCGGCGCAAATTCTCGCGCACTACCAGAACGGCACCAATGCCTCGCGTGCCGTGCCCTACCCCGTGCTCATCCAGTCGGATGCCCCGGTGGCCTACCTGCGGCTCGACGAACTTTCCGCCGGTCCCCCGGTTTCCCTGAACCTGGGCAATACGCGGAATGCCGGTGCCGCGACGCCGACGGTGGAAGTGGTCCACCCGGTGCCGAGCGCCTTGACCGACGCGGGCGGGGACACCGCCTACGGGTTCCATTATCGGAACGGCTTCGGGGTGACGAGCATTCCCTGGATCGCTGACAATAATCCTGAGGCCAGCGTTCCTTTCACTTTTGCAGCCTGGTTTCGGCCGTTGTCGGATCGCCAGAGTCCTGGCGCCTCGCCGGTCAACAACCGTTACGTGAAGTCGGGGAACCGCACCGGTTGGGTCATTTTCCAACGTGCGCCGAATGCCGAGGTCGCGGGTGGAGACGGCGTGGGTTGGAACTTCCGCATGTACACCGGTTCCGGCAGCAGCGGGCAGGATATTGTGACGGGAGTTCCCTACAATCTTGGGGAATGGCAGCAGGTCGTGGTGACGTGGACTCCTGTGACGGATAACGGGGACGGCAGCTGGACCGGAACCTTGGTGTCCTACGTGAACGGGGTGGCCTCCGCGACGAATGAGGTCGTGAACTACAAGGCCAACACCAATCCGACGGAGGATGACACTCCTCCCGCAGATCTGGCGGTGGGCGCTTATAACGCCGCATCCGGGTTGGGCAGCAATCCGTTCGCGGGCGACATCGACGAGGTCGCCTTTTACAACAACTACCTCCTGACGCCGGAACAGATTCTGACCCAGTACCAGGCGGGAACGACCCCTCATGCCTCGCCAACCTATGCAACGCAGGTCCTCATGGCGGCCTACGATGGCGCTGGGACCCAGCGAAGCATGCCGGCGACCTATCTGCGGCTCAGTGATCCGGCTTGGTATCCCGCGTAGAACCTGGGTTCGCTGGGGAGCGCCGCCGCGGGCAGCTTGGTGGTGACCACCAACGACACGTTCGGACCGGTTCCTCCGGCCTTCCTCGGATTCACCGACGCCAACTCGTCGGCGCCGCTCGACGGCACCAGGGCCTGGATCAACCTGAACAATCCGTCCGGCCTCAACCTCGCCGGAGCAATCGCGTTGGAAGCCTGGATCAAGCCTGGTGCGACCCAGGGAGCCACGGCGAACATCATTTCCCATGGAACCAACGGCGTCGGCGCGGAGGTTTATCTCCGCATCGATTCCTCCGGGAATTATGCGGTGGGATCCTCTGATGGAGCATCCAGCCAGGGCGTGACCTTCCCGGTTCCGTCCGGCGATCTCGGAAGCGCCACCTGGATCCACCTGGTGGGTACCTTTGACGGCAGTGCCTGGCACCTGTACCGGAATGGTCTGCCCGTGGCCACCGCCCCCGGCACCACCGGCGCCGTGGCGATCAATGATGCCAACTGGGCCATTGGTTCCACCGGCAGTGGCTGGGAGAATTACTTTACCGGCACCGTGGACGAAGTGGCGATCTATGGCCAAGCGTTGACGGCCGAGCAGGTGCTCGCCCACTACAACGCCGCGGTCTCGGGTTCACAGCCGCCCGTCCTCGGCATCGCGCTGGTCGGCGGCGCGGTCACGCTGACCTGGAACAATGGCGTCCTCCAGGAGGCGGACAGCGTTGGCGGCGCCTACAAGAGCCTGCCGGATGCGAAGTCCCCGTACTCGCCCACGCTGACCTCTGGCGCGAAGTACTACCGGGTGCAGAACTGATCGGCTCCGGCCGAAGTTGTCGATTCGCGGCGCCCGTAGCAGAAATGCTGCGGGCGTTTTTCTTTTCCCTTGCCGCGCGAACTGAGCTGACGTGGGCTCCGGATTCGGATGCACGGTTTCCGGTCCTTCCCCCACTTCCGCCTCACGCTCTGGGTCGGATGGGGGTTGTTTGTGGGAGCCTTCTTTCTTCCGGCGTTCCGAGACCCGCGCGGGTCCACCCTGCCGGGCTATTCCTGTGCCTGGATTGCGGTGACGTTCTGGGCGCCCGATCGTTGGGTCGCGTTGATTCGTGACGCCCAAAATCCCTCAGCCTTGGCCAACTTCACCGTGGGTTGGTTCAACGTCTCCAATCTCCTCTGCGCGCTGGCCCCGGCCGTGCAGTGGTTTCCCGCAGCCCGGCGCTTCCGGAGTCTGGTTGCCTTGGGATGTGCCTTCGGTGTGGCCCAGGCGATCGCCTTGGTTTCCGGTGCAATCGGGGGAGAACCCCTTTGGTCGCAGTCCTTGCCCGGATTTTGGACCTGGTGTGTGGGCTATGGAGTGGTTGCGCTTTCGGTCTGGGGGTTGGGGCGGGTTTCTCCGGGGTCGTAGGCTTGGGGGATCCTTACAAACCTGTAATGCGGCAGTAAGCGCCGATTCATCCGGGTGTCGTCTGGTTTGGGGTAACAAAAGAAGCCGCCCTGTGCGGCAACACCACAAACCAGAAAGAAAACCATGACTGCTTCCAACAAATCCTATCGCAAGTTCATCCCCCTCATCGTGGCGGGTGGGTTCGTCGGAGTGGCGACGGCCGTCTGGGCCGGACCCAAACCCGGCAAGGCCACCGCGGAGCCGCCGGCACTCAAGCTCGTCGTCGATGAGACTCCGGTCGCCAAGGATGGACGCCTGGCCGGATCCTATTCGCCGGTGGTCAAGAAGGTGGTTCCCAGCGTCGTGCGGGTGAACGTCAAGCAGAAGGCCAAGTTCGCGTCGGCCCAGGTGCCGGGAATTCCGCCCGAGCTTCGGCGGTTCTTTGGCCCGGGCGGACCCGAGATGCCCGGGGAATCCGACGACGTTCCCCGTGGCGCGCGTCCCCAGGGGGTTGGATCCGGGGTGATTGTCACCGCGGACGGATACATCCTCACCAACAACCACGTGGTCGAGGGAGCCGCGGAGGTGAAAGTGTCCCTTCAGGACGGACGGGAATTTGATGCGAAGGTCGTCGGGACCGATCCGAAGTCGGATGTCGCCGTCATCAAGGTGGACGCCAGCGAACTTCCCGCCCTTGCGATTGGAGACAGCGAGCACATGGAGGTGGGCGATGTTGTCCTGGCGATCGGCAATCCCTTTGGAATCGGACAGACCGTCACCATGGGTATTGTGAGTGCCACGGGACGGGCGACGATGGGTCTCGACTATGAGGACTTCATCCAGACTGACGCCGCCATCAATCCGGGAAATTCCGGCGGAGCGCTGGTGGATTCCTCCGGTCGGTTGGTGGGCATCAATACCGCCATTTTGAGCCGGTCCGGCGGCAACCAGGGCATTGGATTTGCGATTCCCGTGAGTCTGGCCCGGGATGTCATGGAATCCCTGGTCAAGGACGGCAAGGTTACGCGCGGATACCTGGGCGTGATGATCCAGGATGTGAATCCCGCCCTCGCCAAGAAGTTTGGTCTGGAGGAAGCCAAGGGCGCGCTCGTGGGCGACGTGACTCCGGACGGTCCCGCAGCCAAGGCGGGCGTGGAGGGCGGCGATGTGGTGACGGCATTGAATGGAAAGGACGTCCAGGACAGCCGCCATCTCAAGCTCGCTGTGGCCAAGGTGCATCCGGGTGAGTCGGTGTCCGTGAAACTGCTCCGGGATGGCAAGGTCAAGACCATCAAGGTCAAGGTGGGCGAGCTCCCCGGTGAGAAGACCTTGGCCAAGGCCACTCCCGCGGAGGATGAGGGTACCTTGAACGGCGTGGGGGTCTCGGACCTCGACGGCAAGACCCGCAAGCAATTCAACATCCCGGGTTCCTTGGAAGGAGCCGTGGTCAGCCAGGTGGCGCCCGATTCGGCCGCGGCCGAGGCGGGACTCAAGCCCGGGGACGTCATCCTCGAGATCAACCGGACCGAGGTGAAGGATGCCGGCGACGCCGTGCGCCTCACCGAGAAGGCCACCGATAAATCCACCCTTCTCAAGGTGTGGAGCAAGGGAGGCAGCCGGTACATCGTCGTCGATGAGACAAAATCTGCTCCGGACAAGAAGTCCTGAGTCGTGGTGATGGGTTGATGTGGGACCACCCGGGGAGGCATCTCTCCGGGTGGTTTTTTCCAACCCGGGACTCGTCCTTTCCGCTCCCACCGCCTATGATTCCGGATGTGCGCCTGCTGGTCCTCGAAGACGATCCCAAGATTGCGTCCTTTGTGGTCAAGGGGCTTCAACAGAACGGATTCGCCGTGGACCACGCCCCGGACGGCGAGCAGGCGCTGTTTCTGGCGGAGACGACGAACTATGATGCGGCGGTGGTCGATATCATGGTTCCCAAGCTTGATGGGCTGAGCGTGGTCCAGCGCGTTCGGGGCAAGGGGGGCAGGGTTCCGGTGCTCTTTCTCAGCGCCAAGGCCAGTGTTGAGGACCGGATTCGTGGGCTCCAGGCCGGGGGCGACGACTACCTGACCAAGCCCTTCGCCTTTTCGGAATTGCTCGCCCGGGTTCAGGCATTGATCCGCAGGTCCACCCAGGCGACGGAGCCCACCCGGTTGACCGTGGGGGATCTAACCCTGGATCTTCTGAACCGGGAACTCACCCGAGGTGGCGAAAAGATTGATCTTCAACCACGGGAATTCGCCCTGCTGGAGTACCTCATGCGTCATGCGGGCCGCACCGTCACCAAGACCATGATTCTCGAGCACGTCTGGGACTACAGTTTCGATCCGCAGACCAACGTGGTGGACGTGCTGGTCCATCGGTTGCGGGCCAAGGTGGATCCGGACCGGCGGCGGCTGCACACGCTCCGGGGAGTCGGCTATGTCCTCCGGCCCGCTGCTTGACCGTCTCAGCCGGTCCCTCGCGGTCCGGCTCAGCCTTTGGTTTGCGTTCGTCTTTCTGGCGAGCGTGACGGGCCTGTTTTTTGGACTCTATTCCGTCCTGGCGGGCGACATCGAAGCCCGGGCGCGGGCAGAGCTCGATTCCCGCTTCCTTCGGTATCAGCGGCTGGCGGTCACGCAGGGACGTGCGGCCTTGCAGGCGGCCGTCCGGAACGATGCGAGCCAGCCCGGAGTGACGTCGTTTTTTGTCCGGTTGAGCCGGGACGGCCAGCAGGTTCTGTTCGCCGAAGTTCCACCGGAGTGGGTGGCCGTGCGTTCGCGGGTAATGCCCGAGCCGACTGGAGGAAATGGGAAGACGGTGGAGGAGACCCGGGTGATCCGGATCCCGAAGGATGCCACGCGTGATTTCCAGATTGCGGAGGGCTTGCTTCCGGACGGCACGACGCTTGAGGTGGGGCGGACAACGGACAGCCGGTCGATCCTGCTGCACTCCCTTCGGTTGACCTTTTTTGGGATCGGGGGACTGAGTGTGGTTCTGGGTTTTGTGGGAGGCTCGGTGTTCGCGTGGCGTGCGACGCGTCCGATCCGTGAAGTCACCGAAACGGCGCGCCAGATCATCCGCGGCGGCAGCCTGAGTCCGCGGGTGCCGGTCCCGCCCGGAGACAACGATCTGACCGAGTTGGCGCATCATTTCAACACGCTCCTCGATCAGAACGAAACGCTCATCCGGGCGATGCGGGAGTCCCTGGACAATGTGGCCCACGACCTTCGGACACCGCTGACCCGGTTGCGGTCCACGGCCGAGCTGGCGCTTCAGGGTCCGGGCGCTCCAGGGTCGGAACGGGACGCCCTCGCCGATTGCGTCGAAGAGTCCGAACGGGTGCTGAGGATTCTCAACACCTTGATGGACGTGGCGGAGGCCGAAACGGGCATGATGAAACTTCATCGGGAGCCCACCGACCTGGGAAAGCTCTTGAACGAAGTGGTGGAGCTCTACTCCTTTGTCGCCGAGGACCGGAAGATTTCCGTGGTGGCGGAGGCGCTTCCCCGTTGCGAGGTGAGCGTGGATCCCAACCGTCTGCGGCAGGTGTTCGCCAATCTGCTCGACAATGCGCTGAAATACACCGCGGAAGGGGGGCGGGTCACCCTATCACTTTCCGAGGAAGCGGGAATCGCGGTCGCCCGGTTTGCCGACACCGGGATGGGGATTTCCGAGGAGGAGCAGCCCAAGATCTGGAGCCGGATGTACCGCGGTGACCGGAGCCGTTCGCAGCGAGGTCTGGGTTTGGGCCTCAGTCTGGTGCGCGCCATCGTTGAGGCGCACGGCGGCACGGTGTCCCTGCGGAGCGCAGTGGGGCAGGGGAGTGAATTTGCCGTCCGACTTCCTTTGAGGAATGCCGGTTGACCACCCCGCCTATTTGGTGATGCCCCGCTCGCTGTGGCGGATGAAGTCCGTGAAGTGACTGAGTTCCGCCGAAGGGGGGAGTTCCGCCTCAATCCGCGCGATCGCATTGGGCATGGCGAGGCCGTCCCGATACACGATGCGGTGGGCCTGTCCCAGGGCCCGGATCACCTCGGGGGCAATTCCGGCGCGCTCCAATCCGACGGTGTTCGCCTTGACCGTCACGGCGGGATCCCCGGACACGAGCATGAAGGGGGCGACGTCCTGACGGACGGGCGTGCAGGCGGCGACCATGGCGAGTCGCCCGATGCGGCAAAATTGATGGATCGCACTCATCCCGGCGAGGATGGCGTGGTCCTCCACGGTCACGTGTCCCGCCATTTGGGCGAGATTGGACATGATGATGTGATTCCCCAGCCGGCAGTCGTGCGCCACGTGGGTGTAGGCCAGGAGGCTGTTGTTGGAGCCCACCACCGTGGCACCGCCATCCGCCGTGGCGGCGTGAACCGTCACATACTCGCGGATCGTATTGTTGTCCCCGATTTCCACCCGGGTGACGCCACCGCGCCATTTCAGGTCCTGGCTGCGGCCGCCCAGGCAGGCGAAGGGGTAGATTTCGTTGCCCGATCCGAGCGTGGTGTGTCCTTCGAGGACGACATGGGAATGAAGCCGGCAGCCAGGTCCGAGCCGGACTTGTTCACCGATCACGCAATAGGGTCCGATCACGCATCCGTCGCCGATCTCGGCGCCGGGGGAAATGATGGCCGTGGGATGGATGGAGGTGGCCATGCTCAACGGTCCACCAACATGAAGGTGACCTGGGCTTCGCTCACGGTTTCGCCATTCACCGTACAGTCGCCCTTGGCTTTGCAGATCTTCCCCCGGGTCTTGGTGAGTTCTACATTGATGACCAGGGAGTCCCCGGGGCGCACGGGTTTCCGCCATTTGACGTCCTCGGCGGACATGAAATAGGCGAGCTTGCCCATGTTTTCGGCCTGTCGCATCAGGAGGATTCCTGCGACCTGGGCGATGGCCTCCAATTGAAGCACGCCGGGCATGATTGGATGCCCTGGGAAGTGGCCTGCAAAAAACGGTTCTCCCATCGTCACCTGCTTGAGGGCTGTGATCTGGTTTCCGGCGATGCGGGTGACGCGGTCAACCATCAGGAACGGGGGGCGATGCGGCAGCATCTGCATGACCTGATTCACGTCGAGGACGGCGCCATCGCGGACGATGGTTTCCGAGGGAGGGGTGGTCGTCACGGGAACGGCGTTGGAGTGGGTGCTGCGGGTGTCGGTACGGGAGGAACGTTGACGGACTTCCGGGGGCGGGGGAGCGAAGGACTGAGCGGCTTCCAAGGGCTTTCGGGATTGGGCGAGGACGGCCTTCGCCAACTCGGTGTTGGCGTGGTGACTGGGTTTTACCGCCACCACGTGGGCGTGGAGGGGGCGGCCGATCAATGCCAGATCGCCAATGATATCCAGCATCTTGTGCCGGACGAACTCCTCCGGATACCGGAGCGGTTCGTTGGTCAGCACGGCGTCATCCCGGACGATGATGGCGTTTTCGAGACTGGCGCCCCGGATCAGGCCGTTGCGGTACAGGTGCTCAATTTCCTCCAGAAATCCGAACGTTCGGGCATTGCTCAGTTCGCGTTCCCACGTTTCCGGAGTGACCTCGAGGGAATAGAACTGGGTGAACCGTCCGCCCTTGTCCACGCTGGTGCAGGTCAATTTGAATCCCTCGTGGGGAAAGGCCGCCATCTGGGTTTCACCGACCTGCAGTTCAATGGGGGCGGAGAGCTTGAGAGGCTCAATAGGTTCAGCTTGCGGCACGATTCCGGCCTCCCGAAGGAGTCGCACGAATTCCCGGGAACTTCCGTCGCCGATGGGCGGTTCATTGGCGTCCAGTTCGACTACCGCATTGGTGATCCCGGCGCCGGCGAGGGCGGCCAGCACGTGTTCGACCGTGTGGATTCGGACCGCCCCCTTGCCGAGAGTGGTGGAGCGCTGGGTGTCGACAACCAGGTCCGTCCGGGCGTCGAGTTCCGGCTTGTCCTCCAGATCCACTCTGCGGAATCGCAGGCCGGAATTCGGAGGGGCCGGGGTAAAGGTGAGGTTCACCCGGTTGCCCGAGTGAAGACCGATCCCGGAAAAGGAGACCGCTTTCTGAAGCGTTTGCTGCTGCGGCACAGGAGGTTTGTATCCAATCTGCGACGGTTGAGGCAAGGCATGCGGAAGGGATCCGGAGGATCGGTGGAGAGGCTGGACGCTGCCTGCGGGGTTTCGAAGGTGGGAGACTTCCTCACCGGCTCGTTCTGGCCACATTCTGGTTTACACTCCGCGGACCGTCGTTACTTTGACGTGACGAAATTTCGTTCGGCCATGGGTCTTCAAGCAGACACGGTTCAAGATGCGCGGGCGTTGTTGTTGAACACGACCCTTTACCGGGAATTTCAAGCTGAGAAGGAGGAGATTCTCCGGCACAAGTGGATCGAGTCCGAGAAGGTTGGATACGACATCGGCTTCGAGCGCGCCTTGGTGGAATGGATCACGAATCACCGCGCCGGCTGGCGGAAGGCACGCCAGCAGACCTCCGAGGACGCGCGAAACTGAACAAGACTGGATTTGGCTGCCATTTGCTCCTTGAATGCGGTCCAGCGAGTCCGCGAAGGCGCACCCCATGGAAACGAACTCCTTCCCCGTGATGCCGGCTCCCGATTTGGGGCCGGTATTTTTTTGGATCCCATGAATGGTGTCCTTCTCGAACCGCAGGTTCTCGTGAGGACGATCGCCCGCATGGCGCACGAGATTGCCGAGCGGAATCCGCAGTCGCAGGGGCTCGCGTTGGTGGGAATTCAAAAGGGCGGGGTCGCATTGGCGGGGAGGTTGTCCGCCGCGTTGGAACGGGTGCTGGGGCATGCCATTCCCGTGGGCCTTCTGGATGTGGCGATGTACCGGGATGATCTCGACCGCAGGGCGGCTCCCTCGCTGATGCCCACCGAGATTCCGTTTGGTCTGGATGGCCGGACCATTGTTCTCGTGGATGACGTTTTGTTCAGCGGCCGCACGGTTCGAGCGGCGCTGGATGCCCTCGCCGACCTGGGCCGGCCGCGGCGCATTCAATTGGCGGTCCTGGTGGATCGGGGACACCGCGAACTCCCCATCCGTGCCGACTTCGTGGGCAAGAATGTGCCGACCTCCCTGCAGCAGCGCGTGGACGTGCGTTGGGTTGAGGATGGCGGGGATGACACAGTCCTGTTGCAGGAGGTTGCGTCATGAGTTGGAACCGTCGTCATCTTCTGGATCTGCAATCGCTGAGTGCGGACGAACTGACCACTGTGCTCGACACGGCGCGGGCGTTTCGGGCGATTGGCGAACGTTCCATCAAGAAGGTGCCGGCGCTTCGCGGAAAGACGGTGGTCAACCTCTTCGTGGAGCCGAGCACCCGCACTCGGATCAGCTTTGAATTGGCGGCGTTACGGCTGAGTGCCGACGTGATCAATTTCACCGCGGAGTCGAGTTCCCTGAAGAAGGGGGAAACCCTGAAGGATACGGTCCGAAATCTGGAGGCCCTCAATGCCGACTTCATCATTCTCCGGCATGGAGCGAGCGGGGCTCCGCAGTTTCTTTCCCAGTTCGCCCGTGCGCATGTGGTGAATGCCGGCGATGGGGCTCACGAGCACCCCACCCAGGGTTTGCTCGACGTTTTTACCATCCGGGAACGACGGGGACGCATCGAGGGGCTTAACGTTACCATCCTGGGGGACATTCTCTACAGCCGGGTCGCCCGCTCGAACATTTGGGCCCTCGTCACCCTGGGCGCCAATGTCACCCTCTGTGGTCCATCCACCTTGGTGCCGAAGGTGTTTGAATCCCTCCATCCCCGGATCCGGGTCACCTGGGACTTGGATGAAGGACTGCGTGGCGCCGATGTGGTAAATCTGCTGCGCATTCAGCACGAGCGCCAACGCGTCAGTGCCTTTCCGAGCATTGGCGAATACGCCTCCCTGTTTGGGCTGACGCCGTCCCGCATGGAAAGGCTGGGGCCGGACGTGATCATCATGCATCCGGGTCCGATCAACCGCGGAGTGGAGATTGCCAGCGAGATTGCCGACGGAATTCAGTCCGTGATTTTGGAGCAGGTGACCAACGGGTTGGCGGTCCGGATGGCGGTCCTCTTTCTCCTCAACGGAGGACGCCAAGGGGAGCTTTCCGCCTAATTCGGCTCCTGCCGGATCTGAAGGGGGAATGTGTCCGGAGCTCTACCTTGAGCGGTCCGCGCCCTATTTGGCGATGGCAGCGTCCAGTGCCTTCTTCAGTTCCGACTTGGGGCGCAGACCCACCAATTGCCCGACGACAGCACCTCCCTTGAACACCAGCAGAGCCGGAATTCCGGAGATGCCGTATTCGACCGCGAGGCTTTGCTCCTGATCAACGTTGACCTTCCCGATGATCGCCTTGCCCGCGTATTCGGCGGCAAGTTCATCCAGCAGGGGGGCAATCATCCGGCAGGGGCCGCACCATTCGGCCCAGAAATCGAGCAGAACAGGTACCGGGGAACGGGTCACCGTCTCGGCGAAGTTTTTCGCGGTTACGGTGACGAGATTGGGGGAGGCCATGATTTAGGAAGCGGCGGGAACGAGGAAAAGCAGTCGCACGATGATGCAAATGCCGATCACGACCGTGGCAAAGGCGAGGCCGATTTCGAGCGGACTCACCGAGGCGGCGGCGGGACGTGCCGCGGCAACCGGGGCCGGAGCGGCCGCGGGCTTGGCCGCCGGAGCGGGAGCTGCGGGTTTGGCGGCGGCGGGGGCTGCCGCAGGGGCGGCGGCCGGCGGGGCAGGAGCCGCTGCAGGCGCGGTCGTGGATTGCGCTGCTGCAGGAGCCGCCGCAGGTGCAGGAATCTTTATTGAGGGGCCGGCCGCAGGCTTCGGAGGCAGGCTGATTCGAACGGTCTGCTTCTTTTGTGCCGCATCGGCCGCCTTCGGCGGTTCGGGAGCCGGTGCCGGTGCACCCGGAGTGGTGGGATCAGCCATAAAGGATGTTGTGTGGGGCGACGCTAGGAAGTGCCGCGGAGGGAGTCAAACCGTTTATGGATGCGAATGAATCGGGCGGCCCGGGAGCAAGCCCGGGCGGGGGTTCAAACGCGGAGTCTGCACTCCCCCCCAACGAACTATTCCCGGTCCCTGCTCCAAGGCCGGTCTCCCCGTTCCCGATCTCCCCGCCAACCGCCTCCTCCTCCGCCTCCGCCTCCGCGGGGACGGTCACCGCCACGGAATCCACCGCCGGAGGGTCGTTCTTCCCGGGGGCGGGCGATGTTGACGGTGAGTTGGCGTCCGCCGAGATCCTTGCCGTGAAACTGTTCGACGGCCTTTTGCGCCTCCTCGGGTGTGCTGAACTCGACGAACGCAAAACCGCGGGAGCGGCCGGTCTCGCGATCCAGCATGACGTTGACGCTGGTGACCACCCCGGCGGCGCGGAAGTGATCCTCAAGTTCCCGATCCCCGATTTGATAGGGGAGGTTGCCCACGAACAGCCTGCGATTGCTTTCCATAACACAGCGGACACTACCGCATCGTACGTGTACCGACCTGCTGCGACCCGCAGCCAGGGTTCCGGACGAGGGAATCCGTCCTCCGGACTGTCCGGTTGACACCGGCACGGACATTGCGGCGACCTTCCGGAGTTGTCGCCGAACCCGCGACCAAGTCAACGTTGGAATCTGGGAGGGGCTGGAGTCCGCGGGCGTGGCATCTTCGGAGGGCCACCATGCAGGAAACCTGGGTGAGTCCATTCCCCGGTATTCGGTATTCGGCGTTCCAGAACGTCCCCTACCCGGTGGCGTACTTGCTGGTGACGGCACATGCTTGGCGATGGAGGTCTGACCTGGGGACCGCGTGGAGGTATGGCGCCGAAGAAAATGATGATGAGCCGTTTCTCAAACGTTGTGCTGTCGACGTCCTCGTTCAGAGTTGGCTGCGGATTGCGTCCGGGCGTCGGTTGGCGTACCAGTCCGGCGCTTTATGGAGGAGCCCATCGTGGTCATCCGGGATCTTTCGAAGATCTACCGGCAGGGAGACATTCAGGTCACCGCCTTGAATCGGATTTCCCTTCAGATCTCTGCCGGCGAGTTTGTGGTTCTCATGGGACCTTCGGGATCCGGGAAATCCACTCTGTTGCACATCATCGCCGGGATTGACCGGGCCAGCTCCGGTGAGGTGCGGGTTCAAGGGATCAATGTTGCCAATCTGGATGAATCGGAACTTGCGGATTGGAGGAACCAGAACGTGGGTTTCGTGTTTCAGAGCTTCAACCTCATTCCGGTTCTCACCGCCCATGAGAATGTGGAACTGCCCTTGCTGCTGACGTCTCTGGGGCGCCGCGAACGCCGCCAGCAGGTGGATCTGGCCCTGAATCTCGTGGGTCTTGGCGACCGGGGACACCATCGCCCCGACCAGATGTCCGGCGGTCAGCAGCAGCGGGTCGCGATTGCGCGGGCGCTCGTCACGGATCCGGCGCTGATTGTCGCCGATGAACCGACAGGGAACCTGGATGCGCGTTCGGCGCACGATGTCCTGGGGATCCTCCAATCACTGAGCCGCGATGCCGGAAAGACGGTGCTCATGGTCACTCATGATCCGAAGGCGGCGGTGTTCGGAACCCGCGAACTGCACTTGGAAAAAGGGGAACTGGCCCGGGATCTGGTGCAGGAATGAACGAGGCCGCCTTGAATTCATCATCCGTCGTGCGATCCGAAAAACGGGGTCCCGGGGGATGGTTCCTGCTCGGACTCGGTCTCTGCAATCCAATCTCCTGGCTCGGAGCGTTGGCCCGGATATGGGTGCGGCAGTTCGGACTGGGTCCATTCTCCTTTGTGCTGATCAATGCGGTGCGGAACCAGCGTCGCGCCACCCTGACGGTGCTCAGCGTGGCCAGCAGTTGCGCGCTCCTGGTCACCTTGCTGACCCTGCAGCGCGAATTGACGGTGCCGCCTGAGTCGGAGGGGGCATCCCTCCGAATCATTGCGCGGAACAAGGTGTCCCTCGCCCAACCCCTTCCGGCAAAGCAGTTGGCAATTGTTGAGAAGATTCCCGGAGTGGTGGCGGTTTCGCCCTTCACCTTTTTTGGCGGGAATTACAAGGGGGAGACGGTGACCAGCTTCGCCCAGTTTGCCGTGGATCCGGCCCGGTTTCGGGGACTCCTGGTCGAAGGTCGCATTTCGGATGGATCGTACGACGAGTTCATTCGTGACCGGAATTCCTGCTTCGTGGGCGCGGACACCATGAAGCGTTACAATCTGAAGATTGGCGACCGCATGAAGTTCACCGGGACTTTTTATCCGGTGGACCTGGATCTGCGGATTGCGGCGGTGTTTCAGGGAACGGTGGACGACCGGGGAGTCTTCTTTCACCACAAGTTGCTCGACGAATTGACGGGAGATCCGGGAACGGTAGGGACCTGGTACCTGCGCGTGGCCTCCGCGGACGTGTCAAACGACGTGATTGCCCGGGTGAACAAGGCCTTTGAGAATTCGTCCGCGGAGGTCAGGGCCGAAACGGAGCGCGCATTTCAGATGGGCTTCATCAGCATGCTGGGGAACGTCAAGGTGCTCACCCTGTCCATCAGCGCCGTCGTGGTGTTCACCCTCATGCTGGTGACGGTCAGCACGATGAGCATGGCCATCCGCGAACGCTTTCGGGAGTTGGCGATTCTGAAGGCGCTCGGCTACCGCCGCCGGGATCTGTTCAGTTTCATTCTGGCGGAAAGTTTCGGTCTCGCCGCGTTGGGGGCGCTGGTGGGGATCGGAGGCGCATGGGCCCTTTGGACCTTCGTGGACTTGCAGCGCCTCACCAATGGATTCCTGGTGTACTTTGAGGTGACGCTGCGCACGATGGCCTGGGGCGCGGCGGTAGCGGCGACGCTGGGGATCCTCGCCGCGATTGGACCTTCGGTGGCCGTGGCCCGGATGAGCGTGGTGGAAGGATTGCGAACCCTCGATTGACCTCCCGTCATGGCTCTCCCGCTTCGTTATAATCTTCGAAACGTCGTCGTCCGCTGGCGAACGACCTTGTTCACGGTGCTCGGCGTGGCGGCGGTGGTCGCCGTGTTTGTGCTTCTCCGGGCGCTGGCGCGCGGCATCGAATCAACCAGTGGAAATACCGGGGACCCACGCAACATCCTGGTGGTGCGAAAAGGATCGCAGGCGGAGTCGGGGAGCCTGGTCACCCGGACCCAGTTCCGGGCATTGCAGTATTTCGACGAGATCGCCCGGAACGAGCGCGGGGAGGCCGTGGTTTCCGCGGAACTGGTGATGATTGTCAGTGCGCCGCGGCGGGGGGGCGCAGGGGAGGCGAATACGCTGATCCGCGGAATCACCCCCCGGGGCATGGAGCTTCGCCCCCAGGTGAACCTGGTCGAAGGCCGCTGGTTCCAGCCCGGGCATCGCGAGGTGGTGGTGTCGAGACGCCTGTCCGGGCGTTTCGAGGGATTCGAGATCGGAGGGACGTTCAAGGCAGGACCCGATCATCTCAAAGTGGTCGGCATTTTCGACGGGCAGGGGAGTGCGTTCGATTCCGAGGCGTGGATGGATGCCGACGAAGCCCGGTCCATCTTCGACCGGGAACAGTATTCGAGCGTTCTCCTGCGCCCGAAGGATCCCGCCGCGGCCCAGGCGATCGTTACGCGTCTCGAGCAGGACAAGCGGCTGGGACTGCGCGGGGAATCCGAGACCTTGTACTACTCCAAGCAGACCATGACCGCGGCTCCCTTTCGGATTCTGGGAGGGATTCTCGGGGTGGCCATGTCCGTGGGTGCGGTATTTGCGGCGATGAACACGATGTACGCCAGCGTTGCCGCCCGAACCCGAGAAGTGGGGACGCTTCGGGTGCTCGGATTCTCACGGCGATCGGTCGTGGTTTCGTTTATGATGGAGGGAACCATGGTGGCTTTGCTGGGGGGAATGGTGGGCTGCGGATTGGCGTTGGCGCTCAGCGTTTATGTCCAGGTCCGAGGAGTGTACTTTGGGACCATGGACTTTCAGTCGTTTGCGGAGACTTTGTTTCAGTTTCGCGTGACACCGGACCTTTTGGGACTGGGGCTGCTGTTTTCTGTTGGAATCGGTCTCATTGGAAGCCTACTGCCCGCGCTGCGCGCGTCCCGGTTGCCCGTGATTGCCGCCTTGAAATCCGTATGAACAACGAACAGTTGGACCGTCTTCGAATTGCCTCCGAACGGAAGCGCCGTCCGCGCGGCCCTGTGTGGATCATTTTCGGAGGAGTTGCCGTTTTAACGGCAGTGATCTTCTGGTTCGCGGTTCCCAGGGCGGGAGACTCGATTCGCACCGGACTGGTTTCGAATAAGGAAGCGGCCAAGGCCCGGGCTGAGTCGGAGCTGCGCGAGCGCGCGGCAGCCCTGAAGAAGGACGGCTCGCCTGCGGCCCGTCCGTCCGGGATCGTCTCCAGCAACACGCCCACCAGTCCCCGGCCCGGAAGTGTCGACGGATCGATCCTCACGGTCAGCGGGTATATCGTGAACCGGGAGCGGATCGAGATCAGCCCCCGGTTCATGGGGTTGGTGAAGTGGATTGGGGTCAAGAAGGGGGACGCCGTGACGAACGGACAGGTGGTGGTTCTTTTGGATTCAGCGGAGTATGAAGCCCGCCTAGGTGAGATCGACGGACAGATCGCCGGCGCGCAGGTCGCCGCGGAAAAGGCGCGTCTGGATCTTCGTCGCGCCGAGGAATTGGTGAGGGAGCGGGTGGAGATGGGTAAGGTTCTCGACGATGCACGGCTCCAGGTACGCTCGGCGGAGGCGCAGTTGCAGCAGTTGAGGGGGTCGCGTCAGTTGATCGAGACCTGGATCGGATGGTGCACGATTCGCTCTCCAATTCGGGGTGTGGTTCTGGAGAAACTGGTCGATCCGGGTGAGCTGGTGTCCCCGCAGACGTTTGGGGGGACGCGGGGGCCCAGCACTTCCCTCATTGCGGTGGCGGATCCCGAGGATTTGCAGATCGAGATCGATCTTAATGAATCCGATCTGCCCAAGGTTTTCCTCGGACAGAAGTGCGTTGTGAGCCCCGAGGCGTTCCCGGATCACAAGTACGAGGGAGTCGTGGCGGAAATGGCGCCGGAGGCCAGCCGGCAAAAGGGGACCCTTCAGGTGAAAGTGCAGGTCCGCAATCCCGACCGTTTTCTAACACCGGAACTCAGTGCCAAAGTAGACTTCCTCCCCGGAAAATAGGTGGCGGGGGATGGGCATTACCGGAATCCCTTGGATTTTGCGGAACCTCCGCCGGGGGAACCCGAGTTTCCACGGGATCTTTGGATGGGTGGGATCCGTGAGATTGGTTTCTGACTCGATTCGATGGTGCTGGTCAAAATTCGCCACTGACGGGCGGGTTTGGCTTTGGATCCCTTGGGATTTTTTGAGTGGCAACCTCCTTTGCGAGAGTTGCTTAAGCTGGATTCTGAATGAGGGGGTTTCGGGAGCTGGCATCCCTGGTGCTGAGAGGGTGTCCGTCTGCTTTAGGTGATCGTTTCCGGCCAGGTATTCCAGGTTTGGGAAGCGGCCGCAGCAGCCACTGATTCCGTTCCAAGAAACGCCATGAAGAAAATCGAAGCGATCGTGAAACCATTCAAGCTCGAGGAGGTGAAAGACGCCCTCCACGAGGTCGGCATCGAGGGCATGACCGTCAGTGAAGTGAAGGGCTTTGGCCGGCAGAAGGGACACACGGAAATCTACCGCGGGAGCGAGTACACCGTGGATTTCCTGCCCAAGATCAAGGTCGAGGTTGTGGTTGCCGACGGTAAGGCCGCGGAAGTCACCTCCGCCATCATCAAGGCCGCGAAAACCGGCAAGATCGGCGACGGCAAGATCTTCGTCTCCTCGGTTGAGGAGGCGATCCGGATCCGAACCGAGGAGAAAGGCGAAAGCGCTGTCTGACCGGAAATCCCCGACATGAATCCAGTCTCCCCCAATCCCATGAAGAAATTTTTCAACACACTCTTGCTCGCTGTTCTTGCCCTCGCAGTTGTGCCGGCGGTTCCCCTTCGGGCGGCGGATGCGCCGGCTCCTTCGCTGGAGCAGCGCATCGCTTCCCTGGAGGCGTACGTCAACAACACCGATCCGACAGCACCGCTCAAGGACAAGGACGGCAAGATTCCCGACGGACTCGTCACGCCCACGTCTGCTGCGTCGGGGCCCGGTCACAATGGATTCCAGATGGTCTGTGCCGCACTGGTGTTATTCATGACCCTTCCCGGCCTCTTCCTGTTCTACGGCGGCCTCGTCCGGAAGAAGAACATGCTTTCAGTGGTGGCCCAGTGCTTCGGCATCGCGGGCCTGGTGACCATTCTTTGGTATCTCTTCGGATACAGCTTCGTCTTCGCCGACGGGGCAAAACCATGGGTCGGCGACTTTGCCAAGTTTGCCCTGCTCAAGGATGTCGGCCCCGGTCCCAACACGAACTATGCCTACTGGGTAAGCCATAGCGTCTTCAGCATGTATCAGCTGATGTTCGCGATCATCACGCCCGCCCTGATCCTGGGAGCGATTGCGGAGCGCATGAAGTTCTCCGCGGTGCTGCTCTTTGTTGGAATCTGGATGGTGGTCGTTTACTTCCCGCTGGCTCACTGGGTCTGGGGTGTGAATGGTGCGATGAACGGTGTTTGGAATGCGGACGCCAAGATCAAGGCGATCGACTTCGCTGGGGGAACCGTGGTGCACATGAGCTCCGGATGGAGCGCCTTGATCCTGTGCTTGATCCTCGGACCGCGCATTGGTCATCCGAAGGAACCCATGCAACCGCACAGCATGACGATGTGTGCCATCGGCACCGGAATGCTGTGGGTGGGATGGTATGGATTCAATGCCGGTTCCGCCGTTGCTGCGGATGGCATCGCCGCCAACGCCTTCATGACGACGACCATTGCTGCGGCCGTCGCCTCCTTCGTCTGGGCAATGCTCGAGTGGGTCCTCCGGGGCAAGCCCTCGATCCTGGGATTCTGCTCCGGCGCGGTTGCCGGATTGGTGGTCGTGACCCCCGCGTGCGGGTTCATCACGGCTGGTGGTTCGTTCGCCATCGGCATTCTGGCTGGCGTGGTGCCCTTCCTCGCGTGCGCCTACCTCAAGCCTGCCTTCAAGTATGATGACGCGTTGGACACCTTTGGGGTGCATGCCGTGGGTGGCACTCTGGGCGCCATCCTGACGGGAATGCTGGCCCGCAATTCCGCCAATGGAAACCTCGCCACGTATCTGAAGGCGCAAGTCACCGACTCGCTCTTTCAGCCCTTGCTCGTGGAGCAGTTGAAAGCCGTCGTGGTAACCCTGGTGCTTTCCATTGTCGCCACGGTCGTCATTGCGTTCATCGTCAAGGCCATCGTCGGACTGCGTCCCACTGAGGAAGTTGAGCGCATGGGCCTCGACGTTACCGAACACGGCGAAGAAGCTTATCACGGTTGATTCAACCGTTTCGCACAGCCGGGGGGCCAATAAGCACCGCCAGAGAGCGGTGCTTGGCCCCCCGGCTCCTTTTTTGGAGGGGCTCAGGTCACTCGGACGATCACGGCGGTGGTGTTGTCCCGTCCGTCATTTCCCACGGATAAGTTCACCAACCGAGTGGCTTCCGCCACGGTTTCCGAGTTGGACAGAGAATCCCTGAGGAACTCCTCGATTTGGGCGTCAAACAAGCCGCCTACGAGACCGTCAGTGCACAGCAGGAAGACATCCCCGGGTTCGTATCCGACGGCGCCGACCTGCGGTTCGACGAACTGATTGCCTCCTCCGAGAGCCTTCTGCAGCACGGAACGGCGCGGGTGAGTGCGGGCCTCCCTCTCGTTCAATTGTCCATTCCTGAAAAGCCAACCCACGTAGGTGTCGTCATGGCTGAGTTGACGGAGTCCGCCGCCCCGTGACGGGAGGTAGTAGATGCGACTGTCCCCGACGTGTCCGAAGTACATCCAGGCGGGGGTAAACCAGCAGAGACTCAAGGTGGCCTCCATTCCGGCGCATTCCTCGTAGCTTCCCGCCCAGTATTTCATGGCGCCATGAATCTTTACGAAGAGTTCGCCGAGGATGTCCGCGAACCCGGTGGAAAGTCCCGCCGCAGATTGCTGGAAGGCCCGGGGCAGCAACGTCGTGATTTGCTCCAGGGCCAGTCGACTCGCAAATTCCCCTGCCGACGCGCCACCCATGCCATCGCTGACGGCGAAGGCAAAGTCGTGGTTTCGGGTGGGCGCTTCGCCGATGCTGCCGAGACGATGGAGTTCCCGGGCATCGAATTGAAGCGCCAGGAAGGAGTCTTCGTTGTTGGGACGGACCTTTCCGCGGTCCGTCCGCCCCGACCAATGGAGCCGGTCTGGGGCGGGGCATTCCGGACCGTTCATGCTGATGGATTCACCGGGGATGGAGGCAGGAGGGTGGCAAATTCGAAATCAATAATGCAGAAGCGCCCGTCGGATTGGCGATAGGTCACGTTTCGAATATCGGGGTCGTCATGGCGGACGCCGTAGGATTCGAGTTCGGAAAACAGCTCGCGGGCGCGCTTGTCGTCGAGGTGTTCAACACGGCTCCCGCAGTTGCTGGTGACGATTCGCAGGCGGTTTTCGTCGGCTTCAAGGAGGCGGGGAACGAAGGGGCACCCGCGGTCCTCGAGATAATGGAGGATCCGGACTTCGTTGGTAAATCGCTCCGCGGCGTTGGTTCCGTGGTAGACCTTGATCACCCGCCCGTCGAAGGTTAGGTGGACCGTGGCCCGAAGCGTGTCTTTGACCTTTAACATGCAGGGCGTGGTTTGTTTCGTTCCCGATGATCGAAATGAGCCATATCTTCTTTGGTGCCTCGATCTGAATCCTCAAAAAATTTGGTCTTGCATCCTATTCTTGTTCAATTGGATGCAGCAGCATCTTGATTCAGAAGAGGTGTCGGGGCACGATCTTTCTTAAGCGGCATTTAGTCTGCTTACAGCGAACGCTGCATCGGTAGCACTACAACGCAATTCTGCATCCACATCCATGGCCAAATACAAACTCGAATACATCTGGCTCGACGGCTACGAACCCGTTCCGAACCTGCGTGGCAAGACGCAACTCAAGGACTTCGACAGTTTTCCGACTTTGGAGCAGTTGCCCATGTGGGGCTTTGACGGCAGTTCCACCCGCCAGGCGGAGGGCAAGAGTTCTGACTGCATGTTGAAGCCCGTGGCCGTTTATCCGGATTCCACGAAAAAGAATGGGGTTTTGGTGATGTGCGAAGTCATGATGCCCGATGGCAAGACGCCGCACCCCTCGAACTCCCGCGCTGGGATCCTTGACGATCCGGACGCGTGGTTCGGCTTCGAGCAGGAATATTTCCTCTACAAGGATGGCGCCCCGCTGGGCTTCCCCTCGGGTGGTGGGTTCCCGCCGCCGCAGGGCGAGTACTACACTGGCGTCGGATACAAGAACGTGGGCTGCATCGCCCGCGAAATCGTGGATACCCACTTGGACCTGTGCCTCGACGCCGGGATCAACCATGAGGGCATCAATGCCGAAGTGGCGAAGGGCCAGTGGGAGTTCCAGATCTTCGGAAAGGGTTCCCGGACGGCTGCGGATCAGGTTTGGATCGCCCGCTATCTTTTGGTTCGCCTTTGCGAGAAGTACGGTGTGGACGTCAATTTCCACTGCAAACCTCTCGGCAAGGATGTCGATTGGAACGGCTCCGGCATGCATTCCAACTTCTCAACCAAACATATGCGTGAAGTTGGTGGAAAGGAATACTTCGAGAAGCTAATGGCCGCCTTTGACAAGTACAAGAACGAGCACATCGCCGTGTACGGGCCGGACAATCATCTGCGACTGACCGGACTCCACGAAACCCAGTCCATCGACAAGTTCAACTATGGCGTCGCCAATCGGGGTGCCTCAATCCGCGTTCCACACAGCTTCGTGAACAACGGTTACAAGGGCTACCTTGAGGATCGCCGTCCGAATTCCCAGGGTGACCCGTACAAGATCGCCAGCCGGATCTTGCAAACGATCGCTACGGTTCCGACCAAGTAAAACTGATTCCTATTGAGGATCGCATGCGGCGCGGGGTTTACCCGCGCCGTTTTTTTTGGAGAAGGCCTTCCGAAAAAAGGTTCGACACGGACTTCGGGCAGCGGCGTTCGGTTTACCCGATCTGATCCACCAGATGCTCCAACTCCTGATGGGTATTGTAGTAATGCGGGCTTACCCGGATCCACTGCCGCCCACCTCGTTGCGTCCGAAGGGAGGTCACGATGCCGGCTGTCTGGAGCCGGGCCTGGAGGGAAACTGCCTCCTCCCGCGGATTTCGAAACGTGGTGATGCCGCCAGTATTCGCGGCTGGAGATTGAGGAAATAGCACTTCACAGCCCCGTTCCTGGAGAGCGTTGCAAAGCCAGGCGCGTTTTTGGGCAAGATCCGATGCGATGGAATCTACGCCGATTTCCTCCAGAAGGGAGAAAGCAGCCCGAAGGCCTGCGAGGCTGAGGAGGTTTTGGGAGCCGGCCTCGTATCGACGCGCGTCCGTCCGGAACTTGATCTGATCCTGCACCACGAACTCGGGGCAGCGGACATTGTTCCAACCATGGACGATGGGTTGCATCCGATCCTGGACCTCTTGGCGGACATACAGGATTCCCGCTCCGCAAGGCCCCAACAGCCACTTGTGGGCATCCGCAGCAAGGAAGTCGACGTGTTCGACAGTTGTCGGGAAGGCGCCCAAGGTTTGGATCGCGTCCAGGCAGAACAGGATTCCCCGGGAACGCAGCCACCGCCCAATCCCGTCGATCTCAATGCGCCATCCGGAAATAAAGTGGCTGCTCGCCAGTGCGACGAGCCGGGTGTCTTCATCCACCTGTCCCTGAACATCAACGAGGCGCACCTGTCCCAGTTCCCGAACGTTGAGGAACCGGACCTCCACGCCGCGATCCGCCAGGGCCATCCATGGATAGACGTTGGACGGATAATCGTCGTGATAAACGAGGATGTTCTGGCCGCGCTTCCACGGCAGGCCGGCGGCGACGAAGCTCAGTGCGAGGGACGTCGGCCCTACAAAGGCGACTTCACCGGGTTGGGCGTGCAGGATCCCGGCGATCAGCCGACGTGTGTCCTGAAAATAAGTCGGCGGAAGTCCCGCCTCCTGATCATCCAGGGTTCCCGAAATCGCCCGGGCATTGATGGCATCGGCGACTCTGCGGGGCAGCGGGCACACCGCGGCGTGGGCGAGGAAGGTCCGCTGTGCCGTCACGGGGAATTCCTCCCGGCGCAGCGCCTCATTGGATTGGAGTTCGGAGAGTGTCAAAGCCGTGAGGGAAGAAGTCCGAATCAGCGGTAAGGTTGGTGGAGTTTCACCTTTTCTGCGGACCGAATGCGCATGTTGAGCAACTCGACTCCGACGGAAAATGCCATGGCGAAGTAGATATAGCCCCGGGGGATGTGCTGATGGAATCCTTCGGCGACCAGCATCGTTCCGATCAGAATCAGAAAGGCCAGGGCGAGCATTTTAATGGTGGGATGTCGTTCAACGAAGGCGCCGATTTGATTCACGAAAACCAGCATCACGATCATCGACAACGCCACTGCGGTGATCATGACCGACACTTGCTTTACGGTCCCGACAGCGGTGATGACCGAGTCCAGGGAGAATACGATGTCGAGGAGGAGAATCTGGACGACCACCGACCGAAAGCTTGCCGCACTGCCGGGAGATTTGGCCCCATCGTCCCCTTCCAGTTTCTCATGGATCTCGTAGGTGCTTTTTCCAATCAGAAACAGTCCGCCCACCAGAAGAATCAGATCCTTCCCTGAGACCCCGATCTCGTGCCCGGCAATCGTGGTGGTCGAGAATGGTTTGTCGAGCCGCATCACCCAGGCGAGGGACAGCAAGAGAAGGATGCGAGTGATCAGCGCGAGCGACAGGCCGATGCGTCGTGCACGGGACCTCTGGTCCACCGGAAGTTTGCCGCTCAGGATGGAAATGAAAATCAGGTTGTCGATGCCGAGAACGATTTCGAGCAGGGTCAAGACGGCGAGGCCGATCCATAGGTCTGGGTTCAAGAAGTGATCCATTCGAAGCGGACAAAGGTTCTCGGATTTTTTCTTTCCGGCGCAAGCGGAGATGGGCTCGGGAATTCCAACGCCATCCGTATAAAAGAAAAGGGCGCCCATTTGGGCGCCCTTGAAGTAATCCGGTTTACGAAACCAGGCCTTATTGGCCGGTCCGGTACGGGAGGATCCAGTTCTCTTCTCCACCAGTGGACAGGAGCGAGTCGCGGACCTGATCGCGAAGACGGCCGGAGGTCAGCTGCTGGACCGAGCCGTCGCCGAGCAGAAGATTACCGGCATTTTGATGGACCTTACCGCTGTATCCGAGGGTGGTCGCGGGAGCCTGACCTTTGGTGTCAGCCTTGATCACGATCTTGACGCCCTTGGTGGTGGCCCCACTGCCACCATCGAACGAGGCGGGGGTGGAACCGACGCTGTTGGTGATGTTGCGGTCACCGCTCAGGATCGTCTGCGGATTCTCTTCGTTGGCGGTCGTGCCGAGGAAGTAGCTCACGCTGGCGTTACCCTTGAAATTATTGGACATGACCAGAGCCAGCCAGTTCGGGGCGATCTTGGTGTCGCTGTCCGAGGGGCAGGCCACGATCTTCGGGGTGCTCAACTCATTCGAGAGCACCGCGAACACCGCCCACGTGGGGTTGTTCTGGAGGCCCGCCGGGGTGTTGCCGATCGGGAAGTTCACGGCAGTGGTGCCGACGTACTCCAGGGCGCCACCTTCGTTGGTGCTGACATCCCAAGGGAACCGGCCGCCGTTGTCGGTGGCGAAGATCCGGAGGGCGAGGCCGACGTTCTTCAGATTGTTGACGCAGGCGATGCGGTTGGCCTTCGCCTTGGCCTTGGCCAGGGCGGGCAGGAGCATGCCGGCGAGAATCGCGATGATCGCGATCACCACGAGGAGTTCGATCAGCGTGAATGCGCTGATTTTCTGCTTACGGAGACGATTCATAACTTTTGGTGTGTGTGACGGAGTTGTGTGGCGCGGACGATAGTGATCGCTCACTTTTTGTGTCAACGCCTTTCTCCCCTTGGCAAGCATCGACGGTGCCATGACGCGCAAGGGTTGATGTCGAGGCGCTTCCAAAGGTGGTCTTGCGCCGGTTGCGCGAGGATTCGCTGGAGTGCGTGAAAACCACGCAAATCCTACTCCGAAGATTGGATGGCGGGCTCGTGACAAGCAGCCCGAATCCCTGGGTTTGGTGACGAGGCCGGAAACGCTGAATAAACTTGGAGGGGGGCGACGGATCCCACCCGGGGTGTCCTTCGCGTCGGACAGTGGGCGGGGGCGTTGCCGGATGTGGGTGCCGTTTGAATCTCAGGATTCCCCTTGCAGTGAATCGAGACCCGAATATGCTCCGCGGCCTTTAACGAGCAGCTTCCGAGGCTTTTTATGCGACGTCCCAAGGGAATTAAGACCAAAAAATCGGTCTCCAAACGATTTAAGATCACCGCCAAGGGGAAGGTGATGGCCCGCCACTCCGGCACGCGCCACCTGCTTTCCGGCAAGAGTGCCAAGCGCCGCCGCCGTCTTGGAGAATGGAAGGAACTGAGCACCACCGATGTGTTCAAGATCAAGGCCTGCCTGCCGTTTTCCCACTGAGCCGGCGCCCATTTTCAAACCTTAAACCTGATTTTCTCCCATGCGTGTTACCAACGCCCCCGCGTCCCGCAAACGTCGCAAGCGTATGCTGTCGATGGCCAAAGGCTATCGACTCAAGCGCAGCAAGCTGTATCGCTACGCCAGTGATGCCGTTGATCATGGTCTTCAGTACGCCTATCGTGATCGCAAGGCCAAGAAGCGCACCTACCGCGGTTTGTGGCAGGTCCGCATCAATGCTGCTGCTCGCTCCGCCGGAATCACCTACAGCCGCCTGATCGAAGGAATCAAGGCTGCTGGAATCGCTCTGGATCGGAAGGTGCTTGCGGACCTGGCCGCGACCGATGCAGCGGCGTTCGGGAAGATTGTCGAGTTGGCGCAGGGCGCCCTGAAGAGCAAGGCTGGAACCGCCAAGGCCTGAGCGTCCGACGAATTTGCTTTGACGCGGACGTCCTGAGCGGGCCGTCCGCGTTTTCTTTTCGCACCGGGCTCTGGGGCCTCCAAGGCTGGTTTGTCACCGTCCGAATTCACTCATGTCCCTTATTGACCGCATCGAGACCGTCAAGTTGGCGGCCCTTACTGAACTGCGTGACGCTACGGACTTGTCCGCATTGGAACGCGCCAAGGGCACCTTTTTGGGGCCAGGGGGGCAATTCACGATGTTGCTCCGGGAGTTGGGTTCCCTGCCGAAGGAGTTTCGTCCTGAAGCCGGCAAGGCATTGAACCTCGGCAAGCAGGAGATTGAGTCCAACCTTGCCGAGCGACGCGAGGAATTGGAATTGAAAGCGTCCCTTCCGCAGGTCCCCACCGATGTTACTTTGCCGGGTCGTCGCCGGGGCATGGGACGGCTTCATCCGCTCACCTTGGTTACCCAGGACATTGTTCGTGCCTTCCGCAGGTTGGGTTTTGTGGTTGCAGACGGACCGGAGGTTGAAGACGAGTATCACTGCTTTGACGCCCTGAATACGCCGGCGGATCATCCGGCGCGCGATACTCAGGACACGTTTTACGTCGACGCTCCCGGTCGACCGCTTCTTCGGACGCACACCTCGTCGGTTCAAATTCGGGTCCTGAAGCAAATGCCGCCCCCGATCCGGATCATTGTCCCGGGCCGGGTTTATCGGAGGGATAATGCCGATGCGACCCACAATCCCACCTTTCATCAGATTGAAGGCTTGTACGTTGATCGCGGAGTGACCGTGGGGGATTTGAAAGGGACGGTGGAGGCGGTGTTTCGGGAACTCCTGGGTTCCGACGTTCGACTTCGGTTTCGTCCGCATTACTTCAGCTACACCGAACCCAGCCTCGAGATTGATTTTTCGAACGCACTGGTGCGGAAGCTCGGCAAGGATTGGCTGGAGATCGCGGGTTGCGGGATGGTGCATCCCCAGGTGCTTGAGAATGTGGGCTGTGATCCGGAGGTCTGGAGTGGTTGGGCGTTTGGATTCGGCATCGAGCGGATCGCGATGCTTCGCTATGGCATCACGGATATCCGTCTGTTTTACGAGAATGACGTCCGGTTCCTTCGACAATTCTAGACTTGGCTCCTCGATATGAAGATCACGCTGAACTGGATTCGTGAGTACGTCGACTTCGCCGGGTCGGCTGAGGAGCTTGCGGAGCGCCTCACCATGCTCGGGCTAGAAGTCGAATCCGTTACCCGGACCGGCGGCGGATTTGAGGGAATCGTCGTTGCCCAGGTGTTGAGTCGTGAAAAACACCCGAACGCCGATAAACTCTCGCTTTGCCGCGTGGCGGATGGACAGGGCGAACGCCAGATCGTGTGCGGTGCTCAGAATTTTCAGGCGGGTGACAAGGTTCCGTTGATTGTCCCGGGGGCGACACTGCCGATGAAGCCCGGGGACAAGGAGCCGTTTGCAATCAAGGTGGGAAAGATTCGGGGCGTCGAATCGCATGGAATGCTTTGTTCCGCGACGGAATTGGGAATTCGTCCCGAGGACTTTGGTCATCGATCCGAGGACGGTCTTTTGATTTTGCGACAGGATGCACTTGTCGGGCAGCCCTTGGCCGCCTACTTGGGTGTTCCTGAGGGCGATTGGGTGCTGGACTTGGAAATCACGCCCAATCGGCCCGATTGGAACAGCGTCATTGGCATCGCTCGCGAACTCGCCGCGGTCACGGGAAAGGACCTGCGAATCCCCGAGGCGCGAATTGTTGAATCGGGAACTCCAGTGGCCAATGCCGTCGAAGTGCGGATTGAGGCGCCGGACCTGTGTCCCCGCTACACGGCCCGTCTCGTTCGTGGTGTGGCCATTCGGCCGAGCCCGGACTGGTTGCGCAGCGCGGTGGAGAAAGTGGGGTTGCGCAGCATCAACAACGTGGTGGATGTCACCAACTTCGTGATGCTGGAGTCCGGTCAACCGCTCCACGCCTTCGACGTTCGACGCCTCACGGCGGGATCCGGCGGCCAGGTTTCGGTCCGCGCACGACGTCCCTTGGCGGATGAAACCTTTGTCACCCTGGATGGGATCGAAAGGCAACTTGCCCCGGACGATTTGTTGATTGCGGACGGCGGGAAGGGGGTTGCGCTGGCCGGAGTGATGGGAGGGGAGAATTCCGGGATTTCGGAGGAGACCACGGATGTCCTGATTGAGTCCGCGACCTTCTCGCCCACCCAGGTTCGGAAGACCAGCAAGCGATTGGGCCTGCGGACGGACGCCAGCTATCGGTTTGAGCGGGGCGCGGATATTGGGATATGTGAGTGGGCAAGTCGTCGATGCGCGGAACTAATCGTCAAGACGGCGGGGGGCAACGTAGCCCCCGGAGTGGTTGACGTCCTGCCGGCTCCATTGATTCCGAAACTGATTCCTCTCCGGATCGCTCGGGCGGGCGAGGTTTTGGGCATTGAGGTTACTCGGGAGGTTCAGAATGGAATCCTGACCCGGCTCGGTTTGGAACCTGTGGAACCCGTCGCGGGGGATGTGTTGCGTTATCGGATTCCCACGTGGCGCCCGGACCTCAAGCGTGAGGTGGATCTGATCGAGGAAATTGCGCGGCTTTACGGAGTGGATCGAATCCCGGCTACTCCCCCGCGCGGAGCAATCGGAACCCACCCCTTCGACGCGGTTCACGACGCGATGGCGGAAGTTCGGGAGTTGCTGTCCGCGGTGGGCCTGCTGGAAGCACAAGGGCAAACGCTGGTGAAGGATTTGGTGGCGGCAAAAGCCTCAACGGATGTCGTGGCCTTGACCCATCCACTGAGCGCCGAAATGAGCGTTTTGCGACCGTCCTTGTTGCCCGGACTTCTTGATATCCTAGGCCACAATGCGACCCGGAGAAATGCCGATGTCCGGATCTTCGAGATCGGCCGGGTTTTTCGGCGGGATCGGGATTCCGTTCGCGAGGGATGGCGAGTCGCAGTCGCCATTACAGGCGCGCGGGATCCGGGTTTTTGGTCCGGATCTGAACGAGGTGCGCTCTGCGATTTCTATGATTTGAAAGGGATCCTAGAGGAATTGCTGGAGAGTCTTGGGCTTCGCGGACTTCAGTGGGGCCGCGACGACGCTTCCTCGGAATGGTGGTGCGAATCCGCAAACATTTCCCTTGGGGGCAAACTTCCTCTGGGCAGGTTGGGGCAGCTGCGACCTCCTCTGGCAAAACAGTACGGTTTGCGCCATCCCGTCCTGATGGCGGAGCTGGATTTGGATCTCATTCTGGCCAGGCGCCAGGCGGGCCGGCAGTTCAAGCCATTGCCCCAGTATCCCGCCAGTCAGCGGGACATCGCAATTATTGTCCCCGATTCCGTGACCCACGAGGCGGTGTTGGCGACGGTTCGAAAGGCCCAGCCTGTCCATTTGGAGTCGGTGGAATTGTTCGATGTTTTCCGGGGGCGTCATGTCCCGGAGGGATTCAAGAGTCTTGCCTACGCCTTCACCTACCGGGCGGCAGACCGAACTCTGAGGGACGAGGAAGTTAATGCGGCCCAGGAGAAGCTCGTTTCGGCTTTCAGGACTGCGTTGAAGGCAAGCGTCCGCGAGTAGGACCCGGGCCGTTACGGTCGCGCAGGTAGATGGTGAAGAGTTCCCTGCCACGCCGGCGCGTGCGCATGAGACGGAACGTTTTTGCGTCCGCGAGTTTTTTGGGGCCCCGGCCATCCGCGATGGAAGGAGAGGTTCGACCTCCCATCAGGAGGGGACAAACGGTCACGTGCAATTCGTCCACAAAATCCGCGGCGAAGAGCGCGGCATTGAGGACGCCACCTCCTTCGACCACGAGTCGCCGGACGCCCCAGCGCGCAGCGAGGCGACTGAGCGTGGCCCTCAGGGATTTTGGCGAACCGGAGTTCGTGACAACCTCGTCGGCCAGTCGTCGCAGGTGACGGACACGCGAGGGACTTGCCGCAGGGGTGACCACAACGAGGATGGGAGAAAACCGATGCCGCCACAGTGCGGCGTCCGGAGGGAGGTTTCCGGTGGCTGACGCGATGATACGCAGCGGATGATCCTGAAGCCCGCGTCGTCGTCGATTGTCCCGGTGTCGATCCCCCCCGTTGCCGAGAGTGGCTTTGGTTTCCACCACCGTTCGGGCGCCGCACAGGATGGCGTCCGCTGTGGAACGGAGTGCATAGAGTTCCTCCAAATCGAGGTCGCTTCCGATTCGCGTTACCCGGTGGTTCGCTGACGCGACCTTTCCATCGGCGCTCATGGCCATATTGACTATGACCCAGGGGCGGTCGCGGGTTGGTGGAGATTTCGTGGTCATTGTCCCGATTCAGGTCATAAACATGGCATCCCCGTAACTGAAGAACCGGTAATTCAATCGGACGGCCTCGCGGTAGGCGTGGAGAATCCGCAGCCTTCCCGTGTCCGATTCTCCGGGTGTTGCGAACGCGCTCACCAGCATCAGGAGAGTGCTTTCTGGAAGGTGGAAATTGGTTAGCAACGCATCCACCGAGCAAATGGTTTGAGGAGGGTGAATGAAGATGCTGGTTCGGCCGGATCCGGAAACCACTGTGCCGTGATTCTCCCGAAAAACGTGTTCGAGCACCCGGACGCAGGTGGTTCCCACGGCGACAATCCGACGTGAGGCGGCCCTGGCGCGTCGCCACGCTTCTGCGGTCTCCTCTGGGACCGTGAACTGTTCCTCATGCATCCGGTGGTTCTCGATCCGCTCCACCTTCACCGGTGCAAACGTTCCGTGTCCAACGTGCAGCGTCAGGAATTTCGTTTCCACGCCGCGTTGCCGGAGCTTGCCCAGAAGCTCAGGAGTGAAATGGAGGCCTGCGGTGGGCGCCGCCACGGAGCCGTTGTGCCTGGCATAAACCGTCTGGTAACGGACCCGGTCCTCTGGGTCATCTCCGGTGGCGGACCGAGTAACGTAGGGCGGTAGCGGGATCTCTCCGAGCGTTTCCAGAACCGCTGTCAGATCCGAAACACCCTCAAATTGGAGCAGGCAATTACCTTCTGAATTCTTTTCAAGAACGGTTGCGTGGAGTTTCGACGGTTCCCGTTCTCGGTCCAGGAACTGGAGAGACGTTCCGGGTCGAACCCTCTTTCCCGGTCTCAGCATTACCCACCACCGAAGGGGAGAGATTTCCTCCAGCAGGAGGATTTCCACGGCTCCGAGAGTGGCAACTTTGAACCCGTGCAGTCGGGCGGGGATCACCCGAGAGTCGTTTAGGATCAGAAGGTCATCCGGACGAAGGAGGAATTCGAAATCCCTAAACTCCCGGTGTTCAAGCTCCCCGGAGCATTTATGGAATACGAGTAACCGCGATTGGTCCCGGCGTGCGGCCGGATGCTGAGCGATTCGGTCTGGAGGGAGTTCGAAGGTGAAATCTTTGGCGATCAAGAGGAGTCGGAGATGGATATCGATATTCGGGCGGATGAGGACGCGGAAGCTTCCCTAGGTACCCCTGAGAGTCATGGTTTTTCGCCTAATGTTTCGCAATCGATAATGATCGGCTTTTGGTGGAGCGCTTGCCGTCGCAAGAGCCCGAATCCTTGTGGCAATTCTCCGCACCGAAGCACGGAAGCTCGGAAACCGTTTGACGGTTTAGGGGGAAATAGGGTTATCTAGGGCCAAGAAGTCAAATTTAGGAGTCAGGCCCTCTCACCATGTCCGATTCTGCCGCCCAAATGAGCGATCCCGCTGGGAGCGCTCCCGCGCCCTCTGGGGCGACGGGCGGGGACTGGGCATCCTTCAAGTGGCGCCATACCCACAAGCTGGATGGCCAGAAGCGGGTGGCGTTCCCCGCGGTTTGGCGTCCAAAGGATCCCATGATCGAGTTCACATTGATCTTGTGGCCGCATCATCATTCGGGACGCAAGCACGGTTTTATCTTAGGGATGGTTCCGGAACGGTTTCGTCAGTTGCAGGACAAGTTGGCTGCAGGGGGGCTGGGGGATGACCGAACTGGGACGTTGCGGCGTGCGATCTTCTATAATTGCACCTCGATGCGGCTGGATCCTGCCGGACGGTTGTGTCTGCCGACAGACATGGCGGATGCGATCGGCCTGCAGAAGGAAGTTCTCTTTGCGGGTGGTGGCGCGGATTTCGAGATCTGGGATCCGTCCACCTTTCTGCGTTGTGAACAGGCCGACGCGGCAACCGCTGCCGAGGCTTTCAAACTCCTGAATTAATCATGAACCTCACCAACCTCCTGACTGGTCTCTTGAGGGGGAACGGTACTTCCCATCCGGAACACATTGCGGCTCGTGACGTCGCGGAGCCTCTTCTTTTTGGGAGTCCCCAGCGCCCGGCGGACATCCGGCTATCTCCCGGTGCTGGTGGGCTGAAGGCCACCGCGAATCCGCGGACTGTCCGGCGGGTTCGACGAAGCTGGTTCGGCTGGCTTTGGGGACGAAATCGTCGTCGTGACGTGAGTAACCGGCTGGTTCAGGGGGAATTGCTTTTGACCCAAGTTCGTCCAGTCCGAAATGACTTCCGTGAAAGCGACGATCACGGTGTTCGCGCCCGAGCCAAGGTTCTTTATGAAACGCCGCCGGCTCTGGAGCGACGTGATGATCAGGATCATGCCTGGAACCGTCTTCGAAACCGGAGGACGACCTCGCTGGTGGTTTCCGGGGAATAAGGCATGTACGGTGACGGACTTCACCCATCAACCCGTCCTCCTGGACGAAGTGCTCTCGGCAATCCGTCCGAAGGACGGAGGCCGCTACTTCGACGGCTGCTGCGGTGGCGCTGGTCACAGCGTGGCGATTCTGGAGGCCAGTGCGCCGACGGGTTTTCTCTTCGCGTGCGACCAGGATGGCGATGCGGTGGCGGCGGCGACGGAGGATCTGGCGCAATATGCCGGACGCTTTGAGCTTCGGCGGATGAACTTCTCCGAGGCAGTCACCTGGGTGCCCCGGGGAAGCTGCGACGGCATGTTGCTGGACCTCGGGGTGAGCTCTCATCAGATTGATACTGCGGAGCGCGGCTTCAGTTTTCAGGCGGACGGGCCTCTGGACATGAGGATGGACCGTCGCAGAGCCAGAACTGCGGCGGATCTGGTGAATGAGCGTCCCCCGGCGGAACTGGCCCGGATCTTTTGGGAATACGGCGACGAACACGAATCGAGGCGAATCGCCAGGGCCATCTGCGAGGAACGAACGCGATACCGGATCGAAAGCACCCGTCAGCTGGCAACGCTAGTGGCCCGGATTTCGCCACGACACGGGCGTCGGGTCCATCCGGCAACCCGTGTCTTTCAGGCGTTGAGGATTGCGGTGAATGATGAATTGGGGGCGCTGCAGCGGGGGTTGGAGGGCGCGATGAAGATTCTTCGACCCGGCGGGCGTCTTGCGGTGATCTCGTTTCATTCCCTGGAGGACCGCGTCGTGAAGGAGTTCATGCGGAATGAATGCCGCGATTATGATCTGCCGGCGGACGCGGAGGAGGATCTGCCACACCTTCGTATTGCCCGCCCTGCTCGCGCGATGCTGGTCCATCGGAAACCCGTCCGTCCGTCCGCCACCGAAGTGGAGTTGAATCCACGCGCACGGAGCGCCCAATTGCGGGTATTGGAGAAACTTTGAAATGGCCCGCTCTGAAAATGGGGGAATCATCGAACTCCGCTGGAGGCGGATGGGCTTTGCGCTGTTTGCCGTCCTGGGAATCGCTTTTCTGACGGTCGGGTATTCTCTGCAACGCCGGGCGCACGATGTGCTGGGTGATCAAATCAAGGCGATGGAGAAACAGGCGGAGTGGGCAAAGGGTAACGCGGGAGGCGCCTCCGAGACGCTTGCCCGTCTCAAGCGGCCCAGTTCCATCCTGCGGATCGCCTCGGAGATGCATCTGGAGTTGGTTCCAATATCTCCCGCCCAGCGACGGGTGATTTACCTCCAATTCCCGCCCAAGTCCTCGGGTTCCGATATCGGTGGGAATGGGGCCTTCGCACCGCCCGTCCGTACCAACCTGATTCCAGTCCGTGCCCTCACGGGCGCCGCGGCACTCCCGGTCCGCACCAACCCTTGAGCATGGACCGATCGCATTTATTTCGTCGCCTTTGGTTGCTGACTTGGTGCCTTTGCCTGGGGTTTGCCGTCGTGGCGGTCCGCTTGGTGTACGTACAATTCATCAATCCGCACGACGTCGGGTCCCCAGGGTTTCCGGATCAGGAGGTGGCCACCATGCGCCCGGCTTTGCGGGGCGAAATTCGGGATGCTTCCGGGGTGCCTTTGGTTCAATCCCGTCTTGCCGTGGTGGTGCGGGCGGACCCGGTCCGAATTGGTCCATTTGCAGCAGATGTTGCCCGTCTAGCGGCCCCGCTGCTGGCGCTTCCTGAGTCCGAGGTGCTTGCCCGTCTGCAGCCAGTGCCGGTGCCGCATACGAATCTGACGGTGGTGACCAATGGTGCGACGGTAGTCACCAATCGCGAAATCGGTTTCAGGCCCAGGCGGTCGAATGTCGTCGCGACCAACGTGTCGCCCGCCGTTTGGGATCACCTTTATGCCGCGCTTCAGACCAACGGGTTTCCGGCGAGAGTGGAATTGTCGGCCGAGCAGTTGAGGTTGCGGGAGCGGGTCCGGGCAGCGCGCGAAGCTCTTCCCTGGTGGGATGCTCCCCGCCGTTTGGCACTGCACCGCAACTTTCTCGCAGAGGATAGGGTCCTTCGGCGGAGGATTCGAGAGGTGGAGAAGGACATCTTCCCCTGTCGTCGCAAGGGTTTGTTCCCGGAGTTCGTGCAATTGCGCCGGTACTCCCAGGACGAACTTGCCGCGCATGTGCTCGGGTTCACCACGAATGATCATTCCGCCGAACTGAGCGAGCCGGGATTGCCTCCTCCGATTCGCGGGGCGCAGGGGTTGGAGCAACGCTGCGACTCGGTGCTCCAGGGAAGTCCTGGGATTGTCACATCCCGGATAGTCCTCGGCCGCGAGTATGTGCCCGGACGGGCGCGGGATGTGGAGCCCGTGGACGGCATGACGGTATTGCTGTCCTTGGACATCCGGATTCAGGAAGCCGTCGAGCGGGCGTTGGATGACGCCATGACTCGCCTCAATCCGATGTCGATGAGTGCCATCGTTGTTCGTCCGTCCACGGGAGACATTCTCGCTCTTGCAAACCGCCCCACCTTCAACCCCAACAACCGACGTGGCGAAAGCCTTGAGTCATTCAAGAATCGGGCGCTGACCGAATCCTTTGAGCCCGGGTCGACCTTCAAGGTGGTGACCTGGTCTGCGGTGTTGGAGGAGGGAAAGGCGTCGTTGGACGAAAAAATCGACTGCCATGGGGGCCGCTGGGTGGTTCCCGGGACGTCGCGTCCCATCCAGGATGTCGAAGGTCATCACATGGGCTGGGTCACGGTGGAGGAGGCCTTTGCCAACTCCAGCAACGTGGGCGCGGTTCAGCTGGGGCTCCGATTGCAGACCAACCAATTCCTCAAGGTGATTCGGGATTTTGGCTTCCTCGCCCGCACGGATATTGAGTGTGCCGAGCTTTCCACCAACTATTCCCGCGCAAAAGGGCGACCAGTCCTGAGTTATGGCGAATCCGCGGGAAGGCTTCCCAGTTGGGACAATCTGACTCCCAGTTCCTTGCCTTTTGGATACGGACTTCGCGTGACGCCGCTGCAAACCGTGATGGCTGTCGCGGCGATCGCCAACGGTGGAGTCCTGATGAAGCCGCGGTTGGTGCGCCAGATCCTGTCGCCGGACAACCGGGTGGTCTGGGAGTATCCCCCGCAGCAGGTGCGAAGAGTGGTGAGTTCCAATACCGCGGCGCTGATGGTCCGGGCCATGCGTTCCGTTGTCGATATTGGTTCCGGGAAGGCGGCGGCCTTGGATGACTTCGAGGTCGCCGGAAAGACGGGGACGGCAAAACTCTTCATCAACGGAGTCTACAATTCAGCGAATTATTACGCGTCCTTTGTGGGCTTTTTCCCGGCCAACCAGCCCGAGGTGGCGATCATCGTCACTGCGGATCGTCCGACCACGGCTGGCAAGGCCTACTACGGGGGAAAAGCCTGCGCCCCGGTCTTTCGCCAGATTGCCTCGGAAGTAGCCAACGTCCTGCAACTCACTCCGACGATCTCCCGTACCAATTCGGCGGCTGGCCGCGACCTCGGGGTCGGTGCCGCCCACCTTGCCCGTCAACCCTGAACCCGGAGTGTCCATGAACCTCACCCACGTCCCGAACCCCGCATCCTACCTCAAGGCGACTCTGCTCTTTTTGTGCCTGATATCGATGCTGTGACTATTTGACCACGACTGGATTGATGGATCCTCGAAACCTCCAGGAATTGGCCGCGGCGTGCGGGGGTGAACTGCGCGGCGGCCCGAGTGCCGTCCTTGTGCGTCGGATCACTACCGATTCTCGAGACGCGGCGCCTGGTGATCTCTTTGTTGCGCTTTCTGGCGAGCGTTTTGATGGACACGATTTCCTGTCTTCAGTGGCTTCCCAGGGCGCGTCCGCCGCGATGGTTTCGCGGTCTAAGACGTCGGCGATTCCCGCGGGGTTGCCGGTCATTGTGGTTGAAAACTGCCGGGAGGCGTTCGGTCGGCTTGCCGCTGCTTATCGGCGGGATTTCGATATTCCCGTGGTTTGCGTGGCGGGTTCGAACGGCAAGACAACAACCAAGGAACTCATTGCCGCCGTCCTCGGGGCGGCATTTCCTACGCTCAGGAGTTCCGCCAGTTTTAACAACGATGTCGGCGTGCCCGCGACGCTCCTGCGGCTGGAATCCGGACATCGCGCCGCGGTGCTGGAGGCAGGGACGAATCATCCGGGGGAACTGGCGCCCCTGGTGCGGATGATTGCCCCCCGGATTGGCGTTTTGACGAGCATTGGTCGGGAGCATCTTGAATTCTTCGGGAACCTTGAGGGTGTCGTTGACGAGGAAGGCTGGCTTCCGGAACTACTCCCTTCCGCCGAACAAGGAGGAGTGCTGGTTCTGCCTGGATCCATGCCGCAGTCCCTGGACCTGATTCGCCGAACCCGCGCGCGCGTGGTTCGGGTGGGACTCGGCTCAGGGAATGACTGGCAGGCGGGGATCCGAGCCATGGATTGGAGCGGCACCACGTTTTCCGTGCGCTCTCCCCATGACGGATGGAATGGGGAGTACACCATGATACTCCCGGGACGCCATTCGGTGGTGAATGCCTTGTTCGCCCTGGTGGTGGCGCGGGAGTTGGGGGTGGACGCGGCGTTGGCTCGCGAAGGGCTTGCTGGGTTCCAGCCGGCACCCCGGCGCTTGAATCTTCTTGCGGCGGCTGGCGTCGACATTTTGGACGACACTTATAATGCCAACGCGGATTCAATGCTGGCGGCATTGCAGACCTTGTCGGATCTCCCCTGTTCGGGAAGGCGGGTGGCAGTGCTGGGGGACATGGCTGAATTAGGGGCGCATGCCGAGGCATCCCAGGAGGAGGTGGGGCGGGCTGCCGCCCGGTTGGAGATGGATGCCGTGTTTGCCGTAGGACGAAGGGCCCTGGTGACCGCAACCGCGGCGGGAGTGGGGCGGGGACGGGCGTTTCCCGACGTGGGGACAGCCGCGGCCGCCGTGATTCATTACGTACGGGCGGGTGACGCCGTACTCGTCAAGGCTTCACGGTCCTCGGGGCTGGAACGCATCGTAGCTGCCATGGTGAAGCAATTGGAGCTTCGAGAGGCGGCGCGCATGCCTGGAGCCCTCTGAAACCCATGCTGTATCATCTGTCCAATCTAATTCCCTACGCGCCGTGGACGGTGTTCCGGTATGTGACGTTTCGGTGCGCAGGTGCCGCCGTAACGGCGCTCCTATTGAGCCTGTTTTTGGGACCCCGCGTCATTGCCTGGCTTCGGGACTTGAAGTTTCGGCAGGACTACCGACCCAAGGACGTGGGTGCGGGCGCCGATGCGACCGCCGCCGCGGCGGATCTTGCAAAGCGCGGAACTCCAACCATGGGGGGGATTCTCATCGTATTGGTTCTGGACCTCACCGTCCTCCTCTGGGCGCAGTGGAACGCGCACGTGCTGCTCACGGCGCTTTCCCTGATTGTCCTGGCTGGCTTGGGATTCTACGACGACTGGCTGAAGGTGACCAAGCAGGACAGTGCGGGGAGCAGTTCGCGAATCAAGCTGGCCGTTCAGGTCGGCCTCGCCTTGGGAATCGGCCTGTACCTCTGGCGCCTCCCTTCGACCGAATCCCTCGTCACCGACGTTCAGATTCCCTTCCTGAAAAACCCGGTTCTGGTGGGGGCGCCTGCAGTCGGGATTGTTGTGGTGATGCTGACCATTGTTGGCAGTTCCAATGCGGTGAATTTGACGGATGGAATGGACGGCCTCGCGATCGGGTGCACGCTGATCACGGCATCGGTGATGGTGATCATGACTTACATCGCGGGCAACGCGGTGTTCGCAAAGTATCTGCTCGTTCCGCATGTCCCGGGTGCGGGCGAACTGACTGTCGTTTGTTCGGCCCTCGTCGGGGCCAGCCTGGGATTCCTCTGGTTCAACTGCCACCCGGCCGAGGTGTTCATGGGGGATACCGGTTCGCTGGCGTTGGGGGGGGCGCTGGGAATCATGGCGGTTCTGATTCATCAGCCGCTAGTCCTGGTGATTGCCGGAGGCGTTTTTGTGGCGGAGGCCCTGAGCGTCCTGCTCCAGGTCAGCTGGTTTAAATTCACCCGGAGGACGTACGGGGCGGGGCGGCGAATTTTCCTCATGTCACCCCTGCATCATCACTTTAGAAAAAAGGGTTGGCCCGAATCGAAGATCGTCACGCGCTTTTACATTGTCGCGGTGCTTTGCGCCGTGGTCGCGCTGAGCAGCTTGAAGGTCCGTTGACATGAACACCGCTCCCGACATCGCGGATTTCCGGCGCCTGGACCCGTCCCGGACGGGTTGGGCGATGTCGCCTGCGTGCTTGCCCACGAGGCTTTCTTCGAGTTTTGGGGCCTCCGAGCCATTCGCACCTTGCAGCCGGAGCCCGCATCACTTTAATCGCTTGTGCCGGCGGCCCCCAATGGGTCGGTGGCCAGGTGGCGTGCATGGCGGCGTCCGCCGGTGTGAACAAGTTCAAATTCCAGTCTTGGAAACGTACCTGGGACATTCGCCCCGGGTGGGAATCCTCCGGCTGTGTCCTCCCCGAGTGGCGGAGACAACATCGCACGTCCGCCCTATGCGGGCTTTTCCCGGGCACCGGGGTGGATCGAGGGTCCACCCCGGTGCCCGTCGCACCCAAACATCATCCACTGACCGCGCCATGACCGGCGCCCTGAATCCATGAGTACTCCCAATCCGTTGGTTCCCCAAGGCTCCCTTCTGGAGCAACAGGCCAAAAGCAAGTCCACGTTCCAGGTGGCCGCCTTCATCGTGGCGCTCCACGTCGTCATTCTGGGAGGGCTTTTGTTCCTCGGCTGTAAGAAAGAGGAAAAGGGGCCGGGAAGCCTTCCCACGGACTCGCTTATCTCCCCGCCGGCGGTCTCCGCGGAAACCAACGCCCCGCATGCGGATCCGTTTGCCGTTCCGACCAATGCGGTCGTGGCAACCCCTGAGCCCCTGACCAATCCGATCCCCCCGGTCGTGAACCCCACGCTCACGACGCCTCCACCGGTGGTTCCCTCGGTGCCCGTCGAAGGCACGGCCTCCGGTGGCGCGACCTCGGAGCACGTGGTTCAGAAGGGTGAGATCGCCGCCAAGATTGCCCGCAGCCACGGGATTTCCCTGAAGCAGTTGCAGGAGGCCAATCCCGGCATCGATCTCGCTAAATTGAAGGTCAACCAGAAGCTTCAGGTTCCTGCTGCGGCATCGACGCATTCGACGGGGTCTTCGTCGGATGCCGGTGGCGGTTCTGGATTGAATGCGCCTGCCGGCAACCAGGCGACCCACACCGTAAAGGGAGGGGACAATCTCTCTCGCATCGCCAAGAAGTACGGAGTGACCGTCAAGGAGTTGCGCGCCGCGAACGGGCTGAAATCGAATGACATCAAGGTTGGCCAGAGGTTGAAGATCCCGGCGCATGGGGACGGAGCCAAGGCTTCCTCCGGGACGCCGGCTCCCTCGGCGCCGTCCGCGACGCAGACTCCCGACGTCCTTCCTACCGTGAATCCTGTGCAACCGGCCAAACCCTGATGCCTAGATCCTGGACCGCGGGGTGCCGTGCCTCCTCAAGCACGGGACTCCGCGGGCTTGTGATCGCCCCTTCCCATGAACCGGACCATCACCGTATTGCTCACCACGGTGGCTGCCTTGGTTGGGCTGGGACTTGCCATGCTGGCCAGCCTGACGTTGGCCAACCTCAACGGCCAGCGCCTGGCGGCGGGAAGCGGCCTTTGGCACCCATGGATGGTGAAACAGGGGGCGGCCTGTATGGTGGGTTTCATAGCGCTTTGTGTGGTGGCATCGCGCGATTATCGGAGCCTGGAGCGGTGGGTGTGGCCCATTTACGGAATCACGCTCGTTTCCCTGTTTCTGGTCCTCACTCCGTTTGGCACCTCGGTCAAGGGAGCCCAGCGCTGGATTCTCGGGGTCCAACCTTCGGAGTTCGCCAAAGTGGCGCTCATCCTCGCGTTGGCCTGGTATTCCGCGAGATTCTCTTATCGGATGCAAACGTTCACAACGGGGGTTCTGGGGACCGGTGCCATCGCGATGCCGCTCCTCGCCCTGATTGTGATCGAGCCGGACAAGGGGACGACGCTCCTTTTGGCGTTTGTCACGGTGGCGTTGATGCTGGTTTCCGGCGTCCGATGGTTTCACGTGCTCGTTCCGGTTCTGCTCGGAGGAGTGGCCTTCGGGTTCCTGATTGCGAGCAGCGGATATGCACGGGATCGCGTCCGTGCCTTCATGAATCCTGAGAGCAATCCGGCGCTGACCTACCAAGTCGATCGTTCCCTGGACGCCTTTGGGGCCGGGGGAGTCCGCGGCACAGGCTTCGGTGCCGGAACCCAGAAATGGAACGTTCCGGAAGTTTCGACGGATTTCGTATTTCCCGCCGTGGGAGAAGAACTCGGACTCCCGGGAACCTTGGCGGTCGTGATGGCCTTTCTTGTCATTCTCGTCAGCGGTGCGGTGATCGCTCATCGGGCACCGGATCCTTTTGGGATGTTGATCGCGTCCGGAGCCACCTTTGTCATCGCGGCCCAGTCCCTAGTGAATCTGGGGGTAGTCACGGACCTGCTGCCGAACAAGGGCATGGCGTTGCCCTTTCTCAGCCGAGGAGGCACCGGCACGGTCGTCATGCTGGTCTTGGTGGGCCTGTTGATCTCCGTTGCGCGCCGGTCTGGATTCGATCCGGTTTCCGAAGGGCGGCGGTCGGGCAATCCCTTTGGTGAGGCGGACACGGACTTCCCACAATGAGGCCGGAATCCAGCGTTCGCCGGGTGGCCATCGCATGTGGAGGAACCGGGGGACATGTGTTTCCTGGCCTCGCCGTTGCGCAGGCGCTGAAGGCCCGGGGCATCGAGGTGGTTTTGTTTGTCTCGCCGAAGGATGTGGATCGGAGGGCGCTCCATGGAAAATCGGCCGGGCTGCGCGTGGAAAGCCTTCCAATGGTTGGATTGACCGGCGGAAATCTTCCCTCGTTTCTTCGGGCGTTGTGGAGGGGCTACCGGGTCTCCCAGCGGGTCTTCGCCGACTGGCTTCCTGACGCCGTACTCGGCATGGGGGGATTTACCAGCGCGGGTCCGATTCTCGCGGGATGGCGCAGGGGCGTCTTTTGCTGCTTTCATGAGTCGAATTCCGTTCCGGGACGCGCCAACCGTTGGCTCGCCCGCATCGCCGATGCGGGATTCGTCGGCTTCTCATCCGCATCGGAAAAATTGCGAACGGCTCGCGTCTGGGTGACAGGAACGCCTGTTCGCCCGGAATTCCGGACAGCTACCCGAAAAGCAGCGTGTAGCGCATTGGGATTGGATGCCGGACGCCCCGTGTTGCTTGTCATGGGAGGAAGCCAGGGTGCCCGGGGTGTCAATCAGTTGGTTTCTGAAGCGGTGCCGGGCCTTGCGGAACGGTTTCCGTCGCTCCAGTTCTGCATCTGGATCGAGTATCCGACCAGGATGCAGTCCGGGCGGCCTACGCGGCTGTGAACTTCCTGCGTTGATCCAGCCGTTCAGTGACTGCATGGACCAGATGATGTCGGCCGCGACGGTGGCGGTGAGCCGGAGTGGCGCTTCGTCCCTGGCGGAATTGGCTGCGGTGCGTCTGCCCGCCCTCCCCGTTCCGTATCCGAACGCGACCGACAACCACCAGCGACTCAATGCAGAAGTTTGCGCCTCCGCCGGGGCCGCTTCGTATCCTGGAGCAGGCAAGCTCCAGTCCGAGGGATCTGATCTCCGCCGTCTCCGATCTGTTGCAGGATCCGAACTGAGCTGTCCTCCATGCATGGGCCCCTGGCGGGACTCGACGTGCCGGATGCGGCGGAGCGGATCGCAAATGGAATCGAGCGCCGAGGTCTTCCTCCAGTGAAGGTTCCGAGCTGACGGCGGCACAGCCTCTTTGGACGGACGCCCGGGACGCCGGCTGGCTCGGGAGCAGATGGAGGAGGTCGCATGAAGAGCGTATTGCGGCTGAGTCCCGGAGGCCTGTGGGGGACCTGGTGGAAAGGAGGCCCGGCACGCGGAAACCGTGAGCTTCCTGTTCCGGGATTTTCACATCGCGTTGCCCAAGGGGACGTTGATCCTCCGGGACGAATCCTTGGCGCGGCGGACGACGCTGAGGGTGGGCGGACCGGCGGATTTGTTTGTTGAGCCGGGGACGGAGGAGGCGCTGGCATCTGTGATGGAATTGTGCTGCCTCCGCAGCATGCCCGTTTTCCTTCTGGGTCGCGGATCCAATTTGTTGGTTCGCGATGGTGGATTCCGGGGCGTGGTTGTGTCGCTGTCTGCGGCCGGGTTTTCCCGGATTGAGGCTGAGGGCGAGTTCCTCCGGGTGGGCGCCGGAGCCCGGCTTAAGCAGGTGGCCGTCGAGGCCCGCCGTCTTGGGCTCGGTGGCTTGGAGTTTCTTGAGGGGATTCCCGGGTCCGTGGGCGGGGCGCTCCGAATGAACGCGGGTGCGATGGGACGGTGGACCTTTGATGTGGTCGAACAAATGCGGGTGATGGACCGATACGGCGCCGTCCGCGACCTTGATCGGTCTGCGATCCCGGTGGAGTATCGGAGCTGCCCGCTGCTTCGCGACGAATGCGCGGTTTCCGCGTTGTTGAAGGGGAATCCGGCCCCGCCCGACGAGGTCAGGGAACGGATGGATACCTACAGCCGGAAACGTTGGGAGTCGCAGCCGAATCAGCCGAGCGCGGGATGCACCTTTAAGAATCCGTCACCATCCATGCCGGCGGGTCGATTGATTGATGAACTGGGTTTGAAGGGCACCCGGGTGGGAGACGCCATGGTGAGCGATGTGCACGCCAATTTCTTCGTCAACATGGGGCGGGCCACATCGCGCGATGTTCTGTCCCTTATTGAGTTGGTTCGGAGCCGGGTTCGCGAGGCGCGCGGCGTGAACTTGGAGACCGAGGTTGAAGTCATCGGGGAGGATTCGAAATGACCTCGCCGCTGAACATTGTGGTTCTGCTGGGCGGGCCTTCCGCTGAGCGTGAGGTTTCCCTGCGTTCGGGTGCTGCGGTGTCCGGAGCCCTGAAATCCCTGGGCCATCACGTCAACTGCGTGGATCCGGTTCCGGGTCACCTGTCGATCCCCCCCGGCACCGACGTCGCCTTCCTGGCGCTTCACGGCACCTACGGGGAGGACGGAACCGTTCAGGCGGAATTGGAGGCCCTCGGCATTCCCTACACCGGATGCGGTGTCGAGGCGTCACGGGTGGCGTTCGACAAGGTGTTGACCAAGGTTCGCCTTGTTTCGGCGGGGATTCCCACCGCGCGGTCCGCGGTTTTTCGGACTCCGGACGCCCCGTGGCCGGGCCGGGACTGGAACCCTCCCGTGGTGCTGAAGCCCATCTGCCAGGGCAGCAGCGTTGGACTTCAATTCGTGGACGACATCCACGCATTTCCGTCCGCACTGAAGGAGGCCTTCCGGCATGACTCCGGTGTGTTGATGGAGGAACGAATCCTGGGGAGGGAAACGACCGTGGGGATTCTTTCAGACGCCCCGCTTCCGGTGGTCGAGGTCCGGCCTCGGAGCGGTTCCTACGACTACTCCAACAAGTACACTGCGGGACGCACGGAGTACTTTTGCCCGGCGGAATTCCCTCCGGAGACGACCCTTCGAATCCAGAACGCCGCCTTGGATGCCTTTCGCGCCGTTGGCGGGCGCGACTACGCTAGAGTGGACGTCATGGTGCGACCGGACGGATCACCCGTGGTCTTGGAGGTTAATACGCTGCCGGGAATGACGGAAACGAGCCTGCTTCCCAAGGCCGCCGCGGCATCCGGGTTGGAGTTTTCCGCACTTTGTCAGCGGATGGTGGAGTTGGCTCTGGAACGGAGGGATGCCGGAGTATGAAATCACCGTTTGGAACCCGTCCTGCCAATCGTCGGCGCAATCGCCGGGATGATTTGGATTTCCTGCTTTCCGCCAATACCGGTGCCCGCCGGGCGTCGGGACGATGGTGGACGGGCCCCTTGCTGTTTCTGATCCTTGCGGGCGTGCTTTATGCGGGCGGGGGATGGGCTCTTCGACTGGCGCGGGAACGATGGTTGCACCGCATTGACCGCCTGGCGCTCCGTCATATTGAAGTGGTTCGGGATGGTTTGCTGTCGGAGGAGGAGATCCGCTTGCTGGCGGGGGTGGAGATCGGAAGGAATGCTCTGACGGTGGATCCGTATCGGGTGAGGGAGCGCCTGCGTCGGCATCCACGAATTGAGGATGCACAGATTCGCATCGATTTTCCGGACACCTTGCGGATTTCGGTTCGGGAGCGCGTGCCCGTGGCGCGTCTGATGTTGCCGAGACTCGGGTCCGCAGAAACCTTTCTCCTGGTGGACGACCTCGGGTCCGTTTTTTTGCCTTTCAACCGGGGCGCGGTTCCTGCGGACGTGATAGAATCCGAGGCCTCCCTTCCGACCCTACTCGGCGTCAATGCCGTGGGCGCAGTCGTGGGGCGCCCCCTGTCGGACCCCCAGGTCCTGGCCGCCCTTCGGCTTCTATCCACGTTTGACGAGAGTCCGCTTGTCTCCCTGGCGGACATCATCAATGTGGATGTTGGGACGTCTCCCATTCTGACCGTGCTGACCCGCGGAGGAGCCCTGATCACACTGGCCGCAGACCGAGAGTTTGGAGACCAGCTCTGGAAGTGGTATTCGGTTCACCGGTACGGGTTGGAGAATGGCCTCATGATCGCCTCGCTCGATCTGAGCATCACCAACAATCCCCCATTGCGCTGGGTGGAGCTCTCGCCGGCGACCAATTCGACGCCTGTTCTGAACCCCACTCGCGATTCCCGCCCCAAACGTAAACCCCATCGCCGCCATGCTTGATCCCGGACAAATCCTCGTAGGACTCGAAATCGGCACCTCGAAGATCTGCGTCGCCGTGGGCGAGGTTTCGGACTCGGGGGAATTGACGATCATCGGTTTTGGACAGGCCCGGTCCAGGGGTGTCCTCAAAGGGGAGGTGGTCGATCTGGAAAAGGCGGCCGAAGACGTTCGTGAGGCGCTCGCGCAGGCCGAGGACATGGCGGACGTCGAGATCGAGGCGGTCTATTTGGGTGTTTCGGGCAATCACGTCCGATCGCTCAACAACCGGGGAGTTCATTCCATTCCCACCGTGGATCGGGAAATCACGGTCGAAGATGTCCAGGAGGCGCTGCGGAATGCGAAGGGTAATAATTGCCCTGCGGGATACGAAATCGTGGACAGCGTCCGGCAGGATTTTTGCGTGGACTATCACTCGGTGTACGACAATCCGGTGGGGGTTGTTGGTTCCCGAATCGAGGCCAGTGTGCATGTCATCCAGGGAAGCTCCCGCCGGATTGAACAGTCCCGCCGCGCCGTGGAGGGACCTACTCCGGTCCGGGTCGAAAAGGCGGTCTTCAGCGGATTGGCGTCGGCGCTTGCAGTGCTGACGTCCGAGCAGAAGGATCTTGGGGCGTTGGTGCTCGATGTGGGTGGGGGAACCACGGAGTTTGCACTTTTTCAAAAGGGACTTTTGCGGCATTCGGGCGTGCTGGCCGTGGGGGGGGACCATGTGTCAAACGATCTCTCGCTCGGACTCGACATTCCGTTGAGCCTGGCAGAGGAACTCAAAATCTCGCTCGGGAGCGCCGTGTTGGAACCGGGAGAGAGGGGGGCGTTCCATACCATCCCGGGCACACAGGGGCTGCCGGAGCGTCGTATCAGCTTGTCCCATCTCCGCAGGATCATGTCCCTGCGCTGGGAGGAGACTCTTGAGATTGTTGCCCGGGAGTTGGCCGAGACCCAATGGCTCCGGCAGGCCCGGGCGGGAGTGTTTCTCTGTGGAGGTAGCGCCCGAACGCAGGGACTCGATGCGCTCGTTCGGCGGATTTTTCAACTCCCGGTGGCCCGGGGGCATGTCCAGAACGTGTCGGGTCCCACGGACGTGCTGGAGAACCCTGAATTCGCGACGGCAATCGGTCTTGTTCGTTACGGAGCCATGCGGGCCGAACGGCAGCCGCGCCGTTGGAATTTCCCATTGTTGGGGGTGCTTTCCCCGCGCCTGCGCAGAAAAAACTGATCCGTCATGAACTCGGAATCCAATCCCGCCGTGTCTTCAGGTCCGATGGCCCCCGCTCCCGTGATCCGGGTGGTTGGGGTCGGGGGCGCTGGAGCGAAGCTGGTCCAGAGCCTGTTGGATCAGGATGCGTCGATCCTCGCGTCGGTCGTCGATGCGGATGCCTCGGCGCTCTCTCGCTGCACCGGGGTGAGGACGGTTCTTGTGGGTGAATCGATCCAACGGGGATTGGGATGCGGGGGGGATGCCATCCAGGGAGCAAATCTGGCGGAAGGGGATGCGCCGCGTCTTCGCGAGTTGGCGGATGCCTCGGACATGCTTCTGGTCGTTGTGGGCCTGGGCGGCGGAGCAGGTTCCGGAATGGCACCGGTGGTCGCGCGTCTGGCCCGGGAGCGCGGCGCGCTTGTCGTGGTTCTCGCCGCGATGCCATTTGAATTTGAAGGGCGCCTGCGTCGCTCCAACGCCCTGCAGGGACTGGGAGCCCTCAGGAGTGTTGCGGATTTGGTGATCCCGGTCCCCCACCAGGGGGTGCTCAAGGAGGTGGCGGAGTCGGTGCGTGCGAGCGACCTCCTCCGCTGCGCCAACGAGTTTGTTTTGGGGGTAGCCCGCGGTCTCTTCCGGATGCTGGCTGGGCCTGATCTCATTCCGCTGGGAGTGGCGGATCTCGCACGCGTCTTTCGTGGGCGTCAGGTGGAGGGTGGATCTGCCGCTGCGGAGGCGTCCGGTGAACATCGGGCCCGGGATGTTTGGGAGCGGTTGGTGCGGCATCCGTTTCTGACCTCGACGACCCCCATTTCCGAGGCGGCGGCGGTGGTGCTCCAGGTGGCGGGAGGTCCTGATCTGGCCATCGAGGAGCTCGAATGGCTGGAAAAGATGGCGCAGCAGGCGTCGCCTCGAGCCCAGGTTCTCCTAGGAGCGGTAACCCATCCCTCCCTGGCAGGACGTCTTTCCGCGTTACTGGTGGTTGCCCCGGAGACCGTAGCCCCCGCGCCTTCCGAGGGGGATTCCGGCGAGCCATCGGAACCTGCTTCGCCCGGTACGCCGCGGGCGGGGGCTCTCTTGTTTGAGGATTATCAGTCCCGTTCCCCGGAACGAGTCCGGGGGGCCGGAGACCGGCGGGGCGGGGGAAAAGGGCGCGCCGGGGCGCGCGGGCTTCAGCAGCAGTTTGACTTCGCGCCGCGCTGGAGGGGGCGTTTTGACGGGGTCGAAGGAACCCTGAGGGATGGCGAGAATCTGGATGAACCCACTTTCGCCCGCCGTGGGGTCAAGCTGAATTGAAGCCGCGCCGTCCGTAGCACGAATCACGCTGAGGCGTCGTCGGACGGGGCGAGCGCCTTGAAGGCGAAGGCCGCGGCCGCGCCGCCGGCAAAATCGGCGACGAGATGGATCCAGACCTGCGAACCGTTGATCAGGTGCATCATGGTGGCCCCGATGGCGACCGCGGGATTGAACGCCCCGCCGGAGATGCCGCCCACGGCGAAGGCCATGGTCAGGACGGTAAAGCCGATCGCGAGACCGTAATTCGAGTTGCCTGAAGTGCCTTTGGCGGTCGCGGTGTTGAGAACCACCCAGACCAACGCAAACGTCCCGAGAAACTCAGCGATCAGGGAGGGCACCGTGGGAACCATTTTTGCCGTGAGGTTGGGGTTTCCCTTTAAGGAGAGGGCGATCACGGAGGCCACCACGGCACCTACCACCTGGGCAGCCATGTAGCCGGGCACATCGCCGGACGCGCATTTGCCGCGGAGCCAAACACCCAGCGTGACCGCCGGATTGTAGTGTCCGCCGGAGATGTGTCCTCCCGCGTACACCATCACCATGAGGGCGGAACCAATGGCGACGGGCGCCAGGGCGCCGGCGCCGGGATCAATCACGACGCTGCCGATCGTGAAGACCAGAAAGAACGTGCCAATGAACTCGACGAGATACTTTTTCATGAATTGGGGAGAGGAATCGTTTGACGATGGTGCCTTCGAAGGAGCCAAGGCTAGGGTTGCGACGGTCTCGGGGTAAAGTGTCGAGAATTCGTCGGGAGCACGCCGATCCGAGGGCGGTTTTCCCTGCGGGTCCGGCCCTCAAACGCGGGGGAGCAGGAATTTTCCAAAAATGATATTGCACCGAAAATCGCGATTGATACTGTCTGCGCTCCCGTTGCCGCCCCTTGGCGGTTGTCCGCGAATCGTTTTGGCTCCCAATGCCCACCATTAACCAGTTGGTCCGTCAGGGCCGTGTGAAGTTGAATTTCAAGAGCAAGGCCCCGGCCTTGCAGGGAGCTCCGTTCCGTCGCGGAGTCTGCCTTCAGGTCATGACGCGCACGCCCAAGAAGCCGAACTCGGCGATGCGGAAGGTTGCAAAGGTCCGCCTCACGAATGGCATTGAGGTGATCGCCTACATCCCTGACGAGGGGCACAACCTTCAGGAACACTCGATCGTCCTTGTTCGCGGTGGCCGCGTGAAGGATCTCCCGGGTGTCCGGTACCACATTGTTCGTGGCACCCTCGACTGTGCTGGCGTTGAGAAGCGCCGGGTCAGTCGGTCAAAGTACGGTGTCAAACGCCCGAAGGCTGCCAAGGCTGCCGCCAAGTAACCGATTTGCCACCGGTCCCTATCTCAAAATTTCAACCGTCCTCCCGTTCTTTGTATGGCCCGTCGTCGCCAAGCTGAAAAACGTCCGACCCTCGTCGATCCGAAGTTTAATAGCGTTCTCGTCAGTCGCCTCATCAATGTCGTGATGCGAAGTGGCAAGAAGAGCACGGCCCGGCGTATCGTCTATGGTGCGCTCGATTCCCTCGCCGAAAAGAATCCCGGGGTCAACACGCTCGACATTCTTCAACGTTCGATCGACAACGCCAAGCCGCGCATCGAGACCAAGGCCCGGCGGGTGGGTGGCGCGACCTATCAGGTTCCCTTGGAGATTCCCGTGGACCGCCAGACGGCCCTGGCCATGCGCTGGATTGTCACCTTCGCTGATTCACGCAAGGGTATTCCCATGCGAGAGGCTCTCGCCTCGGAACTGATGGAGGCCTTTCAGGGACAGGGCAATGCCATCCGGAAGCGGGACGATGTTCACAAGATGGCCCAGGCCAACAAGGCATTCGCCCATTTCCGCTGGTAGTCTCCTCGTTCAAAATTTTCCGCCCCGCGGGTGACCCGGGGCGTTTTTCATCCCTGGACCGCACGCTGAAGCCGACTTTTCCATGAGTGACGTAGCCGAGATCAATCCGACGCTGAATTCGCCGAATCGCCAGTATTCCCTGGAGCGGACGCGAAACATTGGCATCGCTGCGCACATCGACGCCGGCAAGACCACGACGACCGAGCGTATCCTTTTCTACACCGGCCTGATCCACAAGATCGGCGACGTCGATGACGGCAATACGGTGACGGACTGGATGGAGCAGGAGCGTGAGCGTGGTATCACGATCACTTCGGCGGCGGTCACTTGCTTCTGGACGCAGAAGAAGGAGGAGGGGTTGTTCAAATCCCGCGAAACCATTCCGCACCGGATCAACATCATCGACACTCCGGGTCACGTGGATTTCACGGCCGAGGTGGAGCGCTCCATGCGCGTTCTCGACGGCGCGGTTGCAGTGTTTTGCGGAGTCGCCGGCGTTCAACCGCAGTCCGAGACGGTCTGGCGCCAGGCCACCAAGTACAAGGTTCCCCGTATTGCGTTCGTCAACAAGATGGACCGTACCGGTGCGAATTTTCAGAATGCGCTCAACGACATGCGCAAGAAGCTCAATGCGTATGCCTACCCGATCATGCTGCCGATCGGGGCCGAGGATCGCTTTGAGGGTGTCATCGATGTCGTCAACCAGAAGGCTATCGTCTGGGGTCCTGGGGACATCCTGAACGAAGGCCTCAAGTACGAGATCCGTGAGATTCCCGAGGCCATGCGCGCCGAGGCGGCGGAAGCGCTTCAAAGTCTGATCGAAGCGGTTTCCAACAAGGATGACACCATTGCGGAACTTGTGCTGGAGGAGAAACCCATCACGACGCCGGTTCTCAAGGCCGCAATCCGTCGCCTGACCTGCAAGATTGAGCTGGTGCCCGTGCTGTGCGGATCTGCCTTCAAGAAGAAGGGCGTGCAGGTCCTCATCGACGCGGTGATCGACTACCTGCCGTCTCCGCTCGACATTCCTGCGGCGGTGGGACACGTGCCGGGTGGGGACGACAAGGTCACCATCGAGCCCAACGACAACTCGAAGTTCTGCTCGCTCGCCTTCAAGCTCTGGACCGATCCCTACGCGGGCAAGCTCGTCTTCTTCCGCGTCTATTCCGGAAGTCTCAAAAAAGGCGACACGATCTACAACCCTCGGACCCGTCGTCGGGAACGCGTCAGCCGCCTGATGGTCATTCAGGGCAGCGAGCGCAAGGACGTTGAAGTGGTTTATTCGGGCGACATCGCCGCCCTGGTCGGTCTTCGCAACATCACTACTGGAGACACCCTCTGCAACGAGGACTTCGACGTGATGCTGGAGCCGCCGACGTTCCCGGAACCGGTCATCAGCATGGCGATCGAACCGAAGACCAAGGCCGACCGCGACAAGATGTCGGAGGGTCTCCAGCGCCTCGCCGAAGAGGATCCGACCTTCCGGGTGTTCACCAACGAGGAGACCGGACAGTTGATCATTGCCGGGATGGGTGAACTTCACTTGGAAATCATTCGCGACCGTCTCAAGCGCGAATTCAAGGTGGAAGCCGATGCCGGTGCCCCGCAAATTGCATTCCGCGAGACCATCACCAAAGGTGCCGATGGCGAAGGCAAGTTCATCCGCCAATCCGGTGGTCGCGGCCAGTACGGTCACGCCTGCGTCAAGGTGGAGCCCAACGAAAAGGGGAAGGGAATCGAGGTCGTCAACGACATCGTGGGCGGTGCGATTCCGAAGGAGTACATCCCCGCGGTCGAAGACGGCATTCTGGAGGCCATCAAGTCGGGTGTGTATGCCGGCTTTCAGGTCATCGACATCAAGGTCAGCATTACCGACGGGTCCTTCCACGAAGTCGACTCGAACGAACTGGCCTTCAAGATGGCGGGCATTTTCGCGTTGAAGGACGCGTTCGGCAAGGCGGGTCCGATCCTGCTGGAGCCGATCATGAAGGTGGAGGTTACGACTCCCGATGAGTATCAGGGCGACATTCTCGGTGACGTGAACCGCCGCCGGGGTGTCATCCAGGGAGTCGATGCCAAGGCTGGGCAGACCATCGTCACGGCGAACGTACCGCTGAAGGAGATGTTCGGCTACGCCACCGCAATCCGGTCGTTGTCGAAGGGACGTGCTTCGTATTCCATGGAGCCCGCGGCCTTCGAAGAGGTGCCGTCCAGCGTCCTGGCGGAAATCCTCGATGCCGCCAAGAAGCGTCCCGCCGCCCGCAGCTGATTTTTCGTCACTTCACTTCAACCTGTTCTTTGTATGTCTGGACAACGCATTCGCATCCGCCTCAAGGCGTACGACCACCGGGTGATTGACGCCTCGGCGACCGAAATCGTCGAAACCGTCAAGCGCTCCGGAGCCCGCGTCGCCGGCCCCATTCCGCTGCCGACCAATATCGAGCGCGTCACGCTTCATCGCTCCCCTCACGCCGACAAGAAGTCGATGGAGACTTTCGAACAACGGACGCACAAGCGCCTGATTGACATTCTCGACCCCACCGCCAAGACCGTGGATGAGCTCAAGAAGCTCAACCTTCCGGCCGGCGTGGACATCCAGATCAAGATCTAACCCGACCTGCCATGCCTCTCGGACTCATTGGAAAAAAGCTCGGGCACACGCGCGTGTACAACGCCGATGGTGTCTCCACTCCGGTTACGGTGGTGCAGGTCGGCCCCAACCTGGTCCTCCAGGTGAAAAGGAAGGACAGCCGTGACGGCTACAGCGCCGTTCAGCTGGGTTTCGATGCCCAGAAGGAATCGCGCTTGTCCAAGGCCGTTCTGGGACACGTCCGCAAACAAAACGGTTCACCCGTCAAACGGATCAAGGAATTCCGTGACTTCTCGAAGGACGTGAAACCCGGCGATGTGCTGGGTGCGGACCTTTTCGAGGTCGGTCAGTTTGTGGATTGCATCGGAACGACCAAGGGCCGCGGCTTTGAAGGTGTCGTCGGACGCTGGTCCTTCGCGGGCGGTGACATGACCCACGGCGCCAAAGGCTGGCACCGTCGTTCGGGCGCCATCGGATGTCGTCTGTTCCCCGGACACGTGAACAAGGGTCTCAAGATGCCCGGTCACATGGGACAGGTGCGGCGCACGGCTCAAAATCTGGAAATCGTCCAGGTGCGCAAGGATGACAACGTCCTGCTGATCCGGGGATCGTTCCCGGGGAGCGAGGGGGAATATTGCATCATTCGTGAGTCAAAGAAGATTCCCGTCGGGTCCCCCCGCCTGAAGGCCATCCACGAGCATCGCGCGAAGATTCGTGCGGCCGCGGCTGGAGCTGGAGAAAAGAAGGCGGCCGACAAGAAGGCGGCTGCTGCAGCGAAAAAGAAGTGAGGAAAGGCTGACCCATGAAACTCTCGATCAAGGATACCAAGGGCAACGCCACCGGTGAGCTTGAAGTCCGCTTCGAACTCATCGAGAACGGGCGCGGCACCCAGGCCGTGCACGATACCGTGGTGGCGTTCCGCGCCGCCCAGCGCAGTGGAACCGCCTGCACGAAGACGATGGGCGACGTGAATGGCACCGGTAAGAAGCCGTGGCGCCAGAAGGGTACTGGACGCGCCCGCGCCGGCTCATTCGCTTCCCCGCTCTGGCGCGGGGGTGGTGTTGTGTTCGGTCCCAAGCCCCGTGACTACTCCAAGAAGGTCAACAAGCGCGTTCGTCAGCTGGCGTTGCGCAAGGCGCTGAGCGAGCGTCTCAGGGCCGGCGACGTGGTCCTGCTTGAGGATCTGAAGCTTTCCTCTCCCAAGACCCGGGAGTTCGTCGGGGTGATGGGAACCCTGGGACTCGATGGAACCAGTCTCTTTGTAGTGGCGGCTCCCGACGCCCAGTTGGAACGGGCAGCCCGCAATGTTGTCGGAGTCGACCTCGTGACGAGCGATTCGATCAACACCTACGAGGTGCTGAAGTACGACAAACTGGTGTTCACCCGCGCCGCGTTCGAGCAGGTCGAGGCCCGGCTCAACAAGAAGATTCAGCACTAAGTCTCCCCGCCATGAACGCCTACGACATCATCAAGACCGTGCGTGTCACCGAAAAGGGGACGCTCCAGTCCGAGAAACACAATCAATACACCCTAGTCGCCGACCGGCGCGCCTCCGCCCCGCAGATCAAGCGGGCCGTGGAGGAGTTGTTCAAGGTAAAGGTGGTCCGGGTCAACACCCTCCAGGTGCGCGGCAAGGCCCGCCGTCAGTCCACCAAGGCCGCGGGACGGGATGCGGATTGGAAGAAGGCGATTGTCACCCTGAAGAAGGGTGATCGCATCGAGCTTGCCTGATTCGGGGGGGGGGCCTCGCTTTCACAACCGCGGCGCACCGGAAACGGGCGCCGCGGTTTTGCTTTGCAGGGGTTGAACGCTTCCGCTTGGCGGCGATTCCGATTCCATCGAGGGTGGGCTTGTCGTGATCTCCCAGTCCGATCTTTATCCCGAAGCGCAAGGCCGGAACGCATGGATCATTCGGCATCGTCCGGATCTCTCGGCCTTTCGGAGGAAACTCTCCGTGGACCGTCCGGCGGCTTGGATTGAGGAAGAGGAGCCGGATGCGGACGGGAATCTTGAGAGGTTCCTCACGGTCTTCCTGACGAATCGGGAATGTCCCTGGCGGTGTCTGATGTGCGACCTCTGGCGCCAGACGACCTTGGAGACCGTTTCGCCGGGCGCCATTCCCCGACAGATCGAATTCGCGTTGCGTTCGGTGTCCGGGGCGCCTGGGGTGAAACTGTACAATGCGGGGTCCTTTTTTGATCCAGGCGCCATTCCAGCGGAGGACCTCCCCCGGATCGCAGAACTCCTGAGTTCCCGGAATCGACTGGTCGTGGAATGCCACCCCAGCCTGGTGGGACCGAAGGTGACCCGCTTTGCGGAATCGCTGGGGACCGTCCAGTTGGAAGTGGCCTTGGGACTCGAAACGGCTCATCCCATGACATTGGAGCGTCTGAACAAGGGGATGACGCTTGATGACTTCTCGAGGGCCGTGGCATTTCTTCGAAACGCCGGGATCGATGTCCGAGCATTCGTGCTTGTGAAGCCTCCCTTCCTGGATGAGACGGAGTCTTTGTATTGGGCCGAGGAATCCGCGCGGTTTGCCTTTGATGCGGGCGCGACGGTGGTGTCCCTGATTCCGACGCGCCTAGGGAACGGTGCCTTGGACGCGCTGGCGGAGTTGGGCCAGTTTTCGGAGCCTGGGTTGGATCTCCTGGAAGGGGCCATGGACCGCGCCCTGGGGCTGGGGCGCGGCCGGGTATTTTGCGACCTATGGGACCTGGAGCGATTTGGAAAATCCTCCCCCGGATTCCTCGAACGTCGCGCGCGCCTGGATTCCATGAACCGGACGCAGCGCGTCCTCCCGCGGATTCCCTGCTGAAGGGGTCGGGAGCGACGTCATTCAGGCGTTGTGCGCCATGACGGCCGCGACGTCCGCTGCGAATGCCCGGACGTCTTCCTCGGTGGTGTCCCAGGAGCACATGAGGCGGCATCCGCCTTCGCCGATAAAGTTGTAGAACAGCCAACCTTTGGCGTAGAGAGCTTGGATGGCCGGCTTGGGAAATTCCACGAACACGGCGTTTGCCTCGCGAGGAAACAGGATTCGTACGCCCGGGATCGCCGTCAAAAGGTCATGCATCAGGGCCGCCATGGCATTGGCATGGGAGGCGTGGCGAATCCAGATGTCGTCCTTCAGCATGCCCACCCAGGGGGCGGCGACGAATCGCATTTTGGAACACAATTGTCCGCCCTGTTTCGCACGGTAGTCGAATTCCCGCGCGAGATCCCGGTTGAAGAAGACCACCGCCTCTCCCACGTGGATTCCGTTCTTGGTCCCGCCGAAGCAGAGGACGTCCACGCCTGCCTGCCAGGTGATCTCCCTCGGGGCAACCCCGAGCGTGGCAACGGCATTGGCGAAGCGGGCGCCATCCATGTGGAATCGAAGGCCGTGCTTCTTGGCCATGGCACCGATGGCCCGTAGCTCCCCCGGGGAATAGACCGTCCCAACCTCGGTGCTTTGGGTGACGCTGACGATGCGCGGCTTGGGATAATGGATGTCGGACCTCCGGAGCACCGCTTCCTCGATGCCTTCCGGCGTCAGTTTCCCATGGGCACCTGGCAGAAGGAGAAGCTTGGAGCCATTGGCGAAGAACTCGGGAGCACCACATTCGTCCTTTTCGATGTGGGCCACATCGTGACAAAGCACGCTGTGATAGCTCTGGCAGCAATGGGCCAGCGCGAGGGAATTGGCGGCCGTTCCATTGAAGACAAAGAAGACCTCGCACGGCGTCTCAAAGAGCTTTCGGATCATGTCCGCCGCGTGCTGGGTCCAAGGATCGTTTCCGTAGGCCGGCGCATGGCCTCGATTGGCTTCTTCAAGCGCCGCCCATGCCTCGGGGGCGATGCCGGCGTAGTTGTCCGAGGCAAAATGACGGCGCAGCGCGGTGTTCGACATTGGGGAAAAGACTGGACCCGGGGATTTTGAACTCATGGAGAAATGGTGGCGTCGGAACTATTCGCCGTCCTCGGCGAGCTTTCGATACAGGGTGGCAAGGCTGACGTCGAGCAACCGCGCCGCCTCCTCCTTGTTTTGATGGGTGAAGGCGATGGCATGACGCAGATAGGCGAGTTCGTGGTCCCGAAGGTACTTCTTCAGGGTGACCAGGCCCGACGAAGGCATGATGGAGGCGACGGGTGTGGCAGCCAGTCCAGCCGGCGCGCTGGGCGGAGTTCCTGGAACAATGGCTGCGCCCACGGGCGTGGCGGACTCCGCCGAATGCTGCTCCTCCTGCCCATCATCCGCGGGAGCGCAGGCCTGGACGCTTGGAGGGAAGTCGCAGACCCGGATCAGGGCGGAATCCGCCAGCAGACTGGCTCGCTCCAGATAGTTCGACAATTCGCGGACATTGCCTGGCCAGCGATACGCAGTTAGAGCGGCCATGGCACGGCGGGTGACCCGGAAGGGTTCCCCGGTCCGGACGTGAACCCGGTCCCGGAGAAAATGGGCCACCAGCATCGGGACATCGTCGCTGCGTTCCCGGAGGGGAGGCAGGGAAATTGGAAAGACATTGAGGCGGTAATACAGGTCTTCTCTGAATTTTCCCGCCTGGACCTGGGCCTCGAGGTTTTCGTTGGTCGCGGCGATGACCCGGACATCCACGCCGACCCCGGTATTGTCCCCGACGCGGCGGATTTCCTTGTCCTGCAGGACGCGCAGCAGCCGGCTCTGGAGCTGCGCGGGCATCGTTCCGATTTCATCCAGGAACAGGGTGCCCCCATTCGCCTCGTGGAACAGGCCGTCCTTGTCCGTAACTGCGCCCGTGAAGGCGCCCTTGCGATGTCCGAACAACTCCGATTCCAAAAGGTTCTCCGGAAGGGCGGAGCAATTCAATGGGATGAATGGGCCGGTGCTGCGACTGGAATTGTAATGCAGCGCCCGGGCGACCAGTTCCTTGCCCGTCCCGCTTTCCCCGAGAACCAGCACGGTGGTCGGGGTGTCCGCCACTTTCTCCACGAGGCGGAAGACTTCCTGCATCCGGGAACTGGCTCCGATAATCTGGCTGAAGCGGTATTGCCGTCGGAGCTCCTTGCGGAGTTCGGTGTTTTCGGCGACGGCCGCGTTGAAATTCAGCGCCCGGCGGACGCACAGCTTGAGGTCGTCGAGGTTGAAGGGCTTCCGTAGGAAATCGATGGCCCCCAACTTCATGGCGTCCACGGCGTTTTCCACCGTGCCGAAGCCGCTGATGACGATCACGGACGGCGGTGGCGACAGCTCCCTGGCCTTGCGGAGGATCTCCAGTCCATGGGGACGGGTCTTGTCGAGATACAGGTCGGTGATGACCAGATCCGGGTGGTGGGTGCCGAGGGCGTCGATGACGCCGCTGTAGTTGGTGAAGGGAAAAACCTCGTGGCCGTCCGCCCGAAGCACCTCGGCGACCATCTGCACCATGGTCAGTTCGTCGTCGACGAGAATGATTTTCGCCACGGGCTGAGATTACGGGGTGGGATGCGCAGTCCAAGCCCGAAGGAGAGCGGGGTGGCCGGAAGCTTCGCAGGGGCCCGGAACCGGGTTTTGGGACGGAATTCCGATCGGATTGGCTTTTGCTCCCCGAAGAAACCTGCGTCAGGCTCAGGGGGTGCAGGGAGTTGTCGCCATTGTCGGAAGACCCAATGTAGGTAAGTCCGCCCTTTTCAACCGGATCGCCGGAAGGCGGATCGCCATCGTTCACGACCAGCCGGGAGTGACCCGGGATCGGGTCATGGCCGAGGTGGAATGGGAGGGACGCCCCTTTACCCTCATCGACACCGGGGGACTCGGCCTGCTGCGCGGGGAGCGGGCGGATGATGTCATCGTCACTGCCGCCGTGGAGCAGGTTCAAATGGCCCTGGACTCCGCGCAGGTCATCCTGTTCGTCGTCAATCTCCAGGAGGGAATCGTCCCTCTGGACGTCGAGGTCGCTCGCCGATTGCGTGGCACCCAGCGTCCGGTGCTCGTGGTGGCCAACAAGGCGGACAATTTTGAATCCGAGGCGGCGGCAGCCGAGTTTTCGCGCCTGGGTTTCGAAACGATCCTTCCTGTCAGCGCAATTCACGGGCGGGGACTCGGTGAATTGATGGCGGCGACCCTGCGATATCTGCCGGAAGCGGCCCCGTCAGGGCCAGAGGTGCTTCCGGGATCCTCAGCGACTGACGGGGAACCATCAGCACGGGACGGGGAGGGGGAGGAGGGGGCCTCCGTGGACGCCGGGGAGGTGCGGATGAAGGGGCGAAATCGGCCGCTCCGGCTGGCCATTGTCGGGCGTCCCAATGTCGGAAAGTCGTCGATTATCAACGCGCTGACGGGATCCCGTCGGGTGATCGTCAGTCCGGTGCCCGGCACCACCCGGGACGCCGTGGATGTTCCGTTCGAGGTGATGACCGAGGGACGCCGGGAGCAGTACGTCCTCATCGATACGGCCGGCCTCCGGAAGGCCCGCCGGGTGGACGACACGGTGGAGTATTTCAGTGCGGAACGGACCCGGGACGCGATTGATCGTTCGGATATTGTGGTGCTGGTGGTGGACGCGGAGACCAATATCGTCGAACAGGACAAGAAAATCGCCGACCTGATCACCGAAGCCCGGCGTGCGTGCATCATTGTCGTCAATAAATGGGATTTGGTGGCGGAGGCGGTCCAACACGCCCAGGACGAGGAATTTGGACGCCGCCGGCACGAGGGAACCTATGGACGGCCTCGCCAGCGCGTGACCTTGGGGGATTTCGGTGAATGGGTTCACGAAAAGCTCTTTTTTCTGGATTACGCCCCTGTGATTTTCACGTCTGCCACGGAGGGATTTCAGTTGGACCGTCTGCTTGAGGCGGTCCGATATGTGGGCGCCCAACTGGAGCAGCGAATTCCAACCTCCATTCTGAATCGGACTCTGGGTGAAGCCATCATCCGGCGGCAGCCGGTCAGTGCGCTCGGTCATCGTCTCAAGTTCTTTTATGCGACCCAGGTGAAGCTGGCGCCGCCCACCTTCCTGGTCTTCGTGAACCGGGATGAGATTTTTAGTCCCGCCTACGAGAAGTATCTGGCCGGAGAGATGCGGAAGGCATTTGGTTACGAGGGATGCCCCGTCGTCATCGTTCCCCGGTCCCGACCGAAGACCATCGAAACCATTCGGCGGCCCCGAAAGCCTGGGGTCAGGAAATCCTCCGAATCCGGGCTTCACCCTGAAGGTCGATCTTCGGCCGCCAAGCCCCGGGGTAAGCCGGCACGCGGACGGGTCCGGCCTGGGGCCGGGCGGCCGCGGAGGGATCCGCCTGCTCGCGGAGGGAAAGCCGGCGGTCAGCGGAGGAAACCGCGACGGGGAGCCGGACGGCGGTAGCGGTGGATTTCGGCCCGGGCTGACTGAGCGGTGGAGGGGGGCGCCGATTTCCCAAGGTGGAAACGTCCCGGGTCGCTACGGGTCCTTTCGGGCAAAAGCAGCCCGAATATGGTCCACCCGTCGGCGGTTGGTACCGAAGTCCGAGTATCCGATCCGGGATCCCGAGCGGACATGGATGAGCTGGGAAGGGGCATCCATGCGGACTTCCACGTCATCCACGAATCGGAAGATGCGGGTGCGGAATTCCGCCTGAAGGTGGTCGGCTCCCGCAGTGACCACCGTGGTTCGAGGCTGGGATTCCACGAGGCGTCGTAGCCGGGCCATGGCTTCGGGAGGCGACCCGGAGAATGGGATGGGTGGGATGTGGTGCTTCGGATCGGGGTCCTCGCTGCAAACGCAGTTGGGCGACGAGGGGCATGGGGCGAGCGGGGAACCCGGAATGCTGGATCGGACGGGCGGAGCCATGCGGGAGGCGAGGTAACTACCCGCGATTATGGGGACCGCCAGGATGGTAACCAGTCGTCGCCAATTCACGGGAAAGGCTGGCCCTCTTTCTCAAAAACGCACGCAGGATCGCGGTTGCTCTTTCTGTTCACGGCTATAAACTAAAAACATCTACTCCCGAGGCGACGTTGGGCACTGAGGTTCTCCGGGCTCAAAGTTTGACTTTGGATTGAACGCTCCCTTTTACTCCTGCGCGCTTGTTTCCCCGGACTGGACGTTGGTTACGGGAGAACGCAATCATTCCTGCCTGTGGCTGCCAAAGACGATTATCTGATCGATACGATGCTCGAAGCGGGCCTTTTGGCTCCCGAGCTGGTGGAGGAGGGCCGCATCGAGGCCGAAGCCGCGGGCGAGGGAGTCTTGGACACCCTGGTGAAGCGGGGGACGTTGGACCCTTCGGTCGTCACCATGGCGAAGGCGACGTACTTCGGGGTCGAGTCGGTCAACCTTGGCGACTTAAGGATCTCCGACGAGGCCATCGCCTTGATCCCGCGTCACGTCGCCAAGAAGTTCAATGCCATTCCGGTCGGGCAAAGCGACAGCGGCGCGGTTATCGTGGCGCTGAGCGATCCCTCGGACATCGACACGGTCGACGGTCTTCGGCATGCGATCAACCGGGACGTCGAACTTCGCGTCACCAGTTCCATCGACATTGAGACGGCTCTCAACAAGTTTTATGGCGGTGCAGGCCGGGATGACGGCGGGATCGCCAAGATGATCCAGGACATCACCGAGGGTGAAGTTGAGGTCACCGGGTTGAAGGGGGACGTCGGGGAGGACACGGATGAGGTGGATGCCGATGCGCCGATCATCCGGCTGGTGAGCCAGGTCATCGTGGACGCATTCAAAAAGCGCGCCTCGGACATTCATCTGGAGCCTCTTGCGAAGCGGTTTCGGCTCCGATTTCGAATTGATGGCGTTTGCGTCGAGCAGCCCGATCTCCCCAAGCGCCTCCAGGCTCCGATTCTGGCCCGGCTGAAGATCCAGTCGGGGATGAGCATCGCCGAGCGGCGGATTCCCCAGGATGGACGTATCAACACCAACGTGGGGGGGAAGACCATTGACCTCCGCGTCAATTCGATCCCCACGCAGCATGGCGAGTCCATTTGCATGCGTATTCTCGACAAGTCCGGCCTCAAGCTGGGACTTGCGGAACTGGGCTTTTTTGCGGACGACCAGGGCACGTTCGAGCGCCTGATCGGCCTGCCGGACGGCATCCTGCTGGTGACCGGCCCCACCGGCTCAGGCAAGACAACGACGCTGTATTCCTGCCTGAACTACATCAACCGGCCCGACCGCAAAATCATCACGGTCGAGGATCCCGTCGAGTACATGCTCGCCGGCATCAACCAGGTGCAGGTTCATGAGCACATCGGATTCACCTTCGCCGCGGCGTTGCGATCGATGCTTCGCCAGTCGCCGAACGTGATCATGCTGGGGGAGATTCGCGACATGGAGACCGCGACGATCGCAATCAATGCCTCCCTGACCGGTCACCTGGTGTTCTCCACCCTGCACACCAACGACGCCCCTTCGGCAGTGACGCGTCTGATCGACATCGGGGTGAAGCCCTTTCTGGTGGCTTCCTCGGCCCGCTGCTTCATGGCCCAGCGTCTGGTTCGCAAGGTTTGCAAGAACTGCGGAGCCCCGTACGAGCTTCCGGAAAAGGAGGCCAAGACCCTCGGAATCACTGCGGAACAGATCGCGCAATCCACCCCCCGCAAGGGCAAGGGTTGTGCGGACTGCAACAAGACGGGATGCCGCGGCCGCTTTGGCATTTTCGAGATTTTCGTGGTCAACGACGAGGTGCGGAGGCTGATTTTCGACAAGGTGCCGGCCAACGTGCTGCGAAAGAAGGCACTGGAATTGGGCATGCGATCTTTGCGTGAGGACGGAACGCGCAAGGTTCTAGCCGGTCTGACTACCGTGGACGAAGTGGTCCGAGCGACGGTGAGTGAACATTGAGACCCCACTGGCATTGCCCCTGCTGTTCTGAGTAGAGTTTTTAAACCGTTCACGATTACCCCAAGGATTTGCCATGTCGTACCAGATGTCGGACCTGCTGCAGTTGATGGTTTCCGAAGGCGCCGCCGACCTTCACATCCGTGTCGGCATTCCGCCGGTCATCCGCCTGCACGGAATTCTCCATCGGGTGGAGGGTCCGGTCCTAAAGCCGGAGGATACCGAGGAGTTGATGCGTTCCATCACCTCTGAGGATCATATCCAGCAGATTCGCGAAAAAGGCGGCGCCGACTTCGGCTTCGCCTTCGGTGAGTTGGCGCGGTTTCGCGTCAGCGCCTTCAAAGAGAAGGGGAACTTTGCCCTCGTCCTGCGACAGATCCCCAGCAAGCTTCTGACCATGGAGCAGATCGGCATTCCGCCGAGCGCTCGGGAGCTGCTGTGGAGGCCGCGTGGCCTGATTTTGGTGACGGGGCCGACCGGGTCTGGAAAGACCACCACGCTCGCGTCGATGATCAACATCATCAACGAGGAGCGCGACGAGGCCCACATCATCACGGTGGAGGACCCCATCGAGTACTATCACAAGCACAAGAAGGCGGTCATCACACAGCGGGAGGTGAACGTCGATGTACCGAACTTCGCGGAAGCCCTCCGGCGCGCATTGCGGCAGGATCCTGACGTGATTCTGGTCGGCGAGCTTCGCGACCTGGAAACGATGGAAGCGGCCATCACTGCCGCCGAAACAGGTCACTTGGTCTTCGGAACCCTGCACACGACGGGAGCTGCGAAGACGATCGACCGCATCACCAACGCGTTTCCGACCAACCAGCAGGAAATGATCCGCATCCAGCTTTCCACCGTGCTCCAGGCGGTCATTTCGCAGCTCCTCCTGCCCCGCGTGGACAAGCCCGGCCGGGTTGCGATTTTCGAAATCATGGTCAACACGCCGTCGATCGGCGCACTGATCCGCGACAACAAGACGTTCCGAATCCAGTCCGACATCCAGACGGGCGCCAAGTTCGGGATGGTCACCCTCGACAGCTTCCTGATCGAGAAGTACGAGGCGGGAATGATCGCCGAGGAGGAGGTCATTACCAAGGCGCAGGATCCGACGACCATCGTTCAAAAGCTTCAGGAACTGAAGGCGGCCAAGGCGGCGGCCGCCGCGGCAGAACCCCGCCGTTAACATGTCTGAAATTGTTTCCGATCCCCTGCTGTTGCTCCTGCGCGAGCGCGGTCTGCTCGACGACCTCCAAATGGAGGAGGTGATCCAGGAGCAGGGCCGAAGTGGAAAGCCCATTGCGCAAGTGGTGCAGGACTATGGACTGCTCGACCGCGATACGGTCCTTCAGATCATGGCGGAGCACCTCGGAACATCCGTGGTGGAGATTGAAGAGGGCGCGATCACGCCTGACGTCGTGGCGTCCGTCCCGGCGGAAAGCGCCCGCATGTACCAGTGCATGCCCGTGGCCCTGTACGGGGACACCGTTCAAATTGCCCTCGTGGACCCCCTGAATCCCGCGGTCCTCGACGAGATGGGGTTCACGGTCAAACACCCGATGCAGCTGGTGGTCGCCGACCCCGGGGACGTTCAGAAGGCCATTGCCAAGTTCTATCCGGCCCAGGCGGGTTCGGGATACCTGGATGTCCTCAAGGAATTGGGAGGGCCCGGGGAAGTCTCCGACGAGGAGGACAAGCCCTCAGGCCCCGACATCAAGGAGGGGCTGAATGACGCCCCGATCGTCAAATTCGTGAACCTGGTGCTGATGCAGGCGGTTCAGGACCGGGCCAGCGACATCCACTTCGAGCCGTTCGAGGACGAATTCAAGATCCGCTATCGCGTGGACGGTGCGCTCTACGAGATGTCGCCGCCGCCCAAGCATCTTGCCGGTCCGGTGACGTCGCGCTTGAAGGTCATGGCGAACCTGAACATCTCGGAGCGCCGCCTGCCGCAGGATGGTCGCATTTCGGTGAACATCGGTGGCAAGCAGATCGACCTTCGTATGTCCACGCTTCCCACGGCGTTCGGAGAGTCCGTGGTGCTTCGCGTCTTGGACCGGTCGGCGGTGAAGATGGAGCTGGAGTCGCTGAATCTCCCTCCCGATATTTACGAGTTCACCGTCGAGACCATCAACCAGCCCAACGGAATCTTCGCGGTCACCGGCCCCACTGGATCCGGCAAGACGACGACCCTTTATTCCGCCCTGCGCCGCATCAATACGATCGATTCGAAGCTCCTCACCGTTGAGGACCCGGTCGAGTTCGACATTGAGGGCATCATGCAGGTCCAGACCAATGAGGGCGCCGGGCTGACGTTCATGAAGGCCCTGCGGGCGTTTCTTCGTCAGGATCCGGACGTGATCATGCTGGGGGAAATGCGCGATCTGGAGACGGCGCAGATTGCCATTCAGGCCTCGCTGACGGGGCACTTGGTGCTGTCCACGCTGCACACCAACGACTCGGCGGGCGCAGTGACCCGTCTGGTGGACATGGGGGTCGAGCCCTTCCTCATTTCGTCAACGCTCCTGGGAGTTCTGGCCCAGCGGTTGGTCCGGAAGATATGTACGAATTGCCGGACCCCCTTCGAACCCACCGAGATGCAACTGTCGCAGCTTGGGCTTTCAGCGCATGACCTCGGGGACAAGACGTTCTTTTACGGCCGGGGTTGTCCCACCTGCAATGACTCCGGGTACAAGGGACGAAAGGGGATCTACGAACTGCTGGTGGTCAGCGATCCGATCCGGAATCTGATTAATGAGCGCGCTCCCACGGTCGTCATTCGACAAAAGGCGATTGAGCTTGGCATGGTGACCATTCGGGATGACGGTTTGCGCAACATTTACGCTGGTGAATCTACAGTCGAAGAAGTGTTGAAGTACACCTAGCCTGAGAGGGAAAGGACGGTTATGCCCAAGTATCAGTACGTCGCCATGGATTCCCGTGGCAAGGAGCAGAAGGGGACGCTCGAAGTGGCCTCCCAGGCGGATGCCATCAACCGTCTGAAGGAGATGGGCTATTTCCCGACCAAGGTCGTCGAGGCGGAAAAGCCGAAGGAGAAGAAAGAGGCCAAGAAGGGTTCGGCTCCTGCGCCAGCGGCAGGCGGCAAGAAGAAGGGGGTCAACCTCAATATCAAGATCCCTGGCTTGGGCGGCGGGGTGAAGACGAAGGTGTTGACGACCTTCACGCGGCAGTTGGCGACGCTGGTCGATGCCGGTCTCCCATTGCTCCGGGGACTCCGGGTTCTCCAAAAGCAGGAGAAAAATGCTACTCTGCGGAGCACGATTGATGATCTGGCACTCTCCATTGAGGGCGGCAGCACGTTCTCCGAGGGCCTGGCTCAGCATCCCAAGATTTTCAACCGGTTGTTTGTCAACATGGTCAAGGCCGGCGAACTCGGCGGTGTGCTCGAGGTGGTGCTCAACCGCCTCGCCGAGTTCATGGAGAAGGCGGAGAAGATCAAGGGCAAGGTCGTGGCGGCCATGTTTTACCCCGCCGCGGTCATGGTGGTCGCCATGGCCATTCTCGGACTCCTGATGGTGGTGGTCGTCCCGAAGTTCAAACAGATCTTTGCGGACCTGCTCGGCGACGGGGCAATGCCCGCGTTTACCGAATTCGTGCTGTCCATTTCCGACGCCATCAAGAACAAGACGATCCTGGTTGGCGATGCCGCCTATTTTGGACTTCCCGTGTTTCCGGGACCCGTGATCTGGGGCATCGTCGCCATCATCATCGCCTTCAAGCTGGGCATCAAAACCAAGAAGGGACGCTGGCTTTGGGACAAGGCGAAACTCCATTTCCCCGTCATCGGGAGCGTGATCAGCAAGGTGGCCGTCTCCCGATTCTGCCGAACGCTCGGAACCCTGGTGAGTTCGGGTGTGCCGATTCTTCAGGCACTCAACATCGTGCGGGAAACTGCAGGAAACGTCGTGGTCGCCAATGCCGTCCAGTCGGTCCACGAAAGCGTCAAGGAGGGCGAAACCATCACAGCGCCTCTGGAGAAATCCGGGGTCTTTCCTCCGATGGTCATCTCCATGGTCGACGTCGGTGAGCAGACAGGTGCGCTCCCCGAAATGTTGCTCAAGATCGCGGACACCTACGACGACGAGGTGGACAATGCGGTTGCCGCCATGACTTCGCTGCTGGAGCCGATCATGATCGTGTTCCTGGCGGTCATCGTCGGCAGCATCGTCATCGCCCTCTTCCTCCCGCTTATCACCCTGATCGACAAACTGGGAGGCAATGACGGCGGACCGGGCGAATAGCCGGGAAACTCCATGCCCCGGTTCATAAAGGCCGTCGGGCATCAATTTCCGAAGGTATCCTTGACAGCGATCCGTCACTGGATGTAAATACAAAGTAGTTACATTGCACTGGCGATTGCTTTACCGTATTCCGTGTGGAGTTCGACTGGAACAATCCGCCATTCGCCTTGGATGGTTCTTTGACGGTGCGGGACATTGAGGAGTCTTTTGAGGACCCGTTCGCGGCCAAGTTGCTTCCGGATTCGGCACGATTTGGGGTGCAAGCCCGGTTTTTCAATCTGGGCAGGTCGGGTTCCGGCAAAGGCATCTTCAGCGTCTATCGCACCAATGGTCGGTCAATTCGGGTGATTTGTGCGCGGGAGTTCACCGGGCAGGAGGAGTACTTCTACCAGAGGAAGCTTCGCCAAACCCTTGATTCCTAATGCCCTCCACAATGCTCACGTCCTGGGATGAGGTACCCCTGTTCGACAGCGAACAGGCGGAGTCCGATTTCTGGGCGGACACCGAAGTGGACCTCCGCCTGATGGAGGCCGCCACAGCCGGGGCGTCGGAACAGACCGAATCGGTGACCATCACCCTGCGCATGGATCCGCGCATGCTCGGCCGGATCAAGCGACTCGCCCGTGAGCGATACCTGAATTACCAGAGCATGATCAAACAGTGGCTCAGTGAACGGATGGAAAAGGAATTGAAAGACCGCTGACCGGTGTAGAACCCTGTGTGTTTTCCGCTGCCATGAATCCGATGCGTCCTCCCGCCCCCCGTCCGGTGTCCCGCCGCGCGGACGCCTTCACGCTGATCGAGTTGCTGGTGGTGATCTCCATCATCGCGGTGTTGGCAGGATTCGTGGTCGGGTTGGCACCCATTGCCAATCGGCGCATGAAGGAAGCCCGCGTCCGGGCGGAATTGGCTGCGGTGGCCGGTGCCATCGATTCCTATAAGGCGAAGTTCGGGGTGTATCCGCCGGACAATTACGATCCGATCACCAAGCGTTCAAATCCGGCCCAAGCATCCCTGTTCTACGAGTTGACCGGGGTGCTGGTGGACAATCAAAAGCAGCGATTGATCGCTTCCGATGACAATGAAGAGATCGATCCCAACGACTTCCTCAAATACTTCGGACGCGACGGCGTGCTGAACAGCGTTCCCCGGATTCAGGGAACGGCTGCCCAGCAGGTGAAGCTCGACCGCGAGCAGAAGAAGCAGTTGATGCGGCGTGAGTTCAAGCCCAACCAGTACGCTGAGTTGTTCCGGAGCAAATCGACGCCGGGTTACACGGACTTGGAAGTGTTGGCGGTGGGCTTCTCGACGGATGCCTCCGGGAAGAAGGGCAACGGGATCCCGTGGCCGGGAGCCATTGCGCCGAATTTGCATCCGGTTCCCACCAATCCCGGCCTAAACCCCTGGCGTTACGTCTCGACCAACCCCACCAACAATCCCGGGCGCTACGACCTGTGGGCTGAACTTCCCACTGGTGGTGGCAAACCCCCTTTGATCATCGGAAACTGGTAGTCCTTTCCTCCCATGAAACGCACCCTGAATTCTCGCCCGCAATCCGGCTTTACGCTGATCGAGTTGCTGGTGGTCATCTCCATCATCGCCATCCTTGCGGGACTCCTGCTGCCGGCGCTGTCCGCGGCCAGCAAGAAGGCCAAGGTCAAGAAGGCGGAGGCGGACATCGCCAACCTCACCGGCGCGATCAACCAGTACCTGGCGACTTACAGTCGGATGCCGGCGTCAAAGAAGACCCGGGCGGCCATTTCGGAGCAGTGGCCCGACTTTACTTATGGGACGCAGCAAGGGGGCGGGCAGGTTTGGGATGCCACCAAGAAGCCCCTTGATAAGGATAAGGTGATGGTGGTGAACCAGAACACCGGAAACACTTGGAACATCAGCAACGCCGAAGTGCTGGCAATCTTGACGCAAACCGAGTTGGACAACTTCCCCGCCGGCGCTCCGGGATACGCCGTTCAATTCGACCTGGCCACGCCACCTAATCCGGCCCAGCCGATCAATTTCAACAACAACCTCAATCAGAAGAGGACCACGTTCCTGAACGCCAAAACGGCCAAGGGGACGGGCCCCAACGGAATCGGTGAGCTGGATCGGGTGTACCGCGATCCGTGGGGCAACCCCTACATCATTCGTATCGATTTGGACTACGACAATCGGGTGCTGGACTTCTTTCCTGCGCCGGGACAGAGCGGAACGGTTCCTCCCGCGACGGCTCCCAATGCACGATATGTGTCGCAGCCGGTGTTGGTGATGTCCCTGGGGCCGGACGGTAGGTGGGATCCCACACAGCCGGCCAACGCCAAGGGGGTTAATTTTGATAACATTTATAGTTGGCGCTGAACCCGCTTGCTAAACGCCATGCGTCGTCCTGCCTCCAGAATTGTGGACCCCCGGAATCCGGTGGGACTCCCGTTTTCCGTTCGGGCATTCACGCTGGTGGAGCTGCTGGTGGTGATGTCCTTGATTGGGTTGATCACCTTCATGGCCATTCCCGCCTTCCGAGGCTTTGGACAGGAGAACATCATCGGGGCCGCGCAGCGGCAGGTGCAGGATGACTTGGCCTATGCCCGGCTCCAGGCGATCAAGAATCGGGCGCCGGTGTACATGGTCTTCCTCCAGCCCCCGTATCAGCAGGACGCCAATTTCCCCCTCGAACTCTCCCGAGCCCATCAGGCGCTCTTAAAGCTTCCCGTGGTCAACGATGAGGACCGCCTGTTCCGGGAAGCGGGGTTGAGAGTGTTCACCAACATCTTCCCCCTGCAGTACTCCGCGTATGCCTTGTATACCGAGGCGAGCGTCGGGGAGCAGCCGGGGGTTCGTCGGCGCCGTTACCTGACGGAATGGCGTGCCCTCCCGGAAGGGGCCTTGTTTCCCACCAATGGACTGCAGATTCAGTTGCCGCCCTTCATCACGGGAGTCGCCAACCAGATTGTTCTGACCAATCTCCCAACCATGACCGTACCGTTTCCCTTGGGTCCGGATCGGGCCGGGGACGCTCTCGAACTGCATTATTTGAGTCTTCCGGCGATCGGCTTCGATGCCCAGGGGCGACTCTACAACTTTCAGTTCGATGGGCAGCCCCGGGGGAATGGAACGACCCTGGCCGACCGGTTCCTGGCGGTGGGCATTGGCAGTGCCTCCTTCAACCGCAAGGCAGGCCTTGGTCAGACCAACCAGTATGACTTCGAGGCGGTCCCGGATGTCATCGAAACACCGCGGAGGAACTATACGAACCATATCCTCCGTGTCTCCGCATTGACTGGTCGCGTGAAATTCCAAAAACCGCCCCAACCGTGAACAGCGTTCGCCCTCCATCTTCTGCCGGACGCCGCCGTGACGCCGCCGCGTTCACGATGATCGAACTCGCTTTGTGCATCGGGATCATTGCCTTCGCGATGGTTGCCATCATGGGGGTCCTGCCCTTGGGACTATCCGTCCAAAAGCAGAACCGCGAAGACACGATCATCGATCAGGAGGGGCAGCAATGGATCAACATCCTGAAGAATGGCCAGGGAGGATGGGGGGACCTGACGAATTACCTGGATTACGTCCTGGTGGATCATCAGCAGTTGAATGGGATTGGAGGGGGTGCGGGGCCGGCGGTTTATGGATTTCGTGGCCCGTTCTTTAGTGACACGGTTCCCAAACCAAACGTGCTACTGACCAATGCGAATCATATCGTTGGCCTTTTATCCGTGCCTACCTTCGAGGCGGATTCCGGTGTGGTTTACAGCAACCGGGTTTTGGCCGTGGTCCGGTCGATTTCCGGATCACAGAACTCCCAGGTGCGGCGGTCTCTGAGCGACACAGCCGCACTGGCGGAGAGTCAGTCGCAGGACGCTTTTCGTTACCAGATCGAAGTGGAACTCACGCCGGCGGCGACGGTGCCCAGCCTTGATATGACGTATACGAATCCGTCTTTCACGAATCTTTCCACGCTCGAAAGCATTCAGAGTGGCGGCTGGTTGAATGCGTACCGGCTCGATCCGGATAAGGTGGGACAGTATTTCAAGTCGGGGGGGGTGAACCGTGCGGATACGGACCCACTGGCCGCTACCTTGTATGACCTGCGGCTGACCTTCCGGTGGCCGGTGTTCAAGGTCGGGGAGGATTATCGCGTCGGACCGGGAATCCGATCATTCCGGACGCAGGTGACGGGACGCCCGGTGTTTAGTCTTTATCAAACGAACAAGCCCAGTTCGGTCTATTGGCCGGGCACGCCCATTCGCCCGCGGAAATTCGACCGCGCCGCAATCAACCGGGATCCGCGTCCTTGATCCGACCATGAAGCCCGTTTTCCCATCCGTCCGTCGGCCCGGAGCCGCGTTGTCCCGGGGTTTCTCGCTGCTCGAGATGCTCATCGGGATTGGAATCCTTTCGGTGGTGGTGCTCGCACTGTATGCGCTGTTCGACCAGACCCAAAAGGCGCTCCGGGCCAACGTAAACCAGGTTGACGTGTCCGAAGGCGGTCGGTCCGTTTTGGATCTGCTGGTTCGGGACGTGATGCGGGCGGCTGCATCGGGGATTAATACCAATTATGTGGTGGACCGGCGCGGGGACATCGTGCGCACGGTTCCCCCGGGGACAAACCTGGTGGTGATCCACACGAAGGGCGGTTTGTTCGAGGGCCCTTGGGAGGGAGTTTTCGGGGATCAGAACCGCCGGAAATCCGCGCTTCACGAACTGTTCTACCTGATTGAGCCACAGCCGGGTCGCTGGTTGGGGGCCGGGCTCTTTGTTGCGGGAGAAAACCCGCAGGACACCGTGGATGGATTGGGAACGTTGTGGCGTTATGAAGACACGGACCCGCTCGGAGCAAGGGGGGTGAAGGGGGCTGACGACATTTCGCTTCTCAACAACCGCTTTCTCAACAACACGGCGTATCGGACCAATCATGTCAGTCGGTTGATTGATGGTGTGGTTTTCTTCCGAGTGACTCCCTTCGGTCCTCAGGGTCAGCCCTTGGATGATACCTACCTGACGGAAACAAACCGTGTCGTTCCTCGGGACGTGATCATCGGCTCCACAAGGTATGATTCACCGTTAAAGATCGACGGCACCTTCTTTAAGAATCAGATGCTCCCTTCGGCCATCGAAATCGAGCTGGGAATCCTGCCAACCCAGCTGGTGGACCAGTATCGGTCCATGGATGTGCCGGCTGTCCGGAACCGGTTTTTGACCAACAACGCCCCGAATGTCCTGGTATTCCGCCAGCGCATTCCGCTGCCGGCCGCGCCGGCCCCGCTTCCATGATCCCGACCCGTTTTCAAGCCGCGCCGCCCGTCGCCGCCCGCCGCGGCATCGCGTTGGTGATCACGTTGCTGATGCTCTCCGTGGTGACCATCACCGCCGTGGCATTTCTTGCGGTGAGTCGGCGCGAGCGTTCCTCGGTGGCCTCGTATGCCGAGCAGATCGACGCCCGTTACGTGGCGGAGGCGGGTTTGAACCACGCTCAGGGCAGGTTGAGCAGCCGCATGGCGGCGACAACCAACCGGCTGGCCTACGGTGGGTTTCTGGTTTCCACCAATTACCAGAATCCGTTCTATAACCTTGGGGCGTCATTCCTGGCCACCCGCAATTTCCGGTCATTGACCAATGTGGGCTACTATCGGTCCAACGGGGTTCCGTTCTTTGATCTCACCTCAGCGGATGGACGGCAGGAGTACGCGGGGATGCTGGGAAATCTCTATTACGACCCGAGACCCCCGGTGTTTGTGCAGACGAATCGGAATCCCGCCAAGCCGATGGATTTCCGCTTCTACCTCGACCTGAATCGCAACGGGCAGTTTGAAACCAATGGCGTCCAATGGCAGCGCGACCGCCTGGGACGGACCAATGGACTCGCGATGGAGTGGATGTGGGGCGATCCGGAATGGATCGGACTTCTTCAAAACCCGGATGCGCCCCATTCCGGAACGAATCGCTTTGTCGGCCGCTTTGCGTACGTGGTGGTGCCGGCGTCACGCGCCCTCGATATCAACTTCCTGGGGAATGACGCCAAGCGCCTGCATTTGGGACAGGCATTGCCACCGACCAACCAAGCCAATGTGCTGCTTGAAAGCGGCTATCTCCGGAACCAGGGCGTTGGGGCCTGGGAGATCAATGCCGCCGGATTCCTTGCGGAACTCAATACGAACATCTGGTTGGCGACCGCAAACTCCTACAGATTCCGGACGAACATGACGCAGGGCTCCTCGGGGCTCACGTTCTCCGATGCAGAACGACTCCGCCGGTTTCGTCAGGAGAATTTCCAACCGGTTTCCGCACAGAACTTCTATGCGGTGGACTCCGGTCAACCCGATTTTACTGCGATCAACAATGTCTTTCGCCGGGATTTTGTGGACGGCTACTCCGATGGCCCGCTCGTGCTCACGGTGTCGGACATTCGTGGCCGCCTCGACGACAATGACCTTGCGGATAAGGCGTGGGTTGGGGCCGATCTCACCAACCACTTTGTCGACCTGAACGATCTGTTCAGTCCCCGTCTTGGAATGGCGTCCCGCCTGACGGGACAGTATACGAACAAGGCCGACAATATTCAGACGTCCCCGTTGAGTTCGTACGATACCCACACGTTTTATCGGCTGTTGAGTCAGTTGAGCACCGATTCGGGGGATTCCCGATACGAGTCCGGGTTCCACCCGGCCTACAGCGACCTTGGGGAATCGGTCGCGGGTCGTCGGCCATCCAAGAATCCCTACGGGTTCTACCGGCGGGCCAAATTGAACCTCAACTATGCGCCGGACCTGAACCGGCCTGATCTCCTCCAGGATCCGGTTCGAATCGCCTCCTTTCGGCCGTGGGGTCCAACGGAATGGTTCACCAACGCCGCCCACCGACTCCTGCTGACCGAGTTTACCAACGGATTGCCATTCCGTCCTGAAGGATTGGTGACCAACGTTCCGGGCCTAGCGGTTCATGGGCCTGTCACAATTCAGAATGGAAACGCTCAGATCCGGACCAATCACGTCTACGACGCTCAGGTCCATCGGTTGCTCCAGGTGGCGGCGAACATTTATGATGCCCGAACCAACCGGTTCATTGGCTCGGGAGCGGATCGGATCGCCTGTCCCACGGTATTTCGGCCCCTCTATTACCGTGATGAGCGTTCACCGGATCTTCTACGCCTCCACAGTTTTCAGGAAATTCTCGGTGGATCGGCGGAGTTTCTTAATCGATATCCCTGGATCACCGCGGACCAGGCGGTCAACCGTTTGACCAAGAGCCTCCCGGAGGATCAGCGAACGTCGGGGACGGGTTTCAATGTGTTCGGGATGCCCTGGGTGGTTGGCGCCAAGAAGGACCTGCCAAACTTTAATGAGGCGATGTGGCAGACCGTAGTCCAGCCAACGCGACGTCTGCGAGTCCGGCGTCCGACCGCCGAGACCATCATGGCGCCCAGTGAGTTGCCATTTGCGGGTGCTAACTCCAAGCAGTTCAATACGGATTACCAGTTTCTGATCAATGTAACCAATTTGTTTGGTCTTGAATTATGGAACTCTTACGCCGCCGAGTTTAAACGCAACGTTCGCATCATTACTACTAACATCATGGATGTGGCCTTAAGGGATGAGACGCAGGGCCTCGGTTTCCCTCCCATCCTGAGGCGGCGTGAGCTCTTGGGTGCTGAATACAAGGTGACGGGAGGCTGGAAAGCCGGCGAACGGATTTCGCCCGGCTATTCGCGCAACGGAGAGGGCAGCCCCTCCTTTCTGATCCAACGCGATACGAAGTCACCCCAGTTCATTGTGAACCCCGTCGGACTTCCGTCCACTGCCCGCACCGTGCCGGGTGGCTTTGCGGTGGAGACGACCTTTATCTATGATCCGATTAATCGCCTGGCGATCTCGCCGACCCGGACCAATGAAGGTTGGGTGACAATCTCGTCGCAGAATCGCCAATACCTGACGCCGGTTCTGTCGGTTTATGTCACCAACCACTTCTACTGTGCGATCACCGACGATGTAACAGGGCGGTTGCTGGACTTCGTGACGCTGGAGAGCGTCATGGTCAGGACCAACATTTTCTCCACGTTGGGCATGCTGTCGGATGGGTCCTCGCAGGGATTCTTTAACAACCTTCTCGGGGCGGGATCTCCAATTACACCGCCGCTATTTTGGTCCACCAACATCGTTTCTGGAAATCGGACGGAGGGAATCAACAACCAAATGCTGGCGTCTATTGGAAGACTGCCTGTTGGGGATCCTTATTGGCGGAATCTCCAGAGCCCTGGGGGTGGGCAACCGGTCCAGGAGCGCCAGGCGGCGACAAACGGGATGAACCTGTTTCTTTATGGGATCAAGCCTCCCAATGCTACGGCGCTGGCCCAAGCTCAGAATAATTTTGGTTCCAAGACGCTGGTTCAGGTTGGATTTAATCCGTCACCTCGCATCTTCATGACGGATCGCCGCATGGCGAATGACCCTCTCGTCCACTATACGCGGGAGGACTTGTTCCCCGGGTACACCCTGGTGACCGAGGGAGAATATGGGGAGATCCCGGATGAGTTTTTCGGAACGGTCCGGGCGTCCATTCATGGGATTCAGTTGACCACCAGTACCGTGGCGTTTGATCTCGGGCCGACCCGGAAGTATGTCAATGCCTATGCGCCTTGGGGAACCAATGCGAACTTCATTGGAATCCGCGCCCCAAGTGATTCGCCATCCGCCGTGGCGTACCATTATGCCTACAAGGATCCACAGATTCGTTCGAGCCGGGATTGGGCATTTCCGATCGGGACGAACGCGTCGTTTGCCTTTGGAGGCATTGGGCAACTGGGTCGGGTGCATCGCGGGACCCCTTGGCAGACGCTGTACCTCAAGTCCCGCCTCCCGATTGAGGCTGCCGAGGGTCAGCCTTCCTGGTTTACCCGGTTCACCGGCGGTGGCCTGACCTGGAGTGGTTGGGCAGGCAATCGTCGGACAGCCCCGACCAACGATTGGAAGTTCCTGGACTTGTTCACCACCGCCTTCAATGAAAATGCGGCCCGTGGACAAATGGGCGTAAACCAGACGAATGTCGCGGCCTGGACCGCCCTCTTGTCTGCCGTGCCTGTACTGGAGAATGCCGATCCGATTCCGGCGGACAGTCCTGCGCCGTTGTTCATTGAACCCGGGTCCCGGTACATCACGGAAATCCTGCAAGGGTATACCAACAGTGTGAATGGCGCTGTTCCTGGGCTCCTTTCGGTGCTTCAATCCCGGGATACCAATGGTATTCCCATCAATCCTGATGGCGCCTTTGCAAAACTCGGCTCCATTCTTCAGGTGCCCACGCTGACTGATCGTGCACCCTTTGTTCGGGCGGGATTGAACTGGCCCGCCATCCGTAACGTCTCCGATGAGGTCCTGGAACGGTTGCCCCAGCAAATCCTTTCCCTGCTGCGCGCCGATGAACCGAGGTTTGTCATCTATTCCTTCGGGCAGACCCTGAAGCCTGCTCCAAACGCCGTGAACCTTCGTCCAGGTCCGCTGTACGGCATTGCCACCAATTATACGATCACCGGTGAATACGTCACCAAGTCCATACTCCGGCTGGATGGTGATCCACGCCGGTTGCAACCGGTGATCGAGAACCAGCGTGTGATCTTCTCGAATCCGTAACCGGCGCACGAACCCCTGGCCCCGTCCCCCGCCTTCCATGCGTCATACCCGCAGAGATCAACTGGCCCTGGCTCTATTTGCGCTGGTGTGCGCATTCCTTGCCTGGCGCGCCTATGAGCGAGGATTGCTCCGTCGTACATCCGGATCCACTTCGGTCGCTTCCGTCGCCGGGAATTCCTCGGTGACGGGTTCCGTGGGGTCCCCCCCCTCAACCCCGGCGATTTCTTCGGCCCCGGCCAAGCCTCGCTGGGTGCCCATTGCCAGCCTGCCCAAGGGAGTTGCGCCGGCTCATCTGGATACCGCGGTCACGAACCGTCTGCGGAATACGGATGCCTCCGTGGATGCGCTGATGCGCAATGAGCATGCCCTTCTCCTTCGAAATGCGCTGATCGACACGGCCAATGGCGAACCTTTGGGGATTCCCGCATCCCTTCGTTCCGCCGGGCCGTCGGAAGCATGGGTGGTGCAGTCCGAGGGGCCAATCACTCCGGCATTTCGCGCGGAACTCGCCGCGGCGGGCGCGACCGTGGTTTCGTACATTCCCAACAACGCCCTTTTGATCCGGGCATCTCCAGAGGCTGCGGATCATCTTGCTGTCGCCGGCGGAGTCGCCGCCATTCTTCCACTGGAACCGTATTTCAAGCTCACCCCCAGGCTGTTGGCCTTGGCGATCCATGAGGAACCCCTTCCGGAAGGGATCCAGTTGGTCCTGACTGTGCCGGACGGCATCGGTGAGCCTTCTGGCTTGTCCGCGCTCGGGGCGCGGGTGGTCGGCCGCGAACGCGGACCTTTCGGGACCCTGCTGACCGTGGATGCCCCCCGGAATTCCCTGGCGGCTCTCGCGGCAGTGCCTTCGGTCCACCGCATCGAACCCCGCCGCACCGTGGGGTTGGCGAACGATTTAACCGCATACTCCCTCGGGTCCACGACGGTGCCTGAGAACACGGATTCCTTTGACGGCCTCGACGGCAGCAAGGTCCTGGTCAATGTCAACGATACCGGGGTGGACGCCTCCCAGCCGGACCTGACCAACCGTGTGTACACGCTGCCCACGGAACCGCAGATCCTGACGGATCCGAATGGCCACGGAACTCATGTGGCGGGAATCATTGCCGGCGATGGATCCCAATCGGGGACGATCAATCAGGCACCGGATGGGCCTCCCTCGGGGTCGGTGACCAACGCCAACTTCAAGGGGAAGGCCCCGAAGGCTTCCCTGTATGTGCTTCCGATCGACCTGCTCTATGGGCCGGCCGCCGGGGATTCGTTCCTGCAGGAGACCGCGGCCCAGGCCCCGGAACGGTACAATTCGCAGGAGGAGGTGCTTATCTCCAACAACTCCTGGGGCTATGTCGGTTTGGATGAGTTCGAGTATTCCTCCCATTCCGCAAGCTATGATGCGGCGGTCCGGGATGCCCTTCCCGGGAAGACGGGCGACCAGCCGATCTTGTATGTGTTCAGCGCGGGCAACCAGGGCTTCGGTGGTAACAATGGCGTGGGCGGAATTCCCGATTCCGTGGCCTCTCCGGGCAACGCCAAGAATGTGGTGACGGTGGGTGCGCTGGAGAGCCTTCGGGCATTCACCAATGCGATCATTTACGACACGAACGCCGAGCCGGTTCAAATTGGATCCCTGGTGATCAAACCGGGGTGGGAGACCAATGAAGGCCCCTTCTACACCAACCAGGCGCTGCTGCCGTTGAGCGATACGGATTGGCAGGTGGCCTACTATTCCAGCCGCGGCAACGTCGGTATTGGAGTGGAAGGACCGGTGGGGCGCTTCAAACCCGACGTCGTGGCCGGCGGAAGTTTCATCATCTCCACCCGCTCGCAGCAATGGAGTCCGGACCCGCTTCCTCCCTCGGATTCACCGTTTTTCCCCAGTGCCGTCTTGTTTGACGAGATCAATGCCCAGGTTCTTCCCGACTACCGCTATGAGTTGGGGACGAGCATGTCCGCTCCCGCAATTTCGGGATTCCTGGCCCAGCTCCAACAGTACTTTGAGCAGCGGGTGAATCAGTTCCCTTCCGCGGCAGCGTACAAGGCCCTTCTGATCAACTCGGCGCGTCCCACCAGTCCGGACTATGTTCCGACCCCAGGCACGTTCATCAACTATGCCGGGTGGGGACGCCCGAACCTTCAGCGCGCCTTGGGTCACGGATTCCGGGCCGTGGTCAACGGGACCGAGACGGACGTGATCGGCATGGATTCCTCGGGTGGTGTTGCCACCGGCGAAACGGTGGACTTGCAACTCAACATTGTCTCCACCAATGCCGCCAACCAACCGCTTCGCCTGGCTTTGGTCTGGACCGATCCCCCGGGTGATCCTCTCGTGGGCCCCAAGCTCGTCAATGACTTGAACCTGGTCGTTTCCAATCGGGTGACCGGGGAGATTTATTGGGGCAATGATTTCGATCCGGAGACCGGGTTCTCCCGAATTCGCACGACCAATGACATTCCCACCAATGGCCTTCCCACCATGGATCAGGTCAACAATGTGGAGCGTCTTGTCCTGCCTCCGCCGCTTTCCTCCAACTATGTGGTCTCGGTGGTTGGTTATCGGGTAAACGTAAACACCCGACGCGATTCCCCCACAAACATTGTCCAGGATTTCGCACTCGCGTTTTCATCTGATGTGGATCCTTCCGATACCAACACGGTTGGTGTTCTGGATGCCGGTCCGGCGTTCAACCCGATCGCGATCGCCTATGTTCGCCCGGCCGTTGGAACAATCACCAACAGCATCCCGTTGCTGAACGAGCGCGCCGGAGCCAACTCTCCGCTGGTCGGTGGAACCAACGGTTCCTTCAAACAGTGGCGCTTCTACACTTTCACCAATTCGCCCGGTGAGAGCACGTATCTGGACGTCACCAACGTCAACGGAAGCAACGTGGTGTTCGTCACCTTCCCGGTGGGAAATCTTTCCCGCGGCCGGACCAATGGACCCGATGTGGATCTCTACGTTTCCCGGGATCCGCGGTTGCTGGACTTGAATCCTGAGGCCGTGGCCAATGCCGACAAATCCACGACCCGGGGGGGCAACGAACTTCTCTATTATCTGGGTGAGGCGGTCAGCGCCAACAACGTGTTCTATATCGGTGTGAAATCCGAGGATCACGAGGCAGGTGAGTACGGCTTCATCGGTTTCAGCACTGACCAGTCCCCCTTTGACGGCCAGGGCAACCCACAGCCGTTTGCCATCCCGTTGGGCAGGAAGATTCCGGACGGTACGCCTGATAATCCGGGCATTGAGACCTATTTGGCGGTGAATATCACCCGGAATCCGATCCGGGCGGTCATCGCGTCGGTGACGAAATCCCACGAAAACTTCCCGGATCTTTTGAGTGAACTCCGCTTCAATCAACAGAAGGCGGTCCTACAGAACCACACGCGTCTCAACAGCCTCATCGGCGGAACCAATGTCAATGTCATCTATGATGATACGGGTGCGGGTCGAGCCAACACGATTCCCGCGGACGGTCCTGGATCCATGATCGATTTCCTTGGTTACACGGGCGTAGGACCGTGGTTTCTGAACACCGTCGACAACGCCCTGGGCAATACCGGGCGGGTGGATAATTTCTCGCTGACGCTGCTGCTGAATGATTTCGGAAACGACTTTGTCCGCCGGTGCGTCAACGGGGGCTTCATTGACCTGGAGGTTATCAATATTCCTCCGGAGGCCAGTCGTCTGACCGTGACCATCCGGAACATTGAGCCGCCAACGCCGCTGGAGGTGTTCATCAAGCGGGATGCTTTCCCGGACATTCTGGATCCGGCCAACAACGACAAGTACGCCCAAATCCCGTCCACGGGTGGGAGTGTGTCCATCGGTGTTCGGGATGTGCCGCCGCTCCAGGCGGGCCGTTATTTCATTGCAGTTCTCAATCCGGCGGCGTTCCGGGTCTGCTTCGACATCCGCGGAAGGATCGAACGGAACCTGGACTCGACGTTTACGCGGACGTTTGAGACGGATGATCTCGGGGTCATCCCCGATGCCGCCCGTAAGTTTGCCTCGCTGACGGTGGACGATCCCCGTCCCGTGACGGCCATGGACGTCGGACTCCGCATCAACCATCCGAGGGTGTCCGATCTTTCAATCCGGCTTCAGAATCCGCGGGGTTACAGCGCCGTGGTGTTTGAGGATCGCGGTGGGGAATCGACCAATGGATTGGGGAACACGGTTGTCAGTACCAATCTCCGGTATCAGCACGTGGCCCTCTCCTTTGAGCCGGGGAGTCACAGGGCGGCCCTTTACGTCAATGGAGCTGTGGTCGCCGAGAAGGTTTTGCCCCCGGATTTCCGGCCGGTCACCAGCAACCAGTTCCTTTTTGGATTGGATCCCCAATTCCAGTTCCTGAATCAGGAGGTTCAATTGGACGACTTCGGGATCTGGCGTCGTGCCCTTCGTCCTCAGGAGGTACGTGACATCTACCTCAATGGCTTGAATGGGGATGCCAAACAGGCCGCCGATCGAAATACCGGACTGATGGCGTTGTGGCCCTTCAACGTCATCAACGCCAATAACCGGTCTCCGGATCTACTCGGACCCAATTCGGCGGCGGTGACGCATCAGGTTCGGTTGGTTCCTGGCGCGTTCCCGAACGAGTCCGGATTGCTGATCCCTGAGCCTGGATTCGGCATTGTCACGAATGACCTGCAAATGCCCCGGGTGGGTGAATTTACGATCGATGGATGGGTTGCATTCCCTGGGAAATCCACCAATGCAGTCATCGCGGGTTGGTGGGGTGACTCAACGGACGGCCGATTCGGACCCGGCATCGTCTCCCAAGGGTCATTGGGTGCCGGTTCCGTCACCGGCGTCCTGACCGACGAGAACGGTCGCCAGGTCCTGATCACGTCGGCTCCGGGTGTGATGAACCCCGGAAAACTCGTCACCAATTACCTTTTCGCGACGTTCAGCGAGAATACCAACCGGTCGTTCGAGAAGATCAAGTTTGTGCCTCCTCCCTTCACCGGTCAGGTGGTCGGTGAGCAGATCCTTTCCGTAGACAACTTTGAGACGGTTCTTCCGGACACTTATGCGGCCGGGAACAGCTTCCAAGGGTGGGATGTCTTGAGCAATGCCGTGGCGGTGCTTCAGGACAGTGTGGTGGCCAACGAAGGACTCAAGTACCTCGCGGTGTCGAACGGTGTGGTGCGTCGCTCCTTCGACGCTGCGGTGGGTGAACGGTATAAGATCTCATTTGTCGCCCGCTTGGATCCCGACGAGACGAACATCTTCGCCACGACCGTGTTGGTCGATGGAGTGGCGGTAACGCCGCCGCCGGTTCAGGCATTGACCAGCGGTTGGACCACCAACAGCTATGACATCCGGGCGACGCGGGCGACCGTGACCCTGGACTTTGTCGGGTTGACCACGCCCACGAATTCCCCGGGTCTTCTGGTGGATGACGTGACCTTCATCCAGACCAAAGGGTCCGTGAGTTACCTTCCGGAGGAGCCGATCAACACGCTGATGGGTGCCGGGCAGGGAATCTGGACCCTGGAGCTTGACGACAACCGGGAGCCGTTTGAGGGCGAACTTCTCGGCTGGGAACTGACGCTGACCTTTGCGCCGGCGACGATTCCGGCGATCCGCCTGACCAATGGGATTCCCTACTCCACGAATGTGGCTTCCGGCGACTCGGTGTATTTCTACATCGACGTGCCGCTCGAAGCGTCGACCGCGACCAATCTGCTGCGCAGCCTGGACGGAAGCCCTCTGGCCCTCTGGTATAATCCGACCGGGGTGCCGGGCAACGGGACGCTGCCGGATGACACCCGGCTGATCTTCCCGACCACGGGCACCAACTTCCTGTTCTCGGTGCTCAACACCAATCTTCCCCCGTTGCTCATTCCCGGACAGAGATATTACCTGTCGGTGGAAAACCTCGACACGGCGGCCGCGCATCCCTTCACCGTCGAGGTGGATTTGGGAGTGCAGATCACACCGCTTACGAACGGCATTCCCCTGGCGGCCACGAATGCCAACAATGGCCAGTTCCAGTACTACTCCTACAAGGTGTCGTCGAACGCTCTCGGCGTGTCGTTCATCCTGACGAATCTGACGGGCAACTTGAATCTGGTTGCCCGCAAGGCCCCGCAGTTGCCGACGCAGACCCAGTTCGACTACGCCAGCACCAACACGGGTACGGACGTCGATCAAATCAACATTGATGTTGCCTCGCAGCCGGTGCGCCTGACTCCGGGCAACTGGTATCTGGGGGTCTACGCGGCGGATCCGGTTGTGGCTCCCCCGACGCCCATTAACTATACCATCCTTGCGGTCGAGTCGCTGGGTCGGGTGGTTCCGTTGACCAACGGCATACCCACTACGGGAACGCTGACCAACCAGTTTGCGGAGGCCTATTTCGTTCTCGATATCACCAACGTCCCGATCTCCGGCTCCTTTGTGGTCACCAACATGACCCAGGATGTCAGTCTCTATCTCCATAGGGAACTTCCGCTGCCGTCGCCCACCCTCTACGACTATGCCAGCACCAATGCGGGGACGGCGACGGAAGAGATCCTGCTCACAGCCACAAGCCTGCCGGTGCCGTTGTCCCCGGGACGCTGGTTTGTCACCGTGGTGTCCGAGGTGGATGCCGAGGTCACCTTTGACGTCATTGGCAGCTACGTCGGGACGGCCACCACGATCATCCCTCTCACCAATGCCATCCCCTACGTCGCGCTGGATTCGCCAGGAACCAACAGCGCCTACTTCAGCTTTGAAGTTCCGCAGGACACTCCAGCGCTACTCTTTGAGATCTATTCGTTGACTGGAGATGCCACCCTTCGGGCCTCCCGCGGAACTCTCCCTGCCTTCGCGGATCCCACCAACATCTTCTCCTTCCCGCAGCCTGGTTCGCTGAGCGAACGGGTGTCGGTTCGAACCAATCAGGTGCCGAACCTGGCGGGCATCTGGTATCTGGAGGTGGCGGTGGAATCCACCAATGCCATCAACTTCACCGTGCAGGCGGCGACGCAGTCAGGAGGGTTGCTGATCAGCACGGCGCCTTTCCAGGGAACCTATGTCCCCGGGGATCCCCCGCAGCTCGTCTTTGATACGATTCCGGGTGAGAAGTACCGGATTTCGTTTGCGGATGACCTCAAGGTGCCGTTCTCACTCTGGACCACCATCGAGATACCGCCGGGCTCGGGCACGACCGTGGCGACCGCCTCGGGAGATGTCATGACCGTCCAACTCCCGCTCGCCCCCGCGGACAACGTTCAGCGCTACTATCGAATCGAGCAGGTTCCCCAGTAGGCCGGTGATGTGAGAACGTTGGTTTTTTCGCTGAATCCGGCTGTAGACGTGGAATGGCGCGTCCCGGCGGTGCTTCCTGAGGAGAAAAACGAACTTCGCTCGGAAGCCCGCTGGCCGGGAGGCAAGGGAATTAATGTAGCGCGCTGGCTTGCCTGGCATGGGCATCGTTCCCGCCCTTTTCTGCCGCTTGGTGGAGCCACGGGCCGGGCCTTGGCGTCCGGCCTCAGAACGGAAGGACTCCGGGCGACGGTGTTTCCGATCCGGGGGGAGACACGTGCCAATGTGGTTATTACTCCTGACCGGGGACCGCAGCTTCGGTTCAATCCGACCTGGCCAACGCTGAAGTCCCGGGAGGCGGCGCGCCTGGGTGCGGCTGCATGCGAGCTGGCGACGAAGGCGAAAATTGTGGTCATTTCCGGAACGATGGCCTTTGGGGCCGCGGCTTCGCTCTATGCCCGGATGGTTTCGGCGGCCCGTCGGGCCGAGGCTCGCGTCTATTTGGATTGTGATCGGGAACCGTTCGCCTTGGCAGCCCGGGAAGGGCCATTTTTGGTCAAACCCAATGCCTTCGAACTTTCCCAGTGGTCGGGACGAAAGCTCCGGGGCGAGGTGGATCTGGTGAATGCGGCCCGGAAGCTATCCGCGGTGACCGGCGGGTGGGTTCTAGTGTCCCGCGGACCGGAGGGCGCCCTGATGGTCCACGCACTGCGAACCGACGTCCTGAAAGCCCGGGTCTCGAAAGTGGTGGCCAGAAATTCCGTGGGTGCCGGGGATGCCTTGCTGGCGGGGGTGATTGCCTCGGCGGAGTCGGGGAAGGATCCCGAGGAATGGCTGGCTGACGGAGTGGCCACCGGAACATCCGCCACGCAGGTGCCTCCAGGGGAGCTCCCCTCCCGACGGGTGTGGCAGCAGATTCGTCGGGAAGTGACCCTGGCCTGAACAGGGGGTTCCAGCGTTATCGCTGTGTCCGGCAAAGGCGCTCTCGCGCGGCGGTCACTTTCCGTACCGCTTCCTCCACGGTCGCCGCCACGGCGGTGAGGTGGCCCATTTTTCGTCCGGCGCGGGCTTCCGCCTTTCCATAAAGATGGAGGCGGATGGAAGGATCGGACAGCGCCGCCGACCAATCCGGGACCCCGCCCGCGGCGAGCCACACATCTCCCAGCAGGTTGGCCATGGCTGCGGGAGCGCGCAGTGCAGGAGAGCCGAGGGGAAGACCGCAGACGGCGCGCAGTTGCTGCTCGAACTGGCTGGTCACGTTGGCATCCAGCGTGAGGTGTCCGGAGTTGTGGGGCCGAGGCGCAAGTTCATTGACCAGCAGGGTCCCTTTGCGGGTCACAAAGAGTTCCACCGTCAGCAGACCCACCACCTGGAGTGAGTCGAGGATGCCACGGGCCATCTCTGCGGCCTGGGTGGCCAGGGACGGGGAAATGAGGGCCGGGCAAACCGTGATGTCCAGGATGTGTCGGGAATGGGAATTCCCGAACACGGGGAACACTTCGACGACGCCGTCGCCGCTCCGGGCCGCGATGACACTGATCTCCTGTTCGAAGTCCACGAAGGCTTCGTAGATGCCTTCGGTTCCCCGGAGCCCCTGGAACGCTCCCGGGATATCGCCTTCCGTCCGGATCATCTGCTGGCCCTTGCCGTCGTATCCGAAGCTCGCGGTCTTCAGGACTCCGGGTATTCCCAGGTCCCGTGTCGCTCCGACCAGATCCCCTTCGCTGCGAATGGCGCGGAACGGCGTAACGGGAAACCCATGGTCCCGGAGGAAGGTCTTTTCCCGAAGGCGCTGTTGGGTGACGTGAAGCACGTGGCCGTCGGGCCGGACCGGCACCAGTTCCGCGGCGGCGCGACTGGTGTCACTCGGCACGTTTTCAAACTCGAATGTGACCACGCGAACTCCGCGGGCGAACTCACGAACCCGGTCCAGATCGGAGTATTCCGCGGCGATCTCCACGTCGCCGACCTGACCGGCGGGGGTGTCCGTGTCCGGGGAATAGACGTGCACCCGGTACCCCATGGACCGGGCCGCGAGGGCGAACATTCGTCCCAGCTGGCCGCTCCCAAGGACGCCGACAGCGGCTCCGGGAAGAATGGGCGGTACGGACATGGCGGACGGGATGGGAGCCGGAACCGTCCCTATTTGGCGAGGACGAGTTCCGCGTCGGCATCGTCGGCCGGTGCAGGCGCCGCCACCGGGGATGCGGCGGGTTCGGGCACCGGCGCGGCGGTTCGGTTTTCCGGAGCTCCCTCGGCTTGATTGAACTTCACGGACACGATCTTGCTGACGCCGCGCTCCTGCATGGTCACTCCGTAGAGGATGTCGGCCATCGAGATCGTCCGCTTGTTGTGGGTGATCACGATGAACTGGCTCGTTTCAGCGAAGCGCTGCAGCACCTTCACAAAGCGGTTGATGTTGGACTCGTCGAGGGGCGCGTCGAGTTCGTCCAGAACGCAGAAGGGCGACGGCTTCACCTGATAGATCGCGAACAACAGTGCAACCGCGGTCATCGTCTGCTCACCGCCGGAGAGCAGGGTGATCGACTGGAGTTGCTTCCCGGGAGGCCGGGCGTAGATGTCGATGCCCGCCTCCAGCGGGTCCTCCCCCTCCACAAGTTTCAGGTCCGCTTTGCCACCGCCAAACAACTCGACGAACATGGTGCGGAAATTCTCCCGGATCTTCTCCAGGGTCTCGACGAACATCGTCTTCGTTTCCGCATTGATCCGATTGATGACCTCGGTGAGTTCGGTCTTCGCCTTGATCAGGTCCTCATGCTGGGTGGTGAGGAAGGTGTAGCGCTGCTCCGTTTCCTCATACTCCTCGATGGCGACGAGGTTGACCGGTCCGATTTCGTCGAGCCGTTTCTGAAGCGCGGACACCTGTTGGGCCACGGCATCCCAATCGGTGGTCAAACCTGCCGCTTCCATTTCCTCGAACGTCACCGTCTCGACCTTCGCCGGCCCCTCGTCCGCGAGGGTGATGCGGATCGCTTCGCCGCGGATCTCGTCCAGGTTCACCTGGTACCGGGACTGGATTCGTTCGCGGAGGTTTTGGACCGCCATTGTTTTCTGGGCGAGTTCGACTTCCAGCTGCCCCCGTCGGGTCTGCGCCAGCATGAGTTGGCTCCGGTCATTTCGCAGCAGTTCCTCGCGGCTGGTCACCTCGTTCTCCTGAGCGGTCCGGCGCTCGGACAGGGCGGAGATCTGATCGGACAGCGCGGATCGCTCATCCGCGAGCCGGAGAATTTCCCGTCGGGATTGGTCAATCTCGGTTTGGAATTGGGTACGGCGTCCCGAAAAGGCGCCGAGTTCCTGGCGGAGCCGTTCTCCCAGGGTGGTGAGTTCCCGGATCCGGGCCTCGAGCGGAGGACGCTGCCGGCCGTGTCCTCCGAGGACCTGTTCCTCCGTGGCCAACGCGATGCGTGCATCGCCGACGGCGGCATTGGCGGCGTCCCGACGCTGCCGCAACGATTCCAGATCCTGTCCGAGGGAGGCAACCCGGGTCGCGGCTTCCTGCTCGATCCCTTCCAGATTCGCAATCTGATCGGCGAGTTTCTGGCGGCGTTCGACGCCCTCCGCCTCATGGGCGGTGAGCGTTTGGAGTTCGTAGGCGACGTTCTCGAGTTTTTGGGCGAGGGAGCGCCGGGAGTTTTCCAGCGCCCGGAATTCACCCTCGCGGGAGGCGATCGCGACCTCGGCGGCGCGAAGTTCGGTCCAGGCCTCCTCGATGCTGGCCTGGAGGGCGGTTTGTTCCGATTGCAGGGCGCCCTTCGCGCGGCCTCGCCTCGGCGACCTGTTCGGAAAGCTGGGCCAGGGATGCCTGGAGTTCCCGCAATCTGGTTCTTTCGTCCGAGAATGCTGGCCGGGGCCTTTCCGGAACCGGCGGCCGAGCCACCGGTGAACACGCCATGGCGGGTCAGGAGATCGCCCGTGGTGGTGACGAGGTCGAATTGTCCCGCACCCTCCCGGTAGGCCGCGGTGGCGGCCGCCAAATCGGAAACGAGCAATGTCCGTCCCAACAGGGCGGCGACGAGCGGACGAACGGCGTCGTCACACTCAATCAGGGGGAGCAGCGGTTGAGTGCCTGCGGGGAGAGGGAGGTTTGCGGTCGCCCCGGGATCGGAATCCGGTCCCCGGAACGCGAGGGCGGCGATGCTGGCCCGCCCACGACGATTGGAATTCAGGTCGGCCAGGATCTCGGCGGCACTCTCCGGCTGTTCCGTCAGGACCAGTTGGAGGTGGAGACCCAGCGCGGATTCCACTGCGGTGACGTGCGCGGCTGGGACGCGAATCCGGTCGGCGAGGGACCCGAGGACGTTTCGAGCCTGCTTGAGAACTGCGAGCGTTCCCTCGCCGAAGCCCTCATGCTGGGTGTCCAGCTGTTCCAACAAGTGGAGCCGGCTGCGCGTTTCCGCCTGCTGGCGGAGGGCGGCATCCAGCGCGGCCTGGGCCTGCTGAATCTCCGGTTGGAGGGTCCGCAACCGTTGCTGACGCTCCTCGACGGTGCCCCGCGTCGTCTGGGCCTGAAGGCGGCCGGTTTCCACCTGGTTGCGGAATTCGCCGAGATGAACCTCCAATCGGCGGCTTTCCTCGGAAAGGGAGGCTTGCTCCGAGTGGAGCTTCTCCAGTCGGACGACGTTGCCCTGCTTCTGCAGGTCCAGTTGATTGATCTCATTCCGGGCCCGGCTCAATTGCTGGGCGGCGGAAAAGGCCTGGGATTGCGCCTGCCTCAGCGTCTCCTGGTGCTGGGACAACTCCCGTTCCACGGTGGTCAGAGCCGCCTGCTTCTCCTGAAGGGCGGTCCGCATTTCGGCGACCTTCGCCTGGGACTCTACGAGACGCTGCTGGACCGAAGCCAGTTCCTGCTCGGCGATCTGCCGGCGTTCGTCCGCCTGGGCAACGTCGTGCAATGCCCGCTCATTCTGAGATTCCAGCTCGCGGATGCGCTCCTCGTGAAAGTGGATCCGGCTTTCATGCCGTTCCGATTGGGCCTTCAACTCCAGCCCGCGCTGCTGCTCCGAGGAAATCTGGTGGTCGAGTTCACTGAGCGCCGACCGCAACTGCAGAATCTCGTCCTCAACCCGAAGCACCCGCTCCTGCGCGGCTTCCATGTCCGCGGTGAGCTGGGCCGTCGCCGCGGTCCGCTCGGCGATTTCCGAGCTCCAGACATCGAATTGGTGGCGCGCCAGCTGGGTGTCGAGATGCTGAAGTTCCTGGGCGAGCGCCTTGTAACGCCGCGCCTTGCCCGCCTGACGCTGCAGGGAGCCAATCTGCCGCTTCACCTCCTTGATGAGGTCCTCCACGCGGAGAAGGTTCTGGTCCGTGTTCTCCAGCTTCCGCAGCGCCTCCCGCTTCTGCTGCTTGAACAGGGTGATGCCCGCCGCCTCCTCGAACACCAATCGGCGGTCATCCGGCTTGCTGGACAGGATCTGGGTGATGTTGCCCTGGGCCATCACCGAGTAGCTCGTCTTGCCCACGCCGGTTCCCGCGAACAACTGCTGGATGTCCCGAAGCCGGCACCCGACTTTGTTGATGAAGTACTCGGAACCACCATCCCGAAAGACCCGGCGGGTGACGGTGACTTCATTGAACTCGACCGCAACCCCCGCGGCCTTCAGATGGGCCGTGTCCACATCCCCGATGGTCAGGCTGACCTCCGCCATGCCGATGGGCTTCCGATTGTCCGTCCCGTTGAAAATCACGTCCGCCATTTCCCCACCGCGCAGGGCCTTGGCGGATTGCTCTCCCAAAACCCACCGAATGGCGTCGGACACATTCGACTTCCCGCACCCGTTGGGCCCGACGATCGCCGTTGTCCCTCTTTGGAAGTTCAACGTCGTCTTGTCCGCAAACGACTTGAAGCCGAGGACGGTCAGGTTTTTGAGATACATGACACCTCAAATTCAAGGACCGGAGTCCGGTTGCGGCAAGGCGAAAACCACAATATACGGTGGCAAGTTGTTCACAGGGGTACAATGGGTGGAGGGGTAAATCGCGGGGAGTGAATCTCGAGAAGCCAGGGGTTTGGGACAGTTTGGCGCAAAAAGAGGCTGCCAACCCGGGTGGGTTGGCGGCCCGAACGAGGTGTTTTGGGGCGAAGGTCCCTATTTCAGGGTCACGTTGGAGGGCGGTGTGACGGTGCCCCCCGGAGTTGCGTTGAATCCGAAGGTTACACTGGCGCCCGGGGCGAGGGCGCCGTTCCAGGCGGCGTTCCGGAGGGTGTATCGATTGCCCACCCGCGAGACGAGGACGGCATCCCAGATCGAGGTGATCTGGTGGGGGAAGTCGAACGTCAGGGTCCAACCGTTCAAGGCGGGGCCGGAGGCGTTTTTGACCGTCGCCGCTCCGGTGAAGCCGCTACCCCAGTTGCTGGTCACCTGGAGCGTCAAGGCTCCCTGGGTGGTGCCAGGAGGCGTCGTGGTTCCTCCGGACGTTCCCGTGTTACCCGACGCGGCGCCATTGAACCGGAAGTTCGTCGGCTTGGTGGTGGCTCCTCCGGAGGCTTGGAAGCCGAAACTCACGGTGGCACCAGGAGCAATGGTTCCGTTCCACGTTTCGTTGCTGAAGGTGTAGGTGGAACCGGTGACTCCTTTGCGGACGGCATTCCATTGGTTGGCGACCGTTCCGTTCAAATCGAAGGCCACGGTCCAACCCTGGATGGTGTTGGTGCCGCGATTGGTCATCCGAACGGTCCCGTTAAATCCCGTGCTCCATCGACTGTCCTCGACATAGGAGACGGTGGTGGTCCCGATGGTGATGCTGTTCGTGCTCAGTGGTGGCGGCGGATTCGTGGTCCCCGTGCCGCCGGTCCCGGTACTCCCAGTTCCGGAGGTTCCGCCAGTCCCACCCGTTCCGGGGAGGGCGGCGATGCCATTGAAGAGGAACGAATACGGGGCACCGACCTGCGCGTAGGAAGGAGTGGCGGAGAAGCCGAAGACCAGCTTTTGGCCGGGAAGGACCGCCTTGTTCCACGTGTCGTTGGTGACGGCGTAACGACTCCCATTCTGGGAAACCAGGTGCGAACTCCATATGTTCTGAATCTGGCCATTGAGGCTGAAGGACATGTTCCAGCCGTTCCACAGGTAGGGTGTGTTGTTGGTCACCGTGATCTCCCCATTGAATCCGGTTCCCCAATCACTCTGCACCCGGAACCACGGCGTGACATTGGTGTGTCCGGAGTGGTCCAGGGGTGGCGTCACGGTGGGGCCGTCATACGGGTTGCCGTATCCGGATCCATTGCCGAAATCCACGTCGCTGATGGAGAAGAAGGCCTCGCCTGCCGGATCAATCCGTTGCCAGATCACGTAGATGACGTGGCGTCCGGTGCGGGCCGGCAGCTCCGTGTCGAAGGTGTAGAGGTTGCCCTGCCGTCGGAAAAACTCGGCGCCGGGAAGCGGTTCGAGGTCTGACCAACGCAGGGGTTGCAGTGGATTCCATCCCGCACGGGAAATGAACGCCTGGAAGAAACTCGGATCATGCGGGATGTGCGCGTTGAAGATCATGTGGTACGGGCCACGATTGACCGGGGTCGCCGGCCAGTCGTTCCTGAGGAGGTCGAGTCCGGCATACTTGGCCCGGCCCGCACTGGCGAGCTGGCCATCCGGAATCAACCGTTGATAATTGTAGTCCGGAACCAGCCGGTTGACCTCGTGCCAGTCGTAGAACGCCTGCGTGCCGGCCACGGCAATTGCGGCGCGGCTTGAGTCGTGATCCGGACTCTGGGGATCCTCCTGGTAAATCTGGTAGACCCGGCTGAGGGGTCGCTCCATGGAACCATGGGCGAGAATCGGGCGGGGCGCGGAGGCCAACGTGAGTGCGATTAGGAAAACTGCGGGGGCTTTCATGGTTTAAATTCCACCTGCAGCAGGTCGCCCTGGAAGCCCCCGGGTCATAGGCGAGGCAACGTGCAGGGATGATGGAGCAACTCTTCGGAGGGCTAATTTATATGTCAATAGGACATATAAATCTCATATTAATCACTGCTGATTCAGGTGTTATCACGCACGGGCATTGCGTTCTGGGGAATAGGGCCCGCGGGGGCGGGGATGGATCCCCAGTCCGGATTTTTAGGGGTGGGGGAGGGTTCCCGGAGTGAGGGCCTTTCCCCAGGATTTGACGGGCCGGCCCCTCGGGGTGCCGGGTTGTGGTGTGTCGGAGGGCGAAAATTTTGAAACCTGGGGGAGCACTCCGGGGTGGTCAGGGCGTAGGACCTTGCGGTCCTCGTCACATCAACCTGCTTTTCAATACCAACATGAAATCGATCCATCGTTTGCTAGCCGTCCCCGTCCTTTCCGCCGCCTTGATGTCGTCCCCGCTTCGTGCGGACGCCACCTCTCCCGGGTATGTGGATCTCGGAACCTTTTCCGCCCCGGCCGGCGGCGGTCAGTTTGTCGAAGTGGACCTGAAGGGAAGCCTTCTCACCATGGCGGCAAAGATCGCCGCCAAGGAGGAACCGGAGGTGGCCGAGGTGTTGCGCGGCATCGAGGCCGTCCGGGTCAATGTGGTCGGAATCAACGACGGGAACCGGGCCGAATTGTCGGACCGGATCCGCTCGCTGCGTTCGGGTTTGACCACCGGCGGATGGGAACGGGTGGTGAGTGTGCAGGAGGACGCCCAGGACGTGGGTGTTTTCATCAAGCCGAAGGGACCTGATTCCATCGCCGGCGTGGTGGTGACCGTGATGGATGGCAAGGGGGAGGCGGTCTTCGTCAATGTGGTGGGGGATATCCAGCCGGAAAAACTCGCGGCCCTGGGGGAGCATTTCGGAATCGAACCCCTGAAGAATGTCGGAAAGGTCGCGGAGAAGACGAAGAAGTAGTCCCGCCGACACCTCCGGAGTCATGAGCCCGTCGTTCCAAAGTCCTGCCGCTCCTCCGCGGGCGGCAGGAACCCGTTCCTCCCGCCTGATTTGGGTCGTGGTCGTCCTGTGCATCGGACTGCCCTCCCTCCTGGTCTATGGGGTGATGTCGTCCTTCAGTCTCGGCGGGGATGCCGCGGCGCTTCGGGACGCGGTTCACCAGGGCGGGGGACTCGAGTTGCGTCTTGGGAGTTGGACGCTGGGGGCGGTGCGGGCAGGGGCCGGATGTCTGGGGACCGAGCCTGAAATTCAGAATTTTCTGAGTTCAGTGCGGCGGATTGAATGCGGCGTGTACCCGATCACGGAGGGGCAGGGAACCAGCCCTGTCGATCTGCTCTCGGCGGGCGATAAGGTGATGAAGTCCCGCGGATGGAGCCGGGTTGTCGGAGTGATGGACTCCGGGGACGTGGTCGGCGTTTATGCGCAGGACGCGGTCCCGGATGCGGAGGATGTGAGCCTCTGCGTCCTGGTTCGCCATCAGGAGCATCTGGTCATCGCCGGGGGCAGTTGCCGGGTGACACACCTGCTGGAACTTCTCGGTGATGAAGGGCGGCGGTTTGCCGGAGGTCAGGGGTTCATCGGCGGACATCCACGGATGTTTTAACCGGGGCGTTTCCCGCGGCCATCGCCTCGAAGGATTCCGGGAGGCGACTGAGCGGCACCTCGTCCTTCACAAAATCCTCTGCGCGAATCACCCCATCCTCGATGTATTGAAGCGATCGGCGGATGGAGCGTGGGGTGTGGTGAAAACTCGCCAGGAGGGTGAGTGAGGAGTAGTGGATGAGCCCGGTGTCCAGCGTCACCGAGGTGTCCGCGGCACAGCCCCCAAACCAGTTCACGCGTCCCCCCTTGCGCACGAGGCGGACGCAGGCGGCCCAGGTGGCGGGGGTCCCCACCGCTTCGAAAACGGCATCGTAGTTTCGGTCTTCGGTCTGGGATTTGATTGCCCATTCCACGTCGTCCTGTCCTGAAACATCCACGATGCTCTGGATCCCCAGCGACCGGGCCACGGTCAACCGCCGGGTGCCGCGGCCGGCAATGGTCACGTTCGCCCCGAGATCGCGGGCCAGCGCGGCGGCCATCAATCCGATCGGGCCGGCCCCCAGGACCAGGAGGTGTTCGTTGGGCTGAACGCGGAGTTCCTGGAGCCCGTGCACGACGCACGCCAGGGGTTCGGTGAGCGCGGCATCGCGAAAGCCGGTGTCGGGGGAAAGCCGCAGGAGGTTCCGTTCGACGATCCGCGAGGGGACCACGATGGACTCCGCGTAGGCGCCGTTGAGGAAGGTCAGGTCGTCGCAGAGGTTTTCCTGGCCGCGGGTACAGGCGTCGCACAGCCCGCACGGTGCGGAATTGGCCGCCACCACCCGGTCCCCCGGCTTCCAGTCCCGGACCCCAGGATGCACTTCGGCAATATGGCCGGCGAATTCATGTCCGAAGGCGCAGGGGGTCTGCAGCATTCGCGCATGATAACCGCGCTTCCACACCTTCAGGTCGGTACCGCAGGTGAGTGCGGCCTCGATGCGGACGCGCACTTCGCCAGGGCCGAGGGGGCGTTCGGGAACGGATTCGATCCTGAGCTGCTGCCGCCCATGCAGAATTGCCGCGTTCATGTCCTGAGTAATCCGACAACCCGCTTGCCCGGCAAGGCGAAGTTCCCGCACGGTCACCGGCCGACATGGAATTGATCCGACAGGCGCTGGATTTCGTGCTGCATTTGAGCGACCGACTGGACGGCCTGGCCGCCGAATACCGCTCCGGCATTTACGCCCTCCTGTTTCTGATCGTTTTTTGCGAGACCGGACTGGTGATCACACCGTTTCTGCCCGGGGATTCGCTCCTGTTTGCCGTGGGGGCGGTGGCGGCAAGGGAGGGAAGTGCGATCAACATCTGGGTGGTGGCGGCCGTGCTCTTTGCGGCGGCGTTCGCCGGGGACAACGTGAACTACTGGGTGGGACGGCTTTCGGGCAGGGAATTGGTCCGGAGGTTTCCGCGGCTGATCCAACAAAAGCACCTGGACCGAACCCATGCCTTCTTCGAGAAGTACGGGCGGAAGACGATCGTGCTTGCGAGGTTTGTGCCGATCATCCGCACGTTCACGCCGTTCGTGGCCGGCATGGGCGCCATGGATTTCCCGCGGTTCCTCGGAGCCAGTATCCTCGCCACCACGCTGTGGGTGGGGCTGATCCTTCCGGCCGGATGGTTCTTCGGGAACTTCGAGCCCGTGAAGAAGCACTTCGAGTTGGTGGTGATCGGGATCATCGTTGTGAGCTGCATCCCCATGCTCGTCGAATACCTGAAGTCCCGGCGGGAAGCCCGGGGTTAGTGCCCCTGAAGCCCGGACACGATCGGAGGCGGGGCGGAAGCCGGGACGCCGTCACGTCAGGGCGAGTCGCAGTCCCGCGGCGAATCCCTGAAAGGCGAGCAGGAACCGGAGCGTGCCGTAGGCGAGCCAGGCGAGGCTACCCGCGGCGGCGAGGAGCAGGGCGCCCTTCAGGATGATTTCAAAGACGCGTCCCTCTGCGGCTTCAACGGTGTCCCAGGTGCGGGTACCGGGGAGTCGCTGGGGCTTGGGGCCGGTTTGCCTCGGAGTGGGGAGCGGGACGTGGATGCGAATGGGCTTTGCGTCGCGCCGTGGCGACACGATGCGCGGGGATGCCAGCGCCGTGGACATTTCTTCGAGCAAATCCTGTTTCGCAATCAGCGTCGTCGTCTTCATGACCCTCCCACAAACGCACCAGGCGGGTCGGAAGTTTCAGGAACCGGAGAATTCTTTTGGGCGATGGGGTAGCCCGGATCAGGGAGCGCAGGACAAACCTGAGCTTGGATTTCCCGGGACGGAATTCGCCCCGGACGGTCTATTGCCTCCGATGCAGGGAAGTGTTTCCCCACGGCATGCTGTGATCGCCACGGTCGGAACCGATGGCGACCTTTTTCCGTTTCTCGGACTGGGCAGGGTCCTGCGGTCCCGCGGATATCGGGTCACCCTCGCGACGCACGAATCGTTCGCAGGGAGGGCCGCCGCGGCCGGCTTGGAGTTCGCGTCCCTGGTTTCAGTGGCCGAGACGGAGGATCTCCTTTCCCGCAAGAGTCTTTGGGATCCGATCCGGGGACCGATGACCCTTGCGGCATGGGGTCGCCCCTTGATGCGCCGACACTATGCGGAGCTCCGGCGACTGGTTTCTCCGACGGACGGCATGTTGATCGCGAGCCCAGGCGTGATGGGCGCCCGTTTGCTGGCGGAGGAGCGATCCGTTCCCCTCGTCAGTGTCGTCCTGCAGCCTTGGATGATTCCCAGCAGGATGGCTCCACCCACCATGATGGGCATTGGAACGCTATCTCCAAGGGCGCCCCGGGTGGTGGGGGAAACCTATTACCGGTTGTTCGATCTCGTGGGTTGGTTTCTGGTGGGGCGTGAATTGAATCGCCTGCGATCCTCGCTCGGGATGGCTCCCGTCCGCAGGGTGTTCCCGTGGTGGCTGTCACCAAGCCTCGTCCTCGGATTGTTCCCCGATTGGTACGGCCCGCCGCAGGGAGACTGGCCGCCACAACTGCGTCTTGCCGGATTCCCCATCGGAGACAGCCGCGACGATGCGGAGCTTCCCCAGGACGTGCGCTCCCTGTGCACCCAAGGCCGGCCGACTGTGGCATTTTCCTTCGGCACCGGAATGAAGCATGCGGCGGCCTTGTTTTCGGAATGTATCGAGGCCTGTCGGTTGGGAGGTTGGAACGGCATCCTCCTCACCCGCTTTCGGGACCAGTTGCCCGCGACCCTGCCGTCCTTCGTGACGCACTGCGCCTTTGCGGCGTTTGAACGCTTGTTCCCGCGATGCGGGGCCGTGGTTCACCACGGTGGGATTGGGACGACGGCCAAGGCGCTCCACGCTGGGATAGGGCAGGTCATCCTGCCGTTTGCGTTTGATCAGCTCGACAATGCAACGCGCGTCACCCGTCTGGGGGTGGGGACTTGGCTTCCGCGTGAGCGTCGCAGCGCCGAGGCGCTGGTGACCGCCCTGAAAAAAGCAATGGTTCCGGAGGTCAAATCCCGGGCTGCGGGTTTGGCTGCTCGATTTGAATCAATCGATGGTCTCCAGGAGGCCGCAAACCAGGTTGAGAGGTTCTGGCGGTCCGACCCGGGGTGCGGGAGGCGCTGACCAAGGTTGCGGTTGGACTGAAATCTGGGTGCATGGTCGCCAATGGAGTGGCAGGTTTTTCTCCGTGTTCCCCCGAGGTTCCAGATCGCTGCGTTGCGCATGGATCTTCTTGGCGACGAAGTGGCGGACGGCCCTGTGCGGTTTCCTGCATTGGTCCCTCTCCGCGATGGCGGGCACCCCGGGTGAACGGACCATTTCCGACGCCGACCGGAACCATTGGGCCTTCCGACCTCTCCAGAAGGTGACGCTCCCCGGAAATGGTTCCCACCCGGTGGATGCCCTTCTGTTCCGCGAAGGAACGGTGCCCGAAGAAGCGTCCCGCCGGGTCCTGATCCGCCGTCTTTCCCTCGACCTGCTCGGGCTTCCGCCGTCGCCGGAGCAGGTGGAGGCCTTTGAAGCGGATCGATCCCCGGACGCCGCGGCGCGCCTTGCGGACGGAATGCTGGCGAGCCGCCATTTTGGCGAGCGCTGGGCGCGGCACTGGTTGGACGTCGCGCGGTATGCCGACAGCGACGGTTACGAATCGGATCTCGATCGCAAGGAGGCCTGGCCCTACCGGGACTGGGTGATCCGGGCCTTCAATGACGACCTGCCCTTCGACACGTTTGTCCGCTGGCAGGTTGCCGGCGACGAGTTGGCACCGGGAAATCCCGATGCGATGTCCGCCACCGGATTCCTGGCGGCTGCCCCGTTTGAGGACACGACGCCCGCGGACACCGAGGAGAACAAGCTTCGGATCCGCTATGACGAGTTGGACGACATGGTGTCCACGACCGCTTCGGCGTTTCTCGGGCTCACGCTTGCCTGCGCGCGTTGCCATGACCACAAGTTCGATCCGCTGCCGACGCGCGACTATTACCGCATGGTGGCCGCCTTCTCGACTTCGGAACGCCGCGTGGCGTCGCTCTCCAAACCCCGGCGCGAATGGGAGGCATGGAGGGAGCAGCAGCGAACCGCCTGCCGCGAATCGCGGATGACCGCGCTGGGATTATCAGAGGAGCAAAAGTTCTGGCTCCGTCAGCCGGAGCATTTCTTCGTTCCGGTGCAGACCGCGCTGTACAAGGAATACGGGGCCCGATTGAAGGTGGAGGATGCGGACCTTCGCCAATGGCTGCCGGAATCCGGTCGCGCGACCTGGGACGCCTTGGAGGCGGCTGCCCATCGTCCCGAACCGGATCCCAATGCCCCGCAGCGATGCCTCGGTGTGATGGATCATCAGGCGGAACCGATGCCGCAATTCCTACTGGGGCGCGGCAATGTCCTGAATCGCAAGGAACCGGTGACCGCCGGGTTCCTGCAGGTTCTGGATCGAGGGAAGGGTTATGTCGCCTATTGGAAGGAGGTCCTGCCCCCGGCGGATTCGGACCTCCCCGGGACACTGCGGGTGGATGCCAATGGATTCGTCCGTCCACCGACCACCTATCAGCGGAGTGCGCTGGCTTCCTGGCTGACGGACGTCGATCAGGGCGCCGGGGCGCTGACGGCCCGGGTGATCGTGAACCGGATCTGGCAGCATCACTTTGGCGAGGGATTGGTCCGGACTCCCAATGACTTCGGAACGCAGGGCGATGCCCCCACGCATCCGGAACTGCTTGAATGGCTGGCCGGAGAATTGGTTCGCCAGCACTGGCACCTGAAACCCATCCACCGGTTGATCGTAACCAGCGCGGCGTACCGCCAGCGGTCGGATGGAGTTCCCGGCGCGCTGCGACGCCCGGTGCGATTGGATTCGGACGCACTCTTTGACTCGATCCTCGCGGTCAGCGGCCGGCTGAACCGCAAGATGTTTGGTCCGCCGTTTCGTCCCATCATTCCCAAGGAGTCAATGGCCACCCGCAGCAAGGACGAATATCCATCCAATCTGCAGGACGGTCCCGCGTTGTGGCGGCGCAGTGTGTACGCCTTCGCCAAGCGTTCGGTGCCCAACCCGATGACCGAGGTGTTTGACGCTCCCAACGGACTGGCCAGCTGCGGGCGTCGCAATGTGACCACCGTCCCCACCCAGGCGCTCACGCTGATGAACAGCGACTGGATCCGGAAGTCCGCCACGCAATTCGCCCAGCGTGTCATCACGGAGGCGGGACTGGATCCCGAGGCGCAGGTCCGACGGGCCTATGCGCTGGCCCTGACTCGACCACCGACCGCGGGCGAGTGGGCGCGGGTTCAGGGCTTTCTTTCGAAGGCTCCGGACGCAACCGGGGACGCCCTTCCCGTCGAAGGATTGACCGACCTTTGCCACGTGCTGCTCACCCTCAATGAATTCATCTATGTCGAGTGATCCGCGACCTCGAGGTGGCCGATTCCCGTGCGGGGGCGTGGACTCGATTCCGGCGAGCCGCCGGGAATTCCTGAGAAGGGCGGGTGCGGGCTTGGGCTCCCTGGCCCTGGCCGACCTTCTGGCGGCTTCCGAGTCCGGGATTCGGGGATTCCATCGGCCGCCGCGCGCCAAGTCCGTGATCTGGCTGTTCATGGAGGGTGGCCCGAGCGCCGTGGATACCTTCGATCCGAAGCCGGAGTTGACGCGCAACGACGGCCGGCAGCCGGCGCTGCCCGTGGACGTTTTCTTTGGAAGTCCCGGTCCGTTGATGAAGTCGCCCTTCGCCTTTCGCCAGTACGGTGAAAGCGGCACTTGGGTCTGTGATCGGATGCCGCAGATCACCCGGCACGTGGATGACCTGGCGTTGATCCGTTCCTGCCATGCCGAGTCTCCGGCGCACGGCCCGGCCATGTACCAGATGAACACCGGGTTCATCCGGGCGGGATATCCGAGCGCGGGTTCCTGGCTGACCTACGGACTGGGCTCGGAGAATCGCAATCTGCCGGGTTTCGTTGTGCTCCAGAATTCCAAGGGCAGCAAAGGGGGCGCCGGCAACTGGGGATCCGGATTTCTCCCCAGCGAATTCCAGGGCACCGCCCTTCGCGCGCGCGGGGTTCCCATCCTGAACCTGAATCGCCCTGCGGAACTTTCCGGGGAGCGGCAACGGCGGATGCTCGATCTCGCCGGCGATCTAAACCGGGACCACGCCGCACGGTTTCCCGGGGAACCGGATCTGACGGGTCGCGTGGAGAGCTTTGAACTGGCGTTCCGGATGCAGATGGCGGCGAGCGACGCGGTCAACCTCGCATCGGAGCCGGAGTCCATCCGCAAACTCTACGGACTCGATCAGGAGGTCACGCGTCCCTATGGCGAGAAATGCCTGCTGGCGCGGCGTCTGGTCGAGCGGGGCGTCCGGTTTGTGCAGGCCTATTGCGATGACGAGTGGGACTCCCACAACGGGCTCCGCGACCAGCATTCCCGCCGCATGCTGGAAACTGACCAACCGGTCGCCGCCCTGCTGACCGACCTGAAGCAGCGGGGATTGCTCGATGAAACCCTGGTGATCTGGGGCGGTGAATTTGGGCGCATGCCGGTTTCGGAGAAGGGCGATGGACGGGATCACAATCCCTACGGGTTCCTGGTGTGGATGGCGGGCGGGGGAATTCGCGGAGGGATGCACTACGGTGCCACGGACGAGATCGGATGGAAGGCGGCCGTGAACCCGGTGAGTGTCCATGACCTGCACGCCACCGTGCTTCACTGCCTGGGACTCGATCACGAAAGGCTCAACTATCTCCACAACGGTCGGCGGTTCCGGTTGACCGATGTCGAAGGCGAGGTGATCCGGGGAATCCTGGCCTGACTCCGCGGCAGCGCGGAGCCTGGAGGCTTCCGCGATCAGCCGCGGAAGAGTGTGGGTCCAGGCCCACCCACACCCACGGCCGCCCGGAAGATGCCACCGGCGAGCGGTTGCAGGTGGCGACCCGCAGCATCGAGGTCTCGACTCGCCGTGGTGATCCAGAGGGTGTCCCCGTCACCAAAGCAGCACGACGTCACGGCCTCGACCGGAACCCGGACCTCGGCGAGGCGACGTCCGGTGCGGGGATCATGACAGGCCACCGCCCAGCCGCCCCACAGGGCGATCCAAAGATGGCCCACTGCATCGGCGCACATGCCGTCCGGAAATCCGTCGGTCACAGTGATGACCGTGCGGCGTCCCGAAATGGCGCCGGAGTCCGGATCAAAATCGAACGCATCCACGCGTCGTGTCGGTGAGTCGATGTAGTAAAGCGTCCGTCCGTCGGGCGACCAGGCGAGGCCATTGGAAATGCTGACCTCGCGAACGACAGGGTGGAGTTCCCCGGATGGATCCACGCGGTACAATGTGCCCTGTCGGGGCTCCTCCCGGATCGACAGGGTGCCCGCCCAGAGGCGACCCGCGTCGTCGCACTTGGCGTCATTGAAGCGGTTGCCGGAAGGTTCCCCGGTGGGAGTGGCGAACGGCGTGAGGGCTCCGGTGTCCAAATCCATTCGAACGAGGGAATCGTTTTGTCCCAGCAGGAAATCGCCGCGTTGCGTGGGTACCGCGAATCCCACCCGCCCGGAGAAGTTCCAATGACGGCGGACGCCCGAAGGGGGATGCCACCGGTGGACCTCCCCCCGTTCGATGTCCACCCAATACAGGTGTTGCTGATGCCACACCGGGCCTTCGGCCAGGACGGCGCCGCATGGAAGAACGCATTCGGCATTCATGAGTCGATGCAAATCGCGGTGGAATCAAGGCCGGGCTACCCCGAACGGATGCGAGGCCCGCCGGTCTGGCTTCGTTCACTCGCCCTATCCGAAGGACGAAGCCAGCTTACAAGAAGGTCATAGAACATACCCCCGACCATGGAAGCGGAGGCCGCACCCGCCAGTATTTGAATCAGCGTGGTCAGTCCTGCGGGTAGGCCAAATCTGGGGCCTGCTACAGCGAGGGGAGCAGTAAAGCAGAACGCCGCTACGGCACCGTGCGACCATTTCGAAAGCATGGGCCCCCGCTTGAATCGATGCCAATGCAGAGATTTACGCCATCCCGGATGAAAGCCTGTCAATAAGACATACGTGCCGCCTCCCGCGGAAAGGCCGACGAGGAGGAATGCAAAGCCGATTGGCATAGTTTCCGAATTCGTTTGGACAGCTTCCATTGAGTGGTCGATGAGCGCTTTTACGGGAATCCGAAGAGTCAAATGATCGAAGGAACCGTAATAGAGGTTCGTGCAGCGAGCTGATTCGAGCAAGGGATTGGTGGGCCACTGGGCCGACCACTGACTCGTGACTCTCCCCTTCGGGGAGTGCAACCAGACCATTTCACTCCGCTTCCATTTGCCAACAGGGCGGACATGCAGTCTGATGGTCGCTGACATGGGTTCCGAGCCGATCCAGTTCAAGGCACTTCCGAAGTCCAACGGATTCCTCCCGATGACGCGGGAGGAGATGAACGCGCGCGGCTGGACGGAACTCGACGTGCTCATCATCACTGGCGACGCCTACGTGGATCATCCGTCCTTCGGCGCGGCCATGATCGGACGGGTCCTGGAAGCCATGGGACTCCGCGTGGGCATCGTGGCGCAGCCGGACTGGACCACCATCGAGTCGATCCAGGGCATGGGGACGCCCCGCCTGTTCGTCGGGGTGACGGCGGGGAACCTTGACTCAATGCTGTCGAACTACACGGCCGCCCGCCACAAACGGAAGGAGGACGTGTACAGCGCCGGAGGCGTCCCGGGGAAGCGCCCCAATCACGCTGCGGTTGTCTATTCGCAGATGGCGCGCCGCGCCTTTCCCGGCGTGCCGGTGGTGCTGGGCGGCATGGAAGCCTCCATGCGCCGGGTTGCGCAGTACGATTACTGGGAGGACAAACTCAAGCCCTCCATTCTGTCCCTCGCGAAGGCTGACGTGCTGGTGTACGGCATGGGCGAGCGCGCGGTGCGCGAGATCGTGGAACGCCTGCAATCGGGGCGTCGTGATTTTGGGGGCATCCGGGGCACCGCGGTGTTCCTCGGCAGCAAGGCCACGGCGGCAGCCGATTTCAGCGACTGCATCATCCTTCCCTCCTGGGAGGAATTACAGGCCGACAAGACCCATTTGATGCGCCTGACCAAGGTAGTCGAGGCGCAACAGACGCCCTACAGTGGACGGCGCCTCGTTCAGATGCATGGCAACCGTGCGGTGCTGCAGGAACCCCCGGCGTTTCCGGTGGACGGCCCGGAACTCGACGCCTTGTACGAGTACCCGTTCATGCGGCTGGCGCATCCGAGCTACAAAGAGCCGGTGCCCGGATTCGCAACGATCAAGGATTCCATCATCGTGTCGCGTGGGTGTCCGGGCGGCTGCACCTTCTGCGGGCTGGGCTTTCACCAGGGGAAATTTCTGTCCAGCCGCAGCGTGGATTCGGTCCTCAAGGAGATCCGAAAGGTCGCCGAGTCCGGCAACTTCAAGGGCACCATTTCCGATCTGGGCGGGCCGACGGCAAACCTGTTTGCGGCGCGCAACGGGCACTCCGAGGAGTGCAAGAAATGCCATCGGCCGAGCTGCCTATGGCCGTCCATCTGCCCCGTACTCGAACTCAATGAGAAGGCGGGACTGGACCTCCTGCGCGGGGCCCGCCAGCAACCGGGCGTAAAGCATGTCTTCGTGCAATCGGGCATCCGCATGGACGTCGCCCTGCGCACGCCGGAGTACACCCAGGAACTGGTGCAGAACCATGTTTCGGGACACATGAAGGTGGCGCCCGAGCACATGCACCCGGAGGTCCTCCGGCGCATGCGGAAGCCGGCGGGGGATTTCCCGGCGTTCATGGAGAAGTTTTTCGAACTGAGCGAGGAGGCCGGCAAGGAGCAGTACCTCGTGCCGTATTTCATTTCGAGCTTCCCCGGCTGCACCGAGAAGGAGATGGGCGCGGTGGAACAGTTCCTGAAGAAGGAGCGGTGGAATCTCCAGCAGGTGCAGGACTTCATTCCTCTGCCGATGACCGGGTCCGCGGCGATGTACGTCACCGGACTCGACATCAACACCGGCAAGCCGATCCCGGTCGTGCGCAACGCCGGCGACCGCGAGCGCCAGAAGCGCATGCTGCGTCCGAACCAGCCCCACGAGACCCGCCAGACCGGCAGCCGCAGCGGCCGGGGTGGAAGGTCGGCTCCGGTCCCCTCCGAGCCGCAGCTCGACACCGTCGATTGAGGGGGCGTCGGCCTCGATCGAAGGAGGGGCGGCGTGTCGCCGTCCCAAATCAAGTCGGGGTTGAACGCGTGGAGGTTTGACGGGCTGGAACTCGGCTCTTCGCCGTTCTTGCGATCGGTTCCGGGTCTACACCCCGGCTCCTCCCTCTCCCTCTGACAAGACTGGGAAACGCCCTGAGTTTCCGGTGACACTCCCTTCGCCCCTGTGCCGGAGCCCAAATCTCCCCATCCGGCGCTTCCGCCGCCATGCCCGTAACCCTGCCACCGCTAGCGGATTGGTCCCGGCTCGCCGAGGAGCCGGATCGGTTGGTGCCGCTGCCGGCTCCGCCCGGGGAGCCACCTCTGTTCATGCGGTTTCGCCGGATCCCGCCCGGATGGTTCTGGATGGGGTCGAGGGACCACAAGCCTTTCGAAGATCCTCGCCATTGCGTGGTGGTTCCATACGGGTTCTGGCTCGGAAAATTTGTCGTAACCCAGGATGAGTGGGGAGTAGTCGTCCGAGCCTTTAAGGAGCTTCGGGAACTCGATCCGGATCCGAGTAATTTTAAGGGCCCAAAGCGTCCGGTTGATACGGTGAGTTGGTTTGACGCCTGCTCCTGGTGTCTGGCCCTTCAGAAATGGGTGAGGGCACAAGCATTGGGAGAGATTACTCGTCTCCCTTTGGAGGATGAATGGGAGTACGCATGTCGTGCTGGTACCGAAACGGATTACTTTAATGGAGACGGCGACGAGGCGTTGGCTCGTGTCGGTTGGTACAAGCTAAACTTAGGATTCGAGACGCATCCGGTTGATGAATTTCCGACGAGCGATGGCGCGTTTCATCCAGTGGGACTCTTCGGCATGCATGGGAATGTATGGCAATGGTGTGAGGATGTCTGGGATCCATTCGCCTACTGCAAAAGGCCGGGTTTCCGGATTTCGCAGAGGAGTTGGACGGCTTCGCTTGGAGATCCGCGCAAGTCCTTTGGAGAGGTCAAGGAATCAACGTCGACGGAGCGTGTTCTGCGAGGTGGTTCGTGGTTTTATGATGCCTGCGGTTGCCGCTCGGGATTTCGGTATTGGGAACAGGCTGGAAGCCGTGTTCCCTTTGCTGGTTTTCGGGTTTTGTTAATGTGAGCGCTTGCTTTCCGGTCCTTGGTGGGCTCGGGGCCCGCATCCCGGCTCCTCCCTCTCCTTCGGACAAGACTGGGAAACGCCCTGAGTTTCCGGTGACACTCCTTTCGCGCCGGAGCCGGAGCCCAAATCTCCCCATCCGGCGCTTCCGCCGCCATGCCCGTAACCCTGCCTCCTCTTGCGGATTGGTCTCGGCTCGCCGAGGAACCCGATCGGTTGGTGCCGCTGCCGACCCCGCCCGGGGAGCCGCCCCTGTTCATGAGGTTCCGCCGGATCCCGCCCGGATGGTTTTGGATGGGGTCGCGGGGATTATACCACGACGAGGAACCGCCACATCGGGTCGTGGTTCCCCATGAGTTCTGGCTGGGAAAATTCGTCGTGACCCAGGAGGAATGGTCTTCCGTCGTGCGCGCACCGTCAGGTCTGAAGGAGTTGAATGCGGATCCGAGCGAATTCAAAGGCCCCCGCCGCCCCGTCGAGACGGTGAGCTGGGAGGATGCGACGACCTGGTGTACTGCGTTGACGGAATCTTTTGTGGGACCGCTGGCCGGTTGGACGGCGCGACTCCCGTGGGAAGTCGAGTGGGAATACGCCTGCCGCGCCGGCACCGAGACCGACTATTGGAACGGCGACGGAGTGGAGGCTCTGGCGCAGGTGGGGTGGTATGATGACAATTCCGGTCAGCAGACTCATCCGGTGGATGAGGTCCCCATGGCGGATTCCCGAGAGCACCCGGCGGGACTGGTCGGGATGCACGGAAATATTTGGGAGTGGTGTCAGGATGCCGGGGATGATCTCGCGTATGCCAAGAGATCGGACCCTTGGAGGGGGCAGGAATGGACTGCGGCGGAATCCGGTCAAGAAACCGCGCAACGTGTCCTGCGTGGCGGGTCGTGGGGCGACTCGGCGAGGCGCTGCCAGTCCGCGGTCCGCGGCAGGAACAGGGCCGACGATCGGTACCTGCTCATCGGATTCCGGGTCTGTCTGGTTCCTGGTCCCAGTGCCCAGGAAGCGCGCGGGGCGTGAGGAAAGCGAGTAGAGCCGGCGCCGGTAGCCGGGGGCCGAGGCCCAAGGCGGACGGGGCGGGCGAAGAGATAAATGGCGGCAGGATCATGTTTGGCGCCGAGGTGCCGACGGCTCTGGGAGTGCGGCAGCGGAGCTGCCGCTTTGGGCCTACCCCTTAACGCGGCTGCGTGTGGATCGTGTACGTGCGCGACGTCCGCGAGAAAGCGGGAGCTTCGTTGCACTGCGCTCCCGCACTACAGATTTTGCGGGTGTTGACCTCGGGTGAGGTCGGCCCCACACAATTCCTCGCGTCCGAGCCATGGATCCTTCACCCGTCGAAACATCGTCCCGCTGCTGGTCGGCGCCGCCCGCCGAGATCTGTCCCGGAGGGATGGAGAAGGCGCGCGGCGGGGCTCCGGATCTCGGCGTGCTATGATCCCCCCGGCGCTTACGCTCCTCTTGCCGGGCGGGATCCCGATGACGTTTCAGAGATTGCCAACAGTCGGCGATCCTAAGCCGTTCCGGATGGGAGAGCGGGGGCTGAATTGGTTTGGCAACGCGTCGGATCCTGTTGTCGAAGTTCGGATTGCTCAGCCGTTCCTAATGGGGACCTTTCCGGTCACCCAGGCTCAGTTTGCCGCTTGGATTCGGGAGAGTGGCGGCTCTCATAGCAATTACTTTGAGGGTAAGCCTGATCATCCCGCGGAGAACATGTCCTGGTTTGAGGCAACCGCATTTTGCGTCTGGCTCTCAAGACATGGCGCCATTCCGAAGGGATGGATGGCTTGTCTTCCCACGGAGGTGGAATGGGAATTCGCATGCCGGGCGGGAACCGAGACGGAGTACTCCACCGGGGACGGTGAGTCGGCACTTGAGAATGTGGGTTGGTTCGACAGGAATAGTGATGGTTCAACACGTCCGGTCGGTGCCAAGGTTGCCAATGCGTATGGCCTCTACGACCTCCATGGAAATGTTTGGGAGTGGTGCCATGACCTGTTCGAAGAATTCGGGTTGTGCTCGCTGCCCAATGGGAGCGTTGATCCTGTAGCGGCTCGGCGGCTCCGTGAATTTTCCCGTTATTTCAGCGGGGAGTCGATTCAGTCTGGAGACGAGAACCCGCGTCGTGTCCTGCGTGGCGGGTCGTGGAGCCACACGGCGTGGCTCTGCCGGTCCGCGATCCGCGACGGGTACGGGGCCGACTCTCGGAACCTGAACTTCGGGTTCCGGGTCTGTCTGGTTCCCGGTCCCGGTGCCCAAGGAGCGCGCGGAGCAAAAGACAGGCGAGCGAAGCCGGCGCCGGGAGCCGGGGGCCGAGGGACGAGGCCCAAGGCGGACGGGGCAGGCAAAGCGGTGGTGCGAAAACGGCCCCAAACCCAAACGAACCCGCGCGGAAATGAAGTTGGCTCCCGTCGCAAACGCTCCAAGCTCGGGGGCGCCCGATGACTGCTGAGAAGGATACCCCCGAGACCGCGGTTCGGGTCCTGTTTTCCCCCGACGGCCAATCCTGGGCGTCGGATTCGGGACAAGGCACGGTCGTCAAAATCGTCATCGGGAAACCGCCGAGGGACGATGCCCCTCCGTCGATTCGCCTGGCTTCGGATATCCGGAAGGACTTGCTGCGGTATCTTCCCACGGTCACGCACCTTCATCTGTGGGGGATAGAAGACCTGACGGAACTCCTTGAGCTGCCGCCCGGATTGGAATGCCTGGATTTGCGGGGGTGCCCCCAGTTGAGAAAGCTTCCCCGTCTGCCCGATGCTCTGACGACGCTGGATCTCGGCCAGTGTAGCGCGCTCCAAACCCTGCCTTTGGCTCCCCCAGTCCTAGAGCGGTTTTATGCGAATGATTGTTCCGCGTTGAAGGACATTCACCTCCGCAGCTTTCTGCAGGGGTTGGCGGACGCTCCTCTTCGCGAATTCGATGCGTCCCGCACGGTTTTGACGACGACGGAGGAAATTCCGCGTCTTCGATTGCGTCGCCTGGTGCTCAGCGGCTGTTCGAAGTTGGTGTCTGCTGAGGGACTGGATTTGTTTCCCGAGTTGGATCACCTCAATCTGTCCAACTGTAGTTCCCTGGAAGAATTGCCCGGTTTGCCCGCGACGACACGATTTGTCGTGCTCCACGGGGCCGAGAAGCTGAAGCGGTTGGCCGGACAGGATCTTGGCCAGTTTGATCGTGGCCTCGCTGAGAACCAAAACGTCGCTCCGATTCTCCAGAGTCGCCTGAAGTTTGGTGACGAGGTGGAGGTGTCCGCGCACGCCAAGTTGCTCTTGCTGGGAGACGGGCGGGTTGGGAAGAGCACGCTGGCCAAGGCGTTGCAATGGGCAGGGCTTTCGCCCGAGGCGAAGTCTGATTCCGCCCGGGAGCTCCTGCGGCCGCGGGCTGACGAACCCCCGACACACCGGCTTCGGTTTTGGGCGTGGCCGGCTGCCTTGAAGCTGCCGTCCGAACGCCTCGAATCGCTGCGGCAACGGGCTCGGGAGCGCGCACTGGAGTTGCCCGAAGTGGGGGACGGTTCGCTTCAGGGTTCCGTTCGACTTTGGGATTTCGGCGGCCAGGAGATTTACCACCAAACCCACCGGCTGTTTGCGTCCGAGGGGGCCGTTTACCTCGTCGTTTGGCGGGCGAATCCGGCCGACGACGTTGCAATAAAGAAGGACGTTCCGCCGGGGTGCGATCCTGAGCAGTGGAAGGAGTACAACCGGCATCGTCCGCTCGACTACTGGCTGGATTACATCTTCTCGCTTCAGCCGAACGCCCGGGTGGCCTTGGTCTGCACCTGCAGCGGACCGAAGGCCAAGCAAGTGCCCTGGGAGGAACGGGCGCCGCGACACAAGGATCGGAAGTTGGAATGCTTCCACGTGGACCTGCTTGCCGAGGGGTACGAACAACAGCCCGGGTTCCGAAAGCTCATGGGCTGGGTTTCGGAGGCATGCGGCGCCGAGGCGGAACGCATCGGCATCCTACAGCCCGCCTTTTTCCAACAGGTGGCCGGGGAGGTGGATTCCATGCTGGAGGAGAACAGCCGAAAACGGGATGCGGAGGATCCGCGTCCGCATCTCTGGCTGGACTGGAGCGAATGGGAGGGCCGGGTGCGTCGGATGCATGCGGCAGGACGAACGGGTGGGCCGGAGTTGAATGGCGCAGATGTGGGCGCGATCACGGGATACCTCCACGATGCCGGATTGTTGTTTCAGCTGGATGGGAGGGTAGGCCGGGCGGTGTTGGTGGATCAGGATTGGGCCACAGAGATCATTTACGAGATGCTGGGACCCGGGCGGCGGCTGCACAAAAAGATCCTCAAGAATCGGGGTTGGTTTACGCAGGAGGAACTTCGGGAGGACCGGTCTTGGAAGGAGTTGAAGGACGAGACGCAGCGGGAACGGTTGGTCCGCTATTTGGAGCAGTGCCGTCTGATTGTGCCGCTCCGGGAACGCGAGAATGGGGCGGGAATCTTCATGGCCAATGAGAAGTGGTTGCTTCCCCCCGAAGCCGACGTGCTTCCAGTGTTGGAGCGACAGATGCAGGAGATTTTGCGCCGTTCGGAAATGCAGGCCCGGGAGGCCTTTGGGTTTGGGGACGCCACGATCACCGAGTTTGAATTCCGGGACCTGATGGCGCATTTGGGGCGCGCCTTGGGGACCCGGGCGGTGTGGTATCGCACCGGGTTGCAGGCGGCCCCGCGGGAGCAGGATCCGGAATGGTGCTTCCGGCTCGGCTGGCGAGCCGATGGGCCGGATTCCCTAACGGGACGCGTCGAGGCTGTTCTGGTCACCCGCAGCGAGCATTTGGAGGCGCTGGCTGGACAGGTGGAGGAACTGCTGACTGCTGAGGGAAGTCCATTGGCCCGGTTGGGCCGAGTCCAACGCCGCGACGCCCGGGTGGAGGAGCTTTCGGGAGAGTTCATCCTCCCGCTGCAGGGCGGACAGAAAATGGTGGGAATCAGCAGCAGTGGCAAGGATGACGCCATCGTCCGGCCGCTGGTGAATGAGCTGAAGCTGAACGGTCCGCGGCCCTGTTGGTATGCGCTCCCGGAGACCGGTGCCGCAGAACGCGAGCGGCTTGAGGAGTTTCTGCATCGCTTGATGCACGAGTCACCCACCGTGGTCCTCCTGTTGTCCGATGGGTACCTGAAGGACGAACCCGCCAGCAACTGGTATTGCCCTTGGGAATTGGCGGATGCCATCAACCGATGGGCGGATGGTGAGCGATCTTTGGAACAGACACTGGTCGTCTTCCTTCCGGGTCAGGAACTGAATTCCCAGAACGTGACGGAGCGGGTTTCAAAGGTGTTTAGTGGACTCGCCGATTACTTCCATGGGATCTACACCGCCATCCCTGCTAACGAGATATTGAATTTCACCCAGCACCAGAAATTGTCCGTCCACTTCGCCAAGGCAGCACAAAAGGTCGGTGACTTTTTCAATAAACGAGGGACCTGGGGGCGCTATTCCCAGATTGGGACGAAGGCGGGCGGGGGCTTCGATTACGGCAGTCTACTCGACGATATCCGAAAAGCGGCTCGAGGGGCGTGACTTGAATGGGGCTCGCAGCATGCAAGCCCTCCCATGGGAAGGAGGGGAGGGATGGCGTGTCGCCGTCCCAAATTGAGTCGCGGTTTGAGGTGTGGAGAGGCGACGGGAGGGCAGGTGCCATGCCCCGGTTTGATGCGCTGAACGAAGGTTCCTTGGCAAACAACCCAATTCAGGCCGCCGCCAACTCGAGCGGCTGCGGACGATAGCGCGGGGGCGGAATGGGCTTTCCGGATTCCTTGGCCACCGCGAGCCACGCTTGCTTGGCGATCAGGACCTCGTGCAGGGCTGCTTCCGGCGTTTCACCAAAGGCGGAACACGATTCGAGGTCCGGGATGTCGGCAATGTAGCCTCCATCCGCGTCGCTGAAGAATACGTTGATGTGGTAATCCTTCATTCAGACAGGGGGAGTTTGAATCGTCGGACGGCCTTTAGCAACTGGTCTACCTGGTATGGCTTCGCCTTGCCGTGGACATCCTGAAGGTTGAGCGGGACGGGTACCGCCGGATGTTCATAAATGTGGTGGCTGCCACTGATTCGCTTCAGCCGATAGCCAAAGGCTTCGGCCAGAGTCTGAAGCTCAGCGAAGCGGAGGTTCTTTGATCCGGCACAGACCTTCTCGTAGAGCTTCCGCTTGCGCATGGTCGATTAGCTCGCCATGGCGAGTTCCTGCTCGAAGTCCACGATCTCGCGGATCTGGGTGAGGAACCAAGGGTCGATCTTCGTAAGCTGGAAGATCTCCTCCAGGGTGAACCCGGCGCGGAAGGCGTGGCGGATGAAGAAAATGCGCTCGGCGTTGGGGACGCTGAGCTTCCGCGAGATGACGTCCCGCGGCAGGACGTCGCGGTCGCCGTAAAGCTCGGTGCCGAGGCGCCACGGCTTGCCGTCGCCGCCGAGTCCGCTGCGGCCGATTTCGAGGGAGCGGAGACACTTCTGCAGCGACTCCTTGAAGGTGCGTCCGATGGCCATCGCCTCGCCGACGCTCTTCATCTGCGTGGTCAGGGTGGCGTCGGCCTGCTGGAACTTCTCAAAGGCGAAGCGCGGGATCTTGGTGACCACGTAGTCGATCGTCGGCTCGAAGCTGGCCGGCGTCTCGCGGGTGATGTCGTTGCGGATCTCGTCCAGCAGGTACCCGACCGCCAGCTTGGCCGCGATCTTGGCGATGGGGAATCCGGTCGCCTTGGAGGCCAGGGCCGAGCTGCGGCTGACGCGGGGGTTCATCTCGATGATGACCATGCGTCCGGTCTCGGGGCTGACGCCGAACTGGATGTTGGAACCGCCGGTCTCGACCCCGACGGCCCGGATCACCGCGAAGCTCTGGTCGCGCATGATCTGGTATTCCTTGTCGGTGAGCGTCTGGATCGGCGCCACCGTGATGGAGTCGCCGGTGTGGACGCCCATCGGGTCAAAATTCTCGATGGAGCAGATGATGACGCAGTTGTCCGCGCGGTCGCGCATGACCTCCATCTCGTACTCCTTCCAGCCGACGAGGGATTCCTCGACCAGGATTTCGCAGACCGGCGAGAGGTCCATTCCGCGCTTGGCGATTTCCTCGAACTCGTCCCGGTTGTAGGCGATGCCGCCCCCGGTGCCGCCGAGCGTGTAGGCGGGTCGGATGATCAGCGGGAAGCGCCCGATTCGGTCCGCGATGGCCCAGGCCTCCGCCATGGTGTGGGCGGTGCCGGAAATGGGGACGTCGAGACCGATGCTGAGCATCAGGTCCTTGAAAATTTGGCGGTCCTCGCCCTTCTCGATGGCCTCGGCCTTGGCTCCGATCATCTCGATGCCGTGCTTCTCCAGCACGCCCGACTTGTGGAGCTTCATCGCCGTGTTTAGGGCCGTCTGACCGCCGAGCGTGGGCAGCAGGACGAGCTTGTTCGGGACGGATGCCTCGGCGGCGTCCACGGGCACTCCGAGCCGGCGCAGTTCCTCCCGTTCGCGGACGATGATCTTCTCCACCGCCTCGGGGGTGATCGGCTCAATGTAGGTGCGGTCGGCGAACTCCGGATCGGTCATGATCGTGGCCGGATTGGAGTTCACCAGGATCACCCGGTAGCCCTCCTCCTTGAGGGCCTTGCACGCCTGGGTGCCGGAATAGTCGAACTCGCAGGCCTGTCCGATAATGATCGGACCCGCGCCAATGATCAGAACGGAGTGGATGTCGGTGCGTTTCGGCATCGGAAATCGTCGTTGAAACGGGCCGGATGAGACACGGCGGCGGGCCCGCAGGCGACGGAAATTTTTTGGGAAACGCGGGGGCCTGAGGGGCCACGGCGGATTCACTCCGCGCGCAGGGCGGCCATGGGATCGACCTGGGAGGCCCGGAATGCGGGGAACCAGCAGGCGGCGGCACCGGTCAAAACCAGCACGAAAAGCGTCAGCAGCAAGGACAGCGGATCCCAGGGGGCGGTCTCGTAGAGCTGGGATTGAATGAGGCGCGAGACGGCCAGGGCGGCGCTGATCCCCAACGCCATGCCGAGGGCGAGCGTGCGCATGCCTCCCGCGAGGACCTGGCGGAGAATGTCCGAGGGTTGGGCTCCGAGCGCCATGCGGACGCCCAGTTCCCGGGTGCGGGAGGCGACCTGTCCGCTCAGGACCCCGAAGAGTCCCAAGGCCGCGAGAACCAGGGCCACGGCGGCAAAGGTGCCCAGGACCAAGACCGTGAAGCGCCGCGGCGCGGTGGCACCGTCCAGGATGCGGGACATGGGCTGCAGGAGGTGGAGGGGTTGATTGCGGTCCACGGACCACACGGCCTGTCGCAGGGATTCCCCCACGGCTTCCGGCGCACCACGTCCGCGAACGACGAGACTGATGGCGGGATTCTCCCGGAGAACGTCCGGTTGCTGGCGGAAGGAAACGAACACCTGGTCCCGGGGAGCCGCTTCCAGTTGTGCATTTTGGGCGTCATTCACCACGCCCACGATTTCCATCCAACGGGGTGGCGTGGAAAACCCGATCTCGATCCGGCGTCCAATCGGATCCCGTTCGCCATAATGGGTGCGCGCGAACGACTCGTTCACGAGGCATATGAGCGGGGTGTCCTCGCGGTCGGTGTGGGTGACGTCGCGTCCGCGCAGGACCCGCATGCCCAGGGTGCGCAGGTATCCGGGGGTAATTCCGGTGTAGCCCGAGGAGGGGGCATCGCTGGGGCGGGTGATGGGGTTTTCCTCCAGGCGCAGGATCAGTTGGGGCCAGCCCTGCAGCGGGAGCGCGGTGGACGCCCCGGCGGACTCAATGCCGGGGCTGACGGAAAGCCGGGCGAGCACGTCTTCGGCAAATTGATCCCGGCGCTGGTCGGTGCCGTATCGAAGGGGCGGCAGTTCCAGGCGCGTCGTCAGCACGTGTTCCGGGTTGAATCCGAGGTCGCGGTGCAGGACGCGTTCGAAGCTGCGGAGCAGGAGTCCGGTCGTTACCAGCACCACCACGGAGGCAGCCACCTGGACCACCACCAACGCCCGGCGCCAGCCACCGACCCGGGCGGTCCATTGCGGCGACGCGCTGCGCAGGGCGTCCATGGGGTCCGCCTGGGACTGGTGGAGGGCGGGGGCGAGTCCTGCGATGAGCGTGGTGACGAGGCAGGTGGCCGCGGTGACCAGCAGCGCGGTGGGGTCGAGACGCACCTGCTCAATGCGGGGAAGCGTGGCGGGGGCGATGCGAAGGAGCGCGCCGAGCAGGCCCTGGGCAAACAGCCAACCGAGGGCGCCTCCCGCAAGGGCGAGAATGAGGCTTTCGCCCAGGGATTCGAGGGCGAGCCGACGCCGGCTGGCCCCGAGGGCGGCCCGGATCCCGAGTTCCCCGTGACGTTCGACGCCGCGGGCGAGCAGGAGGTTGGCGACGTTGAGGCAGGCCATCAGCAGGACCACGCCCACGGCGGCGAGAAGCAGCAGGAGGGCTGGGCGCATCGGTTTGACCAGATCCTCCAAGGCGGGGTGGATCTCGCAGGACCATCCCTCCAGGACGTCGGGAAACTGGCGGCGCATCCCGGAGAAAAGGGTGTTCACTTCCGATTGCGCCTCGGCAAGGGACACCCTGGGTGCGAGGCGGCCCAGCACCGTGTGGGCCTTGTAGTCGCGGTCTTCCAGTTCCTCGGGTTTGAACACCTTCGGCACCCAGAACGCGGCCTTTGACGGTGTTTGGAATCCGGCGGGCATCACCCCGACGACGGTGCGGGGGCGTCCGTTGATCCGCAGCGTCCGGCCCAGGATGTCGGCGGAACCCTGAAACCGTTGCTGCCAGACGTCGTGGCCGATCACGACGACTCCGTCCGCACCCGCCTGAAACTGGTTCGTCGCGAAACCGGTTCCGACGGCGGGGAACACTCCGAGGACCTTGAAAAAATCCTCCGTGACCTGTGCTCCGGCGTGGCGTTCCGGCGGGGCACCGTCGTCGGCGAGATTCACCGCGGCTGAATTCCACACCGCCAGCGCATCGAAGGATCGGGCAGTGCGCCGCAGGTCCAGGAACTGGGCCGCGGCCATGGGGGCCTGGGGGAAGCTCTTTCCGCGATTCGATTCCCAAAGGCCGACGATCCGGTCGGGCTCGGGAAACGGGAGCGGACGCAACAGCAGGGTATGGACCACGGTGAACATGGCCGTGGTCCCGCCGATGCCGACCGCGAGGGTCAGGATGGCGAAGCAGGTGAAGGCGGGGCGCTGGAGCAGGGAACGGAGCACGGGGCAGGACGGGAGCCTTATTCGGTGCGAAGGGCGACGAGCGGGTCGACCTGGGCGGCGCGGCGGGCGGGAAGCCAGGAGGCCAGCATGGCAGGAATGGCTAGGAGGCAGGGCGCGGTCAGGAACACAATCGGGTCGAGGGGCTGGACTTCAAACAGGAACCGCCCCGCTGCCTGGGCAGCCAACCCTGCGAGAACAAATCCGATCCCGAGCCCCAGCAAGGTCAAATGGAGGCCTTCGCGAAGGACCATTCGTTCCACGGTTCCGCGGCTGGCGCCGAGGGCCATCCGGATCCCGATTTCCCGGGTGCGACGGGCGACGGCGTAGGCCTTCACCCCATAAATACCGACCATGGCCAGCGACAGGGCGACGAGTCCCATCGCGGCGAAAAGCAGGGCACCCGTTCGAATGATCCAAACCTGGAGGTTGGATTCGACATGGAACCGCAGCGTCTTGGCCGCCAATACGGGCAGCACAGGATCGAGGTTGCGCACGGCGGTGCGGGCAGATTGGAGGACGTCCGATGCGGAGGCGCCAGGGCGCGTTCGGACGTGCAGGGACATGTCGGATCGATAGTCGAGGGCGCCGGGGACAAAGACCATCGGGCTGGGCGTGTGGTCTGATAGATGGGCCCGAAATGGCGAGACGATACCCACGACTTCCAGGGAACGGTCGGCGTTGGGCTTTCCCCCGGCGACGGTGGGGCTGGCGAACTGGACGCGACGGCCCAGCGGGTCCTCGCCCGGCCACAGTTTTTCGGCGAGCACGGAGTTCAGGATGACCACCCGCGGCAGATTGGTCCCGAAGAGTTCCGCACGCTCGAATTCGCGACCCCGCAGCATGGGCACGCCGAGGGTTCGGAAATAGTCGGGTCCAACAACATTGTAGTTGGCGCCAATGGATTTTCCCTCGGCCGGAGACCCGGCGTCCGAGGGAGGCGGAGTCGGGGCTCCGGCTCTTTGGACCCCTTCGCCGAGGGCGAGTTCACCCAGGGGAATGGTGGCGGCGAGGGAGGCGGATTCGACGCCGGGAAGCGAGCGGACCCGATCCAGAATTTGAGCGTAGAGCTGGCGGGTCCGTGATTCCGAATAGCCGACGAGTCCGGCGTCGAGCTGTAGGTAAAAGCCGCTGTCGAATTGGAATCCGGGCTGCACGTTCACGGCGCGAATCGCGCCCCGGGTGAACAACCCTGCAGCAACCAGGAGGGCCAGGGTCAGGGAAATTTGGGCCACCACGAGGAGATGACGTCCGGCGAACAGACCTGTGCGGCCGTCTTTGGTTCCGCCGGACCCTGCGTCCTTGAGGTCGGAATTGACATCGGTTCGGGATAACCGCCACGCGGGCCCGAGGGCAAAGAACACGGTCGCCAGCAGGCACGTGAGAAACCCGGCGCCGAGCACGCGGAAGTCCGGAGTCGGATCGAGGGCCAGCCGGGAGGGGGAGATCCGATTGAGTGACGACACGAGCACGTTGGCGGTGCCAGCGGCCAGGGTGAGTCCAAAGACGCCCCCGGCGAGGGCGAGGATCCAACCCTCGACCATTAGTTGCCGCAGGATGGCGCCGCGCGAAGCCCCGAGGGCGAGCCGGATGGCGATTTCCTTTCGTCGTGCGGTGCCCCGGGCCAGTAGGAGGTTGGCGAGATTCAGGCAGGCGATCAGCAGGACCGCGCAGGACATTGCGATGAGCAGGGCGCTGAGACCCGCCAGGATCCCGTGGTCGTCGCTGGGTGCGGTGTTGATGGCGAGTCGTGGCAGGCGTGCCACCGAGAGCACTTGGTTCCGGCTTTCCCCGGGGTTCGCGGTGGCCCACTGCACGCCCACGACTGCGAGTTGGGCGTTGGCGTCCTGGAGGGAAATTCCCGGTCGCAGTGCGCCCACGAGAAAAAGTTCATGATGGGACGGATCCATGATCGAGGCGGGCGACGCTCCGGGAGGCACGAGAGGCAGGAAGAGTTCCGGGGGAAATACGGGGGTCGTGCCGGCGAATCCACGGGCGGTCACCCCGATGATCGTGACCGGGCGTCCGTTGACGGTCAGGGAACGTCCGATGACGTCGGCCGGTGATCCGTGTCGTTCCCACCATCCGTGGCTGACGATGACCACCGGGTCCCCGGATCGCTCCTCGTCGGCGGTGAAGTCGCGTCCCAACGAAACGGGCGCCCCGAATGCCGAGAAATAGTTGGCACTCACGTGGAGGGCGAACTCCCGACGGGTGAGGTCCCCCTCGGTAATACCCACCTGTCCCGGCGAGAAGGCGAAGACGTGCTCCAGGACGGATCCCCGGGACTGCAGTTCCTTGAATTCGGGGTGGGAGAATCCGCGGTATGTACCCGGGTGGGTGGAATCCTCCGAATAGATCCCGACGAGACGGTCCGCATGGCTGCCCGACATCGGCTTCAGGACCACGGCGTTGATCAGGGTGAAGACGGTGGCGTTGGCACCGATGCCCAGGGCGAGAATGACGAGGGCGACCGTGGTGAAGGTCGGGTTCTTCAGGAGCTGGCGGAGGGAATACTGGATGGGAGACATGGGGGAAAGCGACGGGGGTGGGTTGCTGGGGAATGGTCAGTGGTTGTCACTGGTCATTGGTCATTGGTCGGCCCAGTCAATACATCGGTGCGCAACGATTGCCTTCCGGGGAATGCAGGGAGGGTGCCAATCGGGGGATTGGAGCGGAAACCGATGTTTGGCGTGGGGGATGGGATGCGGAGTGTTCCGGGAGCGGGAGTGGGGCTTCCCGATATTGGGACGGGCGGAGATCGGGAGCGGGGTGACCTGTTCCCTAGGGGACGACCCGCATCCGCGCTTGTCTCTGCCGGGGTCCCTTCCTAGCGTGGCGGGGTTACCGCAAGATCACTGACGAATCGCACATTCTCTTTATGGCCAAAAAACCTCTCCGCATCGGGCTCATCGGCTATGGCTTCATGGGCCGCGCCCACTCCAACGCCTTCGCCAAGGTCGGCAACTTCTTTGATTCCGAATACACGCTCGTCCGGCAGGCGGTCTGCGCCCGCAATGAGGATGCCGTCTCCCAGTTCGCGGCGCGCTGGGGCTATGCCTCCATCGAGACCGACTGGCGGAAGCTGATCGCCCGCGACGACATCGACGTGGTGGACATTGCGGTGCCGAACAATCTCCACGCCGAGATGGCCATTGCCGCCGCCAAGGCCGGGAAGATGATTCTCTGCGAAAAGCCGCTCGGGTTTAACGTGAAGGACGCCGAGAAGATGGTGGCCGCGGTCGAGAAGGCGAAGGTGCCGAACATGGTGTGGTACAATTACCGGCGGTGCCCGGCCGTGGTGATGGCGCGGCAATTGATTGATGAAGGACGCCTGGGGCGCATTTTCCATTACCGCGCGAACTTCCTTCAGGACTGGACCATCAACGCCGACCTCCCCCAGGGCGGCGCGGCGTTGTGGCGCCTGGACGTCAAGGCCGCGGGCTCGGGGGTGACCGGCGACCTGCTCGCGCACTGCATCGACACCGCGCTGTGGCTCAATGGCGGGATCAAGGACGTCAACGCGATGACCGAGACGTTCATCAAAGAACGCAAACACCAGCTCACCGGCAAGGTGGAGAAGGTGGGCATCGACGATGCGTGCGCCTTCCTCTGTCACTTCAACAACGGCTCGCTCGGGCTCTTCGAGTCCACGCGCTATGCGCGCGGCCACAAGGCGCTGTACACGCTGGAGATCAATGGCGAGCACGCGTCCATCAAGTGGGACCTGCATGACCTGCACCGCCTGCAGTGGTTCGACCACAAGGACGAGGGGCGCCTCCGCGGGTGGCGGTCGATCCACGTGAGCGACGGCGACCAGCCCTACATGAAGAATTGGTGGGTGCCCGGTCTCCAGATCGGATACGAGCACAGCTTCGTGCACCAGGTGGCGGACTTCCTCAAGGGACTCGAATCCGGCGAGGGTGCGCGTCCGAACTTCCGCGACGGTCTGGCCACGGATTACGTCGTCGATGCGGTTCTGGCCTCGGCCCGGACAAAGAAGTGGACCAAGGTGAAGCAGGTGAAGGCGGCCAAGGCCTGAGCCCAACCCTTCGATTTTGAGCCGCCGGCCCGTGCGATCTGCGCGGGGCCGGCGGTTTCGTATTCAGTTTCCGTTGCCGCCCGGCGGATGCTGGCGCAGGTGGTTGATCAGGTAAGGCAGCAACTGCTTTTTTCGGGAGACCACGCCCTCGAGTTCGAAGACTCCGGGTTGAACCTCGGGATACTGGATGGAATCCACGAATTTGTCCGGTCCCGCCACCAGCAGCAGGGAGGACTGCAGGACGACATCGGTGATGAACAGGACGGAAAACAGGTACTTGTTGGACGCGCGATAGTCTTCGAGCGCCTGGCGGACCTCGTCCTTGCGCTTCCAGAAGACGTCGAAGCCCAGTTCCTCAATCTGTGCGACGCTGAAGGTGTGGCCGTTCTCGACGTACTCCTTGCAGTCAGCGGTGATGGCCTTTTCAGGAGGCTGGGAGACGAGCACGGAACCGGAGTTGAACACCTGCTCGGTGAAGCGGGTGGCGTCGATGCCGGATTTCTTTTCCAGGAAGGCGAGAATTTCGACGTCCCGCTGCGTGGTCGTGGGAGAAGTGAGGTTGAGGGTGTCGGTGACGAGCCCGGCGAGTAGGATGCCGGCTATGTTTCCCGGGAGATCGACGCCATAGCGAAGGAAGCAGTCGGCCACAATCGTGCAGGTCGAGCCCACGGGTTCGTTTCGGAAGAGGATCGGCTCGTTGGTGTGGAATCCGCCGAGACGATGGTGATCCACGACCTCGATGATGCTGATCTGGTCGGCGCCCTGGACCGCCTGGGACAGTTCGTTGTGGTCCACGAGAATCAACTTTCGATCGATCGGCTTAAGGAAGTCGGATTTCGTGAGGATGCCGACCGTCTTTCCGCCGGCGTCGAGGACCGGGAAGGCCTGGAATTGGGAGGCGGCGGCGACGGACTGGACGTCCATGAGCCGTTCGTCGTCGTGGAAGGACAGGTAGTCCTCGCGGAGCAGGCGTTCGACGGAGATGGAGGCCCGGGCCAGCATTGCGGTGGTGGCCGAATCATGAGGACACAGAAGGAGGGTCACCTCATTGCGTCGGGCCAGTTGGTGGATCTCATCGGAGACGTTTAGGCCGCCCGTCACCACGACCAGCCGGGCGCGCCCCTCGATGGCGAGCCGCTGGATGTCCTCGCGGTCGCCGACGACCACGACGAGGCGTTCCGGGGCGTAGTTGGGCAGCCGCGCGGCGAAGGAGGAGGGCTTCATGGCGGCGACCATGAGCACGAGATCCTCTTCGCGGTCGGGCTCGAACGCGCAGATCATTTTGGCGTTCAGGGTCCGGGCCAGAGCCCGGACCGACGCCACGATCCGGCGCGAATCGAAAATGCGATTGGGCGACGGGAAAAAGAATTTGCTGGCCTTGAAGACCGAGAGGAGGCCGAGGCAGCGGCGGTCGGCATCGAGCACGGGCAGCACGCGGATGTTCCGCTCGTCCATGGTGGCCAGGGCCTCCACCACGCTGGTGCGCGGAGGGACCGAGATCACATTGCTCTGCATGACATCCCGGACACGGGGCGACACGTCGGGGATGAACCGGGGCGCGGGCGTGTTGAAGGTGCGAAGGACAAAATCAATGCGCTCGTTGAGTTCACCACAGCGGGCGGCGACGACATTGGACGTTCCGGTCCTTCGCTTGAACTCGGCGTACCCGATGGCCGAACAGATGGCGTCGGTGTCGGGGTTCTTATGGCCGATGACGATGATTTCGCTCATGCGCGACCCCGAGGATACCGCAACAGGGGCGGGAGTTCAACGGCGCGCCCTTTCGGATATTCTCGAGTGCGGCGGGGACCGACCGGTGCTAGGACATCCGCGCGCGCCGCAGTGCGGTTCGCCCTCGAACATGATCACTCTGCGGTCCCTTGTCGCCGGTGCCCCGGTTTCCGGTTCCGGAAGCCTTGACGTTGTCCATCCCTTTGACGGGTCCCGGGTCGGCTCCGTTGCCCTGGCGTCGCGTGCGGACACCGACGCGGCGGTGTCTGCGGCCCTTGCCTTTCGGGACACGCCGTCCCGCCATCAGCGCTCCGAGATCCTGGACCGAACCCGGGCAGCCCTGGAGGTACGTCGGGAGGAGTTTGCCCGGACCATCGCCCTGGAGGCGGGGTTGGCCCTGCGGGAGGGGCGTTACGAGGTGGGGCGGACCCTGGACGTTCTTCGGTTCGCCTCCATCGAGGCCCTGCGGGATGACGGGCAGATTTTTTCCTGCGACATCTCCGCCCAGGGTAAGTCGCGGAAGATCTTCACCACCCGCGAGCCATTGCGCTGCGCCGTGGCGATCACCCCCTTCAACCACCCCCTCAATCAGGTGGCGCACAAGGTGGGGCCGGCCATTGCCGCCGGGACGCCGATCATCCTCAAGCCCTCGGAAAAGACACCGCTGGTCGCCCTGATGCTGGCTGAGCTGCTGTACGCGGCGGGGCTTCCGGGACCGATGCTCAGCGTGCTCCTCGGACCCACGGCGGAGGTTGCCGAACCTCTGGTGCGGCATCCGGAGGTGGAACTGGTCGCCTTTACCGGGAGTGTGGCCGTCGGCAAGCGCATTGCGTCGACGGCGGGCTACAAGAAGCTCGTGCTTGAGCTCGGGGGCAATGATCCCCTGATTGTTCTCGATGACGCCGACCTGGATCTTGCGGTCACCCTCGCGGCGGAGGGGAGCTACCGGAACTCCGGGCAGCGTTGCACGGCGGTGAAGCGGATCCTGGTGCAGGAAGGCATCGCCGCGGAATTTACCCGGCGGTTGGTGGAGCGCACCCGCGAGTATGTGTGTGGCAATCCGCTCGATGAAGCCACGCGCGTGGGGACGGTCATTGATGAACCTTCCGCCCTGTATCTGGAAACCGTGGTGCGTGAGGCGGTGGCGGCCGGCGCCCGCGTGCTGATCGGTGGCGAACGCCGCGGTGCGTTGCTGGCGCCGACGGTGATTGCGGACGTCCCTCGGGATTGCCGCATGGTGGTCTGCGAAAGCTTCGGTCCGCTCGCGCCGATCCTGCGGGTGAAGGATCTCGACGACGCCCTGGCCCTCGCGAATGGCACGGCCTACGGACTCAGTTCCGGCGTGGTGACCACCCATCTGCCGAGTGCCCTGAAGGCCATCCGGACGCTCCGGTGCGGCACCGTCAACATCAATGAGGTCCCGGGTTTCCGGGTGGAGAACAGTCCGTTCGGTGGCATCAAGGACAGCGGATTGGGCATCAAGGAAGGCGTCATCGAGGCCATGAAGGCGTACAGTTACGTGAAGACGTTTTCGCTGCCCTGGTGACGGAGGGCTCGCTGAACCCGGGACGGAATGCGGTTTGGAGGCACACGGGATTCGGGCGGGTGTCGCGGTCCGAAAGTTCGATTCTCGTGCCGGGCGATGCCATGGGATTCGCCCGGAATCCGCCTGCGATCGCTTATGGTGCCGATAGGGAAATCTCCTAGGCGGGTAGTCCGCCGGCTTGGCGAATTCGGTCCGAACTCCCCGTATCGGAAACTGGGGAAGTGGATGCAGAGTGCGGGTTGTCACCCACCGATCCCACTCCGCAATCGTACGAGGTCCACGATGAATCCCTCCTCCAACCTGATCGAGTCGATGTCGAAGGAGCCCCTGTTTGACGAGTTTCGTCAGGCGTTCTCCCGGGTGACCGGGATGCCCCTCGCGCTTCACCCGCTCGATTTCCACGGACTCCCCCATCAAGGTCGGTGTCGCGAGAACGGATTCTGTGCCCTCATGGCGGGTTCGGACGCGACCTGTGGCAATTGCTTGCGGACCCAGCAGCGACTGCATGAGGAGTCCCGGGACGGCATTGCGATGGTTCGGTGCCAGTATGGGCTGCACGAGGCGGCAGTCCCGGTGCGGTTGGGACGCGAGCCGATTGGTGTCCTTCAAACCGGACAGGCGCTTGAACACCCGCCGACGGAGCGCGAGTTTCGACAGGTGGTGAACCGGGTGGAACAAACCGGTGCGCGGGTGGCGCCCTCGGTGCTTCGGCGTGCGTTTTTCGAAACGCCGGTGGTTCCGGACGGGCAACTTCGGTCCGCGGCGGCATTGCTCAAGGTGTTTGCCGAACACCTGGCGCTTCTTGGAAACCAGATCGCGATCCGGTCCTCAAACCAGGATCCGTGCATTGTCCGGAAGGCGAAGGAGTTCATTGCGGGGCACCTCCAGGAGCCACTGTCCCTGGCGCGGGTGGCGGCGGCGGTCCACGTCAGTCCCTACTACTTCTGCAAACTCTTTCACCGGAGTGGCGATGTGACGTTCAAGGAATATGTCTCCCGTGCCCGGGTTGAGCGTGCAAAACAGCTCCTGCTGGATCCGAACAAGCGGGTCAGCGAGGCCTGCTTCGAGGTGGGCTTCAATTCCCTGACCTCCTTCAACCGAGTTTTTCATGCGATCACCGGAGTGACGCCCACGGAATACCGGGAACAGCTTCCGGGTGCCCCCGGACGAAGCCTTGAAGTTCCCATCGGACGAAGTTGAACCGAACCCCTGCCTTCCGACATTCTGTCCCAACCATGGCCCGAAAGGTCGTCAATCGCAGGATTGGGGGTGCCCGGCGAGTCCGCGGAACGGGAAAACGGCAGTCGCCCAGTGTGGATCGCAAACGTGCTGGGGGAGGGGGAGCCGGCTCGTCCGGAATGGAACTGTTGGAGGCGGTGTGGGAGGCGGCCCCGGTCGCGTTTTGCCTCACCGATGCCCGGGGCCAGTGCACCCGGACCAACGCTGAGTGGCGGCGTCTCTCGGGATTGACGGATGCCGAGAGCCGGGGCGATGGGTGGATCCGGTGCATTCACCCCGGGGACTGCGCTGTCGTGATCCAGAACTGGAAGCGGGCCAAACGCGAGGGCAGGGTGTTCGTGGACGATTTCAGGATTCTGAGACCCGACGGAAGTGTTCGATGGGTCCGGGCCCGCGCGAGCGCGATTCGGGATCCGGTCGGCCGGTTGATGGGTTACTTTGGGATCGACGAGGATGTTACCGAGCGACGGTACGACGACGAGTTTCGCCGGTTGGTGCTGGGCGTGGCCTCCGAATTGGCGACTGCCACCACGCTGTCCGAGGCGCTTCCCCGGTTGCTGGAGATTCTCGCGGACGGCCTTGGCGCTGCGCTGGGTGAGTTCTGGGAACGGGATTCCGTCACCGACACCCTTCGCGTGGTTCAGGTCTGGTTCGCGCCGTCGTCCCGGAAGTTGGCGCGATTTGTTCGACACAGTGAACGCCTGGAGATTCCCCTGTTTGACGGCATGCCGGGGAGGGTCATGTCCACCGGAAAACCGGAATGGATTTCGGATCTCGGGCGGAATCCGAAATTCTTCCGGCGTCGCGCTGCCGTGCGCGCCGGCTTGAAATCGGCGCTGGCGATGCCGGTGTCCTTTCATGGCCGGGTCATCGGGGTCATGGCGTTTCTCGGCCACCGGACGGATCCACCCGATGTAGAATGGATGCGGCTGTTGCACACGCTGGCGGGACAGATCAGCCAGTTCATGGAATGCCAGCACACTTCGGAGGCATTGGTGCGAAGCGAAGCGAGCCTTCGGAGGGCGCAGTCCATGGCGCGGCTGGGAAGTTACCAGACCGACCTTGCCCGGGAGGTGACCACGCGATGGTCACGAGAGGTGTTTTCGATCCTGGGACTCAATCCCCGGGATCCGGTGCCGCGTCCGGATCAGTTTCTCGCGCGCATCGTGCATCCCGCCGACCGCCTCCGGATCGCTGATTCCCTGGAACTCGCTGCGCGGGCTCGCCGATCCTTCGACCTCCAGTTCCGCATCGTCCGGCCGGACGGAACCGTCCGTCACGTTCAGAACACCGGCGAACCGGTGTTGGATGGGAAGAGGCGCCTGACGGGGTGGGTGGGAACATTTTGGGACGTCACCGATCGCAAAGAGTTGGAGCGCGGAATTCTGGAAGCGTCGGAGCGGGAGCGGCGAAGGCTGGGGCAGGACCTCCATGACGGCCTGGGGCAGCGTCTCACCGCGTTGGAGTTGTTCAGCGAATCGCTCGCGGCTGATCTTGGCACGGCGGCACCGCATTTGGCGGGGTCCGCCCGGCAGATGTCGCGCGAACTGAGGAAAACACTCGTCCAGACACGATTGCTCTCGCACGGACTTTCCCCGGTGCCGCTGGAGGCCGACGGCTTGATGCGCGCACTGCGGGAACTGGCGACGGGGGTTGGTTCCATGGCCCGGGTCCGCTGTGAGTTCGAGGCGCCGAAGCCCGTCGCGCTCGGGGATTCGACGGTGGCGACCCACCTGTACCGCATTGCCCAGGAGGCGGTGAACAATGCCCTGAAGCATTCGGGGGCAACACGGATTCGAATCCGCCTGAATCGCGTAAGTCGCGGCCTTGAATTGGAGGTTGGTGACGACGGCGAAGGGCTGAAGGAGGCAAAGCATTCGGAGGACGGGATTGGAATTCGCCTCATGCAGTTCCGGGCCGAGTTGATCGGAGCCTCGTTGGAACTGCGCTCGAAGCCGGGGCGCGGAACGCTCGTCCGATGTGTCCTGAGGAAGCTGCCATGAAGACCCGGTCTCCCGCCACTACGGACGCTCCGCCAGCGCGGCCGTCGAGCATTCTGATCGTCGATGACCATCCGCTGATTCGGTCCGGATTGACCAATTTGATCGGGCGTTGTTCCGACCTTTCCGTGGCCGGCGAGGCGGGTTCCCCCCAGGAAGCGATGCAGGCGCTGGCCCGGGGACTTCCGGACCTGTTGCTGGCGGATATGACCATGCCCGGGCGGAGTGGGTTTGAATTCATCAAGGACGTCCTGGCCCTCCACCCGCACCTGCCCATCCTCGTTCTCTCGATGCATGACGAGGGCCTCTACGCCGAACGCGTCCTCCGGGCGGGCGCACGGGGTTACATCATGAAGGATGCCGGTGGGGAGCGTCTCATCGAGGCAATCCGGCAGGTTTTGTCGGGGAAGGTGTACGTCAGTCCGGCAATGTCTTCCCGGTTTCTGGACAACCTTTCGGGACGACGTCCCCGCGGTTCCTCGTCCCCGATTGAGGTCCTGTCCGATCGCGAGTTCGAGGTTCTTCAGTTACTGGGCCAGGGGAAGACGACCCGGGATATCGCGGAAGAGTTGCATCTCAGCCCGAAAACCGTAGACGTTCACCGGGCCCACATCCGGTCCAAGCTGAAGCTGCGCGACTCGGTGGCGTTGGTTCGATATGCCGTCCGATGGGTGGAATCCCAAGGAGCGTCCGAGGGGTGACGGGTCATCGCCGTCGATTCCAATCCTCCCGCGAATACCGCTCCGTAAGCGCCAGTTTTTGGCGTTCAACCGGAACGGACTGCAATGCGGTGTGAGCCTCCCACGCGTCGCGCAATGAGACTCGCACCTGGTGCGGATCGAGGGGCAGATTTTGGATAAAGGACCCGTGGTCGCGTCCCGCCCGATAATCCGGAGCGAGTGAGGGAGGCCGCAGGGTTCGGGAGACCAGATCCAGATCCAGATTGAGGAGAAACGTACCGTGGAACAGGAGGGAATTCCTTTTCCGTCGCTGGGCGTTCCCGGAGAACTTCCGACGAGGTCCGTCGGCGGACGGTGCTGTCAGGTCAGTATGCCCTTCGATGCGGATTTCCCCCGTCATCATCGGAGCGATCGCGCTGGCGACACGCGAGAGGATTTCCCGATTGGCCCCGGGAATGGTTCCGAGGGGCCCGTCGTGGTGCGCCCGAAGTGCCACTCCGTAATTCAAACATCCGGGTCCCTGGAGAACTGCGCCCCCGCCTGAAGAACGGCGGAGCACCGGGAATCCGAGGGACCGGCAGGCATCCACGTCCACCTCGCGGAGCACCTGCTGACTGTAGCCCACCACGACAAAATGTTTTTGGGACTCCCAAAACCAGAGGACTTCATCACCGCCATCCTCCACCGTGTCCAACAGTGCGTCCTCCCAGGCGAGATACCCGGCAGGTTCGGATGAAGGAAGCTCCAGCAGCAGCACGGTAAAACGATGGCGAACCCGGGGGAGGTGGGCGAGAAATGGAAATGGGGACCGTTCGCTTCCGGGCGAGGATTCGACGGTGGCTATTGCGATGGGCGAATGATTCGGACCCGGTGATTTTCGCTGTCTCCGATGAGCAGCGTGCCATCGCGCCCCACCCAGATGCCGTGGGGACGCGCCATTTGGCATTGTGACGGAGGGCCGTCCGGTCCATCCCCTTTGGTTCCGGTTCCGGCCACCACAGTCAGGATACCGGATTTTGTGTCGATTTTGCGGATCGAGTGGCTTTCGGTGTCGGCCAGATAAACCTCTCCATTGGGCGCGACCGAGATTCCCTTGGGACCCGAAAGGGTTGCCTCCCTCGCTGGACCGCCGTTTCCGGTGAACCCTTTGGCTCCGGTTCCCGCGACGTGATGAATGCGGCCGTCGGTCAGGTCAAAGCGGAAGACCTGGTTTCCCTCGCGGGTGACGAGCCAAAGGTTTCCCATACTGTCAAAATCGATCGACCGGGGGCCATTCAACGGCGTGCCGGCGAGCGGTGCGCCGTCGGGAGTCGATCCCGGGCGTCCGGTGCCGGCGAAGGTCGAGATGGTTCCGGTCCGATGGTTCACCCGCCGCAGGACATGGTTTCCAATGTCGCAGATGAACAGGTCTCCGTCCGGTCCCAATTGGATGCTGATTGGATTGTTCAGTTGAGCCCGCGATGCCGGTCCGCCGTCCCCGGAGTACCCGGGCGTTCCGGTCCCGGCCACGGTGGTGATCACTCCCGTTTTCTCGTCCAGCCGACGGATGGCGTGATTGCCCATGTCGGAGATGAACAGGTTGCGGTCGGCGTCGAATCGGATTTCGTGGGGTTGATGAAAGGTGGCTGAGGTCGCGGGGCCGCCGTCGCCGGAATACCCGGTCTTTCCGGTTCCGGCTCGAACCTCAAGGGTTCCATCGCTGGCGATTCGGCAGATTCTCTGGCCCTCAAATTCCGCAAACCATATGGCACCGTCGGGACCGCGGAGGACGCCGAAAGGGTTGTCCAATTGAGCGGAGATTGCGGGTCCAGACGTCGAATGCCCCCGGACTCCGGTTCCTGCGATGGTCTCGGTCCTCGGTTCGGCTGCGACCGTCACGGTGGCGAGGAGGAATCCGGCACCCATCGCGAGCAAGAGGTTCGGTAGGGGACGGAGCGAACGCATGACCGCGAGCGTACTGGAGTCTCCGGATGATTGACGAGTCTCGCCTGTTTTGAGGGAGACAGGCTAAAGCCTGGACTGCGAACGGGTCGCCTATTGGGAGAGGGCTTCGATGAGGTCCCGCAGTTCGCTTCGAGTCATCAGGTCGCCTGTGGGTCCCGGCGCTGCCGACAGGCCGCGTTCACGGAGGTGATGTCCTTCGTGGTGATGACCACGCGCCCGACCCCAGGCGTTTCAGTTCGAGGGCGTCGGGACGCTCCACCTGAGCACCCCGGATGACCAGCGCCGTCGCGGCGGGTGACGATGCCGAGGCTCTCGAAGCCGGGGAAGCGGATGGCGTCGTTGGGATACAGGATCGATCGAAGCACCGCTTCACGGCCGCGAGTTTTCCAACAGTGGTTGGTTCAGGCCGACGTCTCCGCCATCGCCTGAGAGCTAGACAGCGCTGGCATCCCCAGTCGGCGCGTTCCGAGAAAAGGCGGCGCCCCCAGAGGCCGGATCGCCTTCAGGCAGATCCGGAAGGCGGCGGGCGGGTCGTCGTGTGGCCATGAATTGTCCAGAGCTTCAGCGCTTCCACGTTGGGGACACGGGTGAAACGGACTCGAGGACGTCAAGCTGGAGGGCAGGCGGGACCTGGCCTGCGGCGAGGTATCGGCCCAGCGCGTCAGGGCTTCCGAAGCTGCGGGATCCAAGTCGACCGCCATAGCGCCCGGATGGCGCTCTGGCGGGAGGCGATGGGCCCGACTCCGGAAATTCGCGCAACCAGGTCGTCGATGGAACCGCCTCGCGCCGGGCGATCCGCCGTTCAGCGGCGGTCCGGACAGCCGATTCGAATGGCCTTCAGGGCTGCCAACATTTCCGGGAGTTCCTCAAGGCCGGAGTGTTTCCGCTGCGTCGAGAACGGCAACGAGAACCTGGGGGCTCCGGGAGGGCTTCAGTTCCGGCCAGGCGGTTGCGAGGGCGGTCCGAGCCGGTGCCGCTGCATCGCGTGGGGTAGGGCGGTGAAGTCCTACGACTCGATCCACGGACGGGGGATGGGCCCAGAGCCCGGAGATCCTCCGCGCCTGACGCGCACCGACTCTGGGACTTCGTTGCGGGTGGCGAATGCCGCGAGTGCGGTTGCCTGGGGGGGATCGCCGATCCGAAACGCGGCGTTCACGGCCCGCCGCAGGGTCCAGGTCAGCCATTCGTCTCCGGTGAAATGGATGCGATTGGCGTTGGTGGCGCGGAGCATGTCGAGTTCGACCGCCGCCTGCAGAAGGCGGTTCCGGTTTTCCGCGTGGAGCAGTGCCGCGAGGTCGGGCAGCGCCGCGGAGATGGGGACATCATTGATCGCCCGGGCGGCCTCCAGCACCAGTCGGGGATCCGGATCGGAAAGGGAGCGGGAGATTCCGGGTTCCCTGCGCTCCCGCTCTGCAAGGAGAAAGACAAGCCGTACGTCCGCATTGGTGTGGTTGATCAGACTTGCAAAGGCCCCCTGCTGGGCACTCAGGGAACCAAAGAGGTGGCCCAGTCGTTCGATCATTAAGGTGGCAGCGTGGCGGATCCCCGGATCGGCGATTCCCTGGGATGCGACGCGCTCGATGACTTCATGGTCCGGCCAACGGATGCCTCCCTCCGAAGGGGGGCGCGGTAACCGGGATTGGATCCACCCGGGGAGTTTTTCCGTGAGCTGTTTTCGCAGCGAACGGCGAAAGCGAAGCTCGCCGGGACCGATGAAGACACCCATCAGATCCCGATAGGCCATGATGGACTGGAAGGCGACCGTGGGATCGGAATCCAGGATCATGTCTCGGAGGGGGTCCTGGGCCTGGACCAAGTGGGCGGCCCCAAGGAGTCGGGCTGCGGCACCGCGAATCCCCGGATCGGCGTCGGAAAGGAGGGGCAGCAATGAATCGAGGTAATCCAAGGGGATCCTGCTCCCGAATGCGCGATTCAGTTGGCCGAGCCCCCACACGGCGTGCAATCGGGAGCGCTGCGGTCCGCTTCCCCGGGCGATTTGGGAAAGCGTTTTCCAGGAACTGATACCCCGTCCGGCCAACTCCCATTGGGCATTGAGCCGGACCCGGAAGTCGGGGTTGCCCAGGAGGGACGCGAGTTCGGCATTCTTTCGGTGCGTCATTCCCTCGGCCAGAAGGCGTCGTGTTTCTGCGATTGCAGGATCATGGGCGAGTTGGGGATCGGTCACGCGCCACAGGCGTCCCTTACCGGTCTTCTCCCAGCCTTCCACCCAGTCGGCGACCACCACGCCGCCGTCCGGTGGGAAGGTGACGTCCACCGGATACAGGTCCCAGAGTAGCTTGCCGGACTGATTGGTGACGGAGTTATCCTGGAGCCAGGTGGGCGATCCGCTGTCTCCGGGGCCGGTCGCCATTCGGAAGAAGGCGCCGTCCGGTTCGACTCCGGAAGGTGCGGACTCCTCCCGGGAAATCTGCGTAGAAGAAGGTGCCCTGGAATCGTTCCCCGAGGCCCGTCCCCGGATAGTACGCGATGCCCGCAGGTCCGTGTCCCACGTAGGCCACCGGCGGCACCAGATAGGCGGCGGTATTGCTGTCCCGTGTGTGCCAAAGGCGCTCGGAGTTCCAGGCACCCATTTTCGGGAGCCATTGCCATCCGATGGTCCATCCGTAATTCGCTCCCTCCAGCACCAGGGTCCAGCGCGCCTGATCCCCCCCGTCGCCATTGTTGTCGCCGGTCCAGAGATTCCCGAGCTCATCGAAGGCCAGTTCCTGCGGGTTCCGAAGCCCGGTGGCGAAGAGTTCCAGGTTCGCGCCGTCCGGTTCGCACCGGAAGACGGATCCGGCATCCGGCGCCGAGATCACCTGTCCCTCCCGGTTGGTGACGTTGGCGCCCCGATCCGCGATCGTGAAATAGATCCGGCCGTCGGGTCCCCGGATGAGTCCATGCAGGTCGTGCCCGCCATAGGCGATATGGACTCCGAAGCCGTGCAGCAGGAGGTCCCGGGAGCGTGAGCCCACGGACTCGATTTCCCCGCGTCGCCCATCGGTCTCCGAGGCGGGCACCGCCGGAAGGCGCCAGAGGTCGGGGATGCAGGTGAACCAGACGTTGGTGCCCTGGGCGAGGATGCCTGCGGCAACGCCGCTGACGCTGGATTTGAAGCCGTCCGCGAAGGTTCCAGCGGAGTCGGCGTGGCCGTCCCGGTCGGAGTCCCAGACGAGACGGATCCGCTCGGATTCGACCTCCAGATCGCGGGCGTCCACGATGCCATCCCGATTAAAGTCCCCGAAGCCACCCTTGGCGTTGCGCGTTGCCGCCGCCCGGAACGCGGCGTTGGTGGCGAGCATTCCCTTCAGATAGTCGGCCCGTTCCTCGACGCTGCGCAGGGCGAGATCTTCCGGAACCCACTCCTTGAAGTTGCGAATGTCGAAGACGCTGGTGCGGCGGCGTCCGGTCTCCACGACATAGGCGCGCCCGAGGTCATCGAAGGAGACGCTGGTGATGTTTTGGACCAGAGGTTCCCCGGCCCAGAGATCGACTTGGAGTCCGGTGGCGACGCGTAATCGTTGCCGGGCTCGGGCAGCGTCGGAGGGGGCGTTGGTGGAGGAGGAGACAGCAGGGTCCGCGGCCGCCATCCATCCCGCAATCAGAACGAGGGAAAGGCGGAGGACGGCACGGGAGAGCACGCCGGTAAGAATGCTGCGTGAGGGAGAGTCTTCAAGCTGTCGTGTGGTGCGGCTGAAGCGTATTGCGGGAAGGCGCGCGGGTTCTGAGGTCGGGCCGGTATTCCAAAGCGCCAGAGGACTGCCGCACTGCAAGCCCTGGCGGACTCCTCCCGCCCAAACCTTCGCGAAGCAGTCTTGGACTGCGGTAGTCCCCTACCGCTTTTCATCCCGCCGGGACGCGCTTCGAGAAACGCCACGCCCCGGCCGCAGGCCACGCGTTGTCCCAAAGCGGTAGCTGCGCGACCGCACTCCAAGGCGCTGCGCGCGAGGTCAGCCGACTTTTTGGCGGAACCGCAGGACGCAGAGGCCAAACAGGCCGACCCCCATGCCGGAAAGGACGATCAAATGCGAGGCGAACTCCTCAAGGCTTGCGCCGCGCAGGATGATGGCGCGGGCCAGTTCGATGAAATAGGTCGTGGGCAGGCAGGCGCCGACCCACCAAAAGACCGCCGGCATGGTTTCCCGTGGAAAGATGAACCCGGAGAAGAACACCGAAGGCATGATGAAGATCATGCTCATCTGCAGGGCCTGCATTTGGTTCTGGGCGCGGGTGGACAGCAGGAGTCCCAGGGCGAGCAGGCAGAAGAGATAGACGAGCGTCGAGGCCATCAGCGCGGTAAGGCTCCCGGCGATCGGCACGTCGAACAGCCAGTGCATGATGGCGTAGAGTCCGGTGGCCATGCAGATGCCGAGGCACAGATAGGGCGTCAGTTTGCCCAGCATGAGTCCCCAACGGGACAACGGACTGACCAGCAATTGTTCGAGGGTGCCGCGTTCGCGTTCGCGCACCAGCGACATGGCGGTGGCGAAGGTTGTTCCGATCTGCAACACCACGCCGATGACGCCCGGGACAAAGAAGTTCGGGCTTCGCATCGCGGGGTTGTAGAGGATCTGGGGACGCACCTCGACCGGCAGGTCCCGGCGTCCGGACTCGGCGAGGAGCCGGAGCATCGATTCGCGAAAGGCGAGTCCGACGGAGGTGTTGAGGGCCGAGCCGGCGATGGTGGAGCTGGAACCGTCGATCAGCACCAGCACCGGGGCGCTCCGGCCGGCGTGCAGGTCGCGGGTGAATCCAGGGGGAATCTGAATGCCGACGTAGGCGTGTCCGCGCCGGATCTCCGCGGACAGTTCCTCGGGACTTTGCACCTCGCCCACCACCCGGAAGGTCTGGGTGTTGACGAAGCGCTGGACGATCTGGCGGCTCTCCATCGTGCGATCCTGGTCCAACACCACCGTCGCCATGTGCTTCACGTCGTTGTCGAGGGCGTATCCGAACGCGATCATTTCGATCAGCGGCGGGAAGAACATGAAGAAGAGCGTCAACGGGTCCCGGAGGACAACGAGGAACTCCTTGTAGAGGATGGCGCGAAGTCCGCGGAAGAGGTTCACGGGAGCTGGGGAAGGGGTGCCGGTGGATTCAACGGTTGGCTTCCTTCGTTCCCTGTTCGGTCAGGGCGACGAAGACGTCCTCGAGGGAGGGCGCGATGGGACGCACGTCGGTATGGCGGATCCCGGCCCGGTTCAGCGCATCTCGAAGGGCCTCATCCGGCAGCGAGTCCGCGACGAGCAGGTGCATGGATTGGCCGAAGACGGTGGCGCTTCTGACGCCCTCCATCTGCCGCACGGTTTGGAGTCCGGTGGTCACGTGTTCGCAGGTGATGTCCAGACGCCGGGTGCCGGGTGGATTGACCACGGGGAGTTGCTTGAGGGAGTCGGGTTCGCCGCAGACGATGAGCTTCGAGAGATGGATGTAGCCGACGTGGGAGCACCGTTCGGCCTCATCCATGTAGTGCGTGGTGACAAACAGAGTCATGCCCCCAGCGGCAAACTCGAAAAGGAGGTCCCAGAGTTCCCGTCGGGCGACGGGATCGATACCGGCCGTCGGTTCGTCGAGGAAGAGCACCTGGGGTTCGTGCAGGAGGGAGCAGGCCATGGCGAGGCGCTGGCGCCAGCCTCCGGACAACAGGGCGGCGCGGCGGTTCCGATAGGGGGCCAGGTGCGTGAGCGCCATGAGTTCGTCGTAGCGCTTCCGCAGTTGGGCGCTGCGGAGTCCGTAGAGTTGGCCGTAGAACTGGAGGTTCTCATGCACCGTCAGTTCATCGTAGAGCGAAAACTTCTGGGACATGTAGCCGATCAGGGGCTTGATCCGGTCGAGGTCCACGGACGGGTCGAATCCGGCGACCCGGGCGGCTCCCGACGTGGGCTCCAGCAGGCCGCAGAGCATCCGGATCACGGTGGATTTTCCGGAACCATTCGGTCCGAGGAATCCAAAGATGGATCCGCGGGCCACGGAGAACGAGACGGAGTCCACGGCGGTGAAGTGACCGAACTGTTTGGTCAGCCGGTCGCACTCGATCATCGGACCGGAAGCGGCGTCAGGCATCGGGCTTCGGCAGGGGAATTCCGAAATCGGCCTCCACGGACATGCCCGAGCGGAGATTCTGTTCCGGGTCCGTCAGGCGAATCTTGATCCCAAACACCTGCTGGGCGCGATCAGCCGGGGTCTGGACGTTGCGGGGGGTGAATTCTGCTGAACGAGCCACCTGCTCGATGACTCCCCCGAAGTCGCGTCCGGGAAAGGCGTCGGCGCGGATTCGCACCTTCTGGCCCTCCTTGAGGCTCCCGAGCCACGCGGGCGGGACATAGACCCGGACCCAAAGATGGTTGGTCAGGAGCAGGGTCATCGCGGGACGGTTGGGGGCGAGCACATCCCCGGGCTTGATGTTGACGACCTCCACCACGGCGGCGGACGGCGCGGTCAGGGTCAATTCCCGTTGTTGGGCCGCGATGGACGCGAGTTCCGCGCGCGTCTGCGCGATCCGTTCCGGACGGGTCCCCGCCACGAGCATCTCGTACCGAGCCTTGGCGGCCGCGGCGGCCTTCGCCGTGGATTGCGCCCGACTGACGGCCCGGTCGCGTTCGTTCGCTGCGATCGTCTTGTCGGCGAACAGTTCGAGGGCGCGTTCCTCGTCCTTGCGGGCGAGTTCCAGTTCCGCGGAGTGGACCTCCCACTCTGCCTTGGCGCTGGCAATCTCTTCCACCCGCGGACCCGCCTCCAATTCCGCCAGGAACGCAGTCAATTGCTCGCGGCGTGCGGTGAGTTCGTCGGCCTCCAACCGGGCCAGCACCTGTCCTGGTGCCACGCCATCGCCTTCACGAACCAGCACCTCGGTAATCCGGCCTCCGTAGCGGGAACCGATCTGGGCTTCGTCCACTTCGACGGTGCCGCTGGGCAGCAACGCTGCGGGTCCACCGCGGCGGCATCCGGAAGCGGCGAGGGCTAGGCCGAGCAGCAGTGCGGACAGCAGCGGAACATGGCGGCTAAAGCTCAAGCGAGCCCAGCTTATCGGGCCGGCGTGGCAACATCAATTTCCGCGAGACCGCACCCAGGTCACTCCTCGCCATCGTAATAGTCCACCGGACCGGACCGCAGGACCCGGCGCTCGGGAGATCGCACCAGCCACTTGTTGCTGTCGGGGTAGTGACACGATTCCCCAACGGGATTGTCGGCGACGACGTAGAGGACGAGGTCTTCGGTGCCGGTGTTGGTGATCTGGTGGGGCTTTCCAGGGGGAAAGAGAAACGCATCCCCGGGAGTGATGGGAGTGGTGCCTTCCTCGTGGCGGACGGTGCCGGTTCCGGACAGCACGTGGTAGAACTCCCATTGGGCGCTGTGGGAGTGGTAGGGGTAGTTCGATTTGCCGGGTGGAATCCGGGACACTTCGACATCGAACGGATGCCGGAGGGAGAGATCGGTGGAGGTGGGGACGCGTCCGAGGGCGATGGAGATCTCGCGGCTGGAGCCGGCGAATCGGCCCTGGGGTGACGCCCAGGATTCCTCGGGGATGTTGCGGGTATTGATGAGTTTCATGGGGAAATCACCACCAGTTGAAGTCCGGGCGGGGGCGGTACTGGCTCCTGGTGTCGCGATCGTCCACGTAGATGTTCCAAAGGACGGGATCATCCATTTCCTTCGAGAACAGGTAGAATTGGGCGTGTCCGTCGCCGAAGAGGATGTTGTGGCTGCGACGTCCCCGCACGTTGTGCCAGGCGCTGCGACGGTCCCCCTTCAACCGATTCCCGTGCCAGGGGGAATCGCCGGTGAGGATCTTGTTGATCGGACTCACGGCAATCTCCGAGGACTTGATGGGCTTCAGGGTGGTGTCGTCCACGTGGGCCGTCACGTGTCGGGTTCGAAAGGTGTTTACACCAAACTGCGTTCGGTAGCTGTTGCCAAAGGCCTCCCAGCAGGACTTGTTGGTGTAGAAGAAATCCCCGACGTCGGCGGGGCAGTGGAAGAGTTCCAGAGCGCCGATGTAGCGGTTGAGGGGGCGGTTTGTGGGCGCCGCGCCGCCTCCGTGATGATCGTCCACGGTTCCCCGCTGCCCGCCGTCGGCATTCCAGCCAAGCGTCCGCGGAAAACTGTCCGAGGCGTCATCGGCGTAAAGTTGGAAGGCGATCCCGATCTGGTGTTCGTTGCTGACACACTTGGTTTGTTGGGCTTTTGCCTTGGCGCGCGCCAGTGCCGGGAGGAGGAGGCCGGCCAGGATGGCAATGATGGCGATCACCACGAGGAGTTCGATCAGGGTGAAGCCTGGGTTGCAACTGGGGCGGCGGCGCATCCGGAATTGTCGGATGGCCGCGAACCCAAGGGAATGACTGTCGCGGCTCATGTCGGCATTGAGCAGTCGGTGCACGCTCCGCCGATGCCGGGTGTGGGCAAGGGGAAATTTCGGATGGGCAGTGGGGTGTTTGTCGTGCCGGCTTGAGCCGGTCGGGGTGTGGGGACAGGCTGAAGTCTGCACTACAGAAGGCCGGAGGCTGGCCATGGCCTGGACGACGAGCGGGGAGCGGATCGTTTGTTATGGGTTCACGCGGTCGGGCGAGCGCCGGGCCTTGCCACGCGCGATGGTTCAGGATTGCCTCGACGGATGAAGTTTCGATGGGGACGTACGTTGATGACGTTGATGGGGGTCGGATCGTTGTTGGCGGGTTGCGCCACGCCGAAGCCGGTGGTCCTCAGTCAGCCGACGGTGGTGGACTTTGCCTGCGGCGAGTGCCTCTTCCACATGAAGGGGAGTGGGTGCGATCTTGCGGTGCGGGCGGATGGACACTCCTACTACGTGGAGGGCGTGGATGAATCCAAACTGGGGGACGCTCATGCGAAGGACGGCATCTGTTCGGTGGTTCGCAAGGCGCGGGTCACGGGCGCGGTGAAGGACGGCCGGTTCGTGGCAACGAGTTTTGATGTGCTGCCGGCCACCACCGCGCCTTGAGGCGCAACTGGCTTCGAGCTGTGGAGTTCAACCCGGGCTGGCCCCGCGGTCCATTCCGCGCCACAGTCTGTCCAACCACTGCATGACAGCCGCCCTGGTTTCCTCCCCTCGCGAAACGTATCACCGACTCCAGGGCGTCCTGAACGGCGTGGTTCGTGGGCAGGACCGTAACGTCCGGCGCTTGCTGGCCGCGCTAGCCGCCGGCGGGCATGTGCTTCTCGACGATTTCCCCGGCACAGGAAAGACAACACTCGCCAAGGCGCTGGCGCGTTCCCTGTCGGCGCGGTTTACCCGCATCCAGTGCACGCCGGACCTTCTTCCCTCCGACATTCTGGGCGTGGCGATCTTCAATCAGAAGACCAGCGACTTTGAGTTTCACGAGGGGCCGGTGTTCACCAACATCCTGCTCGCAGACGAAATCAACCGGGCGTCACCCCGGACGCAGTCGGCTCTGCTGGAAGCCATGGCGGAGGCTCAAGTGAGCGTTGAAGGTGAGCGGCGGGTGCTGCCCGATCCCTTCTTTGTGATCGCGACGCAGAATCCGGTCGAATTCAGGGGAACATACCCGCTGCCCGAGGCGCAGATGGACCGGTTCGCGATCCAGTTGGAGTTGGGTTATCTGGCTCCCGAGGAGGAGACCGCCATGTTGGGGGCACAGATGCGGGAGCATCCGCTGGAGCGGATCGAACCGTGCGCCACGGTCGGTGATCTCCTGGAGCTTCGTCGGGCCGTGCAGGAGATCCGGATCAGTGAGGAACTGCGGCGGTATGTGGTCGATCTGGTCGGGGCGACGCGCTCGGTGGCCGGGGTCCGGTTGGGCGCGAGTCCCCGGGCCTCGTTGTCCCTGATGAAGACCAGCCAGGCCTTATCCCTGTTTGATGGTCGCGATTGTGTGACGCCGGATGCGGTCCAGGAAATGGCGGTCCCGACATTGGCGCACCGCTTGGTACTGGACCCTCAGGCTCAGTTTTCGGGGATGAGCCGTCGCAGCCTGGTGGAGGACATTGTGCGGCGGATCCCGGTTCCGACCTGAACTCTTCGCCATGTTGCTTCGCCTTCTGCACCGTGGTTATCGGATCGCGTTTCGGGTGCGTCGCGGCCTTCGGTATCGGGTGACTCCGGCGGGTGGATTCGTGCTCGCAGGGATGGTTCTGACCGCGGGGGCGGCGAACCCCGAGCAAACCCTGGCCCTTCAGGGTTTCCTTCTTCTGGCCGCACTGGGTGGACTCGCGTTGATTTCGGCACCGCTCTTCCGGGCGCGCTTCTCGGTGGAGCGCCACGTGCCGCGGTTTGCGACGGTCGGTGAGTTGGTGGCCCTGCGTGTCCGGATTCTCAATCGCGCGTCGCATTCCCTCAGGGCGCTGGAGTATCTGGAGGATATTCGCGAGCTTCCGTTGACCCCGGCCCAGTTGGAGGCCCGGGTCCGGCCCGGCCGGGGAAATCGCAGCTTCCGGATGGTCCCCTCTCTGCCGTCGATCCGGTCCCCGCAAACCCGTCCAGTCCCTATTCCCTCCCTGGCACCGGGGGCGTCCGCGGAAGTCCGGGTGGAATTGCGCGCCTGGCGGCGGGGTCCGCTGGAATTGGCAGGTGGCATCTTGGCGCATCTGGATCCGTTCGGATTGTTCCGGGCATTTCGTCGGTCGTCGGCACCGCAGACGATCCTGGTGCTCCCGCCGCGGTTTCCGCTCCCGTCGCTGACGTTGCCGGGGCAGAGCCATTACCAGCGGGGGGGCGTTTCCATGGCGTCCGGGGTGGGGGAATGGGAGGAGTTTGTGGCGCTGAGGGAGTATCGGCGCGGGGACTCGTTGAGGCGCGTTCACTGGCGGAGTTCCGCGCGACTCGGTGAACTGGTGGTGAAGGAGTTTCAAGACGAGTTTCTGGTGCGGCATGCGCTGGTCCTGGACACGTTCTGTGAGGCGTCCCAGGACGGACTGTTTGAGGATGCCGTCGCGGTGGCCGCCTCCTTCGCGTGCACGGTTCCGGATCAGGAATCGTTGCTGGACCTGCTGTTCGTGGGTCCACGTGCGGTTTCGGTCACCAGCGGACGAGGGGTCGGCCATGCGGAACAGATGCTGGAGGTTTTGGCGGCGGTTGAGCCCGAGCGGACCGACCGCCTTGAGGAGTTGGAGGCGCTGCTCCTGCAGCATCGGGACGCCTTGAGTGGATGCGTCCTGGTGTTGCTGCAATGGGACCTGCCGCGGCGGGAATGGGTGCGCCGGTTGAAACTCCTGGGGTTGCCCACCTGGGTCCTCCTCGTTCTTCCCGAGGGCGGGGCCTCGACGTTGGATGTGGGACCCCCGTCGGAACGGCCGGATCGGTTGGTCCTCCTCGAGCAGGGCAGGATTCGCGAAGGGCTTGCCACACTGGGAGGACAGGAGTGACTCGCCCATCCTCACCCGACCGTACGATGTCCCGGACGTGGTTGTTTCCGTCACTTATTTTGTGGGGGTGGCAGGCCGGGCTGCTGCCTTGGGCGGTGGCGATGGGGATCACCCTGGAGGCGCCGCGATGGCTTCGGTCGCGATTGGACATTCGATCGGAAGATTTCGGCCGGCTTTGGAATGTCACCGCGCTGCTTTTTTTTGGGGCCGGACTCTATTTGTTTCTGGTTCGTGAGGGCTCGGGTTCGGGGGTTTCCGCAGTGGAGGGCAGCGGTAGGACGGGGACTTTGGAGGGTATTCGCGAGCTGTCCCAGATCTTCCTCCAGTTCCTGAGGGCGCTTCCGTTCATTTTTTTCCCATTCATTCTGGCGCACGCCTGGAGTGAGGCGGGATCCCTGCCGTGGTCCTCCTTTTCCCTGTACACACGGGCCCGGGCAGCCGTTCGGATCCGACGATCAGGTCATGAAGCCGGGGAAGTCCGCGTGGACCCTGCTCCCGCATACCTTGCGCTCACGTTGTTCGCATCCTCAGCGTCAGTGGCCCATCCGTTGTGGTATCTGCCCCTGTTGCTGGGGGTCCTTCTAGCGGCCCTGTGGCCCTGGCGAAACCGCGGGTCGGGGTGGCCCGTCCGGATCGGTTTGGTGGCGTTGCTGGTTGGGATGACGACTTCCGTGCCGCGGGTATTGAATGAGGTGCGGCAGGCCCTCCAGTCGTTGGAGGGGCGTCTTCTCTCCGGGGGTGGCGCTGGGAATTTTGATGCACTTCGGACCGTCACGTCGATCGGGACCGTGGGTCGGTTGCAGCAATCCGGTCGCATCCTGCTTCGAATCCAGAGCCCCGATTTTAGGCCTCCCGGGTTGCTTCGGGAGGGTGTCTTCAATCGCTTCCGCGGGCGATCCTGGATCGCCGGGCATAGGGACTTTTTTCCGGTGGGCATTGCTGCGGAGGCCACGGTCTGGCGTGTGGCGCCTGGGCAGCGGGTTGGAATTCCGATGACCGTGGCACGATCCGCGGTGTCGGGGGCGACGCTGCTGGCGCTGCCGGAGTCGGTGGTCACCGTTCGCGATCTGCCGGTCACCTCCGTGGAAACCAATTATCTGGGGTCGGCACGACTCCGGGATGCGCCGCCGCTGGTGGTGTATGGCGTGGAACGCGGGACGGACGGCGGGGTCAATGGCCTGCCCGATGCGGCGGACACCGACCTGGAAAGCCTGGGCGAACTGGACCGCGAGGCCGTTCTTGCGGTGGCGAAAAGCCTTCGACTGGCCACGCTGTCGGCACCAGTTGCGGTTCGCACGGTCGAGCGGTTCTTTGGGACCGGATTTGAATACTCCCTCTGGCAGGACGGGAGCGCCGGTTTCGAAGACGGAGGGGGAGTCGCCCGGTTTCTCCGTGAGTCGCGCACTGGGCATTGCGAATTTTTTGCCACCGCGACGGTGCTCCTCGTCCGTGCCGCCGGAGTTCCGGCCCGTTATGTGGTGGGGTACAGTCCGGAACCGCGTCGGGATGGGGAGTGGGTCGCCCGGGGTCGGGATGCCCATGCGTGGTGCATCGCCTTTGTCGATGGGCGGTGGCGGGAGGTGGACACGACCCCGGGGATCTGGCGAGAGCGCGAGGCGGGACGGGCGCGTCTCTGGGAGGGTGTTGCCGACCTGTTTTCAGACGCCTGGTTCCGGTTTGCCTTGTGGCGTCAGCAGGGAGGCAACTGGCAGGTGGCGGTGTTTGCGGCCGGCATGATGGTGTTGTCGTGGATGGGGTGGCGGCAGTTGCGTGGCAGTCGTTGGCGGCGGACGCCGGTTGCCACGGCATCGCGGCGTCCGGGGGAGCGTCGTCCGGGATGGGATTCCGAGTTTTATCCGGTACTAGAACGTTTGGAGAAACGGCGGGGAATTCGTGAGCCGTTCGAAACCCTTCCCGCCTGGTTTCGACGAACGGAATCCACTTTCGGTATGCCGGGATACTCGGGGACTCTCGACGAGGCCCTGGAACTGCACCTGCGGCTGCGCTTTGATCCTCTCGGGCTGGATCCGGCAGAACGGGACCGGCTTCGAAACCTTTCCGACTCCCTCCTTCTGGAGTGAGTCGCGACGGGACAGGAGTTGCCGTGAAGTCCTCGGTTCGCCGGCTGCCAGAAGTTTCGGCTTAATTCAATTTGCGAACCCAGATGTTGCGGTAGCGGACCGGGTTCCCGTGATCCTGGAGCAGGAGGGGTCCTCGGGGAGTGGTTCCCGAAAATTTGGCGGCGGTTGTGGCATCTCCGTTGACCGGGATGTGGTCCTGCACAAGCACCCCGTTGTGAATGACGGTGAACGAGCCAGGCAGGGTTTTTCCATCGGCACCGGTCGTCGGCGGATGGAAAATGATGTCGTAGGTCTGCCACTCTCCCGGCTTGCGGCTCGCATTGACCAGGGGGGCATTGTGTCCGTAGAAGGCCCCCGCCTGACCGTTGAAGTACGTCTTGTTCTGGTAGGAATCGAGCACCTGGATTTCATAGCGGCCCTGGAAGTAGACGCCGCTGTTGCCGCGTCCCTGGCCGTCCCCCTTCACCTCGGCGGGGGCCGCCCATTCGAGATGCAATTGAATCGGTCCAAATTCCTCACGGGTCATGATCCCTCCGCCCCCCACCTGGGCGTAGCCCTGTTCCACCTTCCATCCCGGCGTCCCGCCCGACTCCGCCTTCCATGCGGAAAGGTCCTTGCCGTCGAACAGGACGATGGCGTCCGAAGGAGGGGTTCCGTTGACGCCCGGCGTCACCACCGGCGGTTCCGTTTCAGCGGCGGAACCGGGCATCGGGAATGCCGAAAGTGTGAGCACGAGGATGGGGAGTGCCGTGGAAATCAGGGGGTTCTTCGTGGCCATGTGAGAGAGGAGTTCGTGGGGAGGCTGGACCGGCGGTGCCCGCGGCATCAAGGCCGGACCGTCCTCACCCGCAAACGGATGGAATCAGGCTGGAGCCGAGCTGCACTTTGAAATTGTGCCCGTGGATTCGATACCTAACCTCGCGGGAGCTTCCTCCGAAACCTCCTTTCCCATGAATGTGATCAAGTCCATGGACTCCCAAACTCCGCACCCGCGCGGTTCTGCGACTGCATTCACCCTGATCGAACTGCTGGTCGTCGTGGCCATTATCGCCATCCTCGCGGGCATGCTGTTACCGGCGTTGTCCAAGGCCAAGACGAAGGCCACGATGGCCGCCTGTCTCAGCAATCAAAAGCAGCTGTTGTACGCGTGGATCATGTACTCCAGCGACAACCGGGATGAGCTGCTTGGGTTGAAGTACAATGGCAAGGATCTCGCGGGTGGAGGCTATTGGCCCGACCCGCAGAATCTAGGGGCCCCGGCAAATCTCCTTTCCAACATCCAGGCGGCGATCCGGTCCGGTCCCCTCTACCAGTACAGTCCCGCAATCGGAGCCTATCACTGTCCCGGCGATATTCGGATCCGGCGGAAGCCAGGCATCGATGTGGGCTGGGCCTACGATTCTTACTCCAAGGCGAATGGGATGAATGGCATCGAGGGGTGGAATGGGGAACCCAAGGATGCATATCCGGTGACGAAGCATTCCGCCATCCAGCTCCCGTCCTCGATGTATGTCTTCATCGAGGAGGCGGATCCCCGGACTTTCAACCGCGGAACGTGGGTCCTGAACATCGTCGCGGACAACTGGGTGGATCCCATGGCGATTTATCACAACAACGCCAGCTCGTTGGGATATTCGGATGGACACGCCGAGAATCATCGCTGGATCGAAAAGGGAACCATCGATGCCGCGCGAAAGGCCGCCGTTTCGGGAACCCTTCCGTTCAACTGGCCCAAGGCGGGACCGAACGACCGGGACTTCAAGTTCATGAAGCGCGGCTATTGTTGGGTTTCGTATCCGAAGTACTTGAAGGAGTAGGTCCCGGATCCCGGTTGGAAGTTGCCCGGGGGCCGACCCTGAGTACCCTTTGCCCGCCATGTACGCGACGCGTCTTTTTCCCTTTCTGGTCGCGGTCGCCCTCCTGGGCGCCGGCTGCCAATCCATGTACTACGCCACCATGGAGAAGTTTGGCGTGGAGAAGAGGGATTTGTTGAAGAAGGCCGTGGTCAGCGCCCGGGACAGCCAGGAAGCGGCGGCAACGGAGTTCAAGGATGCCCTGACCCGGTTGCGCGAGATGTATGCGGTCAATGCCGGCGATCTCGAGAAGAACTACGACAAGCTGAAGGGCGAATACGAATCCGCTGACAAAAGCGCCGCCACGGTCCGAAAGCGCATCAAGGACATGGATCAGGTTGCGGGAGACCTTTTCACGGAATGGGAGAAGGAAATTACCCAATTTTCCAATCCCACCTATGCGTCCAATAGCCGGCGCCAGTTGAATGAAACCCGGACCAAGTACCAGCAACTTTCCGCGTCGGTCAAATCCGCCGAGGCGAGCATGGAGCCAGTGCTCAAGCAGCTCAAGGAGCAGGTGCTTTACCTCAAGCACAACCTGAATGCCGCTGCCATCGGATCGCTGCGCGGCGAAGCCTCCAGCATCCAGGCGGAGATCACCCGATTGATCGACCAGATGAACGGATCCATCCACCAGGCGGACGAGTTCATCAAAACACTTCCGCAGTAGGCCGCCGCCGTGCGCTCGAGCCGGCATCCCGCTGTAGTACCATGAACGTTGTCCGCTGGTACCTCACGGTCCTGCTCCTTGCGATCGGGTCCGGTCAGGGGGCATGGGGTGTTGAAATCACGGGGGTGCCCGTGGTGGTTCCGGGAGAGACCTCGGCGGTGATCCGCTGGGTGACTGATCAGGAGTGTGGTTCCCGCGTTCGCTTTGGCCTGCAGCCGGACCGCTTGGAGGGCCGTGCGAATGGTTCGGTGGCCACGCATCACGTGGTC